>UGSS01000002.1:1947504-2596673 GCA_900454475.1 [Pasteurella] mairii
GGTATTCTTCAAACCCAGTGGTGATCCACGCCGGCATTTTAGTGCCTACTGCAATCAATTGAATTTTCATGGCGCCAAACTATGCCCAAAGTTTTTCTAGTTGATACAATTCGCGACTATCTGCCTGCAAGATATGCACCATGGCTTGACCAAAATCCACCACAATCCAATCGGCAGTGGCTTTGCCTTCCTCGCCAAAGGTCTCAAATCCCGCTTGTTTACTTTCATCAATTAATTTTTGCGCCAATGAAGACACATGGCGGCTGGACGTTCCTGTACAAATAATCATATCGTCAGTAATCGACGATTTACCACGAACATCAATGGTTAAAATGTCTGTGGCTTTTAAATCATCCAATGTATTGACTAAAAAATCGACTAACTTCATCACTCTTGTTTATGGGTTATGGTTAAAATAAAGGGGGATAATTCTAACACGAGAAACCCCAGATAGGAACGAAAGATACATATTTAAGTAGGCGATTGATAAAATAACACCGAAAATAACCGCACTTTACGATACCGCGTCAATAAAGTGCGGTGGGTTTTAGAAACGTTTTTTAAACGGACGAGAATTGCCACGCGCATTACTGCGACTATTATTATGCGCATTGGTACGATTCAATGATTGCGCGCGCTTTAAGCGCAACGGTTTTGGCAAATCGGTTAACAAGGCATTCGGATCATATTGACTGACGGGAATAGAATGCCCGATATATTCTTCAATTGCCGGTAAATTCATGGCGTATTCTTCGCAGGCAAAACTGATCGACACGCCACTTTCGCCCGCGCGCCCAGTGCGCCCAATACGATGCACATAATCCTCCCGATCGTCTGGCAAGTCATAATTGAACACATGGCTGACATCCGGAATATGCAACCCGCGCGCCGCCACATCCGTTGCCACCAAAATATCCAGCGCTCCATCGGTAAATTGTTTCAACAGGCTTAAACGTTTTTTCTGTGCCACATCACCGGTAAGCAAACCAACGCGATTCCCGTCAGCTGCTAAATACCCCCAAATTTCTTCGCAACGATGTTTAGTATTGGCAAACACAATGCAACGCTGTGGCCATTCTTCTTCGAGCAAGGTCATCAACAATGCCATTTTATCTTGATTAGACGGATAGAATAATTCTTCTTTGATGTGGTGACCGGTTTTTTGCAAGGGCTCAATTTCCACATATTGCGGATCATTCATATCTTCAAAGGCAAGCTCTCGCACTTTGTAAGATAGCGTAGCAGAAAATAACATGGTCAAGCGTTGTTGTACCGGCGGACATTTGCGCAATAAATAGCGAATATCTTTAATAAAACCCAAATCAAACATCCGATCCGCTTCATCCAGCACCACCACTTGAATGTGATCCAAGCGAATAATCCCTTGTTTGACATAATCAATCACCCGCCCAGTCGTACCGATCAAAATATCCACACCCTGATCAATGGCTTTTAATTGTTTCTCGTAACCGTCTCCGCCATACGCCAAACCGGTCTTCAAGCCGCTGGCTTGCGTGAAAATGGTGGCATCATGAGCGATTTGCACCGCTAATTCACGGGTTGGCGCTAAAATTAGCGCGCGCGGTTGGGAAGTTGCTTTGCTCGGATTTTGCAATAAATGATGGAAAGTAGCGGTTAAAAACGCCATGGTTTTTCCTGTTCCGGTTTGCGCCTGTCCTGCCACATCATGTCCTTGTAAACTCACGGGCAACGACAAGGCTTGAATCGGCGTACAATATTCAAACCCCTGTTGTTGCAAGGCTTGCAAGAGGGTTGGGTGTAAAGGTAAATCAGCAAAACGACGCTGACTTAAATGATGATTTTGCATAATAAAGTCTGTTTTATTGAAAATTTGTGCCTAAGCATATCATGAAGTCAAAAAATCCTCAAAAAGGACCGCACTTTTTATAAAAACTTGTAGAATAACTAGACAGCATAGGGATTTAATGATAATTTACGCCTTGTCTATCGCCCTTAAAAAGGCAATTCAAATAAATTTACAACATCCAATCTAATGACATTTCAATTATGCATTTAACAGAACTTAAAAATACACCGGTCTCTGAATTGGTGGCTCTTGGCGAAGGGCAAATGGGCTTAGAAAATTTAGCTCGCTTACGCAAACAAGACATGGTATTCGCAATTCTGAAACAACACGCCAAAAGCGGTGAAGATATTTTTGGTGGCGGCGTGCTGGAAATTCTTCCTGACGGTTTCGGCTTTTTGCGTTCAGCCGATAGCTCTTATTTAGCCGGTCCGGACGATATTTATGTGTCACCAAGTCAAATTCGTCGTTTTAATTTGCAAACTGGTGACAAAATTGAAGGTAAAATTCGCCCACCAAAAGATGGAGAACGCTATTTTGCCCTCCTTAAAGTGGATCAAGTCAACGACGACAAACCGGAAGTTTCCCGCAGCAAAATCCTTTTCGAAAACTTAACACCTCTTCATGCTAACTCCCGTTTAAGAATGGAACGTGGTAACGGTTCGACCGAAGATTTAACCGCGCGTATTTTAGATTTGGCATCACCTATTGGGAAAGGACAACGCGGTCTTATCGTTGCGCCACCCAAAGCGGGTAAAACCATGTTGTTGCAAAATATTGCGCAAAGCATCACCCACAATTATCCGGAGTGCGAGCTAATTGTGTTGTTGATTGATGAGCGCCCAGAAGAAGTTACGGAAATGCAACGTTCAGTAAAAGGCGAAGTCATTGCTTCCACCTTCGACGAGCCCGCCGCACGTCATGTTCAAGTCGCAGAAATGGTGATTGAAAAGGCAAAACGCTCAGTAGAACATAAAAAAGACGTGGTCATTTTACTCGACTCCATCACCCGTTTAGCGCGCGCTTACAATACGGTCACCCCAGCTTCCGGCAAAATCTTATCCGGTGGGGTGGATGCTAACGCCTTGCATCGTCCGAAACGTTTCTTCGGAGCGGCGCGTAACGTAGAAGAAGGCGGCAGCTTAACCATTATCGCCACCGCGTTGGTGGATACGGGTTCCAAAATGGACGAAGTTATCTTTGAAGAATTCAAAGGAACCGGTAACATGGAATTGCACTTATCTCGCAAAGTTGCGGAAAAACGTGTCTTCCCAGCGATTGATTTCAACCGCTCCGGTACTCGTAAAGAAGATTTGCTCACCACCCCTGAAGAATTGCAAAAAATGTGGATTTTACGCAAAATCCTTAATCCAATGGGTGAAGTGGAAGCCATGGAATTCCTCATTGATAAATTAATGATTGCGAAAACCAACGAAGAATTCTTTGAAATTATGAAACGTTC
This sequence comes from [Pasteurella] mairii, assembly GCA_900454475.1. Classification (GTDB taxonomy): domain Bacteria; phylum Pseudomonadota; class Gammaproteobacteria; order Enterobacterales; family Pasteurellaceae; genus Actinobacillus_B; species Actinobacillus_B mairii. The sequence goes on from UGSS01000002.1 coordinate 1,950,792, forward strand.
ATAACATTAAATCGCATTTTTTGATCTAACCCCTAAAAATGAGAGCGTTATGCAAAGGGCTGATTTTGATATTGTATCGAACTCAGCCCTTTTAGTTTTAATTGAATTCGTTCTACATTATAGTAACCCAGCTTATCATTGTTTGCTTGTTCAAGTTCACCAATGTTCTCAAAAGTTTCCTTTCGGGCATTTTTACTTATCCTAGATAAGATAAGGTGTCATACCAAATTGTGATGCATACAAGCGAATAAAGCATCCCTAGATTAATCGAAAACAAGTCTATAATGATAGAAGATATAATGTGTTATACAATGAGCGAGATAAAATAGTGCTTTAGCGTTAAAACTCATGTGATTTGCTGATGTATTTCTGTTAAAATCCTGACCGCACTTTTATGTGGACAAAAGTGCGGTGAATTTTACTCGTGGTTCGCAATCCATCCCACGCAAAAAAACTAGGAAAACTATGCAAATTTCAAAAATTTTAAATCCCAATAATGACCGCAAAGCGGTTGTCATTTTTTCTGGTGGACAAGATTCCACAACCTGTTTACTGCTTGCCATTCAAGAATATGGCGTAGAAAATGTTCATGCCATGACGTTCCAATATGGGCAACGTCATCATATCGAATTGCAAAAAGCCAAATGGATTTGCCAAGATTTGGGCGTGAAGCAGCATATTTTAGATATGACTGCCATGCAGGTTTTCGCGCCCAATGCCATGATGAGTGAAACGGACATCGTGAAAAACGAAAAAGGCGTGCCAAATACGGTGGTGGACGGGCGTAATGCCTTGTTCTTACTTCATGCGGCGATTTATGCCAAAAGCCAAGGCATGACCGACATTATCACCGGCGTTTGCGAAACGGATTTTAGCGGTTACCCTGATTGTCGCGATGTGTTTATTAAATCCATGAACGTCACTTTGAATTTGTCCATGGATTACAATTTCAATATTCGCACGCCATTAATGTATTTAACCAAAGCGCAAACCTGGCAACTTGCTGATGATTTAGGTCGCTTGGATTATGTGCGCGAACATACCCATACGTGTTATATGGGCGTGGAGGGCGGTTGTGGCGAATGCCCAAGCTGTATTTTGCGCGAAAAAGGGTTGGCAGAATATTTAGCGCAAAAAAGTGCGGTGAAAAATGTTTAAGGTTTCAAAAGAATTTAGTTTTGATATGGCGCATATTTTGGACGGTCATGATGGTAAGTGCCAAAATTTGCACGGTCATACTTATAAACTTCAAGTAGAAGTGAGCGGCGATTTAGTGCCTGAAGGTGCGAAAAAAAGCATGGTGGTGGATTTTACCGATGTGAAAACTGCGGTGAAAGAAGCGATTTTAGACCCAATGGATCACGCTTTTATTTACGATACCACCAGCGAACGCGAATGCAAAATTGCGGCGTTACTCAATGAATTAAACTCAAAAACCTTTGGCATTCCTGTGCGCACTACCGCGGAAGAAATGGCGCGTTTTATGTTTAATCGCTTGAAAGACAAGTTACCGATTTCTGCAATTCGTTTGTGGGAAACGCCCACTTCATTTTGTGAGTACCGCGAATGAGCTTGCTCATTAACGAACCCAGTTTCCCCATTGTAGAAATCTTCGAAAGCCTGCAAGGGGAAGGGGCAAATACAGGTATGCCGAGCATTTTTGTGCGTCTTGGCAAATGCAACTTGGCTTGCCCTTGGTGCGATACCAATTACCATGAATTTGAGCCATGGACACTCAGCCAAATACTGGTAAAAGTGCGGTCATTTTCGGCGAAGAATGTGATTATCACAGGCGGCGAACCGACAATTCATCCAAAAGTAGTGCTGTTGCTTGATGAACTCAAAAAAGACGGTTATTTCCTTGCCATTGAAACTAATGGTCTAAAAGAAATTCCGCCACAAATTGATTACATCGCTACCAGTCCGAAAGGCATGTACGCGGAAAAATACCAACGCCGTTGTATCAAAAAAGCTAACGAAGTGCGTATTGTGATGGATGCCGAAGCGCGCGAGTTTTGTGAGTTTATCGAAGGGAAAATCAGCGCGGACTATTATTTCTTAAGCCCTTGCGAAGTTAATGGCAAAATGAACTTACATGAAACCATCCAATTACTCGGCGAACTCAACGCCCGCCCAAATAAACCCCAATGGTTGTTGAGTATTCAAACTCATAAGTTGATTGGGATTGAGTAAAACAGAAGTTAAAAAAAGTGCGGTCAAAATTCTTGCTATTTTTTAACCGCACTTTAAACCGGAAATTACCCCATCCGTCCTTTGATATAGTCTTCCGTTTTTTGGTTTTGTGGTTTGTCGAAGATTTTTTTCGTTTCGTCAAATTCCACTAATTCGCCTAAGTACATATAAGCGGTGTAATCAGAGCAACGGGCGGCTTGCTGCATATTGTGGGTCACGATTGCCACGGTGTAATCTTGTTTTAGTTCGCCGATAAGTTCTTCGATTTTCATAGTGGAAATCGGATCCAACGCAGAACAAGGCTCATCCAGCAATAAGACTTCCGGTTTGACTGCGATACCGCGTGCAATACACAAACGTTGTTGTTGCCCGCCGGATAAACTGTCTCCGCTTTGATTTAATTTATTTTTCACTTCATTCCACAACGCAGCTTTGGTCAATGCCCATTCAACGCGTTCGTCCATTTCCGCTTTGCTCAATTTTTCAAATAAACGAATACCAAAAGCGATATTGTCGTAAATAGACATCGGGAATGGCGTCGGTTTTTGGAAGACCATGCCAACTTTTGCGCGGATAATGGAAATATCCGTATCAGAGGTCAGTAAATTTTCGCCCTCCAAATTAATTTCGCCGGTGGCGTGTTGTGCCAGATACAGCTCAAACATCCGGTTTAAAGTGCGCAACAAGGTTGATTTTCCGCAACCGGATGGTCCGATAAACGCGGTCACTTTATTTTTCGCAATGCGCAAGTTGATATTTTTCAGCGCATGAAAATCGCCATAATAAAAGTTTAAATTATTGATCTCAATTTTCGTTTCGTTCATTGGTACAATTGGGTTATTCATTCTTTTATCCTTATTTTTGTTTTGGTTGGAAATATAAACGGGTAATAATATTTAACACCAGTACAAAGAGAGTGATTAAGGTTGCGCCCGCCCAAGCAAGCGTATTCCAATCTTCAAACGGGCTGGCGGCATATTGGTAAATCACGACGGGTAAATTTGCCATTGGACCGTTCATATTCCAGGATGTAAATTGGTTGGAAAGTGCGGTGAATAATAATGGTGCAGTTTCGCCGGCAATACGCGCGATCGACAAGAGAACCCCAGTAATGATCCCCGGTTTCGCCACACGGTAGCAGATCATGGTGATCACACGCCATTGTGGACAACCTAAAGCAATGGCGGCTTCACGTAAGTTATTCGGGACTAAATTGAGCATACTGTCAGTGGTTCGTACGATAACCGGAATGGCGATCATGGCTAAGGCAAAACCGCCAGCCCAACCGGAATAATGTTTCACTTGTGCCACATAAACCGCATAAATAAACAAACCAATGGTAATTGACGGGGCGGAAAGTAAAATATCATTTAAAAAACGCACCATGCTGGAAAGTTTGCTGTAGCGTCCGTATTCGGCTAAATAGGTACCCGCTAAAATGCTCACGGGTGTGGCAATCGCCATCGCCACCACCAACATTAAACTGGAGCCGATAATGGCATTTAATAAGCCGCCTTGTTCATTTGGCGCGGGCGTTTCGGCAAGAAATAAATCAAAGGACAATGATGGAATACCTTTGAAAAGCAAGGTGGCAATAATCCAAACTAACCAAAACAAACCGAAAATGACGGAAAGTCCGGATAAGCACAACATAATTTTGTTCTTAAATTTACGACAATGAAAACGTCGGTTTTGATAACGTACTAACATTATTTTTTCCCCTCATGTCTGCTCATGCGCGCAATCAGCAATCTTGAGCAAGCCAACACCAATGTGGTAATTACGAAAAGTAGTAAACCTAATTCCAACAAGGCGGATTTTTGTAAACCACCGGCTTCGTTAAATTCGTTAGCGATAGCCGAAGCAATAGAGGATGATGGTGAAAAGATTGATTGAGGCAATTGGAACGCATTACCGATCACAAAGGTCACCGCCATGGTTTCCCCTAAGGCACGTCCCAGACCGAGCATAATGCTGCCGATGACACCGGCTTTGGTATAAGGCAAAATCACTTTCCAGACGACTTCTGACGTCGTCGAACCTAGTCCATAGGCGGATTCTTTTAACATTGGTGGAACCGCTTGGAACATATCGCGCATCACCGAAGAAATAAACGGAATCACCATAATTGCCAACACTAACCCAGCGGTAAATAAACCGATCCCGAAAGGCACGCCGGAAAATAACATCCCAACAAAAGGCAAGGCGCCAAGATATTCGATTAAATGGGGTTGGATAAATTCTTGGAATAAGGGAACAAACACGAATAAGCCCCACATGCCATAAATAATAGATGGAATTGCAGCAAGTAATTCCACTGCAAGGCTGACTGGACGTTTAAGCCATTGTGGTGCAAGCTCGGAAAGAAACACTGCAATACCCAAGGAAATCGGTACTGCAATACATAAGGCAATACCGGCAGAAACTAAGGTGCCGATAATTGGCACTAATGCGCCATAATTTTCTTGTACCGGATCCCAGTCGTTTGTCCATAAAAAAGGAAGACCAAATTGTTTAATGGCATCCCAAGCGCCCACAAAAAGCGAGACGATTATTGCTAATAACGCACAAAAAACACCGAGCGCAAAAAAACGCGTTGTATTTTTAAATAGCGTTTCAATAAACGGGTGATTCAAATATTTTCTATCTACTTTATGCATATTTTCTATTTCTATCGTTATTCAAAGTAGGGTGGGCATATCGCCCACCATACCAAGCCTTACTGTATTGCGTTACCGTTTTTATCTTTCACTTCGCTTGTCCATTGCGCTTTGATTTGATTAACCAGTTCTTGTGGTAACGGTACATAATCTAATTCAGACGCCGCATCTTGCCCTTTGCTAAACGCCCAATCGAAGAATTGGAGTATGCCCTTGGTGGCTTGCACATTATCCGCTACTTTGTGTAACAAGATAAAACTCGCCGCGGTTACCGGCCAAGAGGCTTTCCCCTCTTCATCGGTCAACACAACGCCCATTCCCGGTTTTTCATCCCATTTAGCATTAGCGGCAGCGGACATAAAACTTTCTTTTGACGGTTGAACAAATTCGCCGGCCTTATTTTGTAGAGATACCCAAGCAAGGTTATTTTGTTTGGCGTAAGCATATTCAACATAACCGATTGAGAATTTAAGCTGTTTCACATAAGCTGAAACGCCCTCGTTTCCCTTACCGCCTTGACCGGTTGGCCATTTCACCGATTTGCCCTCGCCCACTTTGGCTTTCCAATCCGCAGAGACTTTTGACAAATAGTTGGTCCAACCGAAAGTGGTACCGGAACCGTCGGAACGGTGTACCACAATAATTGGATTGCTTGGTAAGTTAAGATCTGGGTTTAATGCTGCCACCGCCGGATCGTTCCATGTTTTAATCTCACCTAAGAAAATTTTCGCTAAAACGTCACCGGAAAGTTTTAATTGACCAGGTTGCACATTCGGGATATTCACGACCGGCACGGTTCCGCCGATAATGGCTGGGAATTGTAATAATTGATGTTGCTCGAGTAATTCGGCTTTCATTGGATCGTCGGAGGCACCAAAATCAATGGTTTTCGCAATAATTTGTTGTTGACCGCCGCCGGAACCGATAGATTGATAGTTAACTTTGTTACCGGTTTCTTTTTCATATAATGATGACCATTTTGCATAAACCGGATAGGGGAATGAGGCGCCTGCGCCAGTGATGGTTTGTGCATGAGCAGTTAAGGATAAGGTGCCGAATGAGATGGCTAATAACATAAAGCGCTTGAATGTTTTAACTAACATAAATTTCTCCTCAATGATATATTTTTCAATGATGTGCTTTACTTCGACGGGGAGTATAAAAAAGAAATATGACAATTTGATGACAACAATGTAAATCAACCAATGAAAAGACGACGTAAGTGCGGTCATTTTTGAACTATTTTTAAACCACATTGACTAAGAGTTAGTTTACTGAAAGAAAGGAAAATGAAGATGAAATTAAAACATATTGCCTTTATTTTAATGATGGCATTGCCCATGAGCCTATCTGCGAATACCTCACCTGCCAGTTCCATTAAAAACGGAAATATCGTGAGTTTTAGTACGGAAGTTGAAAAAGAAGTGCCTCAGGATTTATTACAAGTAACCTTGTTTATTCAAGTTGAAAATGCGGCATTGCCGAAAGCCAATCAGGAAGTAAACAGTAAAATTAACCAAGCACTTGAGATTATTAAAGCGCAAAGTGCGGTGGAAATTAAACAAAATTCGCGCAATACTTATGTGCGCTATAACCAACAAGGCAAACAAAACGGTTGGGTAACGTCTGGACAATTGGTATTACAAAGTGCCGACAGCGAAGCCTTGTCCAAAATACTATCCGATCTTGACGGTATTTTAGCGATTTCTTCAGTCAATGCGCTGGTCTCGCCGGAAACTATTGCTAAATCCGAAGATGAATTAACCGCCAATGTGCTGAAAAAATTTGAGCAGCAAGCACAATTAATTAAAACCACGTTGAAAGCCAAAGATTATTCGATTGTGGAGCTAAATTTAACCTCGCCGACAGAAAACTACGACATGGTTGCCAGACCGTATGGTGCGATGGAACGAGCGGCGAAAGTGGATGATAGTTCCGTGAAGTTAGAACAAGGAAAAACCCAGCTGAAAGCGCGTCTTGACGCTAAAATTGAATTAGTGAAGTAATAATGACAGGTCGGCGGATTTCCGCTACAATGAATCGATTTTAACCAGCAATGAGGTAATAATGAAAGTTGCAAAAAATATCGTGGTAAGCATTGCTTACCAAGTTCGCACAGAAGATGGCGTATTGGTAGATGAAGCGCCAGCAAATCAACCGTTAGAATACTTACAAGGTCACAATAATTTAGTGATTGGTCTTGAAAATGCATTGGAAGGAAAAGCAGTTGGCGATAAATTTGAAGTACGCGTAAAACCGGAAGAGGCTTACGGTGAATACAACGAAAATATGGTACAACGCGTGCCGAAAGACGTTTTTGTCGGTGTTGATGAATTAGTGGTCGGTATGCGTTTTATCGCTGATACGGATATGGGTCCATTACCAGTGGTGATCACTGAAGTGGGCGAAACCGATGTGGTCGTTGACGGAAACCATATGCTCGCCGGTCAAGAACTGTTATTTACCGTTGAAGTTGTTGCAACACGCGAAGCTACATTAGAAGAAATCGCTCACGGTCATATTCACCAAGAAAGCGGTTGCTGTGGCGGTCACCATCATGACAGCGATGAAGAAGGTCATGGTTGCGGTTGCGGCGGGCATCACCATCATCACGGACATGATCACCACCACGATCATGACGGTTGCTGTGGTGGAAAAGGCGGCTGCAAACATTAATTGAGCAAATGGCGTGCACAAATAGGGCACCATTAGCGCTAAAACGTGTAAAAATTGACCGCACTTTTTGTTTCATTGAGCAAAAGTGCGGTCATTTTTATGGCAATTTTCCGCTTAATTTATACGATAGTCCACAGCAAAATAGCGAGTAATTGCGGCGAGATGATCCGCAAAAACATGACTAACGGATACACCGTCGCATAAGATAATGCCGCCGCGCCACTGTCTTCTTTGATCGCGTTAGCAAATGCTAATGCTGGCGGATCTGTCATGGAACCTGCTAATAATCCACATAAGGTTAAATAGTTTAATTTTAAATATAAACGTGCCAAAATCCCAACAAACATTAACGGAATAAACGTAATAAGCGCACCATACCCCATCCACTCCAAGCCACTTCCATGAACAAAAGTCGCCACAAAATTACCACCGGATTTAAGTCCAACCACGGATAAAAATAATACAATACCGATCTCGCGTAACGCCAAGTTAGCGCTTGGTGGCATAAACCAATAAAGTTTGCCGATACTGCCAATACGCGCAAGAATTAAGGCAATCACTAACGGTCCGCCTGCCAAACCGAGCTTTAAAGCAACCGGAAAGCCCGGAACATAAAACGGAATAGATCCTAACAATACACCAAGCCCAATACCGATAAACACTGGTAACATTTGTACATGTTGTAATTTTTGCTGTGCATTGCCAATAATTGCAATAGCATGCCCAATCAAATCAGAACGACCAACAACGTGCAAGACATCCCCAAATTGCAACGTAGTATTCGCTGTTGGGACAAGTTCTACCCCTGCGCGATTGAGACGCGAAATCACTACACCGTATTTTTGATGAATACCTAAACCTTTTATTCGTTTACCCAACACTTTTTCATTGGTCACCACAATGCGTTCGGAACGTAAATCACCACTCAATGTTGCCATTGGCACATCAACCTCTTCACCAATCACCAAGCGCATTTTTTTCAAAGCGTGAATTTCGCCCACGATATGCAGTAAATCACCTTGGTAAATAGGGGTGTCCGCTTTAGGTACACAAATGCTCTCCTCCCGCTTCAGACGGGAACAAACTACATCTTTATTATCAAACCCAGGAATATCAATAAGATGCAAACCATTTAAATTAGGGTTAGTGACTTTAACATTCATGGAACGTAATGTTTCTTTATCTTGTCCACTTTCTTTTTGAAAGCCAAGTGCTTCTTCTTCGACTTTTATTTTAAAAAATAGACGAACCAACCACATGGTCAATAAAATTCCACAAATCCCAAACGGATACGCAACCGCATATGCCATCCCCATAGTTTCAGTCAAATTGCTCATGCCCAATTCGGATAAAATTTGTTGCCCCGCACCAAGCGAAGGGGTATTAGTCACTGCACCAGAATAGATCCCTAAAATAATATCTAATGGAACATCTCCAACTTTATACAAGACTACGACACTTAATGCCCCCACTAAAACAATCAGTGCTGCAAGTCCGTTAAGTTTCAAGCCAGACTGCCTTAAGGAAGAAAAAAAGCCCGGACCAACTTGAATTCCAATAGTATAAACAAACAGGATTAAACCGAATTCTTGGATAAAATGCATCGTATGAGCTTCTAATACCAATCCGTATTGACGAGTAAAATGTCCGACAATAATACCGCCAAACAGTACACCACCAATCCCTAATCCAACGCCTCTAATTTTCCAAGAACCAATCCACAGTCCGATAACTGCAACAAGGGCAAGAAGACTGATGGTGATCGCGATATCACTCATATTTACCTCTTATGACAAAATTTATAAAAAATAACTAATGAGAATTATAGCAAGCTCCTTTAGGCAAATAAGCAAACAAATATAAAAAGTTGAACGTTTATCACATTTTTCTTGTCAAAGAGACGGTTTTTTTTAACAATATTTGAACAAACACTCGTCTGGCAAATCAAATTTTGCCCCAAAAACAATTTTTATTCGGAACAAATCATGAATTGGATTGAAGAATTTTTTACCTCATTACTTTGGATTTTTAAAAGCCTGGTGATTACCGGTGTGGTTTTCACTATGATGCTTGCCATTTTGGCAAAGACGACGCGTTGGGGGCGTCAATTTTGGCTACTCGCTCAAGGTTATCTCTCCCCAAAAAATGGATTAAAACCTATCGGTTATTTCTTCATTATTGTATTTTTTAATTTATTATCTGTACGCTTGGATATTTTATTTTCCAATTGGTATAACACTATGTACAGTTCATTACAAGAAATGAACGCAAAGGTATTTTGGCAACAAATGTTTGTTTTCTCGGGGCTGGCGGCGGTACACGTCATAAACGTCTTATTGACGTATTATTTAACACAACGTTTTACCATTCAATGGCGAACTTGGTTAAATGAAAAAATGTTAGCACAATGGACTGAAAATCAAGCCTATTATAAAACCCAATTTCTGGCAACGCAGCTTGATAACCCAGATCAACGTATTCAGCAAGATATTATTTCCTATGTTTCCAACTCTATCGCTTTTGCTACCGGCGTGATTTCATCAACGGTATCATTAGTCGCATTTACTCTTATTTTATGGGATTTATCCGGTCCAATGATTGTCGCTGGTATCGAAATTCCGCATATGATGGTGTTTTTAGTGTTTATTTATGTGCTAATCAGCAGCGTATTGGCATTTAAAATTGGGCGTCCATTAATTACGCTAAATTTTATTAATGAACGCTTAAATGCAAACTATCGTTATTCTCTCATTCGTTTAAAAGAATATGCCGAGAGCATTGCTTTTTATCGAGGTGAAAAAGCGGAAAAAAGTTTGCTACTGAAACAATTTGAAAAGGTCATCCATAATGTATGGCAAATGGTCTATCGAACCTTAAAATTATCTGGTTTTAACTTGATCGTTTCACAAGTATCAGTAATTTTTCCATTTATTATTCAAGCTACCCGCTATTTCAGTGCACAAATTAAATTAGGTGACCTGATCCAAACCGCACAAGCATTTGGCAAAGTTCAAACCGCACTTTCATTTTATCGTAACTCATACGATGGTTTTACCGCTTATCGGGCAGTCCTGGATCGTCTAACTGGTTTTCACACTGCAATTAAACAAAGCCACCAAGTGTCACACACGGAATGGCAGCATTCATCACAACAAGTGGTGTTTAAAAATTTAGATGTTAATACACCAGACGGTGAGCCTCTGATAAAATCGCTAAGTTTTATTTTAAACCAAGGCAACTCTTTGTTAATTCAAGGTCCATCAGGTGTGGGAAAAACCACATTACTCCGTACGGCTGCCGGCTTATGGTCATATTCGGAAGGCTATATTGCTTGCCCACAAGATAATGCCTTATTTTTATCGCAAAAACCTTATTTACCGCAAGGGCGTCTAATCGACGCGTTATATTATCCGCAAACCACGCCAGAAAATGCCGATCTTGAAAAAGCCCAAGCGATTATTAAAAAAATACAACTTGGACATTTGGCAGAAAAACTGGAACAAGAAAACGATTGGACGCGAGTATTATCTTTGGGAGAGCAACAACGTCTTGCTTTTGCCCGCTTGTTGTTACACAAACCAAGCGTTGCCTTTTTGGATGAGGCTACTGCTAGCATGGATGAAGGGTTAGAGGATGCAATGTATCGACTGATTCGTGCCGAACTTCCACAAACTATCATTATCAGTGTTGGTCATCGTTCCACCCTACAACGCCACCACCAACAACATCTGCGTATTAACCCAGATAAGAGTTGGCAGTTATTAACGCATTAATCACTTTCCTTATATCACAAATTATGCTCCCAATCCATTTATCGAATTGGGAGCAACCAAAACTTGTGAAAAAAGTACCGCACTTTACAAAGTGCGGTACTTTTTAATGAAGCATCAACAAAAATCCTTACTTTTATTAAGGATTTTCATCTTCGTGAAATGAGAGGTTATTCCGTTTCATCCACCATATTCAACATTTCAGCTAAACTCGCGGTCGCATCTTCTGCAGTCATCGTGAACTCCTCCGCAATAGCCTCCTCATCTTCAGCAGAAAATCTTACTGGCACCTCCTCTTCAACAAAGCCATTTGTTTTATTTTTCAAACGGTTTTGATGATAAGCAAAACCAGTGCCTGCTGGGATTAAACGACCAACAATAACATTCTCTTTCAAGCCACGTAATTCATCTCGTTTACCCGCCACCGCTGCCTCGGTAAGCACGCGTGTGGTCTCTTGGAATGATGCAGCAGAAATAAAGGATTCCGTTGCCAATGACGCTTTAGTAATACCTAGCAATTCACGTTCAAATTCCACCAACGGTTTGCCTTCCGCTTCACGTTGACGGTTAACAATTTTCACGCGTGCCACTTCCACTTGCTCACCTTCTAAGAATTCAGAATCGTAAGCTTGGGTGATGATTCCTTTACGCAACATTTGACGCACGATAACTTCGATATGTTTATCGTTAATTTTTACCCCTTGTAAACGGTAAACTTCTTGTACTTCGTTAACAATATAATCGGTTACCGCGTGTACACCACGTAAGCGTAAAATATCATGTGGCGTTTCCGCACCGTCGGAGATTAAATCACCACGTTGTACCATTTCACCTTCAAATACGTTCAATTGACGCCATTTTGGAATCATTTCTTCGTATACTTCGCCACCATCTGTCGGCGTAATTAACAGGCGACGTTTACCTTTGGTTTCTTTACCGAAGGAAACAATACCTGAAATTTCCGCCAAAATTGCCGGCTCTTTCGGTTTACGTGCTTCGAAAAGATCTGCCACGCGCGGAAGCCCCCCTGTAATGTCCTTGGTTCCCACGGATTCTTGCGGAATACGTGCCAAGGCAATACCGATATGCACTTCGGCACCGTCGTCTAAGGTAACAATCGCTTTACCTGGTAAGAAGTATTGCGCAGCGACATCCGTACCCGGAATAACAATATCATTACCTTGTGCATCAACTAATTTCAATGCTGGACGTAAATCTTTACCGGCTGTCGCACGCTCACCCACATCTTGCACCACGATAGAAGACAAACCAGTTAACTCATCCGTTTGACGAGTAACTGTCAAGCCATCAACAATATCTACGAATTTCACAAAACCGCTTACTTCTGAAATAACCGGCATGGTATGTGGATCCCAGTTTGCCACGATTTCACCAGCCTCTACTGCTTGACCGTCGCCTTTATTTAAGATCGCACCATAAGGTACTTTGTAATGCTCTTTGGTACGACCAAAAGCATCAATAACGGTTAACTCCGTATTACGTGAAGTGACAACCAATTTACTTTCATTATTTGTTACAAATTTCACGTTCGTCAAACGTAAGGTACCGGTATTCTTCACTTGAATACTGGACTCTTTTGCTGCCGCAGATGCCGCACCGCCGATATGGAACGTACGCATAGTTAACTGTGTACCTGGCTCGCCGATAGATTGTGCTGCAATTACCCCAACTGCCTCACCTTGGTTAATCAAATGCCCACGAGCAAGATCGCGACCATAACATTTCGCACAAACACCGAAGTCAGTATTACAGGTCACTACAGAACGCACTTTAATGCTATCCACAGAGTTAGCATCAATTACGTCACACAATTTTTCGTCCAACAAGGTGTTACGTGGAATTAATACTTCATCGGTACCTGGTTTTAAAATATCTTCTGCCGCCACACGACCTAACACACGGTCACGCAAGGCTTCTTTAACATCTCCCCCTTCGATCAATGGCGTCATCACAATGCCTTCGTGAGTACCACAGTCATCTTCTATGATCACCAAGTCTTGTGCGACATCAACCAAACGACGGGTCAAATAACCGGAGTTCGCTGTTTTCAACGCCGTATCCGCAAGCCCTTTACGTGCACCGTGGGTAGAAATAAAGTATTGTAAAACGTTCAAGCCTTCACGGAAGTTTGCGGTAATTGGGGTTTCGATAATCGAACCGTCTGGACGCGCCATCAAACCACGCATCCCCGCTAACTGACGAATCTGCGCAGCAGAACCACGTGCTCCAGAATCCGCCATCATAAAGATGCTGTTGAAAGAGGATTGTTTTTCCAATTCACCATGACGGTTCACCACTTCTTCGGAAGATAAGTTTTCCATCATTGCTTTAGCAACACGCTCATTAGCTGCCGCCCAAATATCGATCACTTTATTATAACGTTCGCCCGCTGTAACAAGCCCTGATTGGAATTGCTCTTGAATTTCAGCCACTTCTTCTTCCGCCGCAGAAATAATTTCATATTTTTTCGCCGGAATAACCATATCGTCAATACCAACGGAAGAACCAGAACGTGCTGCATAAGCGAAACCGGTGTACATGATTTGGTCAGCAAACAATACACTTGGCTTCAAACCTAAACGACGATAACTTTCGTTGATCAATTTTGAGATCGCTTTTTTACCCAAGGTTTGGTTGAACAAACTAAATGGCATTCCTTTGGGCGCAATCATCCATAAAATAGCACGACCGATAGTAGTATCCACCAAGTTAGTTTGCGCTACCCATTCATTTGCCGCATTTTTCACATATTCTGTAATACGCACTTTCACGCGAGAATGCAATTCCGCTTCACCGGTACGATAAGCTTTTTCCGCTTCACGCGGATCCTGCAATAACATTCCTTCGCCTTTACCGTTTACTTTGTCGCGTGTCATATAATATAGACCCAAGACCACGTCTTGCGACGGAACAATAATCGGCTCACCGTTTGCTGGTGATAAAATGTTGTTGGTTGACATCATTAACGCACGCGCTTCTAATTGTGCTTCGAGTGTTAATGGAACGTGAACCGCCATTTGGTCTCCATCGAAGTCCGCATTAAACGCCGCACAAACAAGCGGGTGCAACTGGATCGCTTTACCTTCGATCAAAATCGGCTCAAAGGCTTGAATACCCAAACGGTGCAAGGTTGGCGCACGGTTTAACAGGATTGGATGTTCGCGAATGACTTCCGCAAGAATATCCCAAACAATCGCCTCTTCACGCTCAACCATTTTCTTAGCGGCTTTAATTGTCGTCGCAAAACCACGACTTTCTAATTTCGCATAAATAAACGGACGGAATAATTCCAATGCCATTTTTTTCGGTAAACCACATTGATGTAGATGCAAGTATGGACCTACGGTAATTACGGAACGCCCCGAATAGTCAACACGTTTACCTAATAAGTTTTGACGGAAACGACCTTGTTTACCTTTGATCATATCCGCAAGTGATTTTAACGGACGACGGTTAGAACCAGTGATCGCACGACCGCGACGACCATTATCTAATAACGCATCTACTGATTCTTGCAACATCCGTTTTTCGTTACGCACGATAATATCCGGCGCAATCAAGTCTAAAAGACGTTTTAAACGGTTGTTACGGTTGATCACACGACGGTATAAATCGTTCAAATCTGAAGTCGCAAAACGACCGCCGTCTAATGGAACTAATGGGCGTAAATCCGGTGGTAATACTGGCAATACAGTCAGCACCATCCACTCCGGTTTATTACCAGATTGAACAAAGGCTTCTAATAATTTCAAACGCTTAGTGATTTTTTTACGTTTGGTTTCAGAATTGGTTTCTTGCAATTCTTCACGTAAATTTTCACATTCTGCTTCTAAATCCATATCACGCAACAAGGCTTGGATAGCTTCTGCTCCCATTTTAGCGTCAAATTCATCTTGCCAACGATCTTCTGCTTCCATAAATTGTTCTTCAGTTAACAATTGTCCACGTTCAAGATCGGTCATGCCCGGCTCGATCACAATATAAGATTCAAAATAAAGCACACGTTCAATATCGCGCAATGGCATATCTAATAATAAACCGATACGGGATGGAAGTGATTTTAAAAACCAAATATGCGCTACTGGGGAAGCAAGCTCAATATGCCCCATGCGTTCACGACGAACTTTGGTTTGGGTAACTTCAACACCACATTTTTCACAAATGACACCACGGTGTTTTAAACGTTTATATTTACCGCATAAACATTCATAGTCTTTCACCGGCCCGAAAATACGCGCACAGAAAAGACCGTCACGTTCAGGCTTGAACGTACGATAGTTGATGGTTTCCGGTTTTTTCACTTCACCAAATGACCAAGAACGGATCACATCCGGTGAGGCTAATCCAATTTTGATGACATCAAAATCATCACTTGATTTTGATTGTGCTTTTAAGAACTTAACTAAGTCTTTCACGATTTGCTCCTGTCGGAGTTAAACTTATTCAAGTGCGGTCAAAAATTTTTATTTTTTAACCGCACTTGGGCGTACATTAAAGTCTTTTTTCGCTTAGATTATTCTTCATCTAAGTCGATATTGATACCAAGCGAACGGATCTCTTTCATGATTACATTGAACGATTCCGGTGTGCTCGGATCCATTTGGTGCGTGCCGCTCACAATGTTTTTATACATCTTCGTACGACCGTTCACATCATCGGATTTCACGGTTAACATTTCTTGTAATGTGTATGCCGCACCATAAGCTTCAAGCGCCCACACCTCCATCTCACCGAAACGTTGACCACCGAATTGTGCTTTACCACCCAATGGTTGTTGTGTAACAAGGCTATAAGAACCCGTTGAACGAGCGTGCATTTTGTCGTCAACTAAGTGGTTCAATTTGAGCATATACATATAACCGACGGTAACCGGACGTTCAAATTTCTCACCGGTACGACCATCATATAAGGTAATTTGACCGGAAGTCGGCAAACCGCCTAATTGTAAAAGCTCTTTAATTTCTTTTTCATGCGCGCCATCAAACACCGGCGTCGCAAGTGGCATACCTTTACGTAAGTTTTGCGCTAAACGCATCACTTCTTCATCAGTAAAGGTACTTAAATCTACTTTTTGCGATCCTTCACCCAAATCATAAGCTTTTTGGATATAACCACGCAATTTTTCTACACTTTGTTTTTGTTTGATCATGGCATTGATTTGATCACCAATCCCTTTTGCCGCCAAACCTAAGTGTGTTTCAAGGATCTGACCGATATTCATACGTGACGGAACCCCTAGTGGGTTTAACACGATATCCACCGGTTGACCGTTTTCATCGTAAGGCATATCTTCAACCGGGTTAATTTTTGAGATAACCCCTTTGTTACCATGACGACCCGCCATTTTATCACCCGGTTGGATGTGGCGTTTCACTGCAAGATAGACTTTCACGATTTTTAAAACGCCCGGTGCCAGATCATCCCCTTGGATAATTTTGCCACGTTTCACTTCGAGTTTATGTTCAAACTCTTTGCGTAATTCTTCATATTGTTCCGCTAATTGCTCTAACTGATTTTGTTTGTCTTCATCAGCTAAGGTTTGTTCCAACCATTTCGTGCGATCCAATTTATCCAATTGTTTTTCATCCACACCACCGGAAACAAGCAATTTACGTACGCGGGCAAATAAACCAGCTTCTAAAATCTCCAATTCTTCCACAAGGTCTTTTTTCGCTTGTTTCAGTTGCATTTCTTCGATTTCTAAAGCACGTTTATCTTTTTCTACACCATCGCGCGTAAAGACTTGAACATCAATAACGGTACCAGACACGCTGTTTGGTACGCGTAAAGAAGAATCTTTTACATCAGAGGCTTTTTCACCAAAGATCGCGCGTAATAATTTTTCTTCTGGCGTTAATTGCGTTTCACCTTTTGGTGTCACTTTACCCACCAGAATATCGCCACCTTTTACTTCCGCCCCGATATAAACAATACCGGATTCGTCAAGTTTGCTTAACGCCGCTTCACCTACGTTTGGAATGTCCGCCGTGATTTCTTCCGAACCTAATTTGGTATCACGTGCTACACAAGATAATTCTTGAATATGAATTGTCGTGAAACGATCTTCTTGGACAACACGTTCAGATACTAACATTGAGTCTTCGAAGTTATAACCGTTCCATGGCATAAATGCCACACGCATATTTTGACCTAATGCCAATTCACCTAAATCGGTTGATGGACCATCGGCAAGAATTTCGCCACGTTCAATTGGTTCACCTAAATTCACACAAGGAATTTGGTTAATACAAGTATTTTGGTTAGAACGGGTGTATTTAATTAAGTTATAAATATCAATCCCTGCTTCACCTGCTATGGTTTCATCTTCATTGACTTTCACCACAATACGGGAAGCATCCACATATTGAATAGTACCGCCACGTTTTGCTACCACCGCAACACCGGAGTCCAATGCCACCGGTTTTTCCATTCCGGTACCCACCAACGGCTTATCTGCACGTAATGTTGGAACCGCTTGGCGTTGCATGTTCGCCCCCATCAAGGCACGGTTCGCATCATCATGTTCAAGGAATGGAATAAGCGCCGCTGCCACAGAAACGACTTGCTGTGTAGAAACGTCCATATAGTGAATTTCTTCTGGACGATATAAACCAGATTCACCAAATTCACCGCGGCAAGTAACGAACGCATCAGTAAAACGTAATTCGTTGTCTAAATTTGAGTTTGCTTGTGCAATGACATATTTACCTTCTTCAATAGCAGACAAATACTCAATTTCTTCGGTCACTTGACCGTTAACAACTTTACGATATGGCGTTTCTAAGAAACCATAATCGTTCGTACGCGCATACACGGAAAGTGAGTTAATCAAACCGATATTCGGACCCTCTGGCGTTTCAATTGGACATACGCGACCATAGTGAGTCGCATGAACGTCACGTACTTCAAAGCCGGCACGTTCACGGGTCAAACCACCCGGTCCCAATGCAGAAATACGACGTTTATGTGTCACCTCTGATAACGGGTTATTTTGGTCCATAAATTGTGATAATTGAGATGAACCAAAGAATTCTTTCACTGCTGCAGAAATCGGTTTCGCGTTAATTAAATCTTGTGGTGTTACCGCATCTAAATCGCCCAAAGACAAACGCTCTTTTACCGCACGTTCTACGCGCACCAAACCGATACGGAATTGGTTCTCTGCCATTTCCCCTACAGAACGGATACGACGGTTACCTAAGTGGTCAATATCGTCCACTTCGCCACGACCGTTACGAATTTCAATCAGTTTTTTCATCACACTGATGATATCGTCTTTACTTAAAATACCGCTGCCGGTTTCTTCTTCAATACCGATAGAACGGTTGAATTTCATACGACCAACCGCCGATAAATCATAGCGCTCTTGAGAGAAGAATAAGTTATCAAACAAGCCTTCTGCAGCCTCTTTTGTTGGCGGCTCGCCCGGACGCATCATACGATAAATTTCGACTAAGGCGCTTAAACGATCATTTGACGGATCTACACGCAAAGTTTCGGAAATATAAGGACCATGGTCTAAGTCATTGGTAAATAATGTTTCAATGGTTTTATAACCGGCTTGTGCTAATTTCGCTAATAGCTCTAAGGAAATCTCCATATTTGCAGCACAAATAATTTCGCCCGTTTCTAAATCCACATAATCTTTAGCTGACACTTTACCGACAATATATTCGGTCGGCACTTCAACTTGAGAAATTTGATCTTTTTCTAAAGCACGAATATGGCGTGCAGTAATACGACGACCGCGTTCCACATAAACTTTACCATTGGCTTCAATATCGAAAGTTGCAGTTTCGCCACGCAATCTTTCCGGTACTAAGGTCATCAATAACTTGTTATCTTTGATTTCAAAAACAACTTTATCGAAGAAAATATCTAAAATTTGTTCAGTTGTAAAATCTAACGCACGCAAAATGATAGTTGCCGGCAATTTACGACGACGGTCGATACGTGCATAGAGGTTATCTTTCGGATCAAATTCAAAATCCAACCAAGAACCACGGTAAGGAATAATACGTGCGTTATAAAGCACTTTACCGGAAGAATGGGTTTTGCCTTTATCACTATCAAAGAACACACCAGGGCTGCGGTGTAATTGCGACACGATAACACGTTCAGTACCATTAATCACAAAAGTACCGTTATCGGTCATTAATGGAATTTCGCCCATATAAACTTCTTGTTCTTTAATATCTTTGATAGTACCAGGTGCAGCATCTTTATCATAGCTAACTAAGCGCAATTTTACGCGTAATGGCGCAGCAAAAGTCGTACCACGAATTTGACATTCACGCACATCAAAAACCGGTTCGCCTAATTGATAGCTCACATATTGCAATTCCGTGTTGCCATTATTGCTGACAATCGGGAATACAGAACGGAATGCGGCTTCTAAACCTTGCTGCCCATCTGGATCTCTTTGAATAAATTTTTCAAAAGAATCTAATTGAATTGTTAATAAATAAGGTACATTTAAAACTTGCGGACGTTTTCCGAAGTCTTTACGAATACGTTTTTTCTCGGTATATGAGTAAACCATAGGGTTCCTCTGCTTGCTGTTCAGTGACCCAATCGTGCTACATTGAAAAATGTAAAAGCGCACGACAATGATTAACCGTTAATAATGACCGCACTCTGAACCTTACTTCTGTAGTGGGACAACACTCAACAATAACCACAAAATTTACTGTGAGTAAAGCAAAAATCATAACGGTTAATGAATTTTTGCCTTTGGAGCAGCATAAAAGGCTAGATGATCATTCACCTAGCCAACTATGCAAAATTTGGATTGCAAATTATAGCAAATTGACTATTTTTTAGCAATAGCGAATTATAACTTATGTGTCAAGTTACAAAAGCATGTTATTCACCAGCTATTGATTATCAAACCAAGTTTTGGGTACATAAGCAAACGATAACACCCAAAAACAAAAAGACCCTAATTTACCATCAGGGTCTTTTTGAACGTCGAAAAGTTGACTAAAAATCAAAATTATTTGATTTCTACTTGTGCGCCTGCTTCTTCTAATTCTTTTTTCAAAGCTTCAGCTTCAGCTTTAGCGATACCTTCTTTCAATACTGCTGGTGCAGATTCAACTAAGTCTTTCGCTTCTTTTAAACCTAAACCAGTTGCACCACGTACTGCTTTGATAACTGCAACTTTGTTAGCACCTGCTGCCGCAAGAACTACGTCGAATTCAGTTTTCTCTTCAGCTGCTTCAGCTGGACCTGCTGCTACTGCTACTGCTGCCGCCGCTGCAGAAACGCCAAATTTTTCTTCCATTGCAGAAATTAATTCTACGATTTCAGTTACAGATTTAGAAGCAATTGCTTCAATGATTTGTTCGTTAGTTAATGACATAACAATCAATTCCTAATGTAAATAAATTAAACGAGTTAAGAAACGCTTGAATTAAGCTGCTTCTTGTAATTTGTCGCGATATGCCGCAAGAGTGCGAACAAGTTTGCCTGCCGCCGCTTCTTTCATAGTACCCATTAAACGTGCGATAGCTTCTTCGTAAGTCGGTAATGTTGCTAAGAATTCAACATCTTGGATCTTACCTTCAAAGGCTGCACCTTTAATTTCAAACTTATCGTTTGCTTTCGCAAAATCTTTGAACAAACGAGCTGCTGCGCCCGGGTGTTCGTTAGAGAACGCGATAAGTGTTGGACCTACAAACGCATCTTTTAAACATTCGTAATCAGTGCCTTCAACTGCTCGACGTAATAAAGTATTACGCACAACACGCATTGAAACACCAGCTTCACGAGCTGCTTTACGTAGTTCAGTCATTTTATCTACAGTTACACCGCGAGAATCCGCGATCACAGCAGATAGGGCACCTTTGGCTGCTTCATTTACTTCAGCAACAATTGCTTGTTTGTCTTGAAGATTTAATGCCATTGGTTTTAGCTCCTGAATACACTCCGATTGCTCGGAAATAAAATACCTAATATGGACATATTAGGGCGAATTCGGTGCCCAGAAGCAAGAAAAATTCTTATTCTGTTCACCATCTACGTAGGATAATTAAGAGACGAAACTTCAACTCCCCTACGGTCTTGGACGGGGCTTGAAAAGGCCAAGCACCAACCAGAAAATCATTATGCAAATAACTTACATAAACAAGGTGGCAGATTATAGCCTCTACACACCTCGTTGTAAAGAAAATAAGCAAAACAAATCAAAAAATAACCACACTTTACCGGTGTCATTACAAAGATTTTACCAATTTCTTCAAATAATCCGCAAATTTTTCACCTAATTGCGGGTGATGCAACCCGTACTCAACAAAGGCTTGCATATAACCGATTTTATCACCGCAGTCAAATGTTTCTCCCGTCATATGGAAAGCTTCAACGGTTTCTTTCTCAATTAACATATCAATTGCATCCGTCAATTGAATTTCATCACCAACACCAATTGGCGTTTTTTCTAACAAATCCCAAATTTCAGCAGAAAAGACATAACGTCCCACTACCGCTAAATTTGATGGTGCTTCCTCAATACTCGGTTTTTCGACAATGCTGTTAATTTTAGCACTTTCGCCGCCATGTAACTCAACACCGCCACAATTCACAATACCATAACTACTGATATCTTTTTTCGCAACCGGCGCCACCATAATCTGACTAGTATTTGTTTCTTTAAAACGTTTTAACATCGCCGCCAAATTTTCCGTTTTTTGATTGGCAGTAAAATCCGCGAGCAACACATCCGGCAAAATAACCGCAAACGGTTCATTCCCCACAACCGGACGACCACATAAGACCGCATGACCTAATCCTTTGGCGTTTCCTTGACGTACGTGCATAATTGTTACATCTTTCGGACAAATAGAACGCACCTCATCCAATAACTGACGTTTCACCCGTTTTTCCAACATGGTTTCCAATTCAAAAGACGTATCAAAATGGTTTTCGATAGCATTTTTGGACGAATGTGTGACTAATACGATTTCTTTAATACCGGCAGCAATACACTCATTAACAACATACTGAATTAACGGTTTATCAACTAATGTTAACATTTCTTTCGGTATTGCCTTGGTTGCTGGCAACATTCTCGTTCCAAGCCCAGCAACAGGAATAATCGCTTTCATTGGTTTTCCTTATTCTAAACAATAAACAACCGCACTTTATACAAAACGACAAAGTGCGGTAACTTTTTTATACAATTATTGACGTAATAATGCGAGAATTTCCCCAGTTTTTTCCGCCATCAATTGCTTATCACCTCGAGTTTCAAGATTTAAACGCACAACCGGCTCGGTATTTGAACTGCGTAAATTGAAACGCCAAGTCGGATATTCAATACTGATCCCATCAATTTCATTCACATCGATAGCATCTTTCTCATAAGCGGCACGTACGCGGGCAATCGCCGATTTCGCATCAGCAAGTTTGCTATTAATCTCGCCAGGAGAAGGATAAGCATTAATACTGTCATCCACCAATTGTCCTAAGGTTTTTCCAGTGGTGCAGACCAATTCCATGACCAACAACCAAGGAATCATGCCACTATCACAATAGAAGAAATCACGGAAATAGTGGTGTGCACTCATTTCACCGCCATAAATAGCATCGACTTCACGCATTTTTTCTTTAATGAAAGAATGTCCAGATTTAGACATAATCGCCTCACCGCCATTTTCTTCCACTAATTTAATCGTATTCCAAATCAAACGCGGATCATAAATGATTTTCGCGCCTTTATTTTTCTGTAAAAAGGCATGGCTGAGTAAACCAACAATATAATAACCTTCAATAAAGCCACCGTTTTCATCAAACAAGAAACAACGGTCAAAATCTCCATCAAAGGCAATCCCCATATTTGCTTTGTTCGCCAATACCGCATCAATAGTATCTTGGCGATTTTCAGGTAAAATCGGGTTAGGAATACCATTAGGGAACGTACCATCCGGATTATTATGTACTTTAATAAATTCAACTGGTACTTGTTTGGCGCGGAATTGCGCTTCAATCGCATCAACCACGTGACCTGCGGCACCGTTACCGGAGTTGATCACCAATTTCATCGGTTTTAGGTTATCTAAATTAATGTAAGACAGCAGATGCTCAACATAATCACCCAAAACAGATAGCTGCTTATATTCGCCACGTTTAATCACTACTGGAAATTGATTTTCTTCTGCTAAACGTTGAATATCTGCCAAACCGGTGTCAGCACTAATTGGACGAGAACCTTTACGAACAAGTTTTAATCCGTTGTAATCCATTGGGTTGTGGCTAGCAGTCACTTCAATACCGCCATCAGCATCTAAAAAAGAGGTCGCAAAATATACTTCTTCGGTTCCAGTCTCACCTAAATCAATCACATTCACACCGGAGTCCAACAGCCCATTTGTCACCGCGCTTTTTAACTCTTTACTGGTTAAGCGAACATCTCCGCCTACAACAATTGTCTTAGGTTGAAGAAATTGCCCGAATGCACGCCCAATACGATACACAATATCCACGTTTAGCTCATCACCTAAACGACCACGAATATCATAAGCTTTAAAGCAAGTTAATTTACCCATACATTCTCCATATCTTACTAATGACAAAGCTCATTTAATTGGGCTGCTCACTCTGCCCCTCTTTGATACGCTGATAAATCTCTTCACGATGAACAGATACATCTTTAGGTGCCTCAACCCCAATCTTCACTTGATTACCACGAATATTCAAGATCGTAACAGAAATATCATCCCCAATGAGTAAGCTTTCGCCAACTTTTCTGGTTAAGATCAGCATCTAAACCTCCTCATTTTTTTATTTTTTTGACTAAACATCCCTGTCACCTAGCAATATCCCTATCTGAAATAAAAATTTTTACGTATTCTACAGCATGTAAAAATAAAATGTCATCACTAAAATACAAACTTGTGAGTTACCCCACAAATTTTGTTATTGTATATGAGACTGTAACCATTCAGCACAAACTGCCAGTGCTTTTTCAATGTTTTCAGGTTGAGAACCGCCCGCCATTGCCATATCCGGACGCCCGCCCCCTTTCCCACCAACTTGTTGAGCCATTAAATTAACCAACTCACCAGCTTTTACTTTAGTGGTTAAATCAGATGTCACCCCAACAACCAGGTTCACTTTCCCTTCAAAAGAGGAAGCAAATACAATCACCCCTGAACCCAATTGATTTTTAAGATCATCAACCATCACGCGCAAAGATTTCGTTTCAACTCCATCAAGCTGTTGAATTAAAACGGAAACCCCATGAATTTTAACCGCACTTTTAATTAAATCTGAGCTGGCTTGCATTGCCATTTTTTCTTTCAACGCGCTCAATTCTTTCTCATTTTTCTTCGCTTTGTCTTGCAACTGCTGAATTTTTTCCACTAACGAATTCACATCAGATTTTAATAACTCCGCGCTTTGATTGAGTAAATCTTGTTGATGGAACAACCAAGATATTGCATTTTCACCGGTCACTGCCTCAATACGACGAATACCCGCAGCAATCGCCGTTTCACTGATAATTTTAAACAACCCAATATCGCCAGTGCGTTTCGCATGAACCCCTCCACACAATTCGATAGAAAAATCTCCCATAGTCAAGACGCGCACTTGATCAGCATATTTCTCACCAAAAAGTGCCATTGCCCCTTTAGCTTTTGCCTCATCCAATGCCATCACATCCGTTTGAATCAGATTATTCGCACGAATCTGTTGATTAACCAAACGCTCAATTTCCACCAATTGCGCCTTATGAATGGCTTCCGGATGAGTAAAGTCAAAACGCAATGCCACATCAGAGACCAAGGATCCTTTTTGTCCCACATGTGTGCCTAAAACTTGACGCAATGCAGCGTGTAACAAATGGGTTGCTGAGTGATTTAATGAGGTTTGTTGGCGACGTTCTACATCCACCACCGCATTCACTGACTGACCAACGCGCAATTCGCCTTGTGTTAGCTCACCGATATGACCAAATACTTGACCATATTTTTGCGTATCTTTCACATCAAAACGCAACGCATTACCTTCTAAACGACCGCTATCGCCGATTTGACCGCCTGACTCTGCAT
This sequence comes from [Pasteurella] mairii, assembly GCA_900454475.1. Lineage (GTDB taxonomy): Bacteria > Pseudomonadota > Gammaproteobacteria > Enterobacterales > Pasteurellaceae > Actinobacillus_B > Actinobacillus_B mairii. The sequence goes on from UGSS01000002.1 coordinate 1,976,163, forward strand.
AAAATGGCGTATTTTCTAAAATAACAATGCCACTTTGCCCCGCGACCAAACGCTCTACCACTTTTCCATCATGGAAAAGTGCGGTCACTTTTGCCAAACTTTCTGATTCCGTATAACCTTCAAATTTTGTCACACCATCCACACGAATAACATTACTGTAATCCATACCGAATTGGCTCGCGGCTTGCGCACGAGAACGCTGCGCTTCCATTTCACGCTCAAAACCGTCTTCATCAATTTTAATATTGCGCTCACGACATACATCCGCGGTTAAATCCAACGGGAAACCAAAGGTATCATAAAGTTTAAATGCTACCTCACCGGATAACACATTATCTTTAACATTCGCCAAGGCTTCATCCAATAACGTCAGACCGCGCTCTAGGGTTCGTGCAAATTGTTCCTCCTCTAAACGCAATAATTTTTCTACATTCGCTTGTTTGGCTTTGACATCTTTACCCGCTTCCGCCATCACCTCGATCAAAGTTGGCACTAATTTATAGAAAAATGCCTCTTTGGCGCCAAGTAAATGTCCATGACGTACCGCGCGCCGAATGATACGACGTAAAACATAACCACGTCCTTCATTTGATGGAATTACGCCATCTGCAATCAAATAAGCGCAAGAACGAATATGATCCGCGATCACGCGCAATGATTTATTACTTAAATCCGTCTGTCCGGTTAATTGCGCTGCTTTGGCAATTAATTTTTGGAAAATATCAATATCATAGTTGGAATTTACATGCTGCATCACCGCACTGATACGCTCCAAGCCCATACCGGTATCCACGGATGGTTTTGGTAAATTGTGCAACGTACCGTCTGCTTGGCGATTGAATTGCATAAACACAATATTCCAAATCTCAATATAACGATCACCGTCTTCTTCAGGCGATCCCGGTGGTCCCCCCCAAATATGCTCACCGTGATCATAGAAAATTTCCGTACAAGGACCACAAGGACCGGTATCGCCCATTTGCCAGAAATTATCTGAGGCATAAGGTGCGCCTTTGTTATCTCCAATGCGAATAATACGTTCTGCTGGAATACCTACTTCGTTGTGCCAAATGTTATAAGCCTCGTCATCCGTTTGATAAACCGTGACCCATAATTTTTCTTTCGGCAACCCTAACCATTGTGATGAGGTTAAAAATTCCCAACTGAAATTAATGGCGTCATGTTTAAAATAATCGCCAAAGCTGAAATTACCAAGCATTTCAAAGAAAGTATGGTGACGAGCAGTATATCCAACGTTTTCTAAATCGTTATGCTTACCACCGGCGCGGACACAACGCTGCGCAGTAGTTGCACGAGAATAGGCTCTTTTGTCCATACCGAGAAAAACGTCTTTGAATTGGTTCATGCCGGCATTGGTAAATAAAAGAGTCGGATCATTTTCAGGTACGAGAGAACCACTCTCAACAATTTGATGCCCCTTACTATGAAAAAAATCAAGAAATGATTTTCTAATTTCAGCCGTAGTTTTCATTAATAAACCCTGTGTTATCCTATTAACAGTCATAAAAAGTTCTCATATTCTTACACATTTTTTCCTTTTAGAAAAAGCATTTTTAGCAATCATCAAAAGAATTTCGCTCTGTATCACAAAACTGAAAAAACGTTGACCACGCTTTAGCTAACGCTAAAAAAGTGCAATTATTGTGATCTGTCCCCCAAAAAGTTTGACTGATGTTCCAATTGATTAAGGTATAGATTTTTTATGACTAAATACAAGCAAACTTTAAAACAGTAATGTTGAAAGTGTCTATTTCGAACATCACGAAAATGTTCTTCTCATACTTCATTGTGTTAATTTATCCGACAATACCATTAAAGGCAGAGTTACCCAATATAAGCATTCAGGTACTTATAAAAGAGTTCAAGGTAAAATTGCATTGCATCTGTTACAAAGGAAAGTCCTTTGAAGACATTAATGAACTTGAGCGGACAATCCATGATAATATAATGAATAACAAATTCCATTAAAACTAAAAGACTGAGTCCGATACAATATCAAAATCAGCCCTTTAAATAACCATCTAACTTTTTATGATCAGATCAAAACAGAAATTATTTCAACTGTGTTTCAATAATCCCTCCGCCAAGGCACACTTCGCCTTGGTAAAAAACCGCGGATTGTCCTGGCGTGACCGCAATTTGTGGCTCGTCGAAACACACTTTAATACAGTCATCGTTGACAGGGATGACTTCGCAAGGAATATCCTGTTGGCGATAGCGGGTTTTGACCGTACAACGAAAAGCCTCACGTATCGGTTGGCGATTGACCCAATGCAACTGCTGCGCGATTAATCCATCGGATAATAGAGCAGAATTATCTAAGCCTTGCGCTACAATCAATTCATTGTTTTTCAAATCTTTTTCAACCACATACCAAGCATTTTCATCTTTGCCTTTAATTCCGCCGATACCTAAGCCTTTGCGCTGACCTAAGGTGTGATACATCAATCCTTGGTGGCGACCAATAATTTCACCGTCCAAAGTTCGAATATTACCGGGTTGTGCCGGCAGGTACCGCGCTAAAAAGTCTTTAAATTTACGCTCACCAATAAAACAAATTCCGGTAGAATCTTTTTTCTTCGCCGTGACCAAGCCAAGCTCTTCGGCAATCGCCCGCACAACCGGTTTTTCAATATCACCAACCGGGAACAAACTTTGCGCCACCTGCGCTTTGCTTAACGTATAAAGAAAATAGCTTTGATCTTTATTTGGATCCAGCCCGCGTAAAAGTTGCGCCCCATCCGGCAGATCTCGACGACGCACATAATGCCCTGTCGCAATATAATCAGCGCCCAAATCTTCCGCGGCATATTCTAAAAACGCCTTAAATTTAATTTCTTTATTACACAAAATATCCGGATTTGGCGTGCGACCGGCTTGGTATTCCGCCAAAAAATGTTCAAATACATTATCCCAATATTCTGCGGCAAAATTAATTTTATATAGCTTGATACCAAGTTTATCACACACCGCCTGCGCATCCGCTAAATCGGCAGCGGCGGTACAATAATCCGTATCATCGTCCTCTTCCCAGTTCTTCATAAACAAGCCCTCCACCTGATAGCCTTGTTGTTGAAGAATAAAGGCTGACACCGAAGAATCCACCCCTCCGGACATCCCGCAGATGACTTTTTTACCACGATTTACCGGTCGTTGTTGTTCGCTAAGCGGTGCAAAATATTGTTCGTATGTTTTTGATTTCATTATTATCCTATAAGTTAAAGTGCGGTCGTTTTTTCCACTATTTTACTTCGTAAAACTGCGGTTCTTTTTTCGCGAATTTTTCTTCATATTCCGCGATAGCTTTTTCATCACCCGCGTCCAATTTTGCCTGTAACGTATCGCAAGGCTCTTCGCAGTCGCACATTTTTTTCATGCCAAGCGCTGTAATACCGCCACAGCTTCCCGTGATGGATTTTTTCTTGAAAATATAACCCAACGCCATTCCTAAAATGACCAGCATAAAAATGCCGAAAGTGATCATAAATAATTGCATAGTTTACTCCTTTTGCATCAGTTTCTTAAACGCGGATGACATTTTATTTTCAAACCCTTTATCCGTCTTGACAATTAAATAAATTGCCAAACTTTCCTTTTCCGCGACCTGTAACGCGCGTTCATCCCCTAGCACAAATAATCCGGTGGATAATCCATCAGCGGTCATCGATGAGGGCGATAACACGGTGATAGAAGCCAAGCGGTGCTGAATAGGCAAGCCCGTTGCCGGATCAATTTCGTGTGAAAAACGCTGCCCATTTTCTTCAAAATAATTGCGATAATCGCCCGAGGTTGCCATGGCTAAATTATGTAATCCGATAATTTCTTCGACCGCGCGAGATCCATCAAATTCCGGTTTTTCGATTGCAATTTGCCAAGGTTTATTCTCAATATTTTTTCCTTTAGCGCGAATTTCGCCGCCAATTTCTACCAAGTAATCGGTTTTATTAATTTTTTCAATGTAGTTGGCAACCTGATCAACGCCAAAACCTTTCGCAATAGAAGAAAGGTCAATATAGAGCTGCGGAACCCTTTTTTCAAGATAAAACTTACCAGATTGCTCGGTTAATTTTAATTTATCAATACCAACCCATGCTCGGCGTTCAGCAAGTGCTTGATCTGTTGGACGTTTGTCAACGCGCTTTTCCGGACCAAATCCCCACAGGTTAACCAATGGTCCTACGGTCACATCCAATTTTCCTTCTGTCACTTGATTTAAGCGAATAGCTTCTTTGATCACTGTCGCTAAATCTGCTGAAATTTCAATTGGTGTATTAATTTGCGTATTTTGATTAAATTGACTTAATTCCGACGTTGGAATATAAGTGGACATTTTGTTATTAACATCTTTCAAGATATTTTCTACATTTTCATGAACTTCATCCGGTGATAATGAGGTTTCTCCGGAATTCACATATTTAATCGAATAGGTTGTCCCCATGGTGTGACCACTGAGACTGACTAATTCCGGCGAGTTGTCACAAGCCGCGAGCATCAAGGTTAAAATAGCGGCACCAAGCCACGTCATTAATTGTTTTATTTTCATCATATTCCAATGCCTAAACGCATTTTTTTAAATCATATCTAATATGGTATTCAGTGCTTCCTGCCAAACGCCATATTGCTTTTCTTGGAGATAAAATCATCTTCTTGTCATTGTTGATCTGCAACAAAATTTTATCAACCTCAAGAATGGTGAAAGCGGTCAGAAATCTGACCGCTCTTTTTATGGGCTTGGTTGCATCAACCACCGAAATCATCTAATAAGATGTTTTCGTCTTCAACGCCTAAGTCTTTCAACATTTTGATTACCGCAGCGTTCATAACTGGAGGTCCACACATATAGTATTCACAATCTTCAGGCGCTTCATGATTTTTGAGGTAGTTTTCATAAAGCACGTTGTGGATAAAGCCGGTGTAACCTGTCCAATTATCTTCTGGCAACGCATCTGATAATGCGACGTGCCATACGAAGTTATCATTTTCAGCTTGTAATTGGTCAAAGTCTTCTTGATAGAAGATTTCGCGTTTAGAACGCGCACCATACCAGAATGACATTTTACGTTTACTATGTAAGCGTTTTAATTGGTCAAAGATATGAGAACGCATTGGCGCCATACCTGCACCACCACCGATAAATACCATTTCATTGTCGGTTTCTTTCGCGAAGAATTCACCGAATGGACCAGAAATCGTAACTTTATCACCCGGTTTTAATGACCAAATATAAGAGGACATTTGACCTGGCGGAACATCAGGGTTACGTGGCGGAGGCGTTGCAATACGCACGTTAAGCATGATGATGCCTTTCTCTTCCGGATAAGATGCCATGGAATAAGCACGAATAATATGCTCATCCACTTTGGATACATAGCGCCATAAGTCGTATTTATTCCAATCTTCATGATATTCTTCAGGAATATCAAAATCTTTATACGCGACTGTATGTGGATCCGCTTCGATTTGAATATAACCACCGGCACGGAATGGCACTTCTTCACCTTCCGGAATCGCCAATTTAAGCTCTTTAATAAAGGTTGCTTTATTATCGTTAGAAATAACGGTACATTCCCATTTTTTCACACCAAACACTTCTTCCGGCAGCTCAATTTTCATGCTGTTTTTAACGTTAACTTGGCATGAAAGACGATAACCCTCTTTGGCTTCACGTTTAGAAATATGAGAAAGTTCGGTCGGTAGAATATCGCCGCCGCCTTCTAATACTTTAACTACGCATTGACCGCAAGAACCGCCGCCACCACAAGCAGATGATACGAAGATACCTTTACTTGCCAATGCACCTAATAATTTTCCGCCAGCCGGCAAATTAATTGCCTTATTCGGATCATCATTAATTTCAATGGTAATGTCACCGGAGTTCACCAATTTTGATTTAGCAAATAAAATCAATACTGCTAAAAACAAAACGATGACGGTAAACATTGCAATACCTAGTGTAATTTCCATTTAGTATCCCCTTTTTACAACTGAATACCTGAAAATGACATAAAGCCGAGCGCCATCAAACCTACGCTGATAAAGGTAATCCCTAAACCACGTAAACCTGCAGGAACATCCGCATATTTCATTTTTTCAGTAATACCAGCAAGCGCGACAATCGCTAACATCCAACCGATACCGGCACCAAAACCGTATACCACGGATTCGCCGAAGTTGTAGTCACGTTGCACCATAAATGATACCCCCCCAAAGATCGCACAGTTTACCGTAATCAACGGTAAGAAGATTCCTAATGCGTTATAAAGTGCGGGGAAGTATTTATCCAAAATCATTTCGAGGATTTGAACTAACGCTGCAATGACACCGATAAAAGTGATGAAGTTTAAGAAAGTTAAATCAACCCCCTCCACCAATGCACCTTCTTTCAAAATAAGATCATATACCAATTGGTTAGCTGGTACGGAAATACCCAATACCACGGTTACCGCTACCCCTAAACCAAAGGCAGTAGAGACCTTTTTGGATACTGCAAGGAAAGTACACATTCCTAAGAAAAAGGAAAGTGCCATATTTTCGATAAATACGGATTTAACGAAAAGGCTAAGATAATGTTCCATAAATTATTTCTCCACCTGCTCCGGTTTCCATGTTCTGAGACCCCAGATAATGAAACCAATGATAAAGAATGCGCTTGGTGCAAGTAAGAATAAACCGTTAGTTTGGTACCAACCGCCATCATTGATAGTTTGGAATACTGTCATACCAAATAGCTTACCTGAACCGATCAATTCGCGAATAAACGCCACGGTGATCAACATTGCACCATAGCCTAATCCGTTACCGATACCATCCACAAAACTTTCCACCGGACCGGATTTCATCGCATAAGCTTCCGCACGTCCCATTACGATACAGTTTGTAATAATCAAACCAACGAAAACGGAAAGTTGTTTAGATAAACCATAAGCATAAGCACGTAAAATTTGGTCAACTAGGATTACCAAAGAAGCGATAATCGCCATTTGCACAATAATACGGATACTATTTGGAATATAGTTACGGATTAAAGAGATAAAGAAACTGGAAAACGCAGTTACTAAACTCACCGCAATTGCCATAACAATGGCAGTTTCAAGTTTTGTTGTTACCGCTAATGCAGAACAAATACCAAGGATTTGTAATGCAATCGGGTTGTTATTGATAACCGGTGATAACAATAAATTTTTAAGATTTGAGCTTGCCATTAGTTAGCCCCCGCTTTTAATTTCGCTAAATACGGACCAAAACCTTTCTGACCTAACCAGAATTTAAAGGTATTATTTACCCCGTTACTGGTTAATGTTGAACCGGAAATAGCATCAATTCCGTGTTCTTTGTCAGTAGATGCGGCTTTCCCTACGTGTAATGCCGGCTGATCTTGTTCGTTAAATAATTTTTTATTCACGAACTGTGCTTGCCAACGAGGGTTTTCAATTTCGCCCCCTAGCCCCGGTGTTTCACCTTGTTCATAGTAAGTAATACCGTTAACGGTGTTACCATCTGGTTGAACGGATAAGAAACCGTACATGGTTGACCATAAACCACGTCCGTAAATCGGAAGTACGATTTGTGAAGTTTGCGCATTTGCATCTTTCACCAAATAAACCTCCACTAAATTTTCACGATTGCGGATACCGGCTGTATCTTCTTCCGGTGTAAGTGCGGTGCTTGTTTGCGGATTTTTTGCTGCGGCTTTCGCATCAAAATTTACCGGACAATCCACATAATCGCCGGAATCCAAATCCACACAACGAGCTTCGATATTTTTAGCAAAAATATCTTTAACTTCGCTGTTTTTAGTATTTGCTTGTAGCAAACCCGCCACACTTAAAATATTTTTTTGTTTATCAAGTTGTTTTTGTTCTTCTTGAGGGGTTTTAAGTAAAACCGCTGAACCCGCTACAATAACAGAACAAGCCAAACTCAACAGCACAACAATCGAAATTGTTCCGCCAACACTGTCTTTATTAAACTTAGCCATTGCGCGCTCTCCGACGTTTGATATTTGCTTGAACTACGAGGTAGTCGAATAACGGTGCAAATAAGTTAGCAAACAAAATTGCCAGCATCATCCCTTCTGGATAGGCAGGGTTGACCACTCGAATTAATACACACATTACTCCTATCAAAATACCATACCACCATTTACCTTTATTGGTGAAAGCGGCTGATACCGGATCCGTAGCCATAAAGAACATCCCTAATGCAAAACCACCTAATACCATATGCCAATACCAAGGCATAGCAAACAATGGATTTGTCGCTGAACCGATAGCGTTAAATAATGCCGATGTTGCGATCATACCGATCATTACACCTGCGATAATCCGCCAAGATGCAATACGTGCAAACACAATAATTGCCGCACCAATTAACAATGCCAATGTTGAGGTTTCACCGATAGATCCCGGAATATTTCCTAAAAACGCATCCATCCATTGAATTGGTTGACCTGTTGCCACGTGTTTTAATGCTGCTTCACCGCCCATAGACCATTGAGATAATGGTGTTGCACCGGAGAAACCATCAGCTGCGGTCCACACTAAATCACCAGAGATTTGAGCCGGATAAGCGAAGAATAAAAACGCACGCCCCGCTAATGCCGGGTTCATAAAGTTTTTACCTACTCCACCAAAAACTTCTTTGGCAACAACCACACCGAAAGTGGTCGCTAATGCGGCTTGCCACAATGGCAATGTTGGTGGCACGATTAACGCTAACAAAATAGACGTCACGAAGAAACCTTCGTTAATTTCATGTTTACGCACCATCGCAAATAACACTTCCCAGAAGCCACCCACCAAGAATACAACCGCATAAATTGGCAAGAAGAAAATGGCACCTAAAACCATTTTAGCCAGTATACCGGCATCTTGTGACAGCAATCCAAGCATATTTGCTAAAGCAAAATGCCAATCATTGGCAACATTAGTTGCAACGTTTTGGGCAAAATCACCGACATTTAATGCCATTAATGATTGCGAGCCGACGTTGAACATGCCATAGAACATTGCAGGGAACAACGCAAGCCATACCAACACCATCATGCGTTTTGAATCTAACGCATCACGAACATGTGAGGCTTTGCTTGTTACCGTACCTGGGGTATATAAGAAAGTGGCAGTTGCTTCAAATAACGCATACCATTTTTCATATTTACCTCCCGGTAAAAATGCAGGTTCCATTTTCTCTAAAAGATGTTTCAAACCCATTTTTAACCTTCCTTCTCGATCTTATCTAAAGCGGCGCGAAGCATTGGACCATATTCGTTTTTACCCGGACAAACAAAGGTACAAAGCGCCAAATCTTCTTCGTCCAACTCTAAACAACCTAATGCTTGTGCGGAATCCGTATCGCCTGATGCTAAATCACGCAATAACAACGTCGGAATAATGTCCAGCGGCATAATACGCTCATAAGCACCAATTGGTACCATGGCACGATGCCCACCGTTCACCGCAGAAGTAAAGTTAAATAATTTGCTGCCGAAATGCCCTAAAACCGTACGGGTAATAGAGAATTTATCCGCACCCGGCATAATCCAACCGAGGAATTCTTTATCGCGCCCTTCTGCAATCACAGAAACCTGCAATGCATAGCGTCCTAAATAATCGACAGGACCGACCGCTTTATATCCATTTAGCACCGAACCTGAAATCACACGATTTTCACCGTCATTCAATTCGTTAGCGGTTAATTGGGAAAGATTCGCACCAAGCACAGTACGTACTAAACGCGGATTTTTCACTTGTGGACCGGCTAAAGCAACCACGCGACCGTTATAAAACTCACCGGTAGTAAATAATTTACCGATCGCAATCACATCTTGGTAATTAATATACCAAACAGATTTCTTCACGCTGACCGGATCAATGAAATGAATGTGTGTTCCGCTTAATCCCGCCGGATGAGGACCGCTAAACTCATGCTCTTCAACATTAGCAAGATCAACTGTCGGAATATTGCTATTGCCGGCTTTACATAAATGTAATTTACCTTCATGTAAACGACTTAATACCGTTAATCCATCAATAAAATCTTGTCCATGTTCTTTTAACACGACTTCAGGATCCGCCGCTAACGGATTAGTATCCATTGCATTGATAAAAATTGAAGAAGGAACAGCATCAACTGCGGCCACTTTACTAAATGGACGAGTACGAAGTGCGCTCCATAATCCTGAAGTTTGCAAGTTTTGACGAACTTGTTCTGAACTCAAGGTTTTTAATTCATCGGCAGTATATTTGGCAAATGTGATTTGCTCATCACCTTCCACCTTAATTACCACAGATTGCAACACCCGCTTAGCACCACGATTAATCGCAGTTACAGTACCGCTGGCGGGTGCAGTAAATAAAACGCCCGGATTCTTTTTATCTTCAAAAAGCACCTGACCTTTTTTTACCACATCACCTTCACGCACCTTCATTGAAGGGCGCATCCCCACATACTCTTCACCAAGCAAAGCAACTTCGGTAATCACATTACCGTTATGGATTACTTGTTCTGGTTTTCCCGAAATAGGAAGATCCAATCCTTTTTTAATCGTAATCATATTGTTTGCACTACTTTTCGTTAGATTAAAAATACAGCTACCACAACCAACAAACCTTGCGGTAACCTCGTCTTGAGTAATGATTTTTGAAATGTAAGCGCAAACAACGCGCTATTTCGCCATCATATAAATTAAAACTCAAATTCGGTTTATAATGCCCGTTTGCCATCACAACAAACCGCATCGTTAAATTTTTGATAAAAAATTAGCGATTCATTTTAACCAAATAATAACGTTCACGCCACTTTATGAGGTCTCTTTTCTGTTTTTTTACACAAAAAAAGTCTTTTTTTTGTGGTAAATCAACTTTTAAAATGAGTAAAAAATGAATTCGCTGATAAATACGTATCGTGTTGTCTGTTTAATGACCCATGCCAAGACAATTGGTAGAACCTGGAATTTGTTGCCCCAATTTCATCCATTCCGCCTTTGTATATAAGTGTAACGCTAAGGCATGAATACCTTGCTGCAAATCTTGCGCCAATAATTGGTAGATTTGGCGATGACGCCCGACTTTGCTCACGCCCTCAAAATGATCGCTTACTAATACGATTTTAAAATGCGATTCTGCGCCGCGTCCGGAGCTATGTAAATGACTTTCATTTTCCACCGCCACAAAGTGCGGTTGAAATTCTCGTAATAATCGTGTCTCCAATTCCTGTTGTTTTGCCATAATATCCTTCTCTTTTTCAATAATCAAAAAATTTTCCCCTAAGTTAATAGGGAAAAACTATACATTCTGCCTGAAGTTTGCAAGAATACATAAATAAATTTCCAGGGAGGTTTCTATGAACTTAACAAAAAAACTGTCTTTCATTGCTACCATGACAGCTGCAACCCTGCTCGCTGCTTGCCAAAGCCAACCGAGCAACACGCTTTATTTTACCCCAGCGCCAGCGACAGGTAAATTTAATACTGCCAACCAAAATATCGTATTAAACGTGTCTACCCGCGATAACCGTGTGCGACCAGAAATTTCTAGTTATGTGTATAACGAACAGCTGTTAAAACTCAATTCCGCGCCACAGATAACGCAATTATTTGATCAAATCGTCAAACAGGACTTAAACGCCAAAGGCTTCCGTGTTGGTACACCGTCTGCCTCCAATACCAACGTGATTGTTAATGTAAACGATTTCTATGCCAACGTGGAATCCGGCAACTTACGCCATAAAATCAACGCCTCCATCCAACTGGATATCCAAGTCCAAGGGGCAAAAGGGCAATATACCAAGAAAATTGCCGCCTCTCGAATGCAAGAAGGCGCATTTAGCGCAAATAATGCCGATATTCACAACGTCTTAAACCAAACATTAGCGGAGGTCGCCCAAACCATCTACCAAGATCAAGAAATTCCAGCAGCCATTCATCAATATTCCAACTAAGCACGTGGAATATTACCACATACCAAAATGCGCTAACGATTTAAAAAGCGCATTTTTTATCACCGCACTTTTTCTGGGTTAACGCATCCCATCAAAGTGCGCTCATTTTTTCCTAGTTTTTTCTTATGCCTCAATTAATCCGCATTGTACTAAAAAATGATAAACCCCGTCATTTTCCACGGAATCTGCAACATAATCAGCCACTTGTTTCACCTTATCTTGAGCATTTCCCATCGCTACCCCAACACCGACGTGCGTCAACATCTCAATATCATTTAACCCATCGCCGAACGCCATCACATTTTCCATTGATAATCCCAAATGGCTCGCCACAATTTCAATACCACGCGCTTTTGAGCCTTGTCCATCAAACACATCCACGGAATTCGGATGCCAACGCACCACTCTCAGCCCCTCTAAAATCGCCGATTGCGCAATCAACGCCTCCTGTTCTTGCGCATAAAAAGGCAGAATTTGATAAACATCATGTTGTTTAAAATAGGTTTTATCCACGGAATAATCTGTCGTGATCACATCAAACGCCTCGCGCAACATTGGTGTCCGCTCGGAAACAAACACCTGTTCGTTAGTCAAAAAAGCATAAGCAATTTGATGTTGCTCAAAAAACTCCACAATAGTCGCGATACGCGCTTTCGGCAGCGGAAATTTAGCAAGCGTCTGATCTTGATAAACCACTGATTGCCCGTTCATAGTGACAAATAAATCGACACCCGCCTGGGCAATAACATGCTCCAATTTTTTTGGAAAGGTCGCCCGCGCGCGCCCACTGGCAATCGCTGGAATAATCCCATTTGCCCGCAATTTTTTAAATATCTCCAAAGCCCGCTCGGACAAGTGATCTTTATCTTTCATATACAAAGTGTCATCAATATCAAAAAACACCATTTTAATTTGTTGGCGTAAATTAAGAATGCTCATTTCTCTTCCTTCTTTTATCAAAAATCGACAAAAATTTTATCATTTTTGCGATCTGGTGCAAAAAAATAAAACACAAAACCAACAAAGATTTTATGCCTCGCACAGAACTTACTACACTTTCCTCAACGTGCAGTTAAAAATGGAAGAAAATGAACTGGTTCGGAATACGTTGCGTACAATGTCAACGAAAGTTAGCGATTCCCTCACATCATCTGTGTAGCAATTGTTATCGCGCCATTCGGCGTTTTCACTATTGCGCACGTTGTGGCGCCGCACTTTCAGCATTCGCACTCCATTGCGGAAATTGTTTACGCCAGCCGCCACACTGGGATCAATTGATTATCGCGGGACATTATAGCGAACCGCTGTCCAATTTAATCCATCGCTTTAAATTTCAACGTCAATATTGGCTGGACCACGCTTTAGCGCGCTTAATGCTGCTGGCAATTTATGATGCCCGACGACATTATGGATTATTAACCCGACCGGAAGTCATTATTCCCGTCCCGCTACATCATCTACGCCAATGGCAGAGAGGCTATAATCAAGCGGCACTCATCGCCAATGTGCTTGGCAAAAAATTGTGCATTCCCGTTGATCATCAATTTATTCAACGCCAAAAATCCACCAAAACACAACGCGGATTAAGCGCCAAAGATCGGCGCAATAATTTAAAAAATGCCTTTCAAATTAAGGCTAAAAATGACCGCACTTATCACAGTATCGCCTTGATTGATGATGTGATAACCACTGGTTCAACCTTAAACGAAATCGCCTTATTACTCAAAAAAGCCGGCGTGGTACATATTCAAGTATGGGGAATTGCCAAAACTTGACCCATTATTTTTATAAATAATATTCAGATAATTAAAATAAAAGTGGAAAAAAAACCACACAAAGAGTATGATTTCCGACAAGGTTACTCAAGTATTAATGTGGGAAAAACTATGCAAATTACTATTTCAGATGCGGCGCAAGCCCATTTTCGTAAGCTACTCGATCAACAAGAAACCGGTACCAATATTCGCGTGTTTGTGGTAAATCCCGGTACACCAAAAGCAGAATGTGGCGTATCCTATTGCCCTCCAAATGCAGTAGAAGCGACCGATACCGAAATGAAATATACAACCTTTTCAGCCTTTGTTGATGAAATCAGCTTGCCATTTTTAGAAGATGCAGAAATCGACTATGTTACCGAAGAGTTGGGATCACAATTAACCCTCAAAGCACCGAATGCCAAAATGCGCAAAGTAGCGGATGATGCCCCATTGATTGAACGAGTGGAATATGTGATCCAAAGCCAAATTAACCCGCAATTAGCCGGACACGGCGGTCATATTACCTTATTAGAAATCACCGAAGATGGTTATGCAATTTTGCAATTCGGCGGCGGTTGCAACGGTTGCTCAATGGTTGATGTGACTTTAAAAGACGGGATCGAAAAACAACTAGTGAGCCTATTCCCAGAAGAATTAAAGGGTGCAAAAGATATTACCGAACATCAACGCGGCGAACATTCTTACTATTAAGCAAAAAAATCCCATACCTAGGTATGGGATTGCTCTATTTCGCTTGGCGCCAAGTCTGTTCTTAAAGATACCATCAATTGATCGATTTTAAAATTCTCCGTATCAATGATTTCAAATTTATACCGATCATACAACACAAAATCCGTTTTCTTTGGAATTTTACGCAGCATGTACATCATAAATCCACCTATGGTCTCGTAATTTTCCGCATCAGGAAATTGCTCTATCTCTAAGGAACGCATCACATCTTCCAATGGCGTCGCCCCATCCACCAGCCAAGAACTCTCATCACGCTGAATAATTTGTTCTTCTTCGCTGGAAACCAATTCGCCCATGACAATACTCATCACATCATTTAAGGTCACAATCCCCACTACCAAAGCATATTCATTAACGATCACCGCAAAATCTTCACCGGATGATTTAAATAATTCCAACACCTCATACAAAGATAAGGTATCCGGAATAAATAATGCCTTACGTAAAATACGCTGATCGGTTAGCGACACCGGCTGTTCTTCTTGTAAATAACGCGTTAATAAAGAATGTGATTCCACATAACCTAAAATTTTATCCAATCCGTTATCGCAAATCAGAAATTTAGAATGGGGATTATTTTCAATAATACCCAACACCTTTTCACGATTAAAAGCGCGGTCTAAAAATACAATATTTTCACGCGTCGTCATGGTAGACGTGACGGTACGTTGCTGCATGTCAAAAATATTTTCGATCAAATAATGTTCTTGCGCTTTTAACACACCAGCTTCCGCCCCAGCATCCATCATCGCTACAATATCTTCCGACGTCATATTATCCTCACGTACCGTGGAAATTCTCAAGAAACGAAATAGCGCATTAGCAATTGTATCAAATAACCACACTAGGGGTTTAAACACAAAAATACAAAGTGTCATAAGTCGCACAATACGCAATGCTGTCTTTTCTGGGTTAGTCATTGCCATTCGTTTCGGCATTAAATCAGCAAATAAAATAAACGCCATCGTTACTAAAATGAAAGATAACCATGAAGCAGATAATTCTAGCCACGCTGCCGGCATATAACCGGATAACGCCTGTTGTAAATAAGGACGGATAGCACTTTCACCGATAATCCCGCCCAAAATTGCCACCATATTTAAACCAATTTGTACAACGGTAATAAAACGTCCTGGATGTTGCTGCAAATCCAATACGAGTTGCGCCCGCTCATCCCCCTCATTAGATAAATTTTGCAACTTTAATTTTCTTGCTGCTGCCAATGAAATTTCAGCAGAAGATACCACCGCACTGACAACAATTAGGGCAACAATACTTAATACAGCTTCAAATAATCCCATAACCTATCCTATTATACATTCTCGCTATCAAACCAGCCTCGGATAAATTGTACCGAGAAAAACAGCGTAATTAACAAACAAAAATACAACACATACGCTAAAATTGGATGAGAACGCCCTTCCTCCAATGTCACTTCACGCATCGAGGTCGCATTGCGGAACTCATCTAACATCACAATTCGCCAACCATAGTATTTCACTTCCACAAGTTTATGATCGCCTGCAAAACTTGCCGCTTTTGCTTGTAAATCTGCCGAGCCGAATTTGAAATAAAACGGAAAACCCCAACGCGTATCTTCATTACGATACACCATTACATTTTGCTCATTCGGTTTTTGCGTATAAATATAGTACACATCCCGCGTCGGACCATCCGCCGGATTGGCTTTGGTAATCGGTCCGTCTTTATCCACCCGTTTTACTTCAACGCCGGTCACATTCGTCACTTCATAATTTGGCGTCACATAATTCACCACGCCAAACAACACCACGTGAAGTAATAACGCCACCGCTAAAAAGAAATATTTTAAAACCTTCCGCATTTTTATTCTCCTATCAAGCGACAATGCTTATGCTATTGTAGCTGAATTTTAAAAAGTTGCTCAAAATTTCGCGTGGTTATTTTGGCACAATCTTCTAACGAAACCCCTTTTAAAGTTGCCACATATTCACACACTTCTCGCACATACGCCGGCTGATTTTGTTTACTACGATAAGGTACCGGCGCCAAATATGGGCTGTCAGTCTCCACTAACAACCGATCCAACGGAATTTTGCGCACAACTTCGCGCAAATCTTCCGCATTTTTAAAGGTCACAATGCCTGAAATGGAAATATAAAAGCCCAAATCCAATGCCTGTTTCGCCATCGCCCAATTTTCGGTAAAACAATGCAAAACACCACCGCACTTTTCCGCATGATGTTGTTTTAACAACGCTATCGTATCTTCGCGCGCCGAACGGGTATGCACGATCACTGGCTTATTCAGCTGATTGGCAATGTCAATTTGCTGTGCAAACACCGCTTGTTGCAGACTTTTATTTTCCGCACTGTAATAATAATCCAAGCCGGTTTCCCCAATGGCAACCACTTTCGGATCCGCCGCTAAACGCAACAAACGCTCAAAATCAAAAGGTTCATCATCCAAATCCAAAGGATGCACGCCGCAAGACAGCGACACGGACTCAAAAGATTTTAATGCATCCACAATTTGCTCGTAGCGACGCAAGGTCACGCCCACCGCCAATACATGTTTCACTTCTCGCGCCTGCGCTTTAGCAATCACATCCGCAATATCTCGGTGTAAATTTTCATAATCCAATGCATCCAAATGGCAATGGCTATCTACTATAAACATCTAAAAAAATCCTGTTTGTTATTCTCTTCAAAAACCTCGGTAACCAATTTCGTCAATCCGTCTAATAACATTAACTCTTGATTAACCCCGTTAATTTGCAGTAAATCTGACCGCACTTGACTGATAATTTGATTAGCACGCAACAACCCAAGTGCGGTTTGTTTTTGATTAAATTGTTCAATGCCGCGAACTAAATCCTGACAAATCCAACCTTGGCGTATGCCGAGCTTCGCTTTCAGCGCATCTGACAAAAAGCTCGCCAGCCAATCCAATTGTTGAAATAACAACTCATTTTCAAAATAAGGCAGCAACTCCAAGGGCGATCGCCGCACATAAAACACCCAAAATTGACGCAGAAAATCTTTCCGTTTGGCTAATAATCCTTGTGTCAACATGGTCAACGCCGCTAATGGACGCCCGTAACTGACCAAAAGTGCGGTCTGAATTTCGCTTATTTCTTGCGCACTTTGCCCCTGCAACCAAGCCATCGCCACCGCTTGTGGCGGCGTATTGATTAACCAACATTGACAGCGGCTGTGAATAGTTGCTAACAAACTTGCTGCGACATCCACTTGCAATAAAAAATAAGTGTTCGGACGCGGCTCTTCCAAGGTTTTCAACAAGGCATTCGCCGCCGCTTCGGTTAAACGTTCTGCGCTTTGAATCACCACCACTTTATTGCCATTTTGCTGCGCGTGTTGCGTAACTTTCTCATTGATTTCACGCACCTGCTCCACGCCAATATCCTTATTGTCTATCGACGCCAAGCGCGCATAATCGGGGTGATTTCCGGCAGAAAATAAATGACAGCTATGACATTGCCCGCAAGGTTCGTCTCCTTGTGCTTGCGTACAAAGTAAACGATGTGCCAGCGCGTCAACCAACTGCTCAGTTCCCAATCCTTGATCTGAACGAAACAGCAACGCATGTGGCAACATCCCTTGCTGCAGAGTTTGCATCAATTGCTGGTAATAGGGAACTAACCAAGGATAAAGCGCCATGTCCATTTATTTCACACGATTTACAAAGTCAATCACCGCACGTTGAATATCTGCGCGGACTTGTTCGATGGATTGCGCCGCATCAATCACCACCGCATTCGGTAATTGCTGCACTAATTGCAAATATTTAGCCCGAGTGCGGTGAAAAAAATCCACGTTTTGCTGCTCAATGCGATCCAATTCGCCTCGCCCGCGCGCGCGCGCCAAACCCACTGCCGGATCAATGTCTAAATACAGGGTAAAATCCGGCGCGAAATCGCCCAACACCGCCTGTTTCAAAGTTGCCAATAAATTGGCGTCCAATTGTCTGCCACCACCTTGATAGGCTTGCGAAGACAGATCATGACGATCGCCAACTACCCATTTTCCAGACCGCAAAGCAGGTTTAATCACATTTTCCACCAATTGCACACGCGCCGCATACAACATCAATAATTCCGCTTTATCGGTAATTACTTCTTCCGTTTCATGCTTGATCAATTGGCGTAGTTTCTCCGCCAGTGGCGTGCCGCCCGGTTCACGCGTAAATACCACCTGCTCCACGCCCAATTGTTGCAAGGTCTGTGCAACCGCTTCATGTGCGGTAGATTTACCGGCGCCTTCCAGCCCCTCGATCACAATAAATTTGCCTGTCATCTTATCTTCCTTTTTGCTGGTTTCGATACCAACGCAAATATTCCTGTACCGCGCGATTATGCTCCGTTAAGGTTCGACTGAATTTATGTCCGCCCGAACCGTCCGCCACAAAATAGAAATAATCGGTTTTTTCAGGATTCGCACTCGCCTGCAAAGCGCTTTCCGCCGGCATAGCAATCGGCGTTGGCGGCAATCCTAAATTTAAATAAGTATTATAAGGTCCCGGCGTTTCCAAATCTTTACGCCGAATATTCCCGCTATACGCCTCGCCCATTCCGTAAATAATCGTCGGATCCGTTTGCAGTGGCATATTTTTGTTTAAGCGGTTAATAAACACAGAAGCCACTTTGCCACGTTCCGCCGCCACCGCGGTTTCTTTTTCCACAATGGACGCCAAAATCAATAACTCATAAGGATTGTTCAGCGGCAAATTTGGATCTCGTTGTTCCCACGCTTGTTGCAACGCCTTTTCCATACGTTTAGCCGCACGTTTTAGTAAATCCAGATCTGTCGAATTCGGTGTGTAATTATACGTATCCGGATACAACCAACCTTCTATCTTTTTTTGTTCATGAATAGCTTTGGCAAAATCCGGCAAGTGCAACATATCGAAAATCTCCGCATCACTTTTGCCCGCCAAGGTTTGCTTTAAGTGCGGTGCTTTTTCTAATTTTTTTCGCCATGCCTTAAAGGTTTCGCCTTCGATAAATTGCACATTAAATTGCACTTCTTTGCCTGAATTCAATAATTGCAATACATCACCTACAGTTTTCACCCCATTTAAAGTATAGGTTCCCGCTTTGACTTTATTTAAATCCGGTCGTAATTTCAACAGCCATGGCAACAATTTGGCATCATCCACTAATTTTTCTTGTTCAAATAACGCTGCCAATTTATTGCCCGTCGTACCGCGTTCTAACACCAACAACTGATCCGGTTGCGTTTGTACCGGAATCTCAACAAATGCGTTGATTTTTTGATATGCCCATGCGGCAACCGCCGCCAAAATCACAATAAAAACACTTAATCCCAATAAAAATTTTTTCATATAATCCAATCAAACTCACGGAAAAATTCCTCGCCAGTTTACCATATACGCAAGTGCGGTCAATTTTCACAAATAAAATGTTGGCAAAAATTCCTGAATTTTGACCGCACTTTTTATCATTTTTACGAGTTCGATCGCAAAAACGTAGACACTTGATTGCCGACCATGACCTGTTCGTTCATATTTATCCTCGTTGAATGTTCAACACATTGAGATACCACAACCAATGAACTTAAACACTATCCAAAAGAGGAAATTATCATGCAATTATTTAAATCAATTAGTCTGGCATTGGGCTTGTTGAGCGCGTTATTGGGCGCCAATTCCGCCCTTGCTGCAACTGACCCACCACCCAAACCGGCAATCGCAGAACAAACAGCGCCGGTCATATTGAGCGATAAACTCAATATTAACGCCGCGAGTGCTGGAGAAATTCAAAGCGCATTACTCGGTATTGGCGCGAAAAAAGCGGAAGCGATTGTAGAATATCGGGAAAAACATGGTAATTTCACCGCCCCCGAACAATTACTGGAAATCCAAGGTATCGGCAAAGCCACATTGGAGAAAAACAAAGATCGTATTGCTTTTTAAGCAACATAGCATGATGTTATGAATAAAAAACCCGGCATCCACCGGGTTTTCTTATGTTAACGTTTTGGCAAATAACGTAGCGGATCCACGGATTTCCCTTTATAACGAATTTCAAAGTGCAATTTCACATCTGTTGTACCGGAACTTCCCATTTTCGCAATTTGTTGTCCCGCTTTTACTTCTTGTTGATCTTTAACTAAGATCGATTCGTTATGGGCATACGCACTTAGATAATCATCATTATGTTTAATGATGATCAGGTTGCCATAACCACGCAACGCATTACCCGCGTACACTACGCGACCTGCCGCGGCGGCATTGACCGCTTGACCACGAGAGCCAGCAATATCGATCCCTTTATTACCACCGTCGGAACGGGAGAAGCCTTGTGTAATTTTCCCGTTCGTCGGCCAGCTCCAAGCCACATTAGATGCCACCGGCGCTTGTGTTGCGGCGGTCGTTGGCATTGGCGTAGTTTGTGCCGGTTGAGTAACCGTTGTGGTAGTTATCGTTGTGGTACCCACCACCGTTTGTTGTGCCACCGCACTTGCACTGCCTACCGAGGATTTAATTGGCCCGGTAATGGTTCCATCGGAACCATATTGGGTACCGTTAGGGCCCGGCGTATAGGTCACTGCCGGCTGCACCGGTTTAGTCACAACTGGCGCCGCTGCGACAGCTTGTGTGTTGATTGGCATTGCTGGCGCACGATTATTTGACACTTTCAAAGTTTGCCCAACGCTTAAATTATAAGGCTCAGACATATTGTTCAATGCCGCCAATTCCTTCACATCCATACCAGAAATATAAGCGATTAAGAACATAGTATCGCCTTTACGTACCGTATAGCTGTCGCCTTTGTAAAAACCTTTATCGATTTTACTGTAATCCGGTGCATTGGTTTGTGGATTACGTGGAATTTCAAAATGTTGTGTCACCGGTTTCGGCGCACTAACAGGCGTTGTCGGAGTAGACGCTTGTGGCAAAGATTGCGGTTTCGGCGCTTGATAGGTTGGCTGGGTTACCACCGGCGTACTCATTTCTAGCGGCATGGATTGCTGCTGAATCTGCGGCTCCCAAGTGCCACCAGTCGCGCTGCTGTTATCCACCGGCTGCATAATGCCTGGCGTTAAAGTGCCATCAACACTTTCAACCGGCGCCGGAATATCCGAACTGCAGGCAGTCAAAATTGCCATCACAACAGGCAAAACCAAAAACGATTTTTTCATCTCTTTTATTATCCTCTTTTACTTCATATTCGCTGGCATACTTAATTGTTCAATTTCCGGCAACCAACTGCCACCTTCGACGGCACCCGTTCCTTCCACTGCTTGCATAATTCCTGGCGGTAACGCATTTTCATCTTTAATTCCTTCTGAAGCACAAGCGCTCAACCCAAAGACTATAGACAACAATAATAGTAATTTATTCATTTTAAATCTCTATTTATCTTAAAATTAAATAGGCAACAACTGCGAGAACGACTACTGACCAACCAATTACTTCAATTGATTTACGTAATTTCGCGGCAAATTTCTCACCACCCCAGGCCGCTAATTTGGCAACCAATAAAAAGCGAGCTGCACGGGAAACAAAGGCGGTAACCAAAAATGGGAAAAATGTCATTTGCATGACACCTGCACAAATGGTAAACACTTTATACGGAATCGGCGAAAAACCGGCAACAAAGACCACTAACACACCCCAGCGTTCAAACCACGAAATTGCGGTTTCCCAATGATGTTGATAGCCCCATTGTTGGATATAATGCTGAACAAAATCAAAGGCATAATAACCTAGCCCGTATCCAATAACACCGCCAACTGCCGAAGCAATCGCGGTATAAAGCGCCAATCTGACCGCACGTTTCGGCTTGGTCATCGACATTGGAATAAGCATCACATCCGGCGGAATAGGAAAGAAAATGGCTTCAATAAAACTAACAAAAGAAAGCCAAAAAGCCGCATAGTGATGTTTTGACCACTCCATGGTTTTATCATACATAGCACCAAAAATGTTCAATTGTATTTCCTTAGTTAAAAAGTGAAGATATCGCATAAAGCGACGTATTATTCACTTTTTAACCAATCTTGTAAAGCCACAAGTGAATGATGGGCTGTCATATCCGCTTGAATCGGCGTAATTGAAACATAACCGTTGCGCACCGCATAAAAATCCGTACCTTCTTGTTCATATTCCGGCAATCCGGACGGGCCAATCCAATAAATATGCTCACCACGCGGATCTTGCTGTTTGATCACTTCCGCCGCGGAAGAACGGTAACCGAGATGGGTCACTTTAATGCCTTTTAATTGCTCATAAGGCAAATCCGGCACATTAATATTGATAATTTCCCGAGCCTTAAGTAATTCGCCATGCAATTTCGGAATGACATCCGCTACCACTTTCGCCGCACTTTCATAATGTTGGCGTCCATCTAAAGACACCGCAATGGAAGGTAAACCCAAATGACGCCCTTCTAATGCCGCTGCTACGGTACCAGAATAAATCACATCATCTCCTAAATTCGCCCCGGCATTAATCCCAGAAACCACCAAGTCCACCTGTCCTGACAAAAAGCCGTTGAGTGCTAAATGTACGCAATCTGCCGGCGTTCCATTAATACAATAATCACCGCTATCCAATTTCATCGGGCGCAACGGTTGCACCAAGGTTAACGAACTCGACGCCGCACTACGATTACGATCCGGCGCCACGACGGTCACTTGGGCGAATTTACGCAACTCGTGCGCAAGCGTTTTGATCCCCTCCGCATGAATTCCGTCGTCATTTGATAAAAGAATATGCATTTTAATTTCCCTACATAAATAAAATTAAACCGTTTTCACCAACTCACGAATTAACGCGGTCGCATAGCTGCCCGCCGGCAGAAAAAAGCGCAACGCCAACCCTTGAGTATTAAACTCCCAAGTAAAATCTTCCGCGAACATTAACATCGCACGACGCATCGGCTTTACCCGTTCTTGTTTCATCAAATGCAATAAAGCGGAATGTTGTTCAATAATCTGCATTTCAGCACAATTTGTTTGCGACATGTTATCGCCAATTAACGCCGCAGTTAAGGCAATATCGTTTTGCTGCAAGCGCTGTTGCAACGCCGCTAAATCTTCATTCTCATCCACCACAAACCAACTTTGCGAATGGCGTAATTGCACAATATCCTTGGGAAAAACTCGCTGAATATCCCCTTGTTGAATACGCGCCGACACAATCAAATTAAACACTTCGCTGCGCGCCGCAGAAAGATAAAAGCGACGTTTTTTCCGATCTTTCACCTGAATTTCGCCCTTTGCCCAATGCAAAGCCTGCGTCAAATTCTGCCCGTCATGCCCAAAACGTTGATCCATAAAATAATTGGGAAAACCACAAAACACGATATTTTTTAACCGCTCTTTTAACTCGTCAGTTTCCACCGCATTACGCAACAAAATCTCAAAGCAGTTACCTTGCAAACTGCCGATACGGATTTTACGTTGATGCCGACTAACCGCCAGAATTTCTACGCCCTCCATATGAAACTGGCTAAAATCCGGCGTAGTCTTGCCCGGCATATGCAAAGAAAACCATTGCTCGGTCACCCCGTGGCGATCTTTCAGCCCCGCGTAACTCATATCCCGCGCAGAAATGCCGGCAAACGCCGCCAACTTCTCACCAACGAAGATCGTGTTCGCATTGGTTTTGCGAACCTTAACCGCCACAAACTCGCCTTCGCCGGAAAAATCGTAGCCCAATTTTTCTTTCACCACAAAATCGGCAAACTCTGCTTTTAAAAGTGCGGTCTGTTTTGGCGCAGTTTGTAAATAGGCTAACTCCATCATTGTTTTTTTACCAACAACGCCACCGCCTCACAAGCAATCCCTTCACTGCGCCCGGTAAAGCCCAATTTTTCCGTAGTGGTCGCTTTCACATTGACTTGCATCATGTCACACTGCAAATCTTGCGCAATTAGCGCGCGCATTTCGTCGATATAGGGACGCATTTTAGGCGCTTGCGCAACAATGGTCACATCTACATTGCCTACCAGATAGCCCAGCGCGGTTACTTGCGCAAAGGCTTCGCGCAACAAACCACGACTATCCGCGCCTTGATATTGCATATCCGTATCGGGGAATAATTTGCCGATATCGCCCAATGTCGCGGCACCCAATAACGCGTCCGTCAAGGCGTGCAATGCCACATCCCCGTCGCTGTGAGCCAATAAACCTTGTGCATATGGAATTTTCACACCGCCAATAACAATCGGACCATCGCCGCCGAAAGCGTGAACATCAAACCCGTGACCAATTCGTATCATTCGTTATTTTCCTTTTATTTTTGACCGCACTTTAGCGCGCTTTATTCATAATTTGTTGGATTTCCGCCATCAATTCTTGATCCACATCCAACGCAATTTTCATTAATTCTTTATTCTCAAAATTGGCAATTTTCGGATCGTAAACCTCTGCCATTAATTTCAATTTATGCCGATCTTTATCAAAATAGGTTTCCGCAATTTCATTCACCACATCCGCCTCCATGCCCAACGACAATAACGCTTTCTTACCGGTACGCAACGCCGAATCAAAGGTTTCGCGTACTTGAATATCCGCACCCTCGCGAAATAAATCAATGGCATGGATACGATCATAGGCACGCGCAATAATGGTAATATTCGGGTTCATTTTACGAGCAAGATGCACAATATGCGACGCCTGCTGTTTATCATTGATCGCGATAATCAGCAAATCCGCACAATCTACGCCAGCGGCGTGCAACAATTCTGGACGGGTCGCATCACCATAATAGGTTTTCACCCCCAATTTTTTCATTCCAGCAATCAAACTCGCATCTTTATCAATCACGATCGGACGATTTCCCGTCATCACCAACATTTGATTAATAATCTGCCCAAAGCGCCCAATCCCAATTAATACCGTAGAACGTTGTTCCTCAATGGTATCGGCTGCTTGTTCGGTTTTATGCATCAAACGAGGAAGCAAATATTTTTTCTGCAAAATAATAAATACTGGCGTCAACACCATGGATAACACCACGATCGCAGTCATATTCGCTTGCATTTCCGCGCTGATCACCCCTTGTGTCGCTGCGGCAGAAAAAAGCACGAACGCAAATTCACCCCCTTGCGCCATCATAAACATTCGATCGATCGCATTAACATGAGAGGTGCGAGTGATACGTGCGACGATATAAATACAAATGCCTTTGACCAACATAAAGGTCAACACGCCTAAAATAATCAGCGCCCAGTTATCTATCACCACTGTGAGATTTAATGACATCCCCACGCCTAAGAAAAATAATCCCAGCAGTAACCCGCGGAAAGGCTCAATATCGGCTTCTAATTGATGGCGAAAGCTGGATTCAGATAATAAAACACCGGCAAGAAACGCCCCCATTGCCATGGATAAACCGCCTTCTTCCATTAATAAGGCGGAGCCTAAAACCACCAATAACGCCGCAGCGGTCATCACTTCACGCGTTTTGGTTTTTGCCAATATTTTAAATAGCGGATTAAGTAACCATAATCCTGCTGCCACGAGTGTGGCTACGGAAACAGCGGCAATGGAGATTTTTTGCCATAAAGACGTCGCATCTTCAGCTGTTTCCATCGGCGATAAAAAAGTGACAAATGCCAATAAAGGCACAATCAATAAATCTTCAAATAATAAAATCGACACAATACGCTGCCCACGTGGCGAGGCAATATCACCCCGTTCGCTTAACTCTTGCATCACGATCGCGGTAGAGGTCAACACAAATCCCGCAGCGCCAACAAATGCTACCTGCCAACTCAGCCCATAAAGCATTGCAACGGAGGTTAACGCCAGCGTACACAAACCGATTTGAAAAGCGCCAAGACAAAAAATATGGTTGCGCAGCCCCCAAATATGTGATGGTTTCATTTCCAATCCAATAATGAATAGGAACATCACCACCCCTAATTCAGCGACATGAATAATTCCCTCCGGATCCGTGAACACGCCAAAGCCAAAAGGTCCAATCACAAGCCCCGCGGCCAAATATCCCAAAACGGATCCTAAGCCAAAACGCTTAAATAGCGGCACTGCAACCACGGCTGCCGCCAGCAAGGTGACCACATTGACCAGTTGGTTTGCCCCTTCTACTGCCATCATTTCCTCCTTGTCATCATCTTCGGGTTAAATAAAACGCCGCCAATGCCAAATCCTCCGGACGAGTCACTTTTATATTATCGCTACGCCCAGCAACTAAGTGCGGTCGAAATCCCAGCAATTCCATCGCTGACGCCTCATCAGTCACCACTACCCCATTTTCCTGCGCAAAATTTAAGGCTTTCGCCAGCAATTTCGCGTTAAAAAACTGTGGCGTTTGTGCCAACCACAATTGCGCGCGATCTTCTGTCTGTTGAATTTGTAAATCTGCATCAGCGCGCTTAATAGTATCTGTTGCTGGAATAGCTAAAATTGCTCCGTTATCATCATCTACCTGCAATAACTGATCTAAATCCTGGTGAGTTAAACAAGGACGCGCAGCATCATGTACCAACACCCAAGTTTCACGCTCTGGCTGAAAATTAATTGCCTTCAGCCCATTTAACACAGAATCCGCTCGATTTTCACCACCTTCCACCAAACGAACTTTCGCCTGTTTGAGAAATGACATTTTTGCCATATAAGGATCTGCTCTAGCCACCGCAACAATCACTTCGTCAATTAATGGATAACTTAATAGAACGTTTAACGTATGCTGCAAAATCGTTTTACCATCAATTTCCAAATATTGCTTGGGCTTATCCGCCTGCATTCGGCTCCCGACCCCTGCTGCCGGCACGACAGCAACAAATTGACGTTGAGTCTTCATCTCTTTCATTGTCTATTTTCTTTTACAATACGATAAAACATTTCGTCAGATTTAATCATTTCATGCTGCAATCTAGCTCGTTCTTCAATGGCATCCACCCCTTCTTTCAGATCCTTAATTTCTGCTGCAATCAGTTGATTTCGTTGAGAAAGTTTTTCATTTTCTTGTTGACGCTGAGTAATTTCTTTTGATGTCTCTTGATAATCAAAATAACCGTTTTTACCAAACCAAAAATCGTATTGAAACAGCAATAGCAATGCTACTAAGATAAAAATAAATAAACGCATAAAAAGTTACTTCATTGTTGAATAATAATCTGTTAGTTTACCTTGAAACCGCACAGAATGCGAAGCCCATACGAAGAAAAAATATCTGACTAAAAAAGTACGGGCATTTTTTTGACATTTTATTGTCAATAAGATTGCAACAAGTACGCTAATAAGACGTAACCTTGGGCGGGAATGCCGAGATTGACAAAGGTTTTCTCTACAAAATAACGAGGGTAGCCTTCCGCATATTACCATAAATCAAATAAAGTATTCCCCAGTAAAAATCTCTACGTTAAAAAAGCAAAAAACCTCAACGATTTCTCATTGAGGTTCTTATGATTGGTTACCTGGCGGTGCCCTACTCTCACATGGGGATGCCCCACACTACCATCGGCGTTACAGCGTTTCACTTCTGAGTTCGGCATGGGGTCAGGTGGTCCCACTGCACTATCGCCGCCAAGATTATTCTTTCGATGATTTCACCTTTCGGTGCTCTATCCTATCTTCTTGCTTTGTTTTGTCTTTATTCTTCGTCTCTATTCTTTCTCTTAAATCCGAAACAAGCTGTCTACTGTATTCTTTTCGCTTTCGCACGTTGTCCTTTGTGCCTCTCTCTTCCTTCTTTCGTCTCTAGTCTCGTTACACACCCCAAACCAAAACGCTTGAGGTTGTATGGTTAAGCCTCTCGGGATATTAGTATGGGTTAGCTCAATGTATCACTACACTTACACACCCCACCTATCTACGTCGTCGTCTTCAACAACCCTTACCGGCTTATCGCCAGGGAGAACTCATCTTAGGGCAAGTTTCGTGCTTAGATGCTTTCAGCACTTATCTCTCCCGCATTTAGCTACCCAGCAATGCCTCTGGCGAGACAACTGGTACACCAGTGATGCGTCCACTCCGGTCCTCTCGTACTAGGAGCAGCCCCCCTCAATTCTCCAACGCCCACGGCAGATAGGGACCGAACTGTCTCACGACGTTCTAAACCCAGCTCGCGTACCACTTTAAATGGCGAACAGCCATACCCTTGGGACCTACTTCAGCCCCAGGATGTGATGAGCCGACATCGAGGTGCCAAACACCGCCGTCGATATGAACTCTTGGGCGGTATCAGCCTGTTATCCCCGGAGTACCTTTTATCCGTTGAGCGATGGCCCTTCCATTCAGAACCACCGGATCACTATGACCTGCTTTCGCACCTGCTCGACTTGTCCGTCTCGCAGTTAAGCTCGCTTATACCATTGCACTAACCTCACGATGTCCGACCGTGATTAGCAAACCTTCGTGCTCCTCCGTTACGCTTTGGGAGGAGACCGCCCCAGTCAAACTACCCACCAGACACTGTCCGAACACCTGTCTTCGGCGCTTCGTTAGAACATCAAACGTTAAAGGGTGGTATTTCAACAACGCCTCCACAATCACTGGCGTGACTGCTTCTCAGGCTCCCACCTATCCTACACATCAAAATTCAATGTTCAGTGTCAAGCTATAGTAAAGGTTCACGGGGTCTTTCCGTCTAGCCGCGGGTACACCGCATCTTCACGGCGATTTCAATTTCACTGAGTCTCGGGTGGAGACAGCCTGGCCATCATTATGCCATTCGTGCAGGTCGGAACTTACCCGACAAGGAATTTCGCTACCTTAGGACCGTTATAGTTACGGCCGCCGTTTACTGGGGCTTCGATCAGGAGCTTCTCTTTCGATAACTCCTTCAATTAACCTTCCAGCACCGGGCAGGCATCACACCCTATACTTCCACTTTCGTGTTTGCAGAGTGCTGTGTTTTTAATAAACAGTTGCAGCCAGCTGGTATCTTCGACTTACCTCACCTCTTCCCGTAAAGGGCTTCAATTACTGTAAGCGCACCTTCTCCCGAAGTTACGGTGCTATTTTGCCTAGTTCCTTCACCCGAGTTCTCTCAAGCGCCTGAGTATTCTCTACCTGACCACCTGTGTCGGTTTTCAGTACGGTTCAGTAAAGCCTTTCGCTTAGTGGCTTTTCCTGGAAGCAGGGTATCAGTTACTTCAGTGCCTTTGCACCTCGTCATCACTTCTCGGTGTTATGAGAATCCGGATTTGCCTAAACTCTCCACCTACCAGCTTAAACGCACATCCAACAGTGCGATAACCTAACCTTCTCCGTCCCCACATCGCAGCTTTACCAAGTACGGGAATATTAACCCGTTTCCCATCGACTACGCTTCTCAGCCTCGCCTTAGGGGCCGACTCACCCTGCCCCGATTAACGTTGGACAGGAACCCTTGGTCTTCCGGCGAACGAGTTTTTCACTCGTTTTATCGTTACTTATGTCAGCATTCGCACTTGTGATATCTCCAGCATACCTCTCAATACACCTTCATCAACTTACACAACGCTCCCCTACCCAACAGTATTTCGACTGATGCCGCAGCTTCGGTGCTATATTTTAGCCCCGTTACATCTTCCGCGCAGGCCGACTCGACTAGTGAGCTATTACGCTTTCTTTAAATGATGGCTGCTTCTAAGCCAACATCCTAGCTGTCTAAGCCTTCCCACTTCGTTTCCCACTTAATATAGACTTTGGGACCTTAGCTGGCGGTCTGGGTTGTTTCCCTCTCCACGACGGACGTTAGCACCCGCCGTGTGTCTCCTGAGTATCACTCTTCGGTATTCGCAGTTTGCATCGGGTTGGTAAGCCGGGATGGCCCCCTAGCCGAAACAGTGCTCTACCCCCAAAGGTGTCCGCTCAAGGCTCTACCTAAATAGATTTCGGGGAGAACCAGCTATCTCCCGGTTTGATTGGCCTTTCACCCCCAGCCACAAGTCATCCGCTAATTTTTCAACATTAGTCGGTTCGGTCCTCCAGTTAGTGTTACCCAACCTTCAACCTGCCCATGGCTAGATCACCGGGTTTCGGGTCTATACCTTGCAACTCACCGCCCAGTTAAGACTCGGTTTCCCTTCGGCTCCCTTATTCAGTTAACCTCGCTACAAAATATAAGTCGCTGACCCATTATACAAAAGGTACGCAGTCACCAAATAACTTGGCTCCCACTGCTTGTACGTACACGGTTTCAGGTTCTATTTCACTCCGGTCACCCCGGTTCTTTTCGCCTTTCCTTCACAGTACTGGTTCACTATCGGTCAATCAGGAGTATTTAGCCTTGGAGGATGGTCCCCCCTTCTTCAAACAGGATTTCTCGTGTCCCGCCCTACTTCTCGCAAACTTAGTACCACAACCCAAACTTTAAGTACGGGGCTATCACCCTGTGTCGCGCAATTTCCCAATTGCTTCCTCTGTCTTAAGTCGCTATCACTTGCTGGCTCTTTCGCTTTCGCTCGCCGCTACTCACAAAATCTCGGTTGATTTCTTTTCCTCGGGGTACTTAGATGTTTCAGTTCTCCCGGTTCGCTTCCTTAAACTATTTATTCATTTAAGAATGATGGATTCTTCATCCATCGGGTTTCCCCATTCGGATATCTTGGATTATTCGCTTCTTATCAACTCATCCAAGCTTTTCGCAGATTAGCACGTCCTTCTTCGCCTCTGATTGCCTAGGCATCCACCGTGTACGCTTAGTCACTTAACCATACAACCTCAAACATTTTATGCTTAACGGTAGTATTACAACTAAACACTTAACTGCCTTTTCTCAGTTAAGATTTTCTTTCGAACTACTCAGACTTTCCTTTTTATCAGTTCCTACTCTCGTAAGCCCTGACTTGAAAAATCTCTCAGTTTTCAGCTTGTTTCCAATTTTTTAAAGAACAATAGATATTTGCCTTTCAGCAAATCATCATGACTAAATACATGTTAATAAAATTTATCACCCATAAAGTGGGTCTATACTATGCACTTAGGCATGATGATTTGGTGGAGATAAGCGGGATCGAACCGCTGACCTCCTGCGTGCAAGGCAGGCGCTCTCCCAGCTGAGCTATATCCCCAGTCATCAACAATTCCCTTTAGCTTTCACTCTCACTCAATTTATATTACTTTTCACTTTCGTTAAGTATGCTATATTAGCATTGAGTGGTGGGTCTGAGTGGACTTGAACCACCGACCTCACCCTTATCAGGGGTGCGCTCTAACCACCTGAGCTACAGACCCAAAAGGATGTTTCTTTGTCTTTTTCTTGTCTACAATATCTCAGCCAATCTGTGTGAACACTCGCTATCACTTCATTTAGTTAAGGAGGTGATCCAACCGCAGGTTCCCCTACGGTTACCTTGTTACGACTTCACCCCAGTCATGAATCATACCGTGGTAAACGCCATCCTTACGGTTAAGCTATCTACTTCTGGTACAACCCACTCCCATGGTGTGACGGGCGGTGTGTACAAGGCCCGGGAACGTATTCACCGCGACATTCTGATCCGCGATTACTAGCGATTCCGACTTCATGGAGTCGAGTTGCAGACTCCAATCCGGACTTAGATGCACTTTCTGAGATTCACTCCACCTCGCGGCCTCGTCGCTCTCTGTATGCACCATTGTAGCACGTGTGTAGCCCTACTCGTAAGGGCCATGATGACTTGACGTCATCCCCACCTTCCTCCGGTTTATCACCGGCAGTCTCCTTTGAGTTCCCGACCTAATCGCTGGCAACAAAGGATAAGGGTTGCGCTCGTTGCGGGACTTAACCCAACATTTCACAACACGAGCTGACGACAGCCATGCAGCACCTGTCTCATAGCTCCCGAAGGCACAAACTCATCTCTGAGCTCTTCTATGGATGTCAAGAGTAGGTAAGGTTCTTCGCGTTGCATCGAATTAAACCACATGCTCCACCGCTTGTGCGGGCCCCCGTCAATTCATTTGAGTTTTAACCTTGCGGCCGTACTCCCCAGGCGGTCGATTTATCACGTTAGCTACGGGCACCAAACTTAAAGCCCAATCCCCAAATCGACATCGTTTACAGCGTGGACTACCAGGGTATCTAATCCTGTTTGCTCCCCACGCTTTCGCACTTGAGCGTCAGTATCCCCCCAAGGGGCTGCCTTCGCCTTCGGTATTCCTCCACATCTCTACGCATTTCACCGCTACACGTGGAATTCTACCCCTCCCTAAAATACTCTAGACCCCCAGTCTGAAATGCCATTCCCAGGTTAAGCCCGGGGATTTCACACCTCACTTAAAAGTCCGCCTGCGTGCCCTTTACGCCCAGTTATTCCGATTAACGCTTGCACCCCCCGTATTACCGCGGCTGCTGGCACGGAGTTAGCCGGTGCTTCTTCTGTGATTAACGTCAATTAGTGAATCTATTAAATCCACCACCTTCCTCACCACCGAAAGAACTTTACAACCCGAAGGCCTTCTTCATTCACGCGGCATGGCTGCGTCAGGGTTCCCCCCATTGCGCAATATTCCCCACTGCTGCCTCCCGTAGGAGTCTGGACCGTGTCTCAGTTCCAGTGTGGCTGGCCATCCTCTCAGACCAGCTAGAGATCGCAGGCTTGGTAGGCCTTTACCCCACCAACTACCTAATCCCACTTGGGCTCATCTTATGGCATGTGGCCTTACGGTCCCACACTTTCATCTCCCGATTCTACGCGGTATTAGCGACAGTTTCCCGTCGTTATCCCCCTCCATAAGCCAGATTCCCAAGCATTACTCACCCGTCCGCCACTCGTCAGCAAAAGTGCAAGCACTTCCCTGCTACCGTTCGACTTGCATGTGTTAAGCCTGCCGCCAGCGTTCAATCTGAGCCATGATCAAACTCTTCAATTTAAGTTCAATCGCTCAATATTCTGCTTAGCTAAAGTTTACATATCACTCTACGTAATTATGAATTTCTAGTTTAAGCACCTATTAAGACTTCAAAATTAAAAATTATTTTTAAACAAAGTCAATCAACAAGTGCCCACACAGATTGTCTGATATATTGTTAAAGAACATTTGCATTTGGCAAGGCTTGAAATTCTAATTAAACTTCCCTCTCATGTCAATCAGAAAATAAAACTTTTTCTTTCACTTCCTGACCGATTGCTGCTCTTGCGTTGCGGAGGCGTATTATAGTGATTTGAATTCATCTCGCAAGTACTTTTTTCATAAAAAAATTTTAATTGATTTTTTATTGAACAAATCACACAAAAGCGCATAAAAAGAATACAATTTATGAATATTAATTCATCTCTTGAATTTTTTGAGCGAATGCTTTCACTTTTTCCCAATCGGTATATTCAATTTCTTTGCTTGTGTCCGTTTCGCCTCCAGTAAGACGCATAATAAATTGAATCATCACTCGATCAAACCAAGTATAACGAGGATAAAGCAAGGCGCCAGCAAAAACCACCGCAAATGTTGGCGTCCAATCAATACGTTGTAAAAATTTTCTGACATACACATTGCTTTCGACACTATCCTTGCCAGCTTTACGGGCAGTTAAATTTACCCCAAAAAACACCGCACTTTTTTGATGTAAAAGTGCGGTGTTTTTTTGCACAAATTTATATAACGCACGATCAAAATGCCCATAACGAACGGATGCGCCAATAATAATTCGATCAAATTCCATTAATGATACTGAATCTGCTAAAGCAACCAGCCTCACCTCTCCCTCTAATAAACTCGCGATAAATTCCGCAATTTTTTTCGTTTGACCATCATGGGTCGCATATAAAATTAAGGTTTTCATGTTAGGTTTTCCAAAAAGCAGAGGTGAATAAAACAAGTAATGAAAAAAGCTCTAAACGACCGCACACCATTGCAAAAGTAAATACGAATTTTGCACTGTCCGGCACGTGAGCAAAGGTTTGGCTGGTTGCCCCCAAGCCTGGTCCGGCATTCGTCAATGTAGCTAATACACCACCAATAGCATCATAGGGTTCCATACCACATAAAATGACCGCGAATACACAAATTAAAAAGACAAATAAAAACGTGATCAAAAACGCCCAAATACTTTCCACTACGCGCTGCGGCAAAATATTACGTCCAAATTTAATCGGTTGCACTAAATTCGGATGCACTAAATGATTCAATTCTCGTGTTGCCTGCAAACTAAGCACTAATACACGAATGGCTTTTAACCCGCCAGAAGTAGAACCGGCGCATCCGCCAATAACCGCGGAAACCACTAATAACATCGATAAAAATGCGGGTAAGTTATTTAAATCAAAAATGGTATAACCGGCGGTCATCGACATCGACGACAACTGCAACGCGCCTTGTGCAAAAGCATCAAAAAGGCTCAAATCATAGCTCGCGTATAATCCAAGGGAAAAAATCGTAATAAACAAAATTTGCATAAAAAAGAAAAAGCGAAATTCCGGGTCACGATAATAATTGCCCCATATACCGGTACGTCGAAAATTAGAGACCAGCGCAATATGCAAGCTGAAATTACAACCAGCGATTAACATAAAAAATGCGGTGATAATATAAATCGTGGAGCTATTAAAATAGCCTAAACTCAAGTCATGGGTAGAAAATCCACCATTGGAAATCGTCGAAAAGCTATGTCCAATAGCATCGAACACATCCATACCAGCGCCCCAATAAGCCACCGCACATAAAATAGTCAGAAATAGATAGGTAAACCACAATAATTTCGCCACTTCTGCAATACGAGGGCGTACTTTGCGATCTTTTAGCGGACCGGAAGATTCCGCGCGATACAATTGGCTCTCCCCAATGCCTAACAACGGGATAATTGCAACCGCTAAAACAATAATCCCCATACCGCCGATCCACTGCAAAAATTGCCGATAAAATAAAATCGCTTTTGGTAAAGAATCTAATCCTGACATTACTGTCGCACCCGTTGTGGTTAATCCTGAAAAAGCTTCAAATACTGCATCAGCAAACGTCAAATGTGTCATATCAAACAGCATAAACGGAATTGCTCCAAGCAGCCCCAACACCGTCCAAAACAGCACCACGATTAAAAAACCTTCACGTGAACGCAATTCTTCTTTATGTTGGCGCGACCACCACCATAATAAAGCGCCGGCAACTAGGCTTATCGCAAAGGCTTGCATAAAGGATTTCCCGCCGCCATCACCATATAACAAAGCAACAAAAGCCGGCGCCAGCATGGTGACGGAAAAGCACATCACCAAAATGCCAACAATACGAACGATAGATAAAATATGCACAGATTACTCTCTTATTCAATCAACGTTAAGCGCAACTGACCAGCTGAACGCTCTGTCAAATCTTGCGTAAATGGCGCTAGTGTATCACTACTTATGCCCAAAACAAACCGCACTTTTTCTTGAAAATCTTGTGATTCCACCGCCACATCATGACGCTCACATAATGTTAATATATCCTTGACTTGCGCATAATCACACACCAACGCATAAAATTGACGTTCAATTTTCAACTGAGTTTCTAACAACGCTAACGCTTGCTGTACACCATTACCATAAGCACGCACCAAACCGCCCGTTCCCAACAAAATGCCACCATAATAACGCACAACGACCGCACTAATTTCACCAATCCCACTCCCCAA
This sequence comes from [Pasteurella] mairii, assembly GCA_900454475.1. Taxonomy (GTDB): domain Bacteria; phylum Pseudomonadota; class Gammaproteobacteria; order Enterobacterales; family Pasteurellaceae; genus Actinobacillus_B; species Actinobacillus_B mairii. Next base: position 2,012,135 of record UGSS01000002.1, read on the forward strand.
TAACGCATTTAGCATCGGCTTTCCTGCGGTTCCAGCCGGCTCACCATCATCAGAAAAACCCAGCGCCTGCGAATTCGTCGGCTGCTCTGCCACCGCCGCCCAACAATGATGCCTTGCCTGCGGATGCAATGCCCGAACCTGCTCCCAAAACGCTTTTGCTTGAGACAGCCCTTGTGTATGCTGCAAATAAGTAATAAAGCGGCTTTTTTTAATTTCTTCTTCAAAAACGACCGCACTTTTAGGAATGAAATATTGCATAAACCCGTCTTATTTTGACCTATAACTCATAGCGCGCTATTATACGCACAAACTTATTGAAACAAATAATAAATCAAAAATGACCAACTTATCCACAGAATATACCTTAGATGCCATCGGGCTGCGCTGCCCCGAACCGGTAATGTTAGTACGCAAACAAATCCGCCATATGCAACCCGGCGAAACCCTCTTGATTATCGCAGACGACCCCGCCACCACGCGGGATATCCCCAGCTTCTGCCAATTTATGGAGCATACGTTGGTAAAAAGTGAGGTGGAACAAACCCCTTATCGGTATTGGGTGAGGAAGGGGAAGTAACAAAGAGTTAAGTTAACTCTGTAATCACTTTATGAGCATCAAATTGTGGAAGTAATGCCTTATCACAAATAGCAAACTCAAACATGGATAAATCCCCAATATAAGCAGGATAGACCTTATTAAATTTTGTATGATCAAAGATTGCTATTGGTGTTCGAGTCTATCCTCCAAATTGTGTAAATACCTGTTTCTGAGATAATATATCAGAAACAGGTACTTTATTATGAACGAAAAACAACTCCACGCCTCGGCAGCAGAATTTGCCAAAACCCTCAAAACACCGGAAGACCTTAATCAGTTTTCACGCATGCTTAAAAAAAATCACGGTTGAAGCTACTCTAAATAGCGAACTTACTGACCATCTTGGCTATGAAAAACATCAGCCTCGAAAAGGCAAAAATGCCCAGAATGGCTACACGTCCAAAACCGTGATTTGTGATGAAGGTGAGATAGAAATCGATACCCCTCGTGACCGTGACGGCACCTTTGAACCACAACTTATCAAGAAAAATCAAACCCACATTACGGGGATGGATGAGCAGATTATTGCCTTATACGCTAAAGGGTTAAGTAATCAAGAAATCGTTGAGATATTCAAAGAACGCTATAATGCCGATGTGTCTACCAACCTCATTTCTCGTGTGACGGATTCCGTTAAAAAACGTGTGCTGGGATGGCAAAATCGACCGCTTGATGCGGTTTATCCTCAAACGAAGATTCAGCTTTGTATTGTGCATTTGGTGCGGAACAGTTTGAAGTATGTCTCGTGGAAAGATTACAAGGCGGTAACGGCAGATTTGAAGCAGGTTTATCAAGCCCCCAACTGAGGCGCAAGCGCGAGAAAATCTGACCGCACTTTCGCAAAAATGGCAGGAAAAATACCCGCTTGTGGCAAGGGGGAGGGGAGAAGAACAGGGTGAATATTGCCACACTTTTTGATTATTCTCCTGATATCCGCAAAGCGATTTATACCACCAATGCGGTGGAATCGTTAAACAGCGTTATCCGCCGAGTCATCAAAAAACGCAATGTATTCCCAACGAATGATTCGGTGTTCAAAGTGATATGGCTGGCGATGAAAGAGGCATCAAAAAAACGGACAATGCCGATTCAAAACTAGAAACAGGCAATGAATCGTTTTATGATTGATTTTGGTGATCGTCTAAACGATCACCGTTAAGTTGAAATGGGTGTTTACACAGAATTTGGGATAGGCTCTGGGCTCCTACACTATTCTCAACAAAAAACGTTCACTTACTACCATATTTTACCCAATTAAATTATCACTTTTACAAGTAGCTTTCTGATGTTGCTATGCTACAATACCGACGTACATTAAATGATGATGTAATGTTGTAGCTCCCTTTCTCATTTCGCAGTGCTACAATCCCGATGCGCTGGTGCCTTATTATTCAAGGCGCTAGCGCATTTTCGTTAGTAAAAAAATCGAGGAAATTATCTCAAAATATGCCTTTTTCGTGAAATTTTTAGCAAAAAGTGCGGTTAAAATTTGAAAAGATTTGTGTAAAAAAAGAAGTTTTTGCTGAAATTTAGTAAAAACACCTGTCTATAAAATAGTCAATCAAACTGTGTAAATGGTTAAACTTTACGCAAATAAAATGATGCATAAATTATGACAAATACTATTTTCATCACTAAAAAAGTAGCATTTGATTTGCATTGACTTTCTTCTCTTGAATTTTTAACTCGCCTAACAAAATCGTCATACCGGCAAATTGCTTTTCCGTTACTTCAAGACAACGGATGGCGCCCTCTTCAGGTAAATGTTCACATAAACGTTTGTGGTGTTTTTCCAGCGAATCTCGCCCTCGAACAATACGGGCATACACCGAAAGTTGTAACATTTGATAGCCATCTTTAAGCAAAAATTGCCGAAATTGATTGGCCGCTTTGCGTTTTGCTGCGGTCGTAACCGGTAAGTCAAAAAAGACGATCATTCTCATAAATTTTGCCTCACTCATACCCATGCTCCTCAAGTGGTAGCATTTCAGGGAGTTTTAACTGTTGGGCATTGCGGCTTATTAATGCGATTTGAAAAGAAGAAATGGTACGATCAATTGTCGCCAGAACACTGAACGTTTGCTGATTGATGCTAATTTGATAATGTAACAACCGGATCAATTGTTGCTTCGTTGCCGGGGTTAAGCCATCTTCAAGTTTTCCCTCTTGCCATAAGCGCCATACCATTAAATCCACTAACGGACGAAAAGGTTCAATAAAATCATCGGCAAGATTGAATGGATTTTGTTCATTATGATGAAACAACCCCAACGTCGGCAGCCAACCATATTGCACCAAGGCTCTTGCTACCGCAGAACGCAATACAGTATAGGCATAGTTTAGATGAGCATTAATTCGGTTTTCTTGCCAGCGACGGAAATCTTTACCAAAAGCAGTTTGGAAATAAAGTAAAGCCGCTTGCGCTTCGACATTATCCTTATCGCCCGATTTCACTTGATTTGCCATAGCATAAAGCATTTTTGCTTCTTTTACATGATAGGATTGAGTTAGCACAAATGCCTGATTACGAATTTTCTGTTGGATAATCACTTGCCATAACTGTTTTTTCTGCGGTTGGCTCATTTCAAGCTGTAATTTGAGCGTTTTTAATTGGCGGTGATATTGAGCAAAAGGCAGCCATTGCCCACAAGGTAAAAATTGCTCATCGCAGGTCAGCAAGGTGATACCGTATTGTGCAAGGGCAGAAAATAATGGAACCGTGATCACCGTTTCCCGACTTTCTATCACGATAATCGCAATGTCTTCCAGAGGAACGGTAAATTCATTTTCGTCCTGTTGAATTAACATCTGTTGGCGTTGTAAAGATAATTTTCCGCCATGACTAATTAAAATACTTCGCCAGCTCATCTTTTTCTCCTTGAATGACAAAAAATCCCTGTCTTCAAAGGAAAACAGGGATTGTGATTAACGAACAGGTGGACGTTGTTTCATTCGGCGACAAGGTCGAATGTTTTTGCCGAGTTCATCGACTTGGTATTTTTGAACGGAAATTGCCGTTTTAACACCAATACCACGATGCAATCCAGCCTTGCCTTTTGAACTTTCTAAATCATGCTCTTTGACATTAATAGCCCCAGTTGCCCGATCTAACCCTGCATAATACCCAAAAAATCGCTCTTTTTTCGTCACGACTTCAACGAGATCATTTGGATAAAGCGTAAACTGAAATTGCGCTTTATCCATTTCTTCCCATTCCTCTTCATCTTTATGTGCCACTACCGCCTTATTCGGCAAAATCCCTTTTGCGACTTGCCAAGTATAAATTGGCACAAGGAAGTATTTTCCGCCTTTAATAAAGACATCAACGCGTACCATTTCAGGGTTAGTTGCAATACCGTTTCTAACATTTATACCTGATTTCAATTTATTAATTTCTTTGGTATCTGGTATTTTTACTTTAATAGATTTTACTAGTACACCACCTTTTTTATAGAAAAGTTCTTCAAATGCTTTTTTAGGATCTTTCCCATATTCTAGTAAACGTTTTTTTAGGGCATTATATAAGTCTTTATCTCTGTCTGGATTAACCATATTTTCTAGATTATCTAATGTGAGTTCAGTAAGAGGGACTTTAGATAGTATAAATCCTGTTTTTAATGGCTTCGCAGATCTAATCGTTTCCTTATGCCCTTGCCCGCTCATTTTGCGAGTTGGCGCACGCGAAACAAAGAGCGGTTGAATAAATTCATGATTTGCTTCGGGGCGATCAGGCAACGCAATCACCACATCTTCCGCAGGCGTTTCGCTAAAGACACGAATTTCCACTTCTTGACGGAAATATCGCCAAGGTTGTGGAAAATGAAGCGAAATCACTTCCCCTGTTTCCTGATCAATGCTTTCACCGCTAAACACATTCATCTCTTTATAACGCACATAATCCGTGATTTTCTTTTGCAATGAGCGCGTAGAACAAGCCACCACAATCGCATCAATCGCATGATGCCGATCATTATCTTCACGTACTTTTTTAAGACCCCAACGGTGACGCAACAACGCGGTAATTTGACCATTTGAGGCAAATACACGTTTTTTCCCTTGCCCTAGCAACAACATATTTTCCTCAATAAAGCCACAAAGAAAACGCGCCACATAACGAGTATCATTTAAATTTCGCTCTTTAAAACCCTCATCGTCCAACTTTTTGGTCAAAATTCGCTGTTTTTTGTGATAAGAAAAACGACTACCATTTACTAGCGCAAGAAATTCCCTCCACGCATCTGAATTGTCTGCACCATGTAACCACTCATAAGGCGTTTGCTTGCCTTTATTTTGGTTTTCATTAGCAAGTACCAACACCTTATTATTAAAACTATCGTCCCACGTACGCGAAAATGGCAAAGCGTGATCGATTTCCACATAACCTTTTTCTAATAAGCGATTTACATCTAACTTTTTGCCCGAATAGAGACATTTACAATGCTGTTGTTCATAAAGTCGCAGTTTCAAAATATCTTGCGCTTTCGGCTCACCCACAAAATGCGGAAAAAATTCTTTAAATTTTTGCACCGCTCTTTCACGTTCACTGCGATTTTCCTCTTGGCGTTTGGTGATGTCGCGACGTTCGCTAAAGGATTTTCCCACTTCTCGCCCGGTTTCAATATGCACACGGGCAGGCGAACCATACAATCTCACCACGCCATTAATCACTTTTCTTGCTTGAGACAGCGTCCGAATAACCACAGGATTGCGGATTTCATCTGCCGGAATTTGAGGCAAGAATTGCAGTTCTTTGCTCTCTTTATGACCATAATGATCGCCATAAACCTGTTTACACGCCTCGTCATAACGTAAACCTTGCTCCATCAACGGTAATATTTTGCTTAAACTTAACAACGAGAGTTGAATAAACTTGTCAAAATTAAGATTTTCCAACAACGCATTCAACACCGCAGGCGGCAATACTCCGTCAAGATATTGGCTAATCTCTTCATCGGTTTTGTAAATCGAAAATGCCACGCCGATTTTATCCAGCAAATCTGGCTTGGTTTTCAACCCGTCCCACTCGGTTTTTAAGCCATTACGCTCTAAGGCTTTACGAATAGCGTGCCACGCTTTCATCTCCATCAAGGTCGTATTTTCAGCATTCTCCTTGCCATAACGTAAACCTTTAAAAATCGCAAAATCCGATAGTTCCAACAATTTGCGAACTTGAGCATAAGTCAATTTCGCTTTTTCAAATGCTTGATTAATCAATTGGTTACGTTCATCAACGGTTAACGCTCGTTCACCACCATTTTCCAAAATCCGCAAATTATTAAGCTTCGTCAACCAAACAAAATATTCCGCACTATAACTATTTTTCGGCGCTTTATATTCCGTTGGCTCAAAGGTGCATTTGCCCAACATTTTCAAAATCGCTTCGCCCGCCAAAGCAGGTTTTTGCCACATCAATAATTCCGCAAAAGCCTGTTCCAACGATTTATCGGTATAAATGTTACCTAACGTGCGTTGTGCTTGAAAAAGTGCGGTCAATTCTACGAGTAAATCTTTACGATCGAAAGTATGACTGTAAGCGCCTCGTTGATTGCGGATATGGCCTTCTTCTTGTTGGAATTTTTTGATCGCGATTTCCGCCGGCGTGGCATATTGATGATTTTGCAAAAGTTGGCGGTTTTCGCTTACACCTTTCAACAATGCACCAAGCTCTTTATTATCCGTTTTACTTTCATTTTTACGTTGCGACAAATAGCCACGATGTTTTAACAAATGTAATAACACCGCTGCCCATTCTGTACGACTGAGCTGCTTCGTTAAACCTTGCACACGCAACTCCCACGGATTATTGGGCAACGGTTTCAAGGTTGAAGCAGAAATAAAATCCTCCGCAGACAACACACCCGCTTGTTTTAATAACCGTTTCGCCTTTAACAAACGAAAAGCCCGGCGTCTAACCAAACGTCGCCCACTTCTCGCCAAACGCCGCGCTAACGCAAGAGAATCGCCCGTCTTCGGTACTTCCGCTCGCTCAAATGTCCGCACGCCTAAATCAATCAACCGCAACGGATTTTCATTTTGATCGATTTCCACCACAGCCCAACCGACAGAGGCAATCCCTAAATCTAAACCTAAAATATAATTTAATGGTTTCATTTGATAATCCTTTTAACAAAATGAAGTAATACTGTTATTTTTACCACAATTTAAAGGAGATATTGACAGGTTTTATTCAGATTTGTAGAATGGGTCACATATTGTTGCACTGCGAAATGAGAAACGTTGCTACAATAAGGCTTTTCTGAAAAGAATTGACCGCAATGCTCTGCCCCTTGTAATTTCGGTTACAAGGGGCATCATCTATGTGCCAACCCAGAACAATTTATTGGTTAATGTCATTTAGTGATCAATTTTTCATTTTTAACTGAAAAAACATACTAACTTAACTAACTGATCAAAGATCTAGCAAAACTAACCCTTTCATACATTAAACGGCATTTTGATAAAAAATAGAAAATTACTAATTTTTTATCTGCAATCTTTAGAGTTAAATTTTTTCTTCAGATTAAGCAAAAGTTCTCGAATTAATTTTCTTTTTTTCTGATCTGCTCTGAAATTTGGCAAACTCACACTCACAGCAATTTTTTGATTATTAACTAGATTAATAGGCGTTGCATAGCAACATAAATGTGGTGTAACCTCTTCCTCTTCATAAAAAATACCTTCTTTATGGAAAAGATCTAACTGTTCTTTTAACTTATGAACATCTGTTAGTGTATTTTCTGTCAAAGGTGCTAAACCTTCAGGGTATAATTGCTCAATTTGAGAAATTGAATAGTCTTCAAGTAATGCCTTCCCCAAAGCAGTACAATAGGCAGGAATTCGTTTTCCTACATATGAAATAATTTGAATATCTAGAGGTTTTTGCGGTTCTTCTTTTGAAATATAAAGAACATTTGGTCCTTCTAGAATTCCTAGTTGGCAAATTTCATTAGCTTTTCTTGTAATCTCTTTCATTTCTTGTTGAATTAAAGGAAATATTTCACTAATAGGATCGTAAGTAGCAGCTATCGCCTGCATTGTTATTCCAATATGATATTTATTGTTTTCAATATCAAAGTATAAGTAATTTTGGTATGTCATTTCTTGTAGGATTGGAAAAATAGTACTCTTAGGAATTCCAAGATTACTAGATAAACTACTCAATGATGCACCACCAATTTGATTTGCCAAGTATGTAAGAATATTTAAAACTCGTTCTGTCGGCTTATGGTACATAATATTTCTCCACGTTCCAAAGTAATTATTCCTTATTATACGCCCAATTATTCCTTAGATTAACTTTCTAGGGTAAGAAAATTTCCTATTTTTTTAATTTTTTTCTTGACATCGTGATTTCATATAACCATAATTCAAACAAAAACGCATATACGATAAATAAAAACGTATATACGAACAAAAGGAGGAGCTATGTCTATTAATTCATTATTTTCAAACCAAAACCCCTGTATATTTAACGCTCGAACTCATGCTGATGGCCCAAAAGGAAGACTTCCATTAACTCCCGAAGTTTTACGTACAGCCCCCAGTGGCAATATTTTCGGGATGACCGTCAATGCCGGTATGGGCTGGGAGCCTGATACCTTAGCTAATGGTGATGTGATGATCATTAGTACACAAGGAGGAATTCGACGAGACGATGGTAGTACAACCGCTGTTGGTCTTCATAATGGTCACTTCGAATTAGGGTTATTAATGAATGAAGCTGCCGATACCGTTAAAAAAGCCGGTTTTGTCCCCCATGCAGCTTTTGTTACCGACCCTTGTGATGGACGCAGCCAAGGAACCATCGGGATGTTTGATTCTTTACCATATAGAAATGATGCCGCTATAGTAATGCGACGTTTGATGCGTTCATTACCAACCAGAAAAGCGATTATTGGTGTAGCATCTTGTGATAAAGGATTGCCTGCTATGATGATGGCTCTTGCGGGGCAGAAAAATGATTCAACTATTTTAATTCCTGGAGGCGCAACTTTAGCACCAAATAAAGGGGAAGATCTTGGTACGGTGCAAACGATTGGTGTCCGCTTTGCCAATAATGAAATTTCTTTTGATTATGCGACTCGGGTAGGTTGCAGCGCTTGTGCTTCAGCCGGTGGTGGTTGTCAATTCTTTGGTACTGCTGGAACTTCCCAGGTGATTGCAGAAAGCCTCGGCTTGTCCCTTACGCATTCTGCCTTAGCACCATCAGGTGAAGAAATTTGGCGAGAAATTGGGCGTAACTCTGCGGCTGCAGTTCTCGAACTTTCTAAAAACGGGATCAAAACAAAAGATATTCTGACAGATAAAGCCATTGAAAATGCCATGATCCTACATGCTGCATTTGGCGGTTCTACTAATCTACTTCTCCATTTACCCGCTATTGCTCATGCCGCTGGGCTAAAAATGCCGCAAGTCGAAGATTGGTCTCGTATTAATAAATTAGTTCCACGTTTAGTCAGTGTTTTACCTATTGGACCGGTTAATTATCCAACTGTTTATGCTTTCATGGCTGGTGGTGTACCTGAAGTTATGCTTCATTTACGAAAATTAGGTTTATTGCATGAAGATGTGCTCACAGTAACAGGTAGCACATTAGGAGAAAATTTAGATTGGTGGGAACATTCTCAACGACGTCAATCTTGTCGTAAACATTTAGAAATCTCTATAGGTGTATCACCTGATGAAGTGATCTTCTCTCCTGAAAGAGCAAAAGCTCGTGGTATTGGTTCTAGCGTCACATTCCCTGTTGGAAATATCGCTCCTGAAGGTTCTGTTGTGAAATCCACAGCGATTGATCCAAGTGTAATTGATAGTGATAAAGTCTTCAGACATACGGGCAAAGTCAAAACCTTTGTTTCTGAAAAAGATGCAATACGAGCTTTAAAACAACCTGGTCGTATCGTCGCTGGAGATATTATGATTGTGATGGGCGGTGGTCCAAAGGGTACTGGTATGGAAGAAACTTATCAACTTACCTCCGCACTTAAACACCTCCCATTTGGGAAACACGTTTCCCTCATTACTGATGCTCGATTCTCTGGCGTTTCAACGGGAGCATGTTTTGGTCACGTTGGCCCTGAAGCATTAGCTGGTGGACCAATTGGTAAACTCCGTGATGGCGATATCGTTGAAATTATTGTTGATACTGTGAATTTGGAAGGAAGTCTGAATTTCATTGGTACTGAGAAGCAGAAACTGACTTATGAGGAAGGGGCTAGAGTTCTCGCTGAACGAGAAACTCATGTTGGCGTCAACGCAGATGAAGATTTACCGGATGACACACGTTTATGGGCTGCTTTACAAGAAGTCAGTGGTGGGACATGGCGTGGTAATGTTTATGATGTAGAACGTATTATTGAAGTGTTAGATGCTGGTAAAAAAGTACTTATGAAATAAATTTTCTGAAGTTTATTTTACAAGGAGAAAAAAATTATGCCTTTAGTGATAACCGCAATTGCTGTAGTTGTATTAATTCTATTAATTTCTTTATGGAAAATGAATACATTTATTGCATTAATTATTGTTTCAGCAGGTGCAGCTTTAGCCTTTGGAATTCCCGTGGATAAAGTCGCTACAACAATCGAAAGTGGTATTGACGGAACCTTAGGTCATATCGCTTTAATTTTTGGTCTGGGGGCTATGTTAGGTCGTTTAGTTGCAGATGCCGGAGGAGCGCAACGTATTGCATTAACATTAATAGATAAATTTGGTACACAAAAGATCCAATGGGCTATTTTAATTGCATCCTTTGTTGTTGGAGTAGCAATGTTCTTTGAAGTTGGATTAGTACTGTTGATTCCGATAGTTTTCTCTGTCGCTAGAGAAATGAAAGCAAATCCTCTTTATTTAGGAATTTCAATGTTATCCGCATTGTTAGCCACTCACTGTTTCTTGCCACCACATCCTGGTCCAACTGTTATTGCTGGTGAATATGGTGCTGATTTAGGGAGTGTTTTGATTTATGGTTGTATTATAGCGTTACCAATTGTTGTTATCTGTGGTCCTATGTTTACAAAAATTGCAAAAAGTATTGTTCCCGCAGCCTTTGAGAAAACCGGTGATATAACAGCATTAGGCACACCTAAAACATTCAAAGATGATGAAATGCCTGGTTTTGGTATCAGTATTTTAACATCAATGCTTCCAGTTATTCTGATGATGCTTGCAACCTTCACAACTGGATTATTTAATAAAGGTAGTTTTGTTTCCAATGCGATCAATTTTATTGGTAATCCATCTATTGCCATGTTAATTTCCATTTTACTTGCGATGTATACCATGGGAGTAGCAAGAAATATTCCTATTAAAGATATTATGGGAAGTTTAAGCTCTTCAATTACAGCAATTGGAATGATGTTGTTAATTATTGGTGGCGGTGGCGCATTCAAACAAGTATTAATTGCAGGTGGCGTTGGTAGCTATATCGGTTCATTATTTGCCGGAACATCGCTCTCTCCGATTATTCTGGCTTGGGGTGTAGCCGCTATTCTTCGTATTGCCTTAGGTTCCGCAACTGTAGCCGCATTGTCAACAGCTGGTCTAGTCGTACCGATCTTAGGTGCTTATGATGTCAATTTAGCACTTGTTACATTAGCGACCGGTGCTGGCAGCTCATCGCATCACATGTAAATGATGCAGGTTTCTGGATGGTAAAAGAGTACTTTGGATTAACTTTGAAAGAGACATTTGCAACTTGGACATTAATGTCGACAATACTGTCAATTTTAGGTCTAATTACATTATTAATTTTAGATATGTCTATATAAATTTGATTACTAAGTGGAGATGTATATGATTTTTAGTGGCGTGAATTCCCCTGTCATTACAATAATGACTGATGATGGGAAAATTGATTATCCTAATATGGAAAAACATATCAATCGGCTAGTTGATGCCGGACTAAATGGGTTGTTGTTTTTCGGAAGTTTAGGAGAATTCTATGGAATATCCATGGCAGAGAAAAAAGAGTTTATAAATTGGGTAGTTAAAATTGTCAATAAACGAACCCAGGTTATTATAGGAGTTGGTGACACATCCATTGATAATGTAATTGAATTGTCACAATATGCAGAAAAAGCAGGAGCAGATGCAGTAATTATAGTTTCTCCATACTACTTTGGATTATCAGATCAAGCTGCAGTTAGCTATTTTGGGAAAATAGCCGAAAATGTCAACTTACCAATTATGCTGTACAACTTTCCAGATCGTACAGGCACAGATTTAAGTCCTGAAATTGTTTTGGAATTAGCGAAGAAATATCCGAATATCACTGGGATTAAAGATACAGTTGATAATATTAGTCATACTCGTCGTCTATGCCAAACAATTAAACCCGTCCGCCCAGACTTTGCTATTTTATCTGGCTTTGATGAATATTATATTCTAAATCGAATTTCAGGAGGTGATGGTGTACTTTGTGGTTTAACTAATGTTATACCTGAAGAGTTTGTTAAATTACATAAAGCTTTCGAAGCAAAAGACTTTAGTAAAACTGAAAAAGCAGCTAAGAAAATTGCACATTTTATGCAGTTATACCAAACAACTCCATTGTTTGTAGTTGGTATTAAAGCAGCAGTAAAATATACTTCAGGTTTAGATATGTCAACATATACAAAAGAACCAGCATCATTACTTACTAATGAACAAGAGGTCAATATCAAATCTATTTTAATGGTATAGCTAACACACCACTTTGCCATTAAAAAATTTATTTCTATACTAGTTAGATAAAGGTATCGCTTATGCCGCGCTCTTTTAATGGTTCAACGGTTTTAATGACCATTTGAGGGGTGATCGCTGAAATTGCCACATCCCCCAATTTACTAAAAAGGTGATTTTCCAATCTCGCCCAATTCTTTTCCATTGTTTTAGGTTGCACTTCAAGCCCTTTCTTTTCCCGCCATTTCTCCGCCACTAAGCGCAATGTATTTTCACGCTTAAAAATTTCTTCATCAATTATGGCTTGTCTATGAATTTGTGGATCGATATTTTTAGCCAATAACGCTAAAAATTCATCTCTCTGCTTTCTTGCTTGGGCTAGAGAAATTTCAGGATATTTGCCTAAACTGGTTTCAGTCCGCTTAGGTGGGTTAGTAAGCGGCTTGTAATAGTTAAACCGCCATAGCTTAGATCCTGTTATTTTTACTAATAAGAAAAGTCCTTGCCCATCTGTGAGTTTATAATCTTTCTCTTTAGGCTTAGCCCGTTCAATTTCTGTATTTGTAAGTGGTTTAGCCAGTCTTGACATAATTCTTTTAATTTATTTTTTAGTAGTACGCTTTATCAGCAAAATAAAAGTCAAATTAAACCTTATATTTCAATAAGTAACAGAATTTTAGTAGTACGATAATTTTGTGTTTTTCTATCGTACTACTAAGCGTACTCCTAAAATATGTGGTTGTAAACATAAAAACACGCAATAAAACGCAAGAAGAAATAAGATAAAAGTGAGATAATGCTTTGTATTAAAAGGGTTTTATTTAAGAAAAAGAAAGGAAAAATAAGAGGAAAAAGTGAAATTGGTGCCCCCAACAGGACTTGAACCTGTGACCAATCGATTATGAGTCGACTGCTCTGACCAACTGAGCTATGGGGGCAAAGAAAGTGCCAAAATTATAGAGGAATATATAAATAAAGTCTATATTACAATGTTTATCCGGTGGAATTTTGGTCAGCGATAAACAGGTTATCATAGCTGACCCATTTTAATTATTCGTCTAAGAAGCTTCTTAGTGGCTCAGAGCGACTTGGATGGCGTAGCTTCCGCAAAGCTTTAGCTTCAATTTGACGAATACGTTCACGCGTTACATCAAATTGTTTACCCACTTCTTCCAAGGTGTGATCCGTATTCATATCAATACCGAAACGCATACGTAATACCTTGGCTTCGCGTGGCGTTAAGCCTTCCAATACTTCGTGAGTGACCGCTTTTAAACTTTGTGCGGTCGCTGAATCTAATGGCAACTCCAAGGTACTATCTTCGATAAAATCCCCCAAGTGAGAATCGTCATCATCACCAATCGGTGTTTCCATTGAAATCGGTTCTTTGGCGATTTTCAATACCTTACGAATTTTATCTTCCGGCATTCCCATACGCTCTGCCAATTCTTCCGGAGAAGCCTCGCGTCCCATTTCTTGTAACATCTGACGAGAAATACGATTTAATTTATTAATGGTTTCTATCATATGCACCGGAATACGGATCGTTCTTGCTTGATCTGCAATAGAACGCGTAATCGCTTGACGAATCCACCAAGTCGCATAAGTGGAGAATTTATAACCGCGCCGATATTCAAATTTATCTACCGCTTTCATCAATCCGATATTTCCCTCTTGGATTAGATCCAAGAATTGTAAGCCGCGGTTGGTATATTTTTTCGCAATAGAAATCACCAAACGTAAGTTCGCTTCCACCATTTCTTTTTTGGCACGACGAGCTTTTAGTTCGCCTTGTGAAACACGTTCGCAAATATCACGAATTTGTTGAACCGTTAAACCTGTATCCTGCTCAATTTGGATTAAATTCTCGATACATTGACGAATTTGATCTTCATATTGTGCAATTTTATCCGACCAAGATTTACTTGATGACAACGCTTTCACTAACCAAATATCAGTTGTTTCATGTCCAATAAACTCTTTTTGGAATGTTGATTTTGGCATTTTGGCATAATCAACCATCATCTTTTGAATACAACGTTCTTGATTACGAACCCGTTTCATCATATTTCGCATTGAAAGCACCAATGCATCAAACTGCTTTGGTACAAGCCGGAATTGCGTAAAAATATTCGCTAAAATTTGAATTTGATCTTTCGCTGCTTTCTTATTTCTGCCGTGTTTTTGAATAGCTTCCAGCGTTTTTTGGTGCTGTAATCTTAATTCGGCAAATTTTTCACGCGCCACTTCTGGATCCACGGAATTATCCGAGTCAGAATCATCTGCGCTTTCTTCTTCGCTTTCTTCTTCGCTTTCTTCTTCCTCTTCTTCGTCGTCTTCCAAATCAATATCGCCGACCTCATCCTCATCTTCGGAAAGTACTTTCTCCAGCTCATCAATATCCGTATCGCTCACCGCATTAGGATCGACAAAGCCGGTAATCAAATCCGCTAAACGCATTCCACCTTCTTCCACTAAATCATATTGTTCTAACAAATAATTTAGCGCTTCAGGATAAGCAGCAACACCACTTTGTACCTCGTTAATGCCTTCCTCAATACGTTTTGCAATATCAATCTCACCTTCACGCGTTAAGAGCTCAACACTCCCCATCTCGCGCATGTACATACGCACAGGATCGGTTGTTCTTCCCAATTCGGCTTCCACACTGGACAACACTTGCGTTGCTTCTTCAACCACATCTTCATCAGCAATCGCTTCATTTAGCATTAAATCATCCGCATCAGGGGCAGATTCAAGCACTTGAATCCCCATATCATTGATCATCTGAATAATGTCTTCGATCTGATCCGTATCAACCAACTCTTCTGGGAGATGATCATTTACTTCCGCATAGGTCAAATAACCTTGCTCTTTACCTTGTGCGATTAACAATTTCAATTGAGATTGTTGGTTTTGCTCCATACAAATATCCGCCTTGATTCATAATGTTGTGGAAGATAAAATACGCTTGATTTTACCATTGTTAACGTTGATTAACTATTTATTTTGCTGTTTTTTCATCAATAATTGAGCCAATTCTTGCTTTTCGTTTAGCTCCAATCCTTCAGCGCGCTCTTTAGCAATCAACCTTTCAATATTTTTGTCAATTAATTGAAGATAAAAATATTTCAGCGTTTCACGAAATGTATCTTCAACTTTGTCATCATCAATTAAATGATCCCAAACTGCCAGAATTTCAAGAGGCGTACCATATTCTTTATCGTCGCGCCAATATTCCAAAATTTGCCCCGTGGTAAGCCCCACTTTTTGCTGGCAAAGTGCGGTTAATTTTTCTAACAAATCCAGCCCCGGCTCGTTTAACACTCGCAATGGCGCCAAATTTGGTACCAGCTGACTTAAGTGCGGATTTTGCAGCAACAACGCAATCAGCACCCGCATCGGCGTGCGTTTCAGTTCGGATTTTTTCTCCTTCGCTACGTGAGCCGGATCAGCTGCCTGTGGGATAAGATGATCTAATTGTGATTGATCAAAAATCCCTAATTTTTGTGCCAACATATTGCGCAATGACAAACGCAACATCTCGCCCGGCACTTTTTTAATGAGAGGTATCGTCAACGCCGCCAATTTAGTTTTCCCCTCAGGCGAAGAAAAATCCACTTGCGCACTCAAGGTTGCAAATAAAAAGTCACTCAACGATTGTGCATTTTTCAAATAATCTTCAAATGCCGCTTTACCATATTGCCGAATAAACGTATCCGGATCTTCACCATCCGGCAAAAAAATAAATTTCAACTGGCGACCGTCTTCTAAGAAAGGCAAGGCATTTTCTAACGCACGCCATGCCGCATCACGCCCAGCACGATCCGCATCATAGCAACACACGAGTTGTTCTGTGGCACGAAAGGCGACCTGAATTTGTTCCGGCGTCGTCGCGGTACCCAAAGATGCCACCGCATAATCTACCCCGAATTGCGCCAACGCCACCACATCCATATACCCTTCCACTACCAACAACATCTCCGGACTATCATTGACCTGCAACGCTTCAAATAAACCGTACAATTCATTGCCCTTGTGATAAATCGTACATTCCGGCGAGTTCAAATATTTCGGCTTTTCATCACCTAACACCCTCCCACCAAAGGCAATATAACGCCCGCGCCGATCCCGAATCGGAAACATAATGCGATGGCGAAAACGATCATAAACATCACCACGCTCATTGCGCGATAGCATCCCTGCATCGAATAAATTTTGTTGTAATTCGACATTAGCGCCAAATTTTCGCAACACCGCATTAGAGGTATTCGGCACAAAACCGATTTGAAAGCGCTGAATAATCTCTGGCGATAACCCGCGCTGTTGCAAATAATGTTGTGGTGGAATATGCTTCAACAATTGTTGCTGATAAAACTGCGCAATTTCCCGCATTAATTCATATAATGTACGCTTATTCTTAACAGAATCTCCATCAAAGTGCGGTGATTTTTCGTAAGGAATTTCTAATCCATGCATAGCCGCTAATTCTTCAACCGCATCAATAAATTCTAACTTATCGTATTCCATTAAAAACGAAATCGCATTACCATGTGCATGACAACCAAAACAATGATAAAACTGCTTCTTTGGACTTACCGTAAACGACGGTGTTTTTTCGTGATGAAATGGACAGCAAGCCTGATAATCACGCCCTGCCTTTTTGAGTTTCACTCGGCTGTGAATTAATTCAACAATATCCGTTCTGGCAAGAATATCGTCAATAAATGATCGTGGAATAAGACCAGCCATCGAATTTCACCTCTGCTCATGTCGAGAAAATATGAAGAATTATAAGCTGAACTTGAAAAGAAACAAAACCGTGATTCCGAACGGTTTCACGGTTTGTTTAACTCGAGTTATGGAACGAATGTTTAATTAGTACAAACGTGTATTACGTGCATTCTCACGCGCTACGCGTTTTGCGTGACGTTTTGCGCGCGTTGCGTTTTCACGTTTACGAATAGTCGTTGGTTTTTCGTAGAATTCGCGGCTGCGAACTTCTGCCAAGATACCCGCTTTTTCGCAAGAGCGTTTAAAACGACGTAATGCTACGTCAAATGATTCGTTTTCACGTACTTTAATTACAGGCATAAGCCATCACCTCAATTGGATTAATATTTTGCAAAATTTAGTGACCGTTTTGATAAACGGCTTATTTATAACTTAATAAGGGTCGCAATTTTAATCTAAATAACGGTAAAAAGTAAAGAAAAGATTGATCTTTTTATTGCAAAACCCGCACCTAACTAGAGAAAAAGGAGAAAACGCGGTAAAATCAGCGACAATTTTTTAACTGATAAACAACGAAAAAGAGAAATAAAATGCGAATTTTAGGCATTGAAACATCTTGTGATGAAACCGGCGTGGCGATTTATGACGAAGATCGTGGCTTGATCGCCAATCAATTATATACCCAAATCGCGCTGCACGCAGATTATGGCGGTGTGGTACCGGAATTGGCATCACGAGATCATATCCGCAAAACCGCGCCCTTAATCCAAGCCGCATTACAAGAAGCCAATTTAACCGCGCAAGCAATTGATGGTATTGCTTATACTTGCGGTCCTGGTCTTGTCGGCGCACTGTTGGTCGGCTCCACTATCGCCCGCTCACTAGCATACGCTTGGAATGTTCCGGCGGTGGGTGTGCATCATATGGAAGGGCATTTATTAGCACCAATGTTAGAAAAAAATGCACCGCACTTTCCTTTTATCGCCTTACTCGTTTCCGGTGGTCACACCCAATTAGTCCGTGTGGATGCGATCGGACAATATCAAGTACTAGGCGAAAGTATTGATGATGCCGCAGGCGAAGCCTTTGATAAAACCGCTAAATTACTTGGACTTGATTACCCCGGTGGCGCAGCACTTTCCCGTTTGGCAGAAAAAGGCAATCCAAACCGCTTTCAATTTCCGCGCCCAATGACCGATCGCCCGGGATTGGATTTTAGTTTTTCCGGTCTAAAAACCTTCGCTGCCAATACTATCGCCCAAACGCTCAAACAAGAAGGCGAATTAAGCGAGCAAAGCAAAGCGGATATTGCGCACGCCTTTCAACAAGCGGTGGTCGAAACCTTGGCGATTAAATGTCGTCGCGCATTAAAAGAAACCGGTTTTAAACGCTTAGTTATCGCAGGTGGCGTCAGCGCCAACAAACAACTGCGCCAATCCCTAGCTGAATTAATGCAGCAACTGGGAGGCGAAGTCTTTTACCCGCAACCACAATTTTGTACCGACAATGGCGCCATGATTGCTTACACCGGCTTTTTGCGCTTAAAACAAGGCGAACAAACACCGTTAGAAATCGACGTTAAACCACGCTGGATAATGACCGACCTTCGCCCGTTAAAATCGGCGTAAAAATGACCGCACCTTAGGGCAAACAACATTATGGCAAAACTCTATTTTTACTACTCCACCATGAACGCAGGCAAATCCACCACGCTTTTGCAATCAGATTACAACTATCGCGAGCGCGACATGAACACCTTAGTCTACACTGCCGCGATCGACGATCGTTTCGGACAAGGGCAAGTCACCTCCCGCATCGGCATTCATCAAGATGCCAATTTATTTCACAAAAACACCGATTTATTTTTAGAAATTGCCACCCATTTGGAACAACAAAAGCTGCATTGTATTTTGGTGGACGAAGCGCAATTCTTAACCAAAGAACAGGTTTACCAGCTAAGTGACGTGGTGGATAAATTGCATATTCCGGTGCTTTGTTACGGACTGAGAACCGACTTCCAAGCGGAATTATTTGAAGGAAGCCAGTATTTACTTGCATGGGCAGATCAATTAGAAGAGCTAAAAACCATTTGCTACTGCGGACGCAAGGCCAACTTTGTATTGCGCCTCAATGCACAAGGTGAAGTCGTCAAAGACGGTGAACAAATTCAAATCGGTGGGAACGAACGTTATCTATCTGTCTGTCGCCAACATTATAAAGAAAAAATAGAAACATCAAAAAAATTGAGTGCTGGTTAGGCACTCAATTTATTAAGTCAATGGCTTAACGCCCCTTATTTTTATCACCAGTTTATTAGTTGATATCAGTGCGCTTTCAGTAAATTCCAATATTTCTCGTAAATATCCACTGCTTCTCCAACATCGCCTTGTAAAACTCCTTTTTTGATTTCTTCTTCCGGTGGGAAAAGCACCGGGTTTTGCACGATTTCAGGCGATAACAATGCTTTTACCCCCTCATTTGCCATTGAAAAGCCCATTCGTTCAATAATCACTTTGGCATTCTCTGGACGGAGCAAGAAATCGATAAAACGATAGGCATTTTGTACATTTTTAGCACCTTTAGGGATTGCATAATTATCCATCCATAAAATCGCCCCTTCTTTTGGATACAAAAATGCCAAATTTGGATTTTCTTTCTCTGCTAGATAAGCGGATCCATTCCAAATCATACCAAGTGACACCTCGCCCTGTACATAGGGAACTTCAGGAGAGTCGGAATTAAAGACTGCGACATTAGGTAACAATTGAAGTAACCGATCGTAAGCAGCTTTGATTTCAGACTCTTTCGTTGTATTAGGCGAGTTTCCATTTAATAACAATGCGATATGAAATACTTCTCGCGAGTCACTGGTTAATAAAACGTTGCCTTTATAGGCAGGATTCCATAAATCAGCCCAACTTTGCACTTTTTCTACCGGAATATACTCTTTATTTACAGCAATACCTGTCACACCATAAATATAAGGCAAAGAATACTGATTTTGTGGATCAAAATCGTTGCCCAATAAGTAAGTTGGAATTTGATTAAAATTACTCAATTGAGAATGATCCAGCGGCTGCAACATTCCTTCTTTTGCCATTTTCCCTACATAATAACTCGATGGAAATACTAAATCATAACCGGCATTATTCGACAGCAATTTCAATTTAGCATACATTTCTTCATTGCTCTCAAAAGTAGAATAGATAACCTCTATACCGGTTTCTTTCGTAAATTGAGCGATAAGATTGGAGGGAACATAATCTGTCCAGTTATATACATAAAGTTTTTCATTAGCCAAACTAGATAATGAAAAAAAAGAGATAAAAATACAAAAAAACGATTGAAGTAAACGAAAAATGGATTTTTTCAATTTAAATTTCTCCCCTATCACAGGCTGTGATGATAAAAAGTGTAGTTAAAAAGTAATTTTACAAATTACTGCGAACGACTATAATGTTCCGCTCAAGTATAGCAGATCTTAGCCCCTTTCATAGTGGAAGATTTCACATATTTTACAGTGGTGTAACATTTCACCCCCTTTGCAACAAGACAGGCTTATGAAACTTTTATCTTCTTATCAAGAACATATAAAATCCTATTATTTTGATACTCGAAATCTGTCCTTACGACAGCCTACATTAACGCACAATCAAGCAGCAGATGTATGTGTTATTGGTGCTGGTTTTTGTGGTTTATCTACCGCACTTGAATTAGCAGAACAAGGAAAAAGTGTTATTGTATTAGAAAGTGCTAGAATCGGATTTGGAGCTTCAGGTCGTAGCGGAGGTCAAGCGATTAACGGGTTTGAAGACGGTATAGACGACTATATCACCCAAGTCGGCTTTGAGAACGCCCGTAAGTTATGGGAAATGTCGTTAGAAGCTATCGACATCATTGATGAACGAATTTCAAAATACGACATTCAATGTGACTGGAAAAAAGGATATGCCACCTTGGCACTTAATTCTCGCCGAATGGACGATCTCATTGCCATTGAGCAAGTTTGTCGTGAAGCCTTTGCTTACCCCCATATGCAACTATGGGATAAATCACGCCTAGAACAGCATTTAGGCAGTAAAATTTATCAAGGTGCATTATTTGATAGTAATTCCGGTCATCTTCATCCCCTAAATTATTGTTTAGGTCTGGCTAAAGCCTGTTTACAATTGGGCGTCCAAATTTATGAGCAATCTCCTGTCGTTGATTTACATATTGCAACATCCAAAATCACCGTAAAAACCTCTTCTGCCTCCGTCGTTGCAAAAGATGTCGTCTTAGCAACAAATGCCTATATCACCACCTTACCTAAAGCCCTACATCGGGGTATTGCAACAAAGATTTTGCCGGTAGAAAGTTTTATTATCGCCACCGAACCATTATCGCAGACCGTCGCAGATTCTATTATCAACAACGGAATGTCTGTTTGCGATAACAATTATCTGCTTGATTATTACCGATTAAGTGCGGATAACCGCTTACTCTTTGGTAGTGATTCCAGCTCAGATCATAATATGATCGATATCATGCGAAAAAATATGTTGCACGTTTTTCCACATTTAGAGCAAGTTAAAATTGATTACGGTTGGGGAGGTCCAATTGATATGACCTTAAATGCCAATCCCCATATTGGACGCATTAATCCTCATGTCTATTTTGCTCATGGCTATTCTGGTCATGGCGTAGCATTAACCGGTTTAGCTGGGCGTATTATTGCAGAAGCGATACTTGGTAACGATGAACGACTAAGAATATTTGAAATGCTAAAAGTCCCTTCTATTTATGGAGGAAAATGGATAAAAAAAGTAGCAACTCGCATTGGAACACAATATTATCGCTTCTTAGATAAATTTTGCTAAAACTTCAAATAAAACGCCTTGGTCAATTGAATAAATTCATCTGTATATTGATTTTCCGCGTTGTAAATACAAAGCTGCGATCGTTGCATGGGTTTGGGTTGCAAGCCAAAGGTGAGCAACAGGCGTTGTGGCGTTTTCCCTTGTTTGGTGATCACCTCGCAACGGTGCCAACAAGAAAGTGCGGTCTGTTTTATTAACGTTTCGCCAGCCTCAACGGGCAAAATAACATGAATTTGCCCATGCTCACTCAAACAATTTGCCGCCAATTTCAACCAATGGGCATGG
Source organism: [Pasteurella] mairii (assembly GCA_900454475.1). Classification (GTDB taxonomy): domain Bacteria; phylum Pseudomonadota; class Gammaproteobacteria; order Enterobacterales; family Pasteurellaceae; genus Actinobacillus_B; species Actinobacillus_B mairii. Next base: position 2,034,269 of record UGSS01000002.1, read on the forward strand.
CTTTGTTGCGCATAGCGCGCTAAGGATCGTTGCGAGGAGGCGCAAGGTTGCGCCGGCGGGAAATAAGGCGGATTGGACACAATAACGTCGAATTTTTGACCGCACTTTTGGCAAAAATCGTTAATATCTTGATGATACAATGCCATTTTCCCTGCCCAAGGCGATGCCTGAATATTTTCTTGCGCTTGCAAAAAAGCGTCAGTATCCAATTCCAGCGCGCTAATGTGGGCGCGTTCTGATGTGCGTTGTGCCAACATTAAAGCTATCAATCCGCTGCCGCAACCCAAATCTAATAAGCGTTCACCCGGCGTAATATCCGCCCACGCGCCCAATAAAATCCCGTCTGTTCCCACTTTCATGGCACAGCGCTGATGATTAACATAAAATTGTTTAAAGCGAAATCCGCTTTTTGCTTGGTGCATAAATATCTCAAAAATCCACCGCACTTTATCGGCAAAGTACGGTATAATCAGGGTCAAATTTGACCTTATAGTAACAAGAAATATGACCATAACACAATTTGAAGATTTTGATTTAGCGCCTGAATTATTACGCGCCATTGTACAAAAAGGCTATACTCGCCCCACCGCCATTCAAGCACAAACCATTCCGGCTGCAATGGAAGCGCGCGATATTTTAGGCTCTGCACCAACCGGAACGGGAAAAACTGCGGCGTTTTTATTGCCCGCACTACAACATTTGCTTGATTATCCGCGTCGCAAACCCGGTGCGCCACGCGTATTAGTCCTCACGCCGACACGTGAATTGGCAATGCAAGTCGCGCAACAAGCAGAAGATTTGGCGCAATTTACCCCATTAAAAATTGCCACCATCACCGGCGGCGTGGCTTATCAAAATCACGGTGAAATTTTTAACCATAATCAAGATATTGTGGTCGCCACACCGGGACGCTTGTTGCAATACATCAAAGAGGAAAATTTCGATTGTCGCGCGGTGGAAATCTTAATTTTTGACGAAGCCGATCGAATGCTGCAAATGGGCTTTGGGCAAGATGCGGAGAAAATTGCTGCCGAAACCCGTTGGCGCAAACAAACCTTTTTATTTTCCGCTACGTTAGAGGGCGAATTATTAACGGATTTTGCCGCGCGTTTACTTAACGATCCTCTTGAAATTGATGCGGAACCTAGTCGTCGTGAACGCAAAAAAATTCAACAATGGTATTATCACGCCGACAGCCAAGAACATAAAATCAAATTGCTGGCACGTTTTATCGAACAAGAACAGGTGACGCGCGGCATTGTGTTTGTGCGCCGTCGGGAAGATGTGCGCGAACTGTCGGAGACCTTGCGCAAACGTGGCATTCGCAGTACCTATTTGGAGGGCGAAATGGCGCAAACCCAGCGCAACAATGCCATCGATAAACTGAAAAATGGCGTGGTGACTGTTTTGGTGGCAACGGATGTGGCAGCGCGCGGAATTGATATTGAAGATGTCAGCCACGTGATGAATTTCGATTTGCCTTATAGCGCAGATACTTATTTGCATCGTATCGGGCGCACTGCGCGAGCCGGCAAGAAAGGCGCGGCGGTGTCCTTTGTGGAGGCTCATGATTATAAATTATTGGGCAAAATTAAACGTTATACACAAGAAATTTTAAAAGCGCGAATCTTGGAAGGACTTGAGCCACGAACCAAACCGCCAAAAGATGGTGAAATCAAAACTGTGAGCAAAAAACAAAAAGCGCGCCTAAAAGAAAAACGCGAAGAAAAGAAAAAGGCGGAACAGAAAAAAGTAAAAGTTCGGCATAAAGACAGTAAAAATATCGGAAAACGCCGCAAACCAAGCGTTGAAAATGCGCATTCAGAAAAAGGCAAGATCGCCGAAAAAGCGAACAAAAAAGCCCAAAGTGCGGTCAATTCTGAACAAGTTTAAGATAATTGATGATGGGATTTTACGAGCGCTGTTTTCATGCGGTATTATTTGAAGTGTTAGCTATTTTGCTTTCTATCGCCGCATTAAAATTCGTCAGCCAACACCAATTGGATCAACTGACGATCATGGTGATCTTAATTTCCGTCATTGCTGTATTCTGGAATTTTATTTTCAATTGGTTGTTTGACCGTATTTTTACTGGTCCACGCGAAAAACGTGGCGTTCTGCTACGAATGGGGCATACCTTGGCGTTTGAAGGCGGATTACTGATGTTCACCTTGCCGCTCGTTGCCTATTGGCTGAAAATTGATTGGTGGAGCGCCTTTTTGATGGATATTGGTTTAACGCTGCTGATTTTGGTTTATACCTTTATTTTCAATTGGATTTATGATCACCTGCGCCTTTGGTTTATCGCGCCGAAGTAGCATAAACAAAGATGAAAAAAACCTTGCCGGTTTTGCCGACAAGGTTTTGTATTATTTAACTTTTGCATTATTTATGCGGAATATTAGCGAGTAGTTTAGTCAATAATTGCCAATAGGTTTGTACCGCCGGAATATGCACTTTTTCATCCGGTGAGTGAGCGTTTACAATCGTCGGTCCAATAGAAACCACGTCTAATTCCGGATAGATTTTTTTCAATAATCCGCATTCCAATCCAGCGTGGATAACCTTGATCACGGGAGCATAGCCTAACACTTCCGCATAAAACTGTTCAGTCAAGGCTAAAATTTCACTTTCTCTTTGCGGCTCCCAGCCCGGATAAGCACCGGAAAAGCGCACTTGCGCGCCGGAAAGCGTTGCTAAAGAGCGTAATAAAGATTCCACATACTCACGTCCGCTTTCAATTAATGAACGCAGCAAAATAGTGCCAGTGATGTGATCTTCTTCCGTTTTAAGTACACCAATACTGAGCGACGTTTCCACCACGCCCTCAACCACATCGCTATAACGAATCACGCCATTTGGCAGCAAATTCCATAAATTCACTGCTGATACCGTCGTTTTCGCCGAAAAAACGCGAGCCGGTTTTTCACAAGGTTGTAGCGTTAAGGCAAGATTTTTTTCCACTAACGCCAATTCGCTTTGCAATAAAACCGCAAAATTTTTCACCGCACTTTGCAAAATTTCAACGTCCCCATCAAAGCATAAGGTCGCAAAGGCTTCACGCGGGATGGCATTGCGCACAGAACCGCCACGAATTTCACTTAACGCAAAGGCAAAGTGCGGTTGTTTTTGCTGCAATTCTGCTAAAAAACGCGCCATTAATTTGATTGCACTAGCACGTCCAGTGTGAATATCGCAGCCGGAATGCCCGCCATTTAATCCTTTTAAGCTCACTTGGTAACTGTGAGCAAATCCATTGGTTTCCCATTCGATTGGCTGCGTTAACGCCGCATTTTCCCCGCCGGCACAACCAATATAAATCTCGCCGTTTTCTTCAGTGTCCGTATTGATCATAATTTGACTTTGTAACCAATTCGGACGCAATCCCAGTGCACCTTCCATGCCCTGTTCTTCTGTCATGGTCAATAAAACTTCTAACTCCGGATGCGCCAGATCATCACTGGCAAGCACCGCCAACGCCGACGCCATGCCAATACCGTTATCGGAACCCAAGGTCGTTCCTTTGGCGCGAACCCATTCGCCATCAATATAAGGCTGGATCGGATCTTGCGTAAAATCATGTTGAGTATCTTCATTTGCCTGCGGCACCATATCCAAATGTGCCTGCAACACTAGTGATTTGCGGTTTTCCATACCGGCTGTTGCCGGTTTTCGAATTAACACATTCCCCACCTCATCACGTTGTACGAAAAGTTGTTTTTGTTTTGCCCATTCGACAATAAATTCAGCCAGTTTTTCTTCATGATACGAGGGATGCGGAATCGCACAAATTTGATCAAACCATTGCCACAACAGTTTTGGTTGTAATTGTGTAATTTCAGACATTTTTTTCTCCTTAAAATGTGAAAAAATTCGTCAAAATAATAGCATAAAAATGCATTTCGAGTTATCCTATTGCAATTTTATTTATCAGTCGGTTATCGACCTACATTTTATTTAAGGTGAATTATGAGCGAAAAATATGTGGTAACTTGGGATATGTTTCAAATGCACGCCCGTAAATTAGCAGAGCGTTTACTTCCCGCAACACAATGGAAAGGAATTATTGCTGTCAGCCGTGGCGGATTATTTCCCGCAGCAGTTTTAGCGCGTGAACTTGGTTTACGCCACGTAGATACCGTGTGTATTTCCAGCTACGATCACAACAAACAAGGTGAATTAACCGTATTACACGCCGCACAAGTAGAAAATGGCGGAGAAGGTTTTATTGTGGTTGATGATCTGGTAGATACCGGCAATACGGCACGTGCCATCCGTGAATTGTATCCAAACGCTCGCTTTGTCACCGTTTTTGCTAAACCGGCTGGAGAAAGCTTAGTAGATGATTTTGTGGTAGAAATTCCACAAAATACTTGGATTGAACAACCTTGGGATATGGGAATTACGTTTGTCCCACCATTAGCAAGAAAATAGTTTTACGCTTTTCAAATAAAAATCCGCACATAACAAATATGCGGATTTTTATTCAGACCTAATCACTTAACTTCCGTTTTTTCCGGTATTATGTAGCAATTGCACAAAGATTTCACCGATTGAAAACATTAAAATCCCTATTGAAATTTTCACTCAATAGGGATTTTTATTATGACACAAAAGTTACTCAAACACGAGTTAGCTGAACGGTTACTTCAGTTGAAAGAAAAACAAGAGTTATTAACGGTACAAATGCGGCTTTTAGCTCAAGAAATTAGCGAATTGGCAACGCCATTTATGCCGAAAACATCTAAAAGCCAGTCGGCGATTACCGCTCGCTTAATCGCACAGGTCTTAAGGGAAAATCAGGATACGTGGTTGATGTATGGGGATATCGCAGAGCAGGCATTACGATTAGTGGGGCAACCACAATTTGTTGATGTAGGTGATAGCTATTATAAAGTAGTAAAAAGAATGTTGTTGCGGTTAGCGAAAAAAGGATTAGTTGAGCGTAATGGGATTCATTGGCGGTTGAAATTGCTGAAATAGCGACATTTTGCCACTATTTTTCAGTTTTTAATTGCCATAAAGCCACTTTATGAGCTTTATCTGATTGTCGCTCTACAATACCTTTCTTGAGTAACCTATTCATTGCAGCGTGAACATTCTTGATGTAAGCCCGATTTACTGGTGTATTCGGTTGATTATCTGCTATTAGGATTTCTTTTGTAATTTCTTCAACACGCCAATAACGATTTGGCTCTGTTTTAAGTAAGCAAATAATTAAGGTTGCTGAATTTGCCGAAAAACGGCGACAGCGAGTGCGATATTGGAATTGTGCCGTATTGTATTCTGTAATATCTTGATTTTCGGCTTCCATTATCTGAATCGCTTTGCGTAATGTCTGAATTTTATCATCAAGCAACGAAAGATGTTCTTGTACTTATTTACGCTCAAATTCCAGTTCTTTAAGTTTTTTATCAAGCGTATATGCCATTACATTACCAACCGTTCTATTTGTCTATGATTACCTTGCCAGTAGCCTTTCCAAGCATTATCTGATGAAGTACTAAGGCATTTATTGGTAATATCATTGAAAATGGTTAAATTATCCAGTTTGCGAGTATCTTCACGATAGGCAATTTCATTAACGTAGTTATCAAGGTACAGGTTACTCATTTTGTGGACTTGTCCGTAATACATACGTTTAAAACGTGCAAAGTAGCTTTCGGCAAGGTTGTTCGTAATGCCATCATCGCTACGATATTCACGTTGGTGGTTTACTCGTTGCAAATCGTAATTGACCATCAGTTCATCATAAGCACTGTTTTCATCTGCGTGGATTCGACTGTTAGGCTCAATATAGGCTGCTGCCAATTTCTTCACGGTTTCCGTGTTTTCGGACAAAATCGGGAAGGTAATGGTTTTCTTTGCACCCACTAATTGTGGATTAGAAGCTGTTTCCTGTTCTGAATAACGCTCACGCATCACCAATATCGCACGCTTATTTGGATTGGTATTGGCTTTTAAACGTCTATCTAGTCGTTCACTTTTCTTGTTTTTAGGACGAGGTGCGGAGTGTACGTACGTTGCATCAATATGTACCTCGCCTACTAGGGGGAAAATCTCACGTTGTACGATTAAACTCTCACGAATTTTGTGAGCAAGCGTAAAAGCCATTTTGTACTGTACATTCAAGTCACGTGAAAGTTGGCAAGCTGAAATCCCTTTTACCGCATTCACAAATAAGGCGATAGCGAATAGATAGGTTTGAATCGGTAACTTGTGATTCGCAAAAATCGTTCCTGAAGTAATGCTAAAGGTATGCTTACAATGTTTGCATCGCCATCGCTTGCGAGTAGAAATAAAATAGGCTTGATGTTGTACACCACATTTTGGACACATGACATGCTTCTCACTTCCCCAACGTAAAGTACACAGCATCGAAAACGCTTCATCATCAGATAGTCGGGCTATCTTGATCGGCGATAAGGTACGAGCCTTGCTGGTTAAAAGGAAGTGTTGAGCCATTGCAATTATTCAAGTTATATTAAAAAGTTTTACTTGCTGAAAATTTGTGTTATAGGGGATTTGGAACACGCTCAAACGTGATAAAATATTCTCTATGCAACGTCAAGTATACGCTCGTTTGCGGTATTTGTCAATCTAATATTGAAAATGGAACGCTCAAATGTGCATATCAAAAAGACTTAGACAAATTTGTAAAGCAAAAAATTGGAAAATCAAAGATTTTGCAGAACAGACAGGAATCGCTTATCGCACACTACAAGGTTATGTTGGTGGTGAACGTGAACCTAATGCAGAAGGAATGGCTGCCATTGCCAAAGTTGGAGTGAATTTGAACTGGCTGGTAAGTGGTAAAGGCGAAATGTTTCAGTCTGAACCACAAAAAACGCTAATGTCAGAGCAAGAAACGAAATTAATTTCAGATTACCGTACTATGCCTGAAAATTTAAAAGATGCTTTCTCAATTTCTTTTAAAAAAATTTCAGAGAAACAGTAATTATTACTTGACACACTAAAATAAGGATTTCAAAAATGTTCAACGCAACGCAACGCAACGCAACGCAACGCAACGCAACGCAACGCAACGCAACGCAACGCAACGCAACGCAACGCAACGCAACGCAACGCAACGCAACGCAACGCAACGCAACGCAACGCAACGCAACGCAACGCAATAATTTATGCTTATTCATTCAACCTTACAAATTTATTTTGGGAGGTTGCCAATGACTAATTCAATTAAATTAGAAGCTATCCTTAAAGATAGTCAATATAAATTAAGTCAATTTACACAAGAGCAAATTGAAGAATTAGAAGCTAGAATCATCTCTAAAGAACAAAAAGGTAAAATAACCTATTTCGTTCCTTGTATTATTCGAAAAAAAGAAATTAAGCTCACACCAGAAGAAATCATTCGACAACTCTACTTATCTACACTTATCCATAAATACCAATACCCAATAGATAGAATTAATGTAGAAAGCACGGTAAATTTTGGTCGAGAAGAAAAACGTGCAGATATTATTGTTCGAGATAAAGATAATGTTAATTCAGCTTATATTATTGTTGAGCTTAAAAAACCAAAACTAAAAGATGGTAAAGAACAACTAAAATCTTATTGTAATGCGACAGGTTCACCTATGGGAGTTTGGACTAATGGAGAATCTATTTCATTCTATCATCGTAAGGCTCCAAACTACTTTGAAGATATATCTAACATTCCTAACGTGAATGAAAAACTATCCGATATATTGAATGAAAAATATACCATTGATGATTTGATTAAATATGATAAATTGGTAAATGAAAGAAAATCTTTAAAAGATCTTATTTTAGAAATGGAAGATGAAGTGCTAGCAAATGCTGGAATAGATGTATTTGAAGAAGTATTTAAACTCATCTTCACAAAACTTTATGATGAAATGCAAAGTGGAAGAAATAAAGATCGATATTTAGAGTTCAGAAATAATGGTAATACAGAAATTGAATTAAAAAATAAAATTCAATCTTTATTTGAAAAAGCGAATGAAAAATGGGAAGGCGTATTCTCTGAAGATGCAAAAATTCAACTTACGCCATCACATTTATCTGTTTGTGTGTCATCTCTTCAAGATGTGAAATTATTTAATTCTAACTTAGATGTAGTTGATGAAGCTTTCGAGTATTTAATAAGCAAATCAAGCAAGGGCGAGAAAGGGCAATATTTTACCCCACGTTATGTTATTGATATGTGTGTAAAAATGCTTAACCCTACAAAAGATGAAAGCATAATTGATACTGCATCAGGTAGTTGTGGTTTCCCTGTACATACCATTTTTCACGTGTGGGAACAAATTCTGAAAGAGAAAGGATTACATAAAAGCCATTTATTTACTAGCGAAGAAAAACCTGTCGAGTGTACAGACTATGTAACTAGCAAAGTATTTGCGATAGACTTTGATGAAAAAGCTGTTCGTGTAGCAAGAACCTTAAATCTTATTGCAGGTGATGGGCAAACTAATGTTCTGCATTTAAATACTTTAGATTGGGAGCGTTGGGACGAAAAAACGGGTAATACAAAAAAAGAAATTGTCGGCGATACTGAATGGCTGGATACCTATGGCGAAGGTTGGAAAAAAATCAGAAAACTTAGAGCAAACAAAGATAGTAATAGAGATTTTAAATTTGATGTATTGATGGCAAATCCACCATTTGCAGGTGATATCAAAGAAAGTCGAATTTTAGCCAAATATGAATTAGGAAAAAAATCTAATGAGAAAGCTCAGACAAAAGTTGGGCGTGATGTTCTCTTCATTGAGCGTAATTTAGATTTCTTAAAAGATGGTGGAAGAATGGCAATAGTGCTACCACAAGGTCGATTTAATAACAGTTCAGATAAAGCTATTCGTGAATTTATTGCTGAACGCTGTCGTATTTTAGGTGTAGTAGGTTTACACGGTAATGTGTTTAAACCGCATACAGGTACGAAAACCAGCGTATTATTAGTACAAAAATGGGATGATGAACTTTGCCCCAAAGTGGATGATTACCCAATTTTCTTCGCCACAATGCAAGAGCCAAGCAAAGACAATAGTGGTGATAAAATTTTTGTTCGTAATGCTGACGGAAGTCCAGTATTAGATAGTCACGGACATCTAATCGTTAAACACGACCTTTTTAACCACGACGGCTTAACCCAAGACGGTATTGCTGAAGCCTTTTTGGAATTTGCCAAAAAAGAAAAGCTCTCTTTTGTGGGAAAGGATTAAACCCCTTTGATAACGTTAATTATCAAAAGTTATTGGAGGGGTTGGAGGTGGGTGAGGTTTCTTTTAGTAAAACATTAACAAATAAAGATTTCCGTTTTGATACGGACTTTTGGACAAAAGAACCTATTTTAAATCCAAAATTAAATTATAGAAAAATTGGGGAATGTTTAAAAACTTCTCAATATGGTATTTCTATTGCAATGAATGAAAATGGTATTGGTGTACCAATTTATCGAATGAATGAAATTCACAATATGATGTGTGATTTTTCTGTATCTAAATTTGCAGACATTACAAATAGTGAATTTGAAACATTTGAATTAAAAGATAGAGATGTCTTATTTAATCGTACAAATTCTTTTGAATGGGTTGGAAGAACAGGCGTATATTATAAACAGATGAATAAAGATTTTGTGTTTGCGTCTTATTTGGTGCGTTTTGTGCCCGATGAAAATATAATTTTGCCTGAATACTTAACAGCTTATTTAAATTCAAAATATGGTGTTTGGGATTTAAAGCGGAGAGCAAGACAATCTATTAACCAAACAAATATAAATCCAGAGGAGGTGAAAGAAAGTTTTATTCCTATTTTGCCAATGGATTTTCAATTGAAATTAAAAGCTAAATTTGAACAAGCTCGTGATAATTTAATTCAATCTGAATTAAGCTATAAACAAGCTGAAACGTTATTGTTAGAAACCTTAGGCTTACAAGATTTCCAAGCCAAAGAACAAGCGGTAAATATTAAATCTTTTTCTGCGAGCTTCAGGCTTTCAGGGCGATTAGATGCGGAGTTTTATCAGGCGAAGTATGAAAGTTATAAAACCAAAATTGAAATGTATTCGAATGATTTTGAAATAGTAAGAAATGCTTGCAAATTAAAAGACAAAAATTTTAATCCAAAAGAAAATGAACATTATCACTATATTGAACTTTCTAATATCGGAAATTCAGGCGAAATTACAGGTTCAACAGTGGGTTTAGGTATTGATTTACCTAGCCGAGCGAGACGAAAAGTGGTAAAAAATGATGTTATTATCTCAAGTATTGAAGGTTCTTTGGCAAGTTGTGCAATTGTGTTAGATGAATATGACCAAGCGATTTGTTCAACAGGGTTTTATGTGATTTCGTCAGATAAGATTAATTCTGAAACGTTACTGGTATTATTTAAATCTGAACCATTGCAACAGCTTTTAAAACAAGGTTGTTCGGGAACAATTTTAACTGCGATCAATAAAGATGAGTTTTTAAATATTCCTCTACCATTGATCGATAAAAAAACTCAAACCCAAATTGCTCAACTTATCCAGCATTCTAACCATCTGCGAAAGGAAAGTAAGGATTTATTAGAACAAGCAAAATTGGCGGTAGAAAATGCAATTATGATGTAATATTTAATTAACAAAAGATTATTATTAACAGTAGTTTATGAATACTTGCCTAGTTATCCAAGCATTTTAGCTACTTGAATATGTAGGTATAGTAGAAAAAAAGGTTGATTTTTTGCAAAAATATGCCTCTATTAAAAGGGTTGGTAATAATTATCAAAAAGAATTATTACCAACAATTTTGTCCTATATGCCCAAAAACAGCGAGCAAAAATTGGAGGAAATTCTCAGGTTGAACAAGTCGGCTATATTTTATAGTTGAAAGCCATCTAAAGTAGGATTAGTATTAAATGCTACATAAATCCTGACTTAATAGGAAATCGATATGATAATGAAATACGGAGTGATTCTCTGCGAAAGCTAAGTCATTGACTTAGTTTAGGAGAGAACAATGAGCAGAAGTTATAAAAAGACACCTATTTGCGGTATAACGAGCGCAGAGAGTGAAAAACAGGATAAACGTATTGCTAATCGTCGATTTAGACGAAATGCACGACAATTAGTAAAAATCGGAAAAGAACCGCCTTTTAATATTAGGGTTGTTAGTAATGTGTACAGCTTTGATAAAGATGGTAAACAGTATTTTTCCGCAATGAAATATCCGTATCTTTTGCGAAAATAAATAGCTTGCGAATATATTCGCCTTTAGCCTTGCTTGCAAGGATAGATACGCCATTTAAATCGATGGCTTGACATTGTTCAAACTTCGCAACATTGTTGTGATTTTAGTCGATAAGGCGTATCTAGGTTTCACCGTAATTATTCGGTGTGTTCGGTATTCGAAGCAACCCAAAACGCTTTGAGCCGACCTGAAAATTCAGGTGGGCGATTTTTTATGTCTAGCGTTTGGCTTTGAGTGCCTTGTACACACAAGGAATACTTATGGCTCAACATTATTTACTCTCAAGCAAATCTAAAACACTATCCCTTAAACACATCTTTCGCCTAAGCGAAGATGAAGCCTTCCAGCTTTTAAAAGCAAACCGCTGGGGAAATACTAATGATATTACAGATGTGGTGTGTCCGCATTGCGGAATCCGCCACAATGCGTATTTTCTACAGTCTCGTAAACGTTGGTGTTGTAAGTATTGCCAGCGTCATTTCTACATTACCATTACACGGCATTTGCTTTTCATAAATTGTCTTTTGTTGATATTTTGGCAGCTATTTTATTATTTGCGAATGAAGTCAAAGGCATTTCTGCTATCACAATGAGTCGCCATCTCAATATTAGTTACAAAACGGCTTTTGTACTTTGCCATAAATTGCGTGAGGCCTTATTCAAAACACGAGATTTAAGCCCATTACAAGGCGAAATTCACGAAGATGGGGCATGGATTAACTTCACACTAAGAAAGCCTAACTTTCGTAAGAATATGCATAAACAACGTGATAAAAAGACTAAATTTCCTAAATTTAGACCAACCAAACGTTGTATTATCAGTCTAAATCAACGAGCATCAAACGATGAAACCCTATGGGGTTCAAACCGTACCATTGTCGCAATGGATTACAGTGAAAGTGCCAATACCGTGCTTGCACTCAATCACCAGTTTGTCAAAACAGGAAGTAATATTATGTGTGATGAAAATCCTGCTTATGCAGAGTTAGATTTCCACTACACAAAATAGGCTGTCAATCATCAAGAAGCATACAGTTATCAAGGCATTAACAACAATCTAGCCGAATCTTTCAACGCAAGATTTCGTGATTTACATTGTGTGTACACCACAAATGCGACAATAAATACGCCCTACATTATGCAAACCAAGCAGCCTTTATGTCAGATAACCGCCGTAAATCCAATGGTGAGTTATTTAGCGATATTCTTAAACGTTGCTTATGGGTATTACCACTAAGAGAATGGGTAGGTTATTGGCAGGGAAATCACCGACTCGGTGAGCTTATCGGTATGACCGTTTTCAGTCCTGAAGAAATCTCTCAATCCTACTTCAAAAATCTCAATGAGATGATGAAGTACGAGCAGGAATTACTTGCTGCTTAACGTTTAACCGCAAAACAACATTCAGATACACAGCAGGGAAAACAGCTTACCTTTTTACAAGGTTGAGCGGATTCGCTACGTCTGTGGTACGGAAATTTTGTGTAATGAGTGAGAAAATCGGCTAAAATGCGATAAAAGAAATGCCCTTGACTCTGTTTTGGAATTAAGGGCATTGGAAATTTTACTGCGGTTAAGATTGAATCTCGGGTTTTGTGCAACTGCTACATAATACCGGTTTATTCTTCACGCAAAGGAACAACTAACATATCAACCGTGATAGTATTCATCACTTGACGTGTGGAAGACATCAATTTGCTCCAAAAATCTTGGTGATGTCCGGTCACTAACAAATCCACATCATATTGCTCAATTGCATCAGATAAAACTTGACCCAAATCGCCACTACCGCTAAGTTTCTCAGATACCGGATAACTGGATTTTTCTGCCAATTGAATTAACGCTTGGTGCGTTTCTGTTGAAATACGATCTTGCATTGAAGACATATTCACATCAATTAATCCGGTATACAGATCAGAAAAATTGACATCTACATGAATAATTGAAAGTTTCGCCTCATGTCTTTTGGCAACGCCTGCGGCTTTTTCCAATAAAAATGGACTTTCTTCAGAAAGATCTACGGCTACTAATACATGTTTATACATAATCGACTCCTTATCTGATCTTGGACTTAATTACCTCTTGTTAAAATCATAGTATCATTCTTCCTGTAAAAAAAATATGCCCTTGATCACGTTTTCGAAAAAAAATTAGTTTTTTTCATCTTCATTTTGCCTTTCAGCCAGATTAGGATAAAATTTCTGCCATGATTTATCATTTCGGAATGAAAATATGTCACACAACATACAAGATTTTATCCAGCTAATCGCACAACTTCGCAATAAAGAAAACGGTTGTCCTTGGGATTTAGCGCAAGATTATCGCAGCATGATCCCCTGTTTATTGGAAGAAAGTTATGAAGTAGTTGACGCTATTGAGAAAGAGCAAGTTGATGATTTAAAAGAAGAACTTGGCGATTTGTTATTACAAGTGGTGTTTTTAAGCCAATTAGCCCGCGAAGAAGGAAAATTTACCTTTGAGGATGTGGTCGATAATGTCAGTCGTAAAATTATTCGGCGCCATCCTCATGTTTTCGGCGAACAAAAAGCGCAAAATGCCACGCAAGCTTTGCAAAATTGGAATGCGGTTAAAGCGAACGAAAATCAACAAAAAGGACATCAGTCCATTTTAGACAATACGCCACTGGCATTTCCTGCTTTAATACGCGCGCAAAAATTGCAAAAACGCTGCGCCAAAATCGGTTTTGATTGGCAAGAAATTGAGCCGGTATTTGACAAAGTGGAAGAAGAATTAGAGGAAGTGCGGTCGGAATTTCAACAATTTCCACAAGATCCGCAAAAAATTGCGGAAGAAATGGGCGATTTATTATTCGCTACTGTCAATTTAAGCCGCCATTTACATTGTTCCGCGGAAGAAAGTTTGCGCCAAGCCAACTTAAAATTTGAACGACGTTTTCGTTTAGTGGAACAAAAACTGAAAGCGCAAGGTAAATCCGTTGAGCAAAGCTCTTTGCTGGAAATGGATGTGCTATGGGATGAAGTGAAAAAAGAAGAAAAAGCCAAATAAAGGCAAGCGTTAACTTTTTATCAAGTTAACGCTTTTTAAACACGATTATTATTTGACCTTTAATTGATTAATGGTTGCTTTATTGAACAGGTAATGGGTACCGCAACATTCGCATTGCATATCAATACTCCCGTTATGTTCAGCTAAAATTTCATCAATTTCCTCATCTGGCAACAATAATAGCGCCGCGCCGGAACGTTCTTGCGAACAGCCACAGAAAAATGCAATATCTTGTGGCGTGAAAATCTCAACCGTTTCTTCATGATACAAGCGATACAACAATTCTTCCGCATTTAAGCCGAAAATTTCCTCGTCTTTTACCGTGGCGGTTAAGGTTGCCAAATGTTCAAAATCGTCCGGCGTGCCGGAACCATCCGGCATAATTTGTAGCAACGTACCTGCCGCTACCGGTTGTCCATTAAATTCACCGGTACGAATAAGCAATTGCGTGTCCAATTGTTCCGAACGGACAAAATAATCTTCCAAACATTGCGTAATTGTCGGTTTATCCAACGCGATCACGCCCTGATAACGCTCCCCCTCTTCTGGCGCAATGGTGATTACCAATACCCCTTTGCCAACCATCTGCGCCAAGGTCATGTCGTCGTGAATTTCCCCTTGCAAACGTGCCAGCGCACGAATCTGCTGCTGATCCGAACCGTTAACCAACGCCAATTTAAGCGGACCGTCCCCTTGAATTTGTACCGTAATATTACCGGTGAATTTCAATGTTACGGTCAGCAAAACTGTCGCCACCATCATTTCACCCAACAAATTCTGTACCGCTGCCGGATAATGGTGGGTATTTAATGTCTCTAAAAATGATCGATTTAAACGCACCCACTCGCCACGCACCGCGCGATTTTTGAATAAATAACGGTAAAGTTTGTCGTTATCATTGTTGTAATTCATTTTATTTCCTATGTTTTCTACTCTCGCCCTATGCGAATGCTTCTCTATATGGGAGTAAATTTAAAAATCACAACCCTATTCTTGATATTTAAACTTGAGTAAATCACGCCACTCTTTTTTATTCGGACGTCTTTCCGGATGTGGCATGGAAAGAGCATTATTTTTACGCGCTATCGCCAATTTTTCCCGCATCTCAACACTTCTTTCGGTTTCACAATACAACAATTGCGCTTCCGGCGCTCCCCGTCGTTGAACAGAAAGTGCGGTCACTTTTACTTCTTTTTCTTCATTACCTTGACGCAATTTAATCAACGCACCAATTTCCACCATCTTATTTGGTTTTGTACGTTGTTGATTATAATGCACTTTTCCACCATCAATCATCTCTTTCGCGATAGTACGGGTTTTATAAAAACGCGCAGCCCATAGCCATTTATCCAACCGCACACCCTCGTCTTTGGGTTCCGATTTACGTGCTTGTTTCGTCATACTTCACTCACCAACTTCATATAATTATCCACGCAGACATGGCGCGAAAAGGTTTTATTTGCTAAGGAACTGTCGGGATTTTCCACGCCAATAGTATAAGCAATACCAAATTGATCCGCGCTGTCCAGCACCTTTTCCGTATCATCAATAAACAGGGTTTTCGCCGGATCAAAAGGATAGGCTTTTTGCAAATTATGCCATAATTGCTGTTCAATTTTTGGCGCGCCAAATTGATGGCTAGATAATAATAAATCAAAGTGCGGTACTAAATCGCAATGTTTTAATTTCACTTCCAGCGTAAACGGATGGCTGTCGGTTAACAAAATGCGGCGAATGCCTTTGCGTTGCAAAACATCCAAAAACGGGTACACATCCTCCCGCACTTGCACCTGCGGTCCGCGCTCCAATAATAATTCGCGCAGTGGCAAATCTAATTCTTTTGTCCAAAAATCAATATCATACCAATTAATGCTATGCTCAATGGCATCATAGCGTTGCTTTAATTGGTGCTGGCTTTGCTCCAGCGATATTCCGCACTTTTGCGCATAATATTGCGACACATGGTAACGCCAAAAATAGTGGTCGAAATAAAGATCAATGAGCGTACCGTCCAAATCCAAAATCACGGTATCGATGTGCGTCCAATTTATTTTCTTCATTTGCTTTCCTTTTTCGTTCTCACTCGTTACGCTTTATGGTATCGTTATTCCATCATTTTTTACAAGAGGTGGATATGCAAGAGCTAAAAAAACCGGAGATTTTGTCCGTTTCCGTAGCGGCAAAATCCCGCATCTTTGAAATTCAACGTGTTGAGCTGAAATTCTCCAACGACGAATATCGTATTTATGAACGCCTTAAACCCTCCACTCGCGCCGCCGTGATGATGTTGCCATTAGACGGGGATGCCTTGTTGCTAGTACGTGAATATGCGGTGGGAACGGAGCGTTACGAGCTGGGTTTTCCCAAAGGATTGATGGATCCGGGTGAAACACCAGAACAAAGTGCCCATCGTGAATTGCAAGAAGAAATCGGCTTAGCCGCCAAGAAATTAACCTATTTACGCACGGTCAATATGGCGCCAAGTTTTATGCACAGCCCAATGCACATATTTATCGCACAAGATTTTTATCCGTCTAAATTGGAGGGTGATGAACCTGAACCCTTGCAAGTGGTGCGCTATCCCTTGCGCGATCTCGACGACTTATTGCAAAATGCTGATTTCAGCGAAGCCCGTAATCTGGTCGCACTTTATGCCCTTAGAGATTATCTAAAAAAATAATCTTTTTATGTTATTTCATAAAATTTAACCGCACTTTTAGTAACCTCTTCTACTCAAATTACTTTTATTTTAGAGAAAGTGCGGTAAGATGGTTCACCCTTTTATAACAATTACTATGTTAGAGGAAAATTATGCAAAAATCTCATTTAGCGCCCACTCTGCAAGAACTCACGTTCCGCGGGATGTTGTTGGGTGCATTAATTACGGTGGTTTTCACCGCCTCCAATGTCTATCTTGGTTTAAAAGTCGGCTTAACATTTGCTTCATCAATTCCTGCCGCTGTAATTTCCATGGCAGTATTAAAAATGTTTGCCGGATCGAATATTCTCGAAAATAACATGGTACAAACCCAAGCCTCCTCGGCTGGGACCTTGTCTTCTGTGATCTTCGTTATCCCCGGTTTATTAATGATGGGATATTGGCAAGGCTTTCCATTCCTACAAACTCTGTTAATTTGTACTGCCGGCGGGATTTTGGGAGTGATTTTCACTATACCATTACGCCAAGTCATGGTGGTCAAAAGTGATCTGCCTTATCCAGAAGGTGTTGCCGCAGCAGAAATTTTAAAAGCCGGTAATCATGCCGAAGGTCAAAACAGCGAAAGTGGGATTAAAGAAATTGCCACCGGTGGTGTAATTGCCGCGTTCGTCAGTTTTCTAACTAACGGATTACGTATCGTCGCTGACAGCGCCAGCCTATGGATTAAAGGCGGCAATGCGGTATTCCAAATTCCGATGGGTTTCTCTTTAGCCTTATTAGGTGCCGGTTATTTGGTTGGGATTGTTGGTGGGATCGCAATTTTAAGCGGTATCGCCTTAACTTGGTTAGTCGGCGTCCCTTATTTCACCACCCTGTTCCCAATGACGCCAGATGCCGATATGGTTAATCACGCCTTGAGCGTATGGTCTGGAAAAGTGCGTTTTATCGGCGTAGGGACTATCGGTATCGCCGCCATTTGGACATTATTAGTATTAATGAAACCAATGATTCAAGGAATGGCGCAATCGTTCCGCGCCTTAAAAGATCCAACTTTACGCTCAAATGACAGTACCCAGTTGGATTTATCGCCGAAAACCATGATTTATATCACCTTAGTCGCTATTTTATTAATCGTCTTGGCATTACATAATTTCGTCGCCAACGCACCTATTTCGGCAGAATTATCTATGCTATTAATTATTGCTTGCACCTTGTTAGCAGTACTTATCGGCTTCTTTGTTGCCGCGGCTTGCGGTTATATGGCGGGACTTGTGGGTTCATCTTCTAGCCCGATTTCCGGTATTGGCATTATTTCCGTGGTATTAATTTCCATCACCTTAATGCTTATCGGCAAAACATCCGGCTTACTCGATAGCGCAGAAGGGCAACAATTTTTGACCGCGTTAACCATCTTCTCCGGTTCCATTGTCGTCAGTACAGCCGCAATTTCCAACGACAACCTGCAAGATTTAAAAACCGGTTTATTGGTCAAAGCGACACCATGGCGCCAACAAGTCGCCCTTATTATCGGTTGTATCGTGGGTGCCTTAGTGATCGCGCCAGTATTGGAAATTCTCTATCATGCTTATGGTTTTGCTGGCGCAATGCCGCGTCCAGATATGGATCCGTCACAAGCCTTATCCGCGCCACAAGCCACCTTGATGACCACTATCGCCAAGGGGATTTTCTCTAATAATTTGGAATGGACTTATATTTTCATGGGTATTGCCTTGGGATTAGGCTTGATCATCATTGACGCCATATTGAAAAAATCCAGCCAAAATCGTCTGGCTTTACCGGCGTTAGCGGTGGGCATGGGGATTTATTTGCCACCGTCTGTGAATATGCCTATCGTTATTGGGGCAATTTTGGCGTGGTTAATTAACCGCCACCTCACCAGCTTTGCTCAACGAAACAGTAAAAATGCACAAGATATGCAGAAAAAAGCTGATCGTTATGGAACCCTCTTTGCCGCCGGACTAATCGTTGGCGAAAGTTTGATTGGCGTGATTTTAGCCTTTATTATCGCCGCTTCCGTCACCTCCGGTGGCTCCGATGCGCCGCTTGCTTTAAACTTAGAAAACTGGGGAACGACCGCAGAAATTTTAGGTTTAATCATCTTTGTCGCCGGAATAGGTATTTTTACCTTACGCGTTTTACGCGCAAAACAATAAAACTCACCTAAAAAATTCAACCCTATGCCAAAACATAGGGTTGAAAATCATGCCAAAAATAACCGCCCTTTATGCCCTTTGACAAGTAAGCATCACAAGGCTTAACGCGCGATCACCCGCACGTCCAACGCCACCTTTTCCCCGTCATCAAAATATAAGGTCAGTGGAAATTGTTGATCTTTTTTCAATGGTTTTTGCAAATCAAACACCATGATATGCGCCCCACCACGCGCAAGTGAAATAGCTTGTTGCGGCGGAATTGCCAAGCCATCAGTCAAGCTAATCATCTTGCCTTGTTGCATCCCGTGTAATTCCAAACGCGATTTCACAGAACTTTCCGCCAAAAACAAATTCACCGTCTCATCACCGCTATTTTTTAAGGTCAAATAAATCGCACTCGGCTCATTTGCCATCGTGGTTTCATACATGACTGCATTTTCCACCGTCACCTTTGCCCATAAATTTAGCGGCAAAAGTGCGGTTAAAATTAAACTGGTTTTTGCTATTTTCAATATCATCTATCCTCCTGCAAGACGGAATCACTCGTCATTGTACTTTCCAAAAAAATGGAAAAATGCTATATTGCTCACACTTTTTTCATTTTAGCTCGACAATTTTACCGATAATTATGGCAAATTACTACGACGCAACGCTCGCTCTTGCCGGCGTATGCCAATCCGCAAAATTAGTACAACAATTCGCCCTTAACGGTCAAGCCGATGAGCCGGCTTTTCGTACCAGTTTAAACAGTTTATTACAAATCCAACCGGAAAACACGCTCGCGGTTTATGGCAATCGTGAACAAAATTTAGCCTTGGGTTTGCAAATTTTAATGGAACAACTGAATGGTAGCGAAGCGGATGTCAGTCGTTACTGGTTAAGTTTATTGGCATTAGAAGGAAAATTGAATAAAAATCTGCAAGCGAAAGCCGAATTAGCAAAGCGCATCCAATATTTGCCCACCCAACTCGTCCATTACGATTTATTCGACGAACAAATGCTATCCACATTAGCCTCCATCTATGTGGATGTGATAAGTCCTTTAGGTAGCCGCATTCAAGTCAAAGGCTCGCCGCAATATTTGCAGCAATTAGGTATGCACAACCGCATTCGCGCTTGTTTATTGGCGGGAATTCGTTCCGCTGTACTTTGGCGCCAAGTGGGTGGTTCCAAATGGCAACTACTATTTTCCCGACGCAAACTCGTCGCCACCGCACAACAAATTTATTCATCTCTTTAATTCAGGAGCAATCTTAATATGCAACTTAACGCCTTAACCGCACTTTCCCCGATTGACGGTCGTTATCAAGATAAAGCCAGCGCCTTGCGCTCAATTTTTAGTGAATTCGGATTATTAAAATTCCGCGTGACCGTTGAAGTTCGTTGGTTACAAAAACTGGCAGCGACCGCACAAATTGCCGAAGTCCCTGCGTTGTCCGGCGAAGCAAACGATTACCTTAATCGCATTGTGGCGAATTTCAGCCTACAAGATGCCGAACGAATTAAAGAAATCGAACGCACCACCAACCACGACGTTAAAGCTGTCGAATATTTTTTAAAAGAAAAAAGCACCGCACTTCCGGAATTAGCCGCAGTCAGCGAATTTATCCATTTTGCTTGCACCTCAGAAGATATTAACAACCTTTCCCATGCATTGATGCTCAAAACCGCGCGGGAAGAAGTCATTTTACCGGAATGGCAAAAATTAATAGACGAAATCACCCGTCTAGCAAACGAATACAAATCCATTCCGTTGCTTTCTCGTACGCACGGACAACCGGCATCACCAACTACCGTTGGTAAAGAAATGGCGAACGTTGTCTATCGTCTAAAACGCCAATTCAAACAACTACAACAAATTGAAATCCTTGGTAAAATTAACGGTGCGGTAGGTAACTACAATGCCCATTTATCCGCCTATCCAGAAATTGACTGGCACGCATTCAGCGAAGAATTTGTCACCTCTTTAGGCATCACTTGGAACCCGTACACCACTCAAATCGAACCGCATGATTATATCGCCGAATTGTTCGACAATGTGGCTCGTTTTAACACCATCATCATCGATTTTGACCGTGATTTATGGGGTTATATCGCCTTAAATCATTTCAAACAGCGTACTATCGCCGGCGAAATTGGCTCCTCAACCATGCCACACAAAGTCAACCCAATCGATTTTGAAAACTCCGAAGGCAACTTGGGACTTGCCAACGCCATCATGTCCCATTTAGGCGCCAAATTACCAATTTCCCGTTGGCAACGCGATTTAACCGATTCCACCGTATTACGCAACCTCGGCGTCGGTTTAGGCTATTGCTTAATTGCCTACGCTGCCACCCGCAAAGGCATCAGCAAATTGGAAGTCAACGAAGCACATTTGCGTGATGAATTGAACCAAAACTGGGAAGTGTTAGCGGAGCCAATCCAAACCGTGATGCGTCGTTATGGTATTGAAAAACCTTATGAAAAATTAAAAGAGTTAACTCGTGGGAAACGTGTTGATGAACAAGCGATGCGCAAATTTATCGAAAAATTAGACATTCCGGCTGCGGAAAAAGTACGTCTTCAACAACTTACTCCGGCAACCTACATCGGCGCCGCCATTGAGTTAGTTGAAAAACTTTAATTTTTTCTACCGCACTTTTCGCGCGGCAGACTTACAATAAAAAGAAACCCCGTTAACTTATCTTAACGGGGTTTTGTTTTACACCAAAATAGGTTTACGCTTTGCGCGTATGATTCACTTGAGTTAACAACGTTTGTACCGATTTATCCGCAAAAATATTTTCAACCTCTTGGCTTAAACGACGTCGCCAGTTGGCATATTCCGTACTGGTTCCCGGAATATTGACCGGTTCACTCATATCCAACCAATCTTCCGGCTGCAAACCAAACAACGCACTGCTTACACCGGCAACATAAGATTGCAATTGATGATTGAATTTAAGCGTCACTTTAGAGGATAAACTTTCATCCACACCCGCTTCCATTTCGACTCCGTTTTCTTGTAAGCTCTTGATAATTTTCGCTTTGGCATTGACCCGATCTTGTTGCAACATCGACAATACCTTTGGATTTGGGTACACGCCGAAACGTTGCCCTAATTCAAAATCATAACCACGCCAATATCCGTTGATCGTCGGTAAATCATGGGTACTTAAGGTGGTCATCGCTTGATATGGATAATCTTGCAAGCGGCGACTTTCACCTTGTTGGTCAAATTCAAAATAGAAAATTTTATATGACAAAATGCCGGCATTTTTCAATTTGCTGACGATTTCTTTCGGTACTGTGCCTAAATCTTCGCCGATAATCAAACTTTGGTGACGCTGACTTTCCAAGGCTAAAATGGCAATCAAATCATCTACCGGATAACGAATATAAGCCCCGTTTGCTGCGCTATCGCCTTTTGGAATCCACCACAAGCGCAACAACGACATAATATGGTCAATGCGCAGCGCGCCACAATCTTTCATATTGGCTTGCACTAACTCAATAAACGGTTGATACGCTTGTTGTTTTAGCACGTGCGGATTCATCGGCGATAATCCCCAGTTTTGTCCTTGTGGCGCTAAAATATCCGGCGGCGCACCAACAGAAGCATTTAAACAATAAAGATCTTTATCATTCCATGTTTCCGCCCCATTATTGGTCACGCCCACCGCTAAATCACGATACATTCCGATGGTCATTTTTTGCGCTTTGCAAACGTCATTACAAGCGGCGAATTGCTGCGTGGCGCAAAATTGTAACCAAGCATAAAAACGCACTTCTTGCGCTTGTTCTTGTCGGAATTGTTGCACCGCATCGGCGTGGTAATCTTGATATTTTTTATCCCAAAAATCCCAGCCCCATTGGTTGTCAAATTGCTGGCTTAAATGGTGATGCAAGGCGTCAAAGGTCGCTTGGACTTGTAAACTTTCTCCACCTTGCGCCAGAAAATCGGCAAAGGCTTGTTGACGAAGTGCGGTCGGATTTTGTTCAAATTCATCAAATGCCAAGGCAAGCCCTTGCAGTTTTAACGCCATCACTTCGACATAATTTATCCAATTTTCTGACCGCACTTTGCTCAGTTTCGCCTGCACTTCCGGACTATTAAACCATTGTTGCGCCAGCGAACTTTGCTGAAACTCCGGTAAACTTGCCACATCAATATAAATAATATTCAACCACTTACGCGAAGACGGACTATAAGGACTTGCCGCCTCCGGATTGGCTGGAAACAGTGCATGAATTGGGTTTAGTCCCACAAAATCAGCGCCATATTGTTGAATATGTTGTAGAAAATCTTTGAGATCGGAGAAATCACCAACGCCCCAGTTATGGGCAGATTTCAAGGTATAAAGCTGGATAAAGGATCCCCACAAGTTTTTGTGTTCAACAAGTTCTGAGGGTTGATAACAACGCGTCGGCGCCACGATCAGGCGGCATTCAAGCGATTTTTTCTCACAGCGCAGTTGCAATTGGTGATAACCCAGTGGCAAATCGCGCGGCAATTCAATTTGATTGCGCTTCACGCGCCCCGTCAGGCATTCGCCATTTTCCAACTGCAAAACCCATGTTCCATGCACCGCGTGTTTTTTATCCGCAAGATTGAGCGGTAAAAAGTGCGGTTGATTTTCATAAAGAATTTTGACCGGAGGCAGCCAAGATTGGCAACTGCGGGTGTTACCATTGAACGTTTGATAAAGTCGTTGTTTGATTGCGCTTGGTATGATTTTTCGAATTCCATTAGCATCCAAGAAATCTGGCATAATGCCGGCTTGAGCAAATTGTTTTTGTTGTACGTGCGCCATAATCGCTCCTTACTTGAATATCCCGCCCGCAGGCGGGAATCTGAAATGTTATTTTTTCAACCAGATACGTGCTTGATAGTCACGAATAGAACGGTCGGAGCTGAACATCCCCAAACGGGCGGTATTTAAAATGGCACTATGTAACCAAGCATCTTGATCTAAATATGCCACGCCGATACGTTTTTGCGCTTGTAAATAGCTGTCAAAATCCGCAAACACTAAGAACAGATCGCGTTCTAATAGGCTATCTAACATCAATTTGAAAGTATCTTTATGTCCTTGAGACGCTTTACCTTTGGCTAAAAAATCCACCGCACTTTTCAGCACCGGATCTTGTTGATAATAGGCTTTAGGATCATAGCCTTTCGCCAACAATTCACGTACGCTTTCCACTGTGTGACCGAATAAGAAGATATTTTCTTCGCCAACCATTTCTGCAATTTCAACGTTCGCGCCATCCAAGGTTCCTAAGGTTAAGGCACCGTTTAAGGCTAATTTCATATTACCTGTACCGGAGGCTTCTTTCCCCGCCATGGAAATTTGTTCGGACACATCTGCTGCCGGAATGATTTTTTCCGCTAAAGACACACGATAATCCGGCAAAAACGCGACTTGCAGGCGATCTTTCATCTGTTTATCGTTATTGATAATATCCGCTACGTTGTTGATGGCATGAATAATATTTTTGGCTAAGTAATAACCCGGCGCCGCTTTGCCCGCAAACACGAAAACACGCGGAGTATAATCTTGATTTGGGTTGTCTTTCAGCGATTGATAGGTCGCAATAATGTTCAATAAATTCAAATGTTGACGTTTGTATTCATGGAAACGTTTAATTTGCACGTCAAAAATTGCATTTTGATTCACAGAAAAACCTAAGGTTTTTTCAATTTCATCCACTAAAACTGATTTATTGATTTGTTTAATACGACGATATTCTTCACGGAAACCTGCATCATTTACAAAATTTTCCACGCCACGTAATTGTTCCAAATCTTTGGTCCAATCAGTTTTTAAGGTGCGATCCAATAAATCGCTTAATTGCGGGTTCGCTTGGCGAATCCAGCGACGCGGCGTGATCCCGTTGGTCACGTTGCAGAATTTGGTTGGGAATAATTGGTGATATTCTGGGAATAAATCCGTCACCAATAAATCGGAGTGAATTTGTGCCACCCCGTTCACCGCAAAACAGGTCACCACGCAAAGGTTAGCCATACGCACGCGGTAACTAAATAAGATTGCCAATTTTTCCCAAACTTTAGCATCATCCCCAAACTGCGCTTTTACTTTTTCATGGAAAAGATGGTTAATTTTTTCCACAATTTGATAATGGCGCGGTAATAATTGGTTAAATAAACGTTGATCCCACTGTTCCAAGGCTTCCGGTAACAACGTGTGATTAGTGTAGGCAAAGGTATTAGAACAAATTGCCCAAGCATCATCCCAGCTTAATTCGTATTTATCCAACAACAAGCGCATTAATTCCGGAATGGCAAGAGTTGGGTGAGTGTCATTTAATTGAATAACTTGGCGCTGTGCTAACTCGTTTAATTCGTAGCCTTCGGCAAAATGACGTTCTAAAATATCCGCAACCGAGCAGGCGCAATGGAAATATTGTTGCATTAAGCGCAATTTTTGACCGGCTTTATGATTATCATTCGGGTATAACACTTGGGTAAGTGCGGTCGCATTTACGATAGTTTTGTCCGCATTGAGGAATTTTCCATCATTAAATTTCGCTAAATCAAAGGATTGCTCGCTGTCCGCTTGCCATAAACGTAACGGTTGGATAATGTCGTTTTGATAGCCAACAATCGGCAAATCAAAGGCTTTACCTTGAATGGTCAAACTTGGTTTCCACTCGTATTTATCGCCTTTGATATGTTTAATTTTACCGCCAAAATTGATATTTTGTGTTTTTGCCGGATTGTAGCTGTGCCATGGATATTGGTTGCGATTCCAAGTGTCGGCGCTTTCTTTTTGTTCACCATTTTCAAAAGATTGTTTGAACAATCCATATTGATAATGCAATCCGTAACCGGTGGCATTTTGCCCTAAAGCAGCCATTGAATCTAAGAAACAAGCCGCAAGACGTCCCAATCCGCCATTACCCAATGCCGGATCGCGTTCTTGCTCTAATACATCTACCAATTCCACGTTGAAATTTGCCAAATAGTTTTTAATTTGTTCGTAACAACCTAAATTCATTAAGTTATTTCCGGTTAAACGACCAATTAAAAACTCCATAGATAAATAGTTAACATGACGACTTTCTTGACCTTTTACCGCCGGTTTTTCATAGGTCATATCTAATGTAGTTTGAGCAATAATTTGATACCATTGTTCTAAAGAAAATTGCTCCGGTGATGCGACGTCAAAATAACGACAATATTTGTGTACATTTTTGTCAAATAACGCCATATCATTAAGATTAAACTGAGACATAAACACTCCTTTTGGGGGAAAATTTGATGAAGATAAAATTTCTTGCGTTTTATTATGAGTAATTGCACAAAAACCTAATCCTCCCTGTTATAATCTTTGCGGTATGATAGATAAGAAGTAATTTGAATTTTTAGGGAGGAGGCATCCTCCTATCCTAATCTGAGAGGCTGAGAAAGTATGTTGATCCCGTCAAAATTGATGTGTTCAAACCGACTGCAAAATAGCGTTGAGCGCCTAGGATTGCTACAACGACTTGATAAAGCAAAACATTATCCGTTAGTATTAATCAACGCGCCGGCGGGCTATGGAAAAACGACCTTAATTACTCAATGGGCGATGCAACAAAAAAACGTGGGTTGGTATGCGTTAGATGAAAGCGACAATCAAACGGAGCGATTTGCCTCTTATTTTTGTTCAGCATTACATTACGCCATTCATCAAGAATTGCCGGAAGAAGATAGTCTGCCTCGTCAATCCAATCTCTTGGCAAGTCTCAATCAGCAATTAGTCAAACTTTCTCATCTGCAACAACATATTTATTTAATCATTGATGACTATCATATTATCGGCAATGAGGAAATTCATGAGGCGCTAAAATATTGGATCCGCCATCAACCGCCATCCATGACGCTAATTCTTATCTCACGTTCTGTGCCGCCTTTGGGCATTGCCGGTTTGCGCGTGCAGGAGCAAATTTTAGAAATCGATGTGCATCAACTTTCCTTTGATCACCAAGAAAGTATTACCTTTTTTCAATCACGTTTGGGACAACATTTAACTGAACCAGAAATCACCGCACTTTGTGACGAAGTGGAAGGCTGGCCAACCGCATTACAATTAATCAGCTTATCCGCCAAACAGCACAAAACGCCATTGCAAGATGCCGCCAAAAGACTATCAAAACTGAATAATTTTCATATCAACGAATATTTAAATGATGAAGTCCTCAATCAGGTGGACGATGAAACCCGCAAATTTGTATTGCGTTGCTCCATCTTGCGTTCCATGAATGAAACGTTGGTACGCCAAGTAACCGGCGTGGCAAATAGCCGAGCAAGATTAGAAGCAATTGAAAAACAAGGCATTTTCTTACAACAAATTAATGCAGAAGACAATTGGTGGCGTTTTCATCCGCTATTTGCGTCCTTTTTAGCCCATTGCTGCCAAACCGAATTAGCGGATGAGTTGCAGGATCTGCATAAAAAAGCGGCGAACGTCTGGTTATCACTAGGCTATACGACCGAAGCGTTATACCACGCCGCGCAACTTGATGATCATCAAGTGTTATTGGATATATTATCCAATAACAACAAAAGTTGGGAACTTTTCCACCAAGGTGAATTAAAACTGCTTGAAGAAAGCCTCGATCATCTCGATGATCAAAGTTTCGCGCAATGCCCAACCTTGATTTTACTAAAAGCTTGGCTGGCGCAAAGCCAACATCGTCACAGCGAAGTCAACGGTATTTTTGCCCATTTTGATCAAGTGCTAGCGCAAAATAACGTGCAACTTAGCCAAGACTTACAAGCGGAATTTGATGTGTTACGGGCGCAAGTGGCAATTAATCAGGGTGATGAAAATACGGCGCTCACCCTTGCCTCTCAAGCGCTTGCTCATTTGCAAGAAAATGCCTATTACGCGCATATTGTGGCAACCTCCATTATCGGCGAAGCGCACCATTGTCACGGAAATTTCACCGAAGCACTCAATATGTTGCAGCGTGCGGAAAAAATGGCGCGCCAATATCACACCTCGCACCATATTTTATGGACATTGTTACAACAATCAGAAATTCTCATCGCGCAAGGTTATCTCCAAGCGGGTTATGATATGTTGGATAAAGCCACCGCGTTTGTAAAAGAAAATCATCTGCAAAAAATTCCGATGTATGAATTTTTATTACGCCTTAAAGGGCAAATTTTGTGGGACTGGTATAATTTAGATAAAGCTGAAGCCATGGCAAACGCCGGCATAGAGGTCTTAAGCAAAGATGAAGATCGGCTGCAATGCCTTGCGCTGTTGTGTAAAATTTCCATTGTACGTGGCGACTTAGACAATGCTTCCCGCTTGTTAAAACAAATTATGCAACTGCAAAATACTCACCATTACCATCACGACTGGAATGCCAATGCGGATCAAGTAAAAATCGTGTTGTGGCAAATGATTGATGATGAAGAAGCGACAGAGGCTTGGTTGATCCAAAATCCGCAGCCAACTACCGATAAAAATCATTTCAGTCAGGTTCAATGGCGCAATATCGCACGCGCCTTAATGTTGCTAAAACGCTTTAAACCCGCGCAAGAAATCTTAGATAAACTGATCCAAACCGCCCAAAAACTGCATTTAGTCAGCGACTTAAACCGCGCCTTAATTTTACGCAACCGTCTCTTTTTCTTACAAGGCAACAAAGAAGCGGCGCAAAAAGATTTGATCGAAGCGCTACAACTGACTCGACAAACAAATTTTATCAGCGTGTTCGTGATTGAAGGAGAAAATATGGCGCAACAAATCCGCCAATTGTTGCAACAAAATCTACTCGATGAACTCACCTTACACAAAGCGCAATTTATTTTGCGTTACATTAACCAATATTATCGCCATAAATTTGCCCATTTCGACGAACAATTCGTCACCAAGCTATTAAACAATCCAAAAGTACCGGAATTGTTAAAAATCAGCCCGTTAACTCAACGCGAATGGCAAGTGCTGGGCTTAATTTATTCCGGTTACAGCAACGAACAAATCTCTGATGAATTGCAAGTGGCCACCACCATCAAAACCCATATCCGTAATCTGTACCAAAAAATCGGCGTCGCCAACCGCAACGAAGCGATTAGTTACACGAAAGATTTGTTGAAATTGATGGGATATAGTTGATTTAAAAGCTGATAATAGAAAATCGGGACGCCAAGGCATCCCGCTTCATCTTATTAGCGTTAAAAGTCCAGTCAATTTTATCTTGATTTTTAACTGGTGCTACTCGCCTAATTTGTGCTTTTGCGTTAAGGCGTGCAAAACCGGTTTGGGAACAAGTTGACTGACATCGCCTTGATGCAAATAAATTTCCCGTACAATGCTTGAGGATACGAACGCCCATTTCTCCGATGGCGGTAAAAACAAGCTCTCTACCCCTTGGGTAAGTAAACGATTGAGATGGGCAAGTTGTAGTTCATATTCAAAATCGGTGGTAGTGCGAACGCCGCGGATAATCACTTGAATATTATTTTCCATAACGACCTTTGCCAATAAATCGGAAAAACCGATAACCTCAACGTTGGCTAAATGTGCCACCGATTGTTGAGCTAAAGCAACCCGTTCGGACAAGCTAAACAGCGGTCTTTTGCTTGGGCTGGCGGCAACTGCGACAATAGTGCGTGAAAATAACGCCGCACTGCGCTCAATAATATCTAAATGCCCGTTAGTAATGGGATCAAAGGTACCGGGATAAATAACGGTTGTCATATTCACCTACTTTTCTAAATATGGACGTAATAAATTAAATAAACGCTGCAATGCGCCGCGATTTTGCACCAAAATTTTATGACCCGCATTGCCATAGCGCTCACGTAGCGGTTTAGAATTGAGAAAAATATCCACTGCATTTGCCAAGGCTTTCGGCGTTTCGTTGATCAGCAATACGCCGAATACTTGTGATAAACAATCAAATATTTCAGGAAAATTAAACACATATTTACCGCTAATTACTGGAAGTTTAAATGCCAGCGGTTCCAGCGGATTATGCCCGCCATGTTTTACCAAACTGCCTCCGACAAAGGCAATATCGGAAAAACCGTACATTAACATCATTTCGCCCATGGTATTACCCAAAATCACTTGGTGCGACATATCCGGTGCTTGATTATCCGTTCGTTTGACATAACCAAAATTTTGTTTTTTCAATAAATTTTCCACCGCATTAAATCGCTCCGGATGGCGCGGAACCAGCATTAACAATAAATTCGGGTATTTTTTTAACAGTTCACGATGGGCGCTCAATACAATTTCTTCCTCGCCCTCATGCGTACTGGCGGCAATCCACACTGGGCGATCTTTTGCCCATTGCTCACGTAATGTGGCAATTTTTTCCAACACATCCTGCTTAACGACCAAATCGTATTTAATATTGCCGGTCAATTTTAATTTCTTTTTCTGATAACCCAGTTCCAAATAGCGTTTGCCACTAATTTGATCTTGCGGCGCAATTAAGGTAATTTGCTTTAACATATTTTGCAGGCGTTTTTTTATCCAGCCATAGCGTTTAGCAGAACGTTTGGATAACCGAGCATTGGCAATAATAAAAGGAATGTCGCGTAAATAAAGTTGATGAATTAAATTTGGCCAAATTTCCGTTTCAATCACGATACAGGCTTTGGGTTGAACAAATTGAATAAAACGTTTCAACATACTTGGTAAATCATAGGGCAAATAAAAATGGTTCACACTATCACCAAATGCAGCTTTTACCCGATCAGAGCCGGTTGGCGTGACCGTGGTGAGAGTAATCGGTAAATGTGGAAACTCTTGTTGAATTTTTTTCACCAATGGCGTCGCCGCAATCACTTCACCCACCGAGGCGGCATGGATAATAATGCCATTGGGTTTAGGCGCGCGACATTTTGCATAAATCCCGTAACGTTCTTTTAGGCGCCGGCGATAATTCGGTGCTTTCATGCTCCGAATAAGCATAAACAATAAAAGTAACGGTTGGATTGCGTAGGTTGCGCTAGTGTATAAAAAACGCCACATAAATATTGCCCAATAAATAGCAAAAGTGCGGTAATTTTTACCGCACTTTTTAATGTTAACAAAATTAGCGTTTTGCCTGTGCAGCGGCTTTGACGATAACTGCAAACGCTGGCGCTTTCAAGGACGCGCCGCCCACTAATGCACCGTCGATATCCGGTTGAGTGAATAATTCTGCGGCGTTTGCATCATTGACAGAACCACCGTATTGGATAATCACTTGATCCGCTACCGCTTGTGATTTCGCTGCGATATGACCGCGGATAAATGCGTGAACCGCTTGCGCTTGTGCAGGAGTAGCAGATTTGCCAGTGCCAATTGCCCAAATCGGTTCATAAGCGATGACTGCACCGTTAAACGCTTCCACGCCTAATGCGTTGATGACGGCGTCAATTTGACGTGCGCAAACTTCTTGGGTTTTGCCCGCCTCGTTTTCCGCTTCGCTTTCACCGATACATAACACCGGCACTAAACCCGCTTCTTTTAATGCACCGAATTTTTTCGCAATAAATTCATCACTTTCTTTATGATAGGTGCGACGTTCGGAGTGACCAATGATGATATATTTCGCGCCGAAATCTTTTAACATTGCGGTTGAAATATCCCCCGTGAACGCACCTTGTACGTTCACGTCCACATTTTGTGAACCCAACGCGATTTGGCTGCCGGCAAGTGCCGCTTCCGCTTCCGCTAAATACATTACCGGTGGCGCAATTGCTACATCACAACCATCCACACCCGCTAATTCTGCTTTTAAGCCGGCAATTAATTCTTTGGTGAATGCTTTACTACCATTTAATTTCCAGTTACCCATAACTAAAGGACGACGAGTCATTTGTATTTCTCCATTGTGATTAATTAAAATTTTTTGCCATACTATATCAAATTTTTCGCTTTTTTCGTGAAATATTCCGCAAAATCAAAAAAATTTTTTTAGAATAAGATGATTATTTTGTAGAAAAAAGCTACAATCCACTGTATAAATTTTATAAAAAATAACCAGCATTGAACCAAATGAAGATATTTAAAGCTGAACAATGGAACCTTAAAAGCCTGTTACCGCTGTTTGAACAATATCGCATGGCGCACAATATGGCAAAAAATCCGGAACGCACTTTTGCGTTTTTATCCAATCGCATCCGATTTAGCGAAAGTATTTTTTTCTTAGCATTCGATCAACATGAAAGTGCGGTCGGTTTTATTCAACTTTATCCCCGCCTGTCTTCTTTACAATTACAACGTTATTGGCAATTGACTGATATTTTTGTACAAGATATTCCCAATAAAACCGAAATTTACACCGCACTTATTGCTAAAGCAAAGGAGTTTGTGCGCTACACTCAATCCACCCGTCTGGTCATTGAACAAAACCAGTTGCAACAAGACATTTTAGAGCAAGAAGGTTTTCGCCTTAATCCGAAGAAAACCATTTTTGAAATGAATTTAGCTTAAAGCAGCATGATACGCTTATTCCATTAACGCCAAAAGCGCGTCGGGAATCATTTTTGGTTGTGGAATGCGCACTTGTTTATGCCGACTAAGTTCGCCTTTTTCCAGCTGAATCTGACTTTTCGGCACCTTGAAAGCTTTACTTAAAAACTTGAGTAAATGCGCATTGGCTTGTCCGTCAATCGGTGGCGCGGTGATGGTGATTTTCAATTCGTCGTCATGTAAGCCAACAATGTGATCCTTGCCGGCTTTCGGTTGCAAAAAAATGCGTAAACGTAAATCTTGTCCTATTTTCTCAATCGCTGGCATAAAACTCCTTAAAAATACACCGCACTTTTATGGATCATGAGTTATGCCAATGCCCAAAGTGCACCGATAATGTCGTATAACACGCGGTTGGCGTAAAATAATACAAAGGCAAGCAACATCGGCGAAAAATCAAGCATGCCGGTATTGGGTAAAATACGACGAATAGGGCTTAATAAAGGTTCGCCCAATTGATACAGGGTATATTGCAATGGGTTGACGCCACGATTAAACCAACTCATAATCGCGCCAATAAATAAAATATACAAAATGGCTTCGCCGGCGGTGCGGATAGCGTGTAACAAACCGATAATCAAATACACTTCCGGTCCACGCACTTTGACCACACCTGCACCTAACCAATTTAATAACGGATATTTTACTGCCCCCAACAAAATCAATAATACTACTGCACTCAAATTGATATTTTTTACGGTCGGCAAGATTTTTTGCAAAGGCAATAATACCGGCGCAGTGATTTTCACCAAGGTTTGCGACAATGGATTGTAAAAATCAATGCGACAAAATTGAAACCACATCCGTAAAAAGACGATAAAGCTAAACAAATTAATAATCGTTGAAACTAAAAATTGTAATGAATTCATCTTGATCCTTGAAAACTATAACCAACCTTTACGTTTAAAATACCAGTAAGGTGCGAGTGCTGCAAGCCCCATTAACCCTAACGCCATAGGATAACCGAAAGAAAAACCTAATTCCGGCATATTACTAAAGTTCATGCCATAATTAGATGCGACCAATGTTGGTGGTAGGAAAATCACCGATACCACCGAGAAGATTTTAATAATTCGGTTTTGCTCAATATTGATAAAGCCCATTGCCGCTTGCATCAAAAAGTTCACTTTTTGGAACAGTGATTCATTATGCGGTTGCAGGGATTCAATATCGCGTAAAATCTCCCGAGCCTGTTCCAACTGATTTGCCGGCAAACGGGTTTTGCGCACCAAAAAACTCAACGCGCGCTGCGTATCCATCAAGCACAAACGCACTTTAGAGCTAGTATCTTCTTGTTCGGTTAAAGTTGATAATGCATCATCAAAGGCCTCACCTTGTGTGCCATCTAAAATAACGCGACCGAGTTTTTCCAAATCGGCATAGATATTTTCAATTACATCCGCCAATTGCTCGATTTTAGTTTCAAATAAATCCAGCAACACTTCATAAGCATTACATTCGATCAAACGTTGATTTCTAGATCGCATACGATACAAACGGAATGCCGGCAACTCACGATCACGCAAGGTAAACAAACGCCCGTCGCGCAAGGTAAACGCTACGCTAGCGAGATCGGCGTAATCTTCTTCATCTTCGCAATAGAAAAATGAGTGCAAATGTAAACCGTCTTCATCTTCAAAGAAACGTGCGGATGCCTCAATGTCTTCCAATTCTAAAAAGGAAGCCAGACTTTGATCTAAGCCTTTTTGCAGAACTTCACGTTCTTCTGATGTCGGCTCCAATAAGTCCAGCCAAATGGCATTATTGAGTTCTCCGTGGGCTTCATCCAGACGCACCAAGCGCGCATCTTCAAGGGCAAATGCATTAATCATGTTGTCATACTCCTTATGGGATTATGAACAAACGCGTTGAACAAAAAACCAATCAGTCAAGCTACAAAAGCGCGGTCAAAATTTGACTAATTTGATTAAAAGATACCAAATAAAGGTAAATGAAACTTACCTGCGAAATCCCGCCGATAAGCTAATTGAAAAGCAACAGACGAGATTTAGTTTAATGACTGCCGGTATCGACTATGACTGTCCAAAGTGAGTGTCCTCTTGTTACTAAATCGTGCGGAATGTTACGCTTCAAGCGCGGCTTCGTCAAGATTTTTCCGTTTTTATCGGCAAGAAAATGCCGGCGCAACAGGTTTACGCCGGCGTTGATCTAAGAAAAGGAAATTAGGCTTGAAGTTGTGAGGCTAAAAAATCCAACAACTGATCTTGCGCCACCATTTGTTTCTCGCCGCTACGACGGTTTTTATATTCAATCTCGCCATTGGCAAGATTTTTCTCGCCGATCACCAGCATATGTGGCACACCAATCAATTCCATATCCGCAAACATCACGCCTGGACGCTCTTTGCGATCGTCAAAAATCACGTCCACGCCTTGCGCCAATAAAGTGCGGTATAAATTTTCCGAGAATTGTTGCACGCTTTCCGATTTATGCATATTCATTGGCACAATAGCAACGGTAAAAGGCGCAATGGCATCTGATGGCCAAATAATTCCGCGTTCGTCGTGGTGTTGCTCAATCGCTGCCGCCACTACGCGACTTACACCAATACCGTAACAACCCATAATCATGGTTTGCGGGCGACCATCTTCCCCTTGCACGGTCGCTTTCATAGCTTCTGAATATTTGGTACCCAATTGGAAAATATGCCCCACTTCAATCCCGCGTTTGATTAAAAGCGTGCCTTTTCCATCCGGACTTCGATCCCCTTCCACCACTTTGCGTAAATCGGCTACTTGCGGTAACGCCACATCACGTTCCCAGTTCACATTAAAATAATGTTTTCCATCAATATTCGCTCCCGCACCAAAATCGCTCATCAGCGCCACGCTGCGATCAATGATCATTGGAATCGGCAAATTGACCGGTCCTAAGGAGCCGACACCGGCGCCAATTTTCGCTTTAATATCCGCTTCGTCGGCAAATTCCAATGGATCCGCCACTTGCGCTAATTTTTGCGCTTTCACTTCGTTTAATTCATGATCACCGCGAATAATCAATGCAACCAATGGTTGTTCTTCTGTTGCGCCTTTAACAATCAAGGTTTTCACCGTTTTTTCAATCGGCAAATTAAATTGTTCCACTAATTCGGCGATGGTTTTTGCTTTTGGCGTATCGACCAATTCCATTTCGGCTGTCGGCGCTTGGCGTTCACCCATTGCAACCGCTTCAGCAAGCTCAATATTAGCAGCAAAATCGGATTCCGTGGAAAAGACAATATCATCTTCGCCACTTTGCGCTAACACTTGGAATTCATGAGAAGCACTTCCGCCAATGGAACCAGTGTCAGCTTGCACCGCACGGAAATCCAAGCCTAAACGAGTAAAAATTGCGCTATAAGTGCGGTACATCACCTCATAGGTTTCTTGCAAACATTCGCGAGAGGTATGGAAAGAATAAGCATCTTTCATCAAAAACTCACGACCGCGCATCACGCCGAAACGGGGACGCACTTCATCGCGGAATTTGGTTTGAATTTGATATAAATTCAATGGCAATTGTTTATACGAACTGACTTCGCGGCGCACTAAATCGGTGATCACCTCTTCATGGGTTGGTCCTAACACGAAATCGCGGTTGCCACGATCGGTAAAACGCAACAATTCCGGTCCATATTGATCCCAGCGCTGGGATTCTTGCCATAATTCTGCCGGTTGAACTACCGGCATTTCCACTTCAATTGCGCCACTTTTGTTCATTTCTTCACGCACAATATTTTCCACTTTTTTCAACACCCGCAAACCGGTCGGTAGCCAGTTATAAAGCCCGGATGCCAAAGGTCTGACCATACCGGCGCGCAGCATTAATTGATGGCTGACAACTTGGGCGTCATTGGGAGTTTCTTTTAAGGTGGATAATAAATATTTACTGGTACGCATTGTTATTCCTATGTCTTATTTTAAAACGAAAATTCTGCTTAGTTTATCATTGACAAGACATTGCACAAAGCAATTCAAGCGAAATTCTCGCCTTTGTCGTAAAAATTCTCTTGGTATTCTTGTTGTACGATTTATTTTCTCAATTTCGCGTTTTTCTTAGGGTCAAAAACTCGATCTATCTCACAAAAGCCTTAACAAATGATTTACAATTCAAACTGGGCGTGCTAAAAAGCAATCGTTTGCAATAAAAAATATTGCATACAACATAACATCAATGACATCACACAGGAGCAACTCTATGAAAAAAATGAAAGTCGCATTGACTACCGCAACAGTTCTACTTGCTACATTGCTTGCCGCTTGTGGTGATAATAACAAAGCATCGGAAAATGCTGCAGCGAGCAACGCCGCGGCAACTAGCGCCAGTGCCGAAACGACAGCGCCAGCCACAGTACAAAGCAAATTCGTGACCATTGCTACCGGCGGTGCTTCCGGCCCTTACAATATTATCGCAACGACATTGACGGATATTTATAGTAAAAATCTAAAAACCAATTCCAAAACCCAAACCACCGGCGCATCAGTAGAAAATTTAAACTTGATGGCGCAGAAAAAAGTAGAAATGGCGTTTGTGATGAGTGATGCCTTAAACGATGCATTAAACGGTACCGGAAGTTTCCAAAATAAAATTGAGAATGTGGAACAAGTCGCGGCGCTTTATCCTAATTACGTACAAATTGTTACCTCTAAACGTTCCGGTATCAAAACCATTACCGATTTAAAAGGAAAACGTGTAGCAACCGGCGACCAAAATTCCGGAGTTGAAGTCAATGCGCGTAACTTGCTTGCCGGTTTTGGCATTTCCTATGCGGATATTAAGGTTGATTATCTCGGTTATGCCGAAGCGGCAGATGCCCTAAAAGCGGGAACTATTGACGCGGCATTCTTAACCAGCGGCTTGCCGAATTCCGCCTTAATGGAATTACAACAAAGTTTTGATTTGCAATTGGTTTCTATTCCTGCTGATGGAATTAAAAAATTAGCCGCGGATAAACCGTATTTTAATGCGATGGATATTCCGGCGAACACCTATGGCAATCCTGAACCGATTCCGACAGCGGCAATTAAAAATGCCTTGGTGATCCGTAAAGATCTTAGCGAAGCAGACGGGTATTTATTAACCAAAACGTTCTTTGAAAGTTTGCCACAATTACAAACCGCACACCAAGCGGCAAAAGGCATTAACGTGAAAGACGCGCAAGAGGGTGTGGTTGCACCGTTACATCCGGGCGCCAAAAAATATTACGACGAAGTTAACGCGAAATAATTCGTTATTAAGTTGATAAGCATGAAGTTAACGCCCCGTAACAGTTGGTTTGCGCTATTGGCGCTACTCGCTGTTATTGGGCTTTATCCTGTTCATTTTATATCGGTTACCACAGCACAAGGCGAATGCATCATTAATGATGATCATTTTGCCTTACGTTGGCGTCACTCCGTCGAACATCAATTGTGGTATGAGCATTATCAACGACAAGGTGATAACCTCCACCTTTATCAAACATGGTTACAAACATTTGGCGCTGGGACACCTTCGCAAGGTGAAATCGTCGCCGATGTGCCACCGGGCTATATCGGATTTAAACAAGATATTGTTTTACCCGAGATAAATTGGCTTGTTTCGCGTCGTATGGAAGGGACAATTTTACTTAATGATAAACCATTTCCCGTTTATCAAACACTTCCTGATTATTCCGCGGTAACGATCAAACCCGCCCAATCAGTAGTTGCAACGTTGTGGTTAAGGAAATCATGCTATGACTGATTCTGTAAAAATTGACACCGCACTTGGTGCCAAGGAACAAGAGATTTTGGAAAAATATGACCGTGAATCGGTCACCCGTCAATCCAGCAGCCAATTGAATAAAGGGCTGATTACGCTGATTGCGGTTTTATATTCCCTGTTTCATTTATATACCACCTTTTACCCGCTGCCGACCTTGATCCAGCGTGCTGTTCACGTAGGCGTTGGCGCGGTGTTAATCCTACTAATTTACCCTGCATCGAAAAAAAGCCGCCAAGGTTCCGTCGCGTGGTATGACTGGTTATGGGTTATTGCGGGTGCGAGCGGTATGGTATATCTCATCAACCAATACAACGACATCATGACCGTCCGTGGCGGTATTCCAAATACCGCAGATATTGTGATGGCAATTATCACTGTACTAGTGGTACTGGAAGTGACACGACGTGTCACCGGTTGGATTTTGGTGATCTTTTCCTTGATCTTCTTAAGCTATCCGTTTATCAGCTCAATGGATTTTATGCCAGACAGCCTCCTCACTCGTCCCTACGATGTCGGCGATATTTTCGGTCAGCTTTATTTAAAAACCGAAGGATTATATTCTTCCGCGGTGGGCGCTTCCGTTTCCTTTATTTTCTTATTTATTTTATTTGGTGCTTTCCTAAGTAAATCGGGAATGGGATAATTATTTAATGATTTAGCCTTGGCGATCGCCGGTGATAAACAAGGTGGACCGGCGAAAGTAGCGGTGATTTCCAGTGGTTTTATGGGGAGTATTAATGGGGCTGCGGTTGCCAACGTGGTAAGTACCGGTGCCTTTACCATTCCATTAATGAAAAAAATCGGTTATCACAAAAACTTTGCCGGTGCGGTAGAAGCCAGCGCATCCGTTGGTGGGCAAATTCTCCCGCCGATCATGGGTGCTAGCGCGTTTATTATGGCGGAAACGACCGGCGTCAGCTACGGAACTATCGCGCTTGCCGCCTTACTTCCTGCCTTACTTTATTATCTCGGCGTCATTGCACAAGTCCACTTTCGCGCCGGTAAACAAAACCTAAAAGGCATCCCGAAAGATCAATTGCCGCGGGTGAAAGCGGTGATGAAAGCGCGCGGTCATATGCTATTGCCGATCTTAGCCCTCATCATCTTTCTAGCACAATCCGTACCGGTGGGCTACGCGGCTTCTTACACCATCGCGCTTACCATTTTATTCAGCCAATTGCGCCAAGAAACCCGCATGGGCATTAAAGATGTAATTGAGGCGTTGGCAGATGGGGCAAAACAATCGCTTTCCGTCATGGCAGCTTGTGCGACGGTAGGGATTGTGATTGGCGTGATGAACCTTACCAGTTTTGGTACGGTGATTACCTCGTCTATCGTCACATTAGGCGCCGGATCGCTCTTTTTAACCTTATTTTTAACGATGATTGCCTCCATGATCCTCGGCATGGGACTTCCCTCTATCCCAGCATATATCATTACCGCCACCATGGCAGCGCCGGCATTGGCAACCTTTGATGTCCCGGTATTAGTGGCGCATATGTTCGTCTTTTATTTCGGTATTTTCGCCAATATCACTCCGCCGGTCGCCCTTGCCGCCTTTGCCGGCGCGGGAATTGCACAAGGCGATCCAATGAAAACCGGCTGGCAATCCTTGCGTTTAGCCCTAGCGGGTTTTATTGTGCCATTCATGTTCGTTTATAACCCGAATATGCTGATGATTGATGTCACCAATGCGGCGATTATTGCCAAAACTTTCCCGCTACCAAGCGCCTTTGAGATTATTAATGTTATCCTATCCTCTGTTATCGGCGTACTAGGATTATCCGCTGCAGTAGAGGGTTACCTGAAAAATACCATACCAATGTGGCAACGTATTATTTTGGCAATCGGTTCGCTGATGTTGATTATTCCAGAATGGATCACGGATATTATCGGCATTGCTGTTGTTGCTGCCATGGTATTGCTCAATTTACGCAAACGTGATTAAACTGCCATATTCAATAAAAGGACGCCAAATAATACGTCCTTTTATTTTTTTTCGATAACCACTCAAAAAATGAATAAAAAATCAACCGCACTTCAACGAAAATTAGCTGACGCTTAATCTTATAGCATGCAATCTTTCTACACTCTCTTTTTTTACTTTGAGAAATCAGTCACAAAGGCAAAAAATAGTTAGTTAACGTCTTGCTGAATATAGGAATTTTCATTAGGATAAAAAGCCTTGAAAACATGATTAATGGGTTGAAATAGGTTATATGAATTTGAATAAAAAATTAAAGAGAACGCTATTCTTGCAAATAATGCCCATTGCGGGATTATTGCTTCCATTTTCGGCGTTATCAGCACTCAATGAGCCTAATTTCAATCAAATTGACGCCCAACACCAACAACGCCAGCAACAACAAAATGCAGCTCAACAAGCACAGTTACAATCACGTCCTGATGTGCGTTTAGCTATTACACAAAATAAATCAAGTAAATTTCCCACGGATGAAAAACCTTGTTTTGATATTTATAAAATCTCGCTTCTTGATTATTCCGCTGATAACCAACATCAACCCTCCCAATTTCAACTTGAACTCACTAAAACCGCTCGTAACTTGGATTTAAAACTGCCTGTTTGTATGGGGACAAAAGGCATTAATGCTATTGTATCGCAAGTACAAAACCGTATTATTGAAACAGGTTATGTCACTACACGCGTGGTTGTGCCAGAACAAAACCTGAACCAAGGCGAATTAGTGTTGATGGTTATTCTTGGTAAAATCAAAAATATTATTGTTTCAGATGTGGGCAATACGCCACGTTTTACCCGTTTGCACAGTTGGACGGGGTTTACCTTTGATTCAGGGGATTTACTCAATTTACGTGATATTGAGCAAAGTTTAGAAAACTTAAAACGTCCCCCCACAGCGGATGCCAATATTGAAATTCAGCCAAGTAATGCCCCTGATGCTGATGTTGGCGATAGCGATTTATTCGTCACCTACACGCAACGCTTTCCTATTCGTTTAACCCTTGGCTTAGACAATAGTGGTTCAAAATCTACAGGTAAATTACAAGGATCTGCCACCCTTTCTTGGGATAACCTTTTCTCTGCTAATGACTTATTTTATGCAAGTTTCACCCACAGTATAAAACGTCATTCAGATGACAAAGGACAACGCGCCAGCAAAAACTGGAATTTGTATTACAGCATTCCTTTTGGTTACTGGGATTTGACCTTTAGCCACTCAAAATATAACTATCATCAAGAATTGACTGGGGCTTTTACTAATTACCTTTACTCGGGTGAAAGCGAGACCGATAAATTAACGCTTTCTTATT
The DNA here is from genome assembly GCA_900454475.1 of [Pasteurella] mairii. GTDB lineage: Bacteria > Pseudomonadota > Gammaproteobacteria > Enterobacterales > Pasteurellaceae > Actinobacillus_B > Actinobacillus_B mairii. The sequence continues at coordinate 2,075,859 of UGSS01000002.1, forward strand.
TGCTCTATCGCGATAGCTCGCGTAAAACATCTATTTATGGCTCTCTTTGGTCACGCCAATCGAAAAACTATATTGATGATGCAGAAATTGAAGTCCAACGCCGTCGTATGGCGGGCTGGGAAGCGGGCATCACTTATCGCGAATATTTTAATCGTGGCATTCTTGATTTAGGCTTTAACTACAAACATGGCACAGGCGCACGTGGCGCTATACCTGCTTCTGAAAAATTCAAGCACGAAGGCACATCACGTCCTGTAATTATGACAGCGACACTGAATTATTTACAGCCTTTCACTATCGGCAACCAAGAATTTCGTTTTTCTACCGAATGGTCAGTACAATGGAACAAAACCCCATTACTTATGCAAGACCGCTTTAGCCTCGGTGGACGTTATACGGTACGTGGTTTTGATGGCGAACTGACCTTAACAGGGGAGCGAGGTTGGCTCACGCGTAATGAGTTGAGCTGGAATGCCTTAGGCGCCAACCAATGGCTTTATGTCGGCATTGACGCAGGACGCGTATCGGGTTGGTCGGTGCGTAACCAATTAGGCAATTCCCTTGTGGGGAGTGTGTTAGGTATCCGTGGTGGGTTTAAAGGGGTTTCTTATGATATATCGCTTGCCAAACCCATCACTAAACCGAATGGCTTTAGGACATCAAATCTTTATACCGCCTTTAATATTGGCTACGCCTTTTAAATCACGTATTTCAAGATGAAAATAAGGACAAAACATGAACAAAAATAAATTCCGAGTCATTTTTAACCGCACTTTATCGCGTTTTGTGGTAACCTCTGAGCTAGCTAGAAGCGCAGATAAATCATCTCAAACAGGTGATGTGGATTTCGTTGAAAGTGCGGTGTGTTTTTGTTCTGTTTTCCCCTTAAAGATGTTGAGTTTTGGTTTGTTCTGTGCCTTGGGTGTTGTGTCGTTGGTAACCCCACAAACTGCCTTTGCTAATCTTGAAATCCGTGCTGATAAATCTGCACCTGTCAATCAACAACCTATCATCCTTTCTACCGCAAATGGCATTCCACAAGTCAATATTCAAACCCCAAACAGCAAGGGGCTTTCCCATAATAAATATGCGCAATTTGATGTAGATACCAAAGGGGTGATTTTAAATAACAGCCACACCTATGTGCAAACCCAACAAGGTGGTTGGGTGCAAGGCAATCCCTATTTAGCGCGTGGTGAAGCGAAAGTGATTTTAAATGAAGTCAACTCGTCTAACCCAAGCCAATTAAAAGGCTATGTGGAAGTGGCGGGTAAAAAAGCGGATGTGATTATTGCCAACCCTAGTGGCATTCATTGTGCGGGTTGTGGCGTCATTAACTCGGGGCGTACCACCTTCACCACAGGTAACCCCCATATCAAAGACGGACAGGTAGATAGCTTTACCGTTGAAAAAGGCAAGGTGAGTGTTTCAGGTAAAGGCTTGGATAATAGCCGAGTGGATTATACCGAAATTATTGCGCGCGAAACCGAAATGAATGCGGGTATTTGGTCGAATAAAAAACTCACCGTTGTCACAGGCGAAAATACGATTAAACGGACAGCAACGTCAGCCAGTCAAAACGATAACGACCATTTAAAAATTATTCACACTAAACCCACCGATAATGTCACACAGCCAACGGAAAAATACGCTGTGGATGTGAGCGAACTGGGCGGCATGTATGCGGGTAAAATTCATCTTATCGGCACTGAACAAGGTTTAGGCGTGCGCAATGCGGGGCATATTGGGGCAAGTGTTGACACTTTGACAATTGACAGCCAAGGGCGGATTGTGAATACCGGGACGCTCAATGCACAAAAAAGCGTCCAGCTTACTAGCACAAAAGGCATTGAAAATCGTGGCAAAATCGAAAACCGACGTGGCAATATTCATTTATCCACGCAAGCCGATATTCAACAAGACGGTTCCATTGTTGCACGCGCTGGTAATATCAACCAACAAGCCAACACCCAAATTACGCAACAAGGCGAAACCGTTGCTAAAGGCAATATTACTTATTTGGCACCTAAAGTAACGGCTTCAACCTCATCATGGATTGTCGCGGGTGTTGATATTAAAGACAGCGCAGATGGCGAAGTGCGCTCCCTTGAGACTGCCTCAAGCCAAGGTCAACATATCGTCGTCACCACATCGGGCAAAACCACCTTACAAGGTAAAAATCTCGCTTCGGGCAAAATTCAAGTCAATGCCGCTGAAGCGCATTTAGATAATAGCCAAACTTCTGCAAACGCGATTGAAGCCAAGGCATCACAAGGTGATATTCAAGCTAATCATGCGACCCTTATTGCCAACCAAGATTTAACCCTAAGCACCCCGAAAAAACTGCAAACGCAAAACAGTAATATAAAAGCAGAAAAAATCACCGCAAAACAGACCGCACTTAACACGAAAAAGGCGGTTTGGGAGCAGACGGGGAATAGTGATTTTTCACTTGATGCAACAAGTATTGAAAATCAAGGTGGCTCGATTGTTACCCAAGGGAATTTTACGGTAAATACAGGTTACTTGGATAATGCTCAAGGAAAATTAGCTACTAATAAAAACCTTCATATTGATACCCACCAAGGTGAGTTAAATTCTCGTGATGGTATGCTGTTTGCTACGGAAAATATGACGCTTAATACGGGAATGTTAAATAATGAAAATGGCACAATTTTAACGAAGCAGAATTTACAGATTAATACCCATAATCAATCTCTTAATAATAGCCACAATGCCAAAATTCAGGCTTTAGGCAATTTACAGTTATCGACTCAACAGTTAGATAACCGTGGCGGTGTTGTTCAAGTTGCAGGTAATGGCACAATTTCTGCGGCACTTATCAATAACAGCCAAATTCATTCCACAGGTTCATTATTAGAAAGCAATCAAACCCTTACGCTAAACACCCCAACCTTATTCAATAGTCAAACTAAAGCCACAGGTGAACAGCCTACTCAAGGAGTTATTGCAGAACAACTGAATATCAATGCCAATACTGTTGATAACCAACAGGGCGGTATTTATGTGGAAAATCAAACCGCATTAAATATCACAAGCACTCTAGATAACAATCAAGGTGAGATGCTCAGTTGGGGAAATCTTGCTATTTTGGGATATGCAACAGATTTAGCGATTCAAAATAGCCAAGGGATTATTCAGGCGCAAGAAAAACTTGATATTCAAGCGAAAAAGATCTCGGAAGATGGACATTTAGAAGCAAATCAAATTTCTATTCAACAAAAAGACGACTTTAATACAAAAAATGATATTAATGCAGGGAGTTCGTTACGCCTTTCAACCCTTGGGAATGTCACAAACCAACATAAATTATCCGCCAATGAATTAATCCAACTTCAAACACAAAATCTGGATAACAAAGCCACCGCTTCAATCAGCGCATCGACTGCTCTCATTAATGCAGTTAATAATGTGACAAATCGTGGCTTAATGAATAGTTTTAATGAGCAAGATAGCTCTGAAACGGTAATAAAAGCAGGCAACCAACTTACTAACCTTGGTACAGGGCGCATTTATGGCGACCATGTGGCATTACAAGCGGATACGATAACAAACAAAGATGAAACCCTTTCGGGAAACGTATCTTCTGCAACCATCGCTGCACGTACGCGTTTAGATTTAGGTGCGCGCGCGGTATTTAATCAGACAGATGATTATAACGACAAGAAAAAAGGTGGATCCTTTATTTATAGCGGTGGAGAGATTGTTTTTGGGCGTCATTTAGACGCCAATAATCAAGCTACAGGTAATACCGCTATTTTCCGTAATAACAGCAGTATTGTTGAAGCTGGGAAACACATTGCCTTAAATATTGACGATATTGAAAACAATAATATCCACTATCATTCCGAAGTGGAAGAAACCAACAATCAAACAGTGAATAAATCTTACATTATTCCAACAGAGCAAGCGGTTTATAATGATGGCAATGTCACAGCGATTAGCACAGATCAATTGAGACGTTTTAGTTTTAGTCGTACGTGGAAATACGCGCATGATTATACAGAAACAACGCCACCTGTAATTGGTCCGAATAGTATCATTACGAGCTCAACAGCACTTGCAATGCCAAATGATGTCACTTGCGACAAACAAGGACAATGTACATTGAGTAAAGCAGGGCGCTACACCAGAGATAGTGCAGTTTGGAAGTATTTTGAATTAACTCCACCAGCAGAAGAGATGCCAACGCTTACGCCTGAAATGACGGCAGCTCTTGAACGAATAACGGCTCACGAGCAAGGCATGACGGAGGAACAGATTGAGGCAAGAGAGAAAGAAATTGCTCAATTAGGACATCCTGCTAACCCGACACCGCAGGAAAGCCAGGATTATGCACTTTTAGCACCTTATATTGCCTGGACAAATAAATATTTGGATCTTTACAAAACATTATCTGAAAAAATTTCTGTGCATAATGATCATATCGCTGGGAAAGTTTATGGCGATTTCTGGGAATTAAAGGTTACACGTGAAATTACCCGAGAAAATATCACTAAAGCGAGTTTACCTGCTCAAATCTTAGCAGGTGGTGATATTACCTATCGTTCAAGTCGTTTTTTAAATGATAAAAGTATAGTGATTTCTGGCGGAAATGTAACGGGTGAACTTAATCAATTAACAAATCGTGATGATGTCAATGCGATTTTCCAAACGATTGAGAAAGGAGAACGTGATTTTACTTATACCAAATGGCGTGGCGGATTTAAACGTTATTTTCAACGTAAATATAAAAACAAAGGGGAATTAAATCGCGTTAAAACCGAGCATAAAAATATGAATATTTTTGTGGTAGAAAGCCACAAAAACCCAGCGTCACAGCCTAATTATGTGAATGCGAAAGCCATTAACAGCGTTAGCACACCACAAAATAACGTCAATTTAACCGCACTTTCACCTTATAATGCCATCGCAATTTCAGCGCGCCAAGACGGGTTAGAAGTGCGCGCCTTAAATGTGGATACTCGCCTACCAACCCAAAGCTTGTATCGTATTAATCCACAAGCCAATAGTCATGTATTAATCGAAACCGATCCTGATTTTACCAACCATAAAAAGTGGCTCAGTTCCGATTATATGTACAACGCCCTACGCCATGACCACGAAAACGTGCATAAACGTTTGGGTGATGGGTATTATGAACAGCGCTTAGTTCGCGAACAAATCAATCAACTCACAGGTAGACCGTTTTTAGGTAACTATTCCGATTTTGAAAGCCAATATCAGGCATTGATGAATGCGGGTGTGACGTTTGCGAAAGCGTTCAACTTAACCCTTGGCACTAAATTGAGTAAAGAACAAGTGGCAAGCTTAACCTCAGATATTGTGTGGCTTGAACAAGAAACCATTACCCTTGATGACGGTAGTCAGCAAACCGTGCTGGTGCCAAAAGTGTATGCTGTTGTCAAAGATGGTGACTTAAAGGCTAATGGGGCGTTAATTTCTGCCAATAACCTCAACCTAAAGACCAATGAACTTATCAACCAAGGCACGATTGCTGGGCGCAATGTAGCAATGTTTGATGCTAATCACTTAAAAAACAGCGGTAATCTTTCGGCAGCTATTTTTAGTGCCAAGGTTAATGGCGATATGCACAACACAGGCAATATCAGCGCAGACAATGCCTTGTTGCTTAATGTCACAGGTAACTTTACCCATGCCTCTACCTTGCGCACAGATGACGTCAATCTTGATGGCTATACATATAAAAATACTCATCTTGACCGCCAAGGCTTACTGCACGTCAAAGGCGAAAACGGTACATTGCACGTGGCAGCGGGCAATCTCACCCTTGCAGGCGCAGACATCATTAATGACAGTACAGGCAGCACTTATCTTCGCGCCCAAAATGCCCTAAATCTGACCGCACTTAGCACGGAACAAACAGAAAACATGGGCGGTGGCGACCATTACCGCAACAGCCATGGCTCCGGTGTTGAAATCAGTCGCGTGCAAGGCAAAGGTGATGTCATTTTATCGGGTAGTAACATTCAAAGCGAAGCAGCACAACTGGAAGCGGATAAACGCTTAGCATTACTTGCCGAAAACAACATCACACTTGGCACAGCAACCACCACTAGCAATATGGACGAATATCACAAATATAAAAGTGGCAGTGCGGTGGCTAAAACCACAAAAACCACTTATTCCTCCCAAGCCAGTGAAACCAAGCAAGGCAGCCAACTTTCGGGCAATGACGTCACGGTGATTGCAGGTAAAGACTTTAACGCCACAGCGGTTCAGTTGTTGGCTGGCAATGATGTCTACCTCAAAGCAGGCAATAATGTATCCATCCAAGCAGGTACGAACCACATCAAAGATTTTTATCAAAAAACCAAGAAAACCTCGGGGGTATTTACCGGTGGCGGTATGGGTATTACTTTTGGCACTAAATCAGAAAAACACCAGTATGACACCGAAGGCTGGACCCAATCTGATGCCCGTGGTGCGCTAGGTTCACTTACTGGCAATGTCAGCATCCAAGCAGGCAAACACGCTGCTATTTTAGGTTCGGATTTCATCGCGCAAAGCAATAAGACTATTGCTATCCAAGGCGAAGACTTAAAAGTCGAGGCGGGGAAAGATGTCATTGAGTCAACAGAAAAACACGCATACAAACAATCGGGACTGACTATTGCACTTTCTACCCCTGTAACGGATGCCGCAATGGCAGCGGTAAATACCGTACGCCAAATAAAGCAAACCCCAAACCGTCGTTTGGAAGCATTGTATGCGGTTAAAGCCGCTACAGAAATGGCACAAGCGGTTCAGAATATGGGAAAAGTTTCTAATACGTTAAGTCAGCTTGAGCAACTAGATAGCCTTAACCAAAATTCAGCGGCAGCGGAAAACCCAGCGGTTAAAATCTCGGTGGGTTATGGCACAAGTCAACAAAAAACTACCACAGATACCCATTCTGTCACCCATGACAAGTCGGTGATTTCAGCAGGCAATGTAGTTGCAACCGCTACAGGCAGCAAGGCAGTTTTTGAAGGTGTCGATATCCAAGCGGAAACAGCCAAAATTGACGCCAAATTAGGCATTGAATCAAAAGGGGTAAACGATACCTACTCTAGTCATACAGGCAGTAAAAATAGCAGTGCGTCTGTGGGGGGATTTGTAGGTTTTAATGGCGACAGCTATGGTATTGGTATTGAAAGTTCGGCAAGTGTGGGCAAAGGCAAAACCGATATTGATAGCGAAACATGGCAAAACAATCATTGGAATGTTAAAAACCTTGAAACAAACAGTGAACAAGGTGGATTAACCTTAGACGCTGCAACAATTAATACGGAAAACTGGCAAGGACAGTTAAACAGCTTAACGCTACAAAGTCGTCAAGATATTGAAAAATATAAAAGCAAAAACACCCAAGTACGTGCTAGCGGTTCTGTTACTTATGGTTCGGGCGGTGGTGCTTCGGCAAGTGCTTCTTACAATCGCGCAAAACTGGATAGCGCCCAAGTGAATGAACAAACGAGCATTCATATTGGCAAAGGCGGAATGGATGTAACCATAAACGGTCATACCCAATTAAACGGTGCAGTGATTACCAGCACGACTAATAAAGAAAACAACAAGCTGAAAACCCAAACCATTAGCGCAACGGATATAAAAAACCACAGCAAGTTAAAAACCGAAAGCGCGTCAATGGGAGCAGGGAGTATGGCTATAGTGACAGTGGCAATGAGTGCGCTTGGTAATCAACATGAAACTAACTATAGCACCACAAAATCAGCGATTGGGGCGAATATTCAGTTAGACACAAAAGATGAAAACGCCCAACACATTAATCGCGATACCGAAAATACGAACGCCAAAGTCAACAAACAAGATTTAGCCAAGGTTCAAGAGCAACAAGAAGCGGCAAAACTTGTGGGTGAGATTTCGACTAATTTGGTGAGTGTTTATACCTTTAACGAACGCGAAGAGATTGAAAAAGCGAAGTTAGAAGTAGGCAGAATTACCACGGAAGCGAAAGCAAAAGGTACGAGCCAAGAAGATTTAGAAAAGTCGGATGCCTATAAAAAAGCACAACAAAATCTGACTGCCCTTCAAGCAAGTTATGATAATGACTATGGTATTGGCAGCACAAAAGGCAGAGCTATTCAAGCGGTAACAGCCGCCTTACAAGGTATTGCCGGTGGCAGCGTTGAGCAGGCAGCGGTAGGACTGGCTTCGCCATATCTCAACGAAAAAATTAAAGAATGGACGACAGACCCAACCACAAACGAAGTGAATAAAACAGCAAACTTAATGGCGCATGCTATTCTTGGCGCAATTGAAGCAGAAATCACAGGCAATCATGCCCTAGCAGGTGCAGCTGCGGCGACCACAGGCGAAGCAACCGCTATGATTATCGCGGAAAAACTTTACGACAAGCCAACCGATAAACTCACGGAAGATGAGAAGAAAAATGTAGTGTTCTTAAGCCAGGTGGCAAGTGGTTTAGCGTCTTCATTAATCGCTAATGATGGTACGGTAAGTGTGGCTATGGGAAGTGAGATTGGGAAGCGGGCGGTGGAGAATAATCTTCTTAGCAAACAAGATGATGAGTTAGTTTATCGTTTATCAGAGAAATTGAGAAAAACAGGTTCTTTAACTAAGTCTGAACAAGATCTCTTGGCGAGTAGATTATTACGAGATAGTTTTGTCGATAAATTGCTGCTAACTTATCAAGAAGATCCGAATAAATTATCTGACACACAAAAGAAAATTTTAACAGATGAAATTTATCGCATTGCTGGCTCTTATGGCATTAGCGCAGATGTATTAGTTAAAACTGATTTAAAAAATACAATTAAACGAGATGATAAGTACGCTATTACTTATTTACGTCAGCATAATAATTTCCAAACTCAATTTATGTATTCATCCCAAGATGCTTGGGCGACTGTGCCAGTATTTGGTGCTGGTATAAATATGGCTAGCAAGGCAATTAATATTGCACCTAAATTAGTAGCTACAGCAGAAAAATATCCGCTATTCACTGAAATGGGCGTTACAGCTATAACAAATACAGCATATCAGTTAACGAATAAAAATACTTATGAACCTTATGATCTTTTGAAAGCGGAGATGTCAACTATATTAACTAGAAATCAACCACTTTCTAAACAAATGAGTTTAAATTTAGGCATTGATCTTCTAGCAACAACATCTGATTCTGAATATGGAGTTAATGCAATATCATCTGTACTTGGGACAGCTTCATCACATTATTTAGGTGGAATAAAAACAGGTAATAAATATCTCGACACTCTTACTATACCAATTATATCAAATACATTGTCTGAATCTATATCAGACAGTGAACGATTAGATAATTATTGGAATAGATACAAGAAAGAATTAGAAGGTGTTTATAATGAAAAATAAATTCCTTATTCATTTGTTGGTGCAATCTATAGGTATTTATATTGTATTGTTAAGTGTTGATTTATTTTTACTTTTATATTCTTGGGCTAAATATGATTTTCTATGTTGGAAGTGTATTGATTATTATAGTGCTTTCAAAATTTGGTTAACAATAAATACTCCAATAAGTTTATATAAGATTATTATTTTTTGGGGTTGGTTTAAGCCAAAATATAAAGGTAAATAATGAAAGTCTACCGTGCCAGTATTTGGTGCTGGTATAAATATGGCTAGCAAGGCAATTAATATTGCACCTAAATTAGTGGCTACAGCAGAAAAATATCCGCTACTCACTGAAATGGGCGTTACAGCTATAACAAATACAGCATATCAATTAACGAATAAAGATACTTTCGATCCTTATGATTTTTTGAAGGCGGAGATGTCAACAGTTTTATCGAAAGATAAGAAAGCATGGCAACAAGCCTATATTAATGTGGGATTAAATGTATTAGGAACAACAGATCCTGCTGATTATGGTTGGAATGCTTTGGCTGGGGTAACGGGGACATTTGCAGCATATAAAGCAGGAAAAATACAAATAAACTCGCCATTGAATAAAATTATATCTCCTATTGGTTCTAGTTATATCGGAGAATATAGTGGAGATAGTGAACTTTTAAAAGAAAAAATTAAACAATGGGAGGCTAAATATAATGACTAGCTTTCTAAAACGGAGTCTCGTATTGTTTATATCGTTATATTTAGGTCTTATTTTTTGTAGAGATATTATTTTTACTGCATATGCCTATATAAGATTTGGAGAATACTATTGGAATAACTTTGCATTTATGGATGCATTAAGAGCTACATTGCCATTATATATTCCTTTAACTGTAGTAGATTTGATATATACGTTAGCTAAAAAGCAATCTAGAAAGTAGGAAGTATTCAATAAATTATATTATTTACAGCTCTACTAACTACAAGGTCATAGACGGTGTTTTACAAATTATAATTGTTGTAATATCACAAATCTTGAAACAAACAGTGAATATATAGCCCAAGTGAATGAACAAACGGTTAAGTGAAATTTCTACTAATTTGGTAAGTGTTTATACCTTTAACGAACGCGAAGAGATTGAAAAAGCGAAGTTAGAAGTAGGCAGAATTACCACGGAGGCGAAAGCAAAAGGTACTAGCCAAGAAGATTTAGAAAAGTCGGATGCCTATAAAAAAGCACAACAAAATCTGACCGCCCTTCAAGCAAGTTATGATAATGACTATGGTATTGGCAGTACGAAAGGCAGAGCTATTCAAGCGGTAACAGCCACCTTACAAGGTATTGCCGGTGGCAGCGTTGAGCAGGCAGCGGTAGGACTGGCTTCGCCATATCTCAACGAAAAAATTAAAGAATGGACGACAGACCCAACCACAAACGAAGTGAATAAAACAGCAAACTTAATGGCGCATGCTATTCTTGGCGCAATTGAAGCAGAAATCACAGGTAATCATGCCCTAGCAGGTGCAGCTGCGGCGACCACAGGCGAAGCAGCAGCGATGATTATTACGGAAAAACTTTACGACAAGCCAACCGATAAACTCACGGAAGATGAGAAGAAAAATGTAGTGTTCTTAAGCCAGGTGGCAAGTGGTTTAGCTTCTTCATTAATCGCTAATGATGGTACGGTAAGTGTGGCTATGGGAAGTGAGATTGGGAAGCGGGCGGTGGAGAATAATCTTCTTTCCCTTAAAGATGTTCACCAATACCAAAAAGCATTAAAAGCAGCTATCCAAAATGGGGAAAGTATTGAGGAAGTTCATCAGAAATTCAAGGCATTAAGTGAAAAACAACGCGCTGAATTATTGGCGAATTGTGATGTTACTTGTCGAACTACTGTCCCGCAAGAATTATTAGGTGCGATTGGTTTTGCCGATGAATTATCAGGAGTATTACATAGTTGGTTAAATGACTTGCCATTTGATGAGCAAACAAAGTTCTATCAGTTGGTTGAATCCGAAAATGCGAAAACCATTGAAGCTCTGAAAGCTCAACAAAGTGGATTGGAAAAAGGCATTGAGTTGGCAATTAGTACTGCGCATTTGTTTGCGAAAGAAGATGTATTAAATCAGTCTAATTCACAGGCTAATTTTGCAAAGAAAAATACCAAATTAGACAAAAAAGCTATTGATATAACAGAGCGAATTAGTGGGCATAAAACAAATGACTTCATTTTTGATAAAGCACCTTATCATTCAAAGATTGGAAATTCTGTAAAATCAGCTAATCCAACTTTTGGACAAGAGGTCTTAAATGAATCAATTCAGGTGAAAGCAACTTCTACCCGTAGGGTTGGAGTTGATAAATCAACTGGAGAATATGTAGTTTTTGATCAGACTGAAAGAAATGTGTATCACGGACACGTAAGGAGCTGGAGTGAATTAACAACAGAAATGAAAAATGCTTTAAAAGATGCTGGATTAGTGAACGACAAAGGAAAAATAAAATGAGTAGTAAATTAATATATGAGGATTTAGATAAGATTAATTTTGAAGAGAGCTTAAAAATATTAAATTCCCCTGACGTTAAGGAATCTATAAAGCATAAAGTAATTCTATCGTTAGGAATGCATACTGATGAACCATATAAAACAAAAATGATATTATTTTCTTTTCTGTCATCGGAAAATATTGAAACAGAGAGAGTTTCTTTGTTATCTATCGGTCATATGGCTAGAGTTTTTCGTAATATAGACTCTAAAGAACTAATTCGAGAGATAAGAAATATGAAATATAAAGATGTTCTTCAAGGAACTATAGAAGATGTTTTAGATGATATTTCTATTTTTAATTCTCGTAGTTAAAAGTTTTTTCCTAGAAACCGTATTAACTCAGGTTCAAGAGCAACAAGAAGCGGCAAAACTTGTGGGTGAGATTTCGACTAATTTGGTGAGTGTTTATACCTTTAACGAACGCGAAGAGATTGAAAAAGCGAAGTTAGAAGTAGGCAGAATTACCACGGAAGCGAAAGCAAAAGGTACGAGCCAAGAAGATTTAGAAAAGTCGGATGCCTATAAAAAAGCACAACAAAATCTGACCGCCCTTCAAGCAAGTTATGATAATGACTATGGTATTGGCAGTACGAAAGGCAGAGCTATTCAAGCGGTAACAGCCGCCTTACAAGGTATTGCCGGTGGCAGCGTTGAGCAGGCAGCGGTAGGACTGGCTTCGCCATATCTCAACGAAAAAATTAAAGAATGGACGACAGACCCAACCACAAACGAAGTGAATAAAACAGCAAACTTAATGGCGCATGCTATTCTTGGCGCAATTGAAGCAGAAATCACAGGCAATCATGCCCTAGCAGGTGCAGCTGCGGCGACCACAGGCGAAGCAACCGCTATGATTATTGCGGAAAAACTTTATGACAAGCCAGCCGACAAACTCACGGAAGACGAGAAGAAAAATGTAGTGTTCTTAAGCCAGGTGGCAAGTGGTTTAGCATCAGTATTCATCGCTAATGATGGTATGGCAAGTGTGGCTATGGGAAGTGAGATTGGGAAACGGGCGGTGGAGAATAATCTTCTTTCCCTTAAAGATGTTCACCAATACCAAAAAGCATTAAAAGCAGCTATCCAAAATGGGGAAAGTATTGAGGAAGTTCATCAGAAATTCAAGGCATTAAGTGAAAAACAACGCACTGAATTATTGGCGAATTGTGATGTTACTTGTCGAACTGCTGTTCCGCAAGAATTATTAGGCGCCATTGGTTTTGCCGATGAATTATCAGGAGTATTACATAGTTGGTTAAATGACTTGCCATTTGATGAGCAAACAAAATTCTATCAGTTGGTTGAATCCGAAAATGCGAAAACCATTGAAGCTCTGAAAGCTCAACAAAGTGGGTTGGAAAAAGGCATTGAGTTAGCTATTAGTACAGCGCATTTGTTTGCGAAGGAAGACGTGTTAAATCAGTCTAGTGCTCAGGTAGGTTTTGCAAAGAAAAATAGTGGTAAAAGCTATTCTCCTCTTCCTGTTCCTGAACCTATAAATGTTGAATTTGGAGATGGCTCTGCAGCAACATATAAATCTAATTCTAAACATACAAAAGGTATGATAGGCAATAGAAAAAATGCAGGTATAGAACCAAGGAACTCGTTAGAGTTATTTAAAAACTCTATAGAATATAAGGTTGAATCAAATAAAGTAATTAGATATGCAAAAGATTTAAAATTTTAACAAGGAGGTAATATGTTTTTTGGTGATCCATATAAATTTGCTATTCAATGTGATGTGATTCATGAGTGGAATTTAGACAATTTTTGGGTAAATGGGATATTCAATATATATAGATGGGAAGCCAATATTAGATGATATTTATACATCTGAATTAAGGTTTACACTATCTAACTTTACAGAAAGTATTTTATCATCCCTTAAACCAATAAATGTGGGTGATAAAATAAATATTTGTGAATTTATTGAGTGTTGTGCATTTAACATGAGTAGTCCAGAAATGGAAGATCAAGGGGTAATGGTATTTTTTTATTTTAATAAAATGGGGGATTTTCTCTTGTTGAAAGATAAAGGTAAATACTCTCATTTAAAATATGATAAAGATTATATTTTAAATATTCTAATTTTATTATCTAAGTGGAAAGATAAAAAACGGCTATGAAATCAGGTGGTGTTCTAGAAAATATGCTGTCTATAAATTTATCTACTAAGAAATTATCAAAATTAAGACTTCTTAGTAATTAGATTTTTTAATAGCATACAATGTGGAACACTAGAGTAAAACATGAATAAAAACAAATTCCGCGTAATTTACAACCGCACTTTATCGCAGTTTGTTGTGGTATCCAAGCTTGCCAAAAGCTCGGCTAAATCATCGCGCATAAAAAAAGTGTCGGCTGAAAGTGCGGTTGATTTTGCTCGTGTTTTACCGTTGACTGTTAATTCTTCAATTTTTATCAAAAGGGATAGTACTTTATTTTATTCTGATTATATGTACAACGCCCTACGCCATGACCACGAAAACGTACATAAACGTTTGGGTGATGGGTATTATGAACAGCGCTTAGTTCGCGAACAAATCAATCAACTCACAGGTAGACCGTTTTTAGGTAACTATTCCGATTTTGAAAGCCAATATCAGGCATTGATGAATGCGGGTGTGACGTTTGCGAAAGCGTTCAACTTAACCCTTGGCACTAAATTGAGTAAAGAACAAGTGGCAAGCTTAACCTCAGATATTGTGTGGCTTGAACAAGAAACCATTACCCTTGATGACGGTAGTCAGCAAACCGTGCTGGTGCCAAAAGTGTATGCTGTTGTCAAAGATGGTGACTTAAAGGCTAATGGGGCGTTAATTTCTGCCAATAACCTCAACCTAAAGACCAATGAACTTATCAACCAAGGCACGATTGCTGGGCGCAATGTAGCAATGTTTGATGCTAATCACTTAAAAAACAGCGGTAATCTTTCGGCAGCTATTTTTAGTGCCAAGGTTAATGGCGATATGCACAACACAGGCAATATCAGCGCAGACAATGCCTTGTTGCTTAATGTCACAGGTAACTTTACCCATGCCTCTACCTTGCGCACAGATGACGTCAATCTTGATGGCTATACATATAAAAATACTCATCTTGACCGCCAAGGCTTACTGCACGTCAAAGGCGAAAACGGTACATTGCACGTGGCAGCGGGCAATCTCACCCTTGCAGGCGCAGACATCATTAATGACAGTACAGGCAGCACTTATCTTCGCGCCCAAAATGCCCTAAATCTGACCGCACTTAGCACGGAACAAACAGAAAACATGGGCGGTGGCGACCATTACCGCAACAGCCATGGCTCCGGTGTTGAAATCAGTCGCGTGCAAGGCAAAGGTGATGTCATTTTATCGGGTAGTAACATTCAAAGCGAAGCAGCACAACTGGAAGCGGATAAACGCTTAGCATTACTTGCCGAAAACAACATCACACTTGGCACAGCAACCACCACTAGCAATATGGACGAATATCACAAATATAAAAGTGGCAGTGCGGTGGCTAAAACCACAAAAACCACTTATTCCTCCCAAGCCAGTGAAACCAAGCAAGGCAGCCAACTTTCGGGCAATGACGTCACGGTGATTGCAGGTAAAGACTTTAACGCCACAGCGGTTCAGTTGTTGGCTGGCAATGATGTCTACCTCAAAGCAGGCAATAATGTATCCATCCAAGCAGGTACGAACCACATCAAAGATTTTTATCAAAAAACCAAGAAAACCTCGGGGGTATTTACCGGTGGCGGTATGGGTATTACTTTTGGCACTAAATCAGAAAAACACCAGTATGACACCGAAGGCTGGACCCAATCTGATGCCCGTGGTGCGCTAGGTTCACTTACTGGCAATGTCAGCATCCAAGCAGGCAAACACGCTGCTATTTTAGGTTCGGATTTCATCGCGCAAAGCAATAAGACTATTGCTATCCAAGGCGAAGACTTAAAAGTCGAGGCGGGGAAAGATGTCATTGAGTCAACAGAAAAACACGCATACAAACAATCGGGACTGACTATTGCACTTTCTACCCCTGTAACAGATGCCGCAATGGCGGCGGTAAATACCGTACAACGCGCTAGACATACGGATAACCTTAAATTGCGGGCGCTTTATGCTATTAAAGCTGCACAAGATTTACAACATTCGGCTGATGCAATAAATAAAACCCAAGATGTTATCAGCAATATTGCCAACGGTAATATGACATTAGTTGATGACAAAACGGATATAATCCAGCCAAGTGTGAAAATGTCGGTCAGCGTTGGTGCAAGTCAATCTAAACAACAAAGCCATACCACTCAAACCACCCATAGTGGCAGCGAAATTAGCGCAGGTAATATTCAGCTTAAAACCACGAAAGGCGATTTAGATATTATTGGCTCAAGCGTAAATGGTGCACAAATTGCCCTAGAGAGCGCAAGAAATCTCAATCTCGAATCCGTGCAAGACACTTACCAAAACCGCACTGACAGTAAAAACAGCGGTTGGCGTGTTGGCTCATTCTTTGGAATGAATGGTAATCACGTTGGATTAGGGGTGGAAGGCTCGGCGCAAGTGGGTAAAGGTAGAGAAAATACGGATACGGTAACGCAATCCCATTCCTATATCAACGGGAAACAAGTCAGTATTTCAAGCCAAAATAATACCGCACTTCGTGGTGCACAAGTTAATGCGAACAGACTGGATGCGGACATTAAAGGCAATTTAACCCTTGAAAGTCGGCAAGACAGCAACCAATACGACAGCAAGCAAACCCAAGCAGGCGTGTCGGCATCCGTCGCGATTTATGGCGCTGGCTCAAGTGCATCAGCAAATTACGCCCAAAACCAAGCCAAAGTCAATTATGCTCAAGTGGAAGCACAATCGGGCTTTAATGTGGGCAATGAGGGAATGAATGTTAATGTGGAGGGCAATACCCATCTTAAAGGCGGATTGATTCAAAGCAGTGCTCGCGCAGAGAAAAACCAATTTACCACGGGTTCACTCACAAGCGAAGATATTCAAAATCATAGTGAAATTGAAGTGGAAAATATCAGCGCTGGTGTATCGACCAATATGGCAGCGATGGCAATGAATGCTGTAGGTACTGCAGTGGGCGCTCTAGGTAACACGCACGAAAGTAGCGCCAGCACAGCTAAATCGGCTATTGGCGTAAATATTCAGCTAATCACAAACAATGGTGAAATCCCGACCGCACTTTCGCGCGATACCGAAACAGCAAATGAGAAAGTTGCGCGTTATGATTTAGCGAAAGTTCAAGAAAAACAAGAAATAGCGCAACTCATTGGTGACATTGCTCAAAATCAAATTGAGTTAATGTGGACACCAAAAGTCGAAGAAGCGGAGAAACAAAAAGAAGCTGCGGAAGCTGTTTTAAAAGATAAAGAAGCAACAGCTCAAGCCAAAGTACAGGCTCAAATCACACTGATGAATGCGCAAGAAACCATTAAAACCTATGGCATCGGTAGCGATTATCAAATGGCGGTTCGTGCAGTAACAGGTGTGTTACAAGGGCTTGCCACAGGCAACGTTGCTTATGCAGCGGTAGGTGGTTTATCGCCTTATGCCAATAAATTGGTTAAAGACGCGACAACCGATAAAACCACAGGCGAAGTTAATCAAGCAGCAAACTTAATGGCGCATGCTGTACTTGGCGCTATTGAAGCCTATGCAACAGGTAATAATGCGCTGGCTGGTGCAACAGGCGCTGCAACCGCGGAATATCTTGCAGGTGAGCTTGCCACAAGAATGTATGGCAAAGAGCCTGCTGATTTAACCAACGCCCAAAAGCAAACTATCACTGCTTTGACACAGCTAGCAAGCGGTTTAGTGGGAACTGGAGTTGGTGGTGAAAGTGCTGATGGAATAAGTGCTGCGGGGATTGGGAAACGAGCGGTTGAGAATAATGCAGTTACACCTGAAACTGTTTGGGATGTTGCTAATGTAGCAATAGGAGTTACATCACTAGTATATAATATAAATGAAGGGAACTATGGCTCTGCTGCAATTGATGCTGCAGGTTTAGCGTATGATGGTATTGCAACAGTTATCCCTTTTTTACCAGCAGGGGTTAGCGCTGGATTAGAAGCATATAGAGTTGGTAACACTGCAATGCAATCGGCGACTATAGGTAGTGATGTCGCGAAAGCTATCAAGGCAGCAGATAAAGCTGCTAAAGACCCTGCTAATATCGTAAAAAATGCCGCGGTAACAGGAACAAAAATTCATAGAGCAACTGGAGATATATTAGCAGAAAGCCATGGACAAGCATCCAAGTTATCTGATTCTGCAAGTAGCTATTTTAGAGGTGCAAATAAATCAACAGGCAAGCAACCAGATTTAAGTTGGTCTGGAACAAAAGTTTGGTCTGATTTAACCACTCCAAATCAATGGGGCGCACACGTAAGGAAATATGAGCAACATTATGGAACTGGTATTCCTATACTATATAAACCTAATGTAGGAACTATTAATACTCCTAAATTGCCTGTTGGAGCAGGCTTTATAAATGGAAGTTCCGAGTTTTATAAAATAGTTACTGATAAGCAGGAGCAGTAATATGGGCTACCATGTATCTATTGTAAATAATTTAAACATACCTAGTACGGATAAAATCTTATATAACCCTGATCAAGTTATACGCAAAATGAATGAGTTAGGGTTTATTATGGATTACAAAAACGGGATCTTTTTTTATAAAGAAGATAGCGATTTTTCTATATTTTATGATGATAATTGTTTATGGGTTTCTAATCCTGATGAGAAATTATTAGAAGTATTAATAGAAATTGCAGATTCATTTAATGATGGAAGTATAGTTATAGGTGATAGTGATGAAATATATACGTGTTTATCTGATATATATCCAAATGAAGCTATAGTTCAAGAGCAAAAAGAGTTAATTATAAAAAAAATTCTCATGTTTTTGTATTATCGGATTTGGTTCATTATACCTATAGCGTTGGCTATTATAAAAATATTTATATTATAGGATGTTACACCTAAAATAAAGCCAAACTCAACCACGCTCAAGTAGAAGAACAATCAGGCTTTAATGTGGGCAATGAGGGAATGAATGTTAATGTGGAGGGTAATACCCATCTTAAAGGCGGGCTGATTCAAAGTGCTGCTAGCGCAGAGAAAAACCAATTTACCACGGGTTCACTCACAAGCGAAGATATTCAAAATCATAGTGAAATTGAAGTGGAAAATATCAGCGCTGGCGTATCGACCAATATGGCAGCGATGGCAATGAATGCTGTAGGCGCTGCAGTGGGCGCTCTGGGTAACACGCACGAAAGTAGCGCCAGCACAGCTAAATCGGCTATTGGCGTAAATATTCAGCTAATCACAAACAATGGTGAAATCCCGACCGCACTTTCGCGCGATACCGAAACAGCAAATGAGAAAGTTGCGCGTTATGATTTAGCGAAATTTCAAGAAAAACAAGAAATCGCCAACCTCACTCGCCAAATTGGCGCGACGTCTGTGGGCGACTTAGCGAAACAAATGGGCTGGGAAGATGGCAGCCCACAGAAAGTGGCACTTCATGGTTTAGTGGGGTTCTTATCGGCTCAAATGAGTGGCGGAAATGGCGCTGCTGGTGTGGCGTCAGGCATGACAACGGAATGGCTCAACACCAAAGTTGAAGAATATTTAACGCAATATGAGCAAAATCAAACCTTAACGACTGATGAACGCAAAGCCATTCAACAAGCGAGTGCTGCCTTAATCGGCGCGGCAACGGGGGCGATTGTGGGCGGTGATCGTGAAACAATGGCACAAGGTGCGACAACAGCGTTAAGTGCGGAGAGATATAATCGACAACTTCATCCTGATGAATTGAAATGGATCAAAGCGCATGCAAAAGAATTTGCAGCGCAAGAGGGATTGACTGTTGAAGAAGCGGAAAAACGTTTAATAACACAAGCAGCACAGCAAGTAGATTATGCTTGGTTTAAATTGATTAATACAGATGATCGTGCAGCAAGTTTATTCTTAAGTAATGCAACATCGGGTATTTCTAATCTCGGTGTGCCACTATTTAATGATAGTGAAACGCACTTTATCAATTCTGATGGTGTAAAACAGAAATTATTTACAGCTAATAAAGCTGAATATTATTCGGCAGGAAAATATTCTGATTGGGCAGCTAAATATGATCTTGCCAATAATCAAATTTTATCAAAAACATTGCAATCAAATATTAGGAATGATCTTTATATTTCATCTATTAAAAGTGGTGTTCAAACTGCAGTATATGCATTTGATCATCCCGATATGGTTGTAAAAGGATTAACTCTTGGAATTTCGGAAAGCCTAAAGGCTCCTGTAGATTCAATCTCTAATTGGGGGGCTTCTATTGGTAATTCAATTTGGGAATCAGGGAAAGATATAATAGGTTATGACTATAATATTCAAAATGTAAATTATCTATATGGTCAGGATATGACTAATAAAATTGATGCCATTGCTTTAGTTCGTGGCGGCTCTGCTGTTGCGGAAGTTGTTCCTACAATGAAAACAGCTTCGGTTGGTGTAAAAGGTGTTATTAATTCAGTAGGAAATCAAGTTGCCCGAGTTCAAAATTATTCAGTTTTGAAACAAGTATTGAGTGGAGTAGACAATATTGCTGTATCAACAAATAAAGGTTTTATTAATTCGTCAAAAGTATGTGAATTTGGTTGTGAAATAAAACCAACTAGCAATTTTGAAAAGAGTCTAATTGATGAAATTGTTAAATATGGAGATACTAATGGTAAATTAACAGAAGCATTATTTAATGAGTTATCACCACGTTCAGGTTATAAGGTTTTAGATGGTGGTAAATATAATAATGGCAAGAATGGTTTTGACCATGTTTTAGTTGGTTCTGATGGTACTGTAGTGATTGTTGATAGTAAGCAAATTAATAAAGGAGCAGTTCAAGTTAATACTAAAGGAGCTGGTGATAATATCCAACTGTCGTCTGATTGGATAAGATATATTGCAGATACAAAATTATCTCGTAATGACCCTGTTAGAACTGCAATTCTAACGGGATTAGATAATAACTCATTGAAAACAGTAATAGTCGGTGTCGATAAAGCTGACTCAAAATTAAAATTGATACCAGTATCTATTCCAAATAAGAAGTAAATTGGAGGGATGTATGCAATATTATAATGTTTTCTTAGGCTATAAATCAGAGCGTAATTATCAAGAGAATATACAGCATCTTCAAGATATTGCCTATTGTCTAGAAAATGTATCTACTGATGAGTATTCAGCTAAAAAAATACTAGAAAAATTAAATAAAAAGGAAGGAAACTCTCTTTTCCAAATAGAACTTCTTTCAACCTATTATAGTGCAAAAGCATCTCTTAATTTGGTTATTATGAATAATTTAAATCAATTTAAAGCCGATGCTTATATTGCAGCAAAACTATATTTATTATCAAGAACTGAATTGCTTTATACTAGTACAGGACTTAATACTTTTCATTTTTTTACAGCACTAATGTCAGATTCACCTGCACTGATATCTTATTTAGTAAATAATAGGAATATAATAGCAGCTCCTAATATTCCTTATGAGAAGGATATTTCAAGAGCTTTTCTTAATGCAACCACATTGGTCGCTTTAGCTGGGGAATGGGGCATTTTACAAAAAAGATGTAAAGCATTATTAGATGACACACACAAAGATAAAAAATATATTCTTGAATATGAGTTTCTTTTTGCATTATCTAATGCTAATGTATCAGATATGGAATTAGTGTTAAATAAAATGCTAGAGCTTAAATTAGCTAAAAAAATGGTTCATGATACAGTTCCATTTTTTGATTTTTATCTTCAGGTTAACGTTTTGCTACTTGCTAAAATTGCATCAATTCATGGGTTTCATTTAAATATAGATGAACCAATAGCACCCAAAGAATTAATAAACTATAGTCCATTGGAAAAATATGATGAACCATATGATTTTATGAAAGAATTTAAGTTTGATGAGTTATTAGAAAATTGGATTAAAAAATGGAAAAGTGACAATATAAGTTCAAATAACATAAAAATTAAGAGAAAATTTAATATATTGGATTTTTTATCTTTGTTTATTAAATAAAAGTAGGTATTCCCAAAAGTATGCTATCTATAAATTAACCTGCTAAGAAACCATGAAAATTAAGGTTTCTTAGTCATTAGAGTTTTTAATGGCATACAATGTGGAACACTAAAGTAAAACATGAAAAAAAAACAAATTCCGAAAATACAAACGCCAAAGTCAACAAACAAGATTTAGCCAAGGTTCAAGAGCAACAATAAGCGGCAAAACTTGTGGGTGAGATTTCGACTAATTTGGTGAGTGTTTAAACCAGTATTTGAGAGAGATAGTGATGCAGCTAAGGTTGCTAAAGAATTAGGATATGTAAAAACTAATTATCGTACGAAATCAGGTGCTACGGTGTTAAAAAAAAGGTAATAGTTATATAACGAGGGATGTTGATGGGCATAATGGTGGAGCTTGGAAAGAGACTTCAAGCCCATAAAAATTAAACTCAAAAGAAACTAGAAATGGTACATTTGATATTAATTTAAACAGAATGGGAGATTAAAATGGATAAATTACATGATTTTTATCGTAACGTAACTTACTTCAAACAGTATGATGAAAATTCATTTATTGGTAGATGGTTGGATTATTCAGAATGGAATGACGTTGAATATTGGAAGCTAGAAAATTCTTTATTGGAAATATCTAATATATATAAAATTGATAAAAATATACCTGCAGATATATTAATGGGTGTTATGAGAATAATTCAATTACTTATTGTGCCTAATTGGGTTGATTTTAAAGTTTCCAATTCTGAGAATGCTGACATATATGATAGATATGAAAGATTTAAATATATGATTTCAATGTTATTTAGTGAAGATAATATAGAAACTCGAGGCTTCTTTTATGATCCACCGCTTGAGGAGAAATAAAAATAAAAACTCGAAGAAAATGCGAAAACCATTGAAGCTCTGAAAGCTCAACAAAGTGGATTAGAAAAAGGGATTGAGTTGGCAATTGGTGCAGCCCATTTGTTTGCGAAAGAAGATGTATTAAATCAGTCTAATTCACAGGTTAATTTTGTAAAGAAAGTTAAGAACCCTAATGTTTCAAATAAAGATTGGAAATATATCCCAGCACCTAAAAAAGATGAAATTATAGGAATTAAAGGGTTAACCGAAGCTAAGCGTAAAACTCCAATACAAGGTGGGGGAAAATTACGAAATAGGTGGAAAGATAATGAAGGAAATATTTATGATATGGGAGTCTCAACATGGAACGTTGGAGAAATATAATCATAAAGGAAAGCACCTTGGCGAATTTAATTATAAAACAGGAGAGCAAACTAAGGGAGCAGATCCTACCAGAAGGATAGAACCATGAGAAAATTAGAGCGATATATAGAAGTGTATAGTAATGCTACAGATGAACTTTTGGAATCTATGTTAATTCCATTACCTGAAGATATAGCAATTTTGTATATTAATCCTGATGATGATGAATTTGCTTGTTGCCCATATATTTTAAATGAATCTCAAGTTCTGAATTTAGGAGGTAGAGAATTTATCAAAAAATATAAGACCAGTGATGTTGAGTATCAAGTAGCATGCTATCACGTATCATCTTAAGCATTGAATCAAAAAGGCTATCCAAATGTTGATAAAAGAGGAAATCCACAACCTGGCTTAATATATGAATTTGAGATTCCACAATCGGGAGGAGGAATTAAAAAAGTAATTATTCGTGATGATGCAAAAGGACATTTTTATGGAGACAATAATATTCAAAATAGAGGTCCTCATTTTAATGATCCCAAAGGAAACCATTATGATTACTAAAAATAAAATTATTAGAAAGGCTATTAATGTTTTAGAGCAGAATGATATAGCTAATTTTAGAAATATCTTTTTTACTCCCAATGGAAATTTTTCTGCGATTAGCATTGAGTATACTGCTTGTTATGGTATAGATAAGAGAGCAGATTGTTTTATTGATTTTATTCATAGATTGTTCCCGCTTATTAATAAAGTAAGATTTAATTTTTCTTTGTTAAATCAGCCTAATAATAGAATTGTGAAATATAAAGGAGGTTGGAGGATGATATCTGAGGCAGGGATTAATATATCTAATATAGATAATAAAAAAGAGTTTGTTTATGAAAAAAATGGTAAATTAAATTTTATATTAGATGGTTCAGTTTCTA
This sequence comes from [Pasteurella] mairii, assembly GCA_900454475.1. Lineage (GTDB taxonomy): Bacteria > Pseudomonadota > Gammaproteobacteria > Enterobacterales > Pasteurellaceae > Actinobacillus_B > Actinobacillus_B mairii. The sequence continues at coordinate 2,100,027 of UGSS01000002.1, forward strand.
TTGAAAAAAAAATAATCTTACAAAAACTTTTTGAGTTAATTGATAATATATGTTTTTATATAGGTGAGTATAATAATATTGTTCTTGAAATGGTTCTTGACGAGAGAGTTAATGATAATTTAATTCATAATAACTACGTTTTATTTTTCTTAGGTGGAAATATAGAGAATAGTAATGAGATTGTTATAGTTAAGAATTCGCTAATGGATTTAAACAATATAGTAAAAAGCATAAGTGAATCGTAGTGATTTTGGAGTAATAATGTATGCTATGTGTAAGCTGAACCACTAAAAAATCATGAACAAAAACAAATTCCGCGTAATTTACAACCGCACTTTATCGCAGTTTGTTGTGGTATCCGAGCTTGCCAAAAGCTCGGATAAATCATCGCGCATTAAAAAAGTGTCGGTTGAAAGTGCGGTTGATTTTGCTCGTGTTTTACCGTTGACTGTTAATTCTTCAATTTTTATCAAAAGGGATAGTACGTTATTTTATTCTGATTATATGTACAACGCCCTACGCCATGACCACGAAAACGTGCATAAACGCTTGGGTGATGGGTATTATGAACAGCGCTTAGTGCGTGAACAAATCAACCAACTCACAGGTAGACCGTTTTTAGGTAACTATTCCGATTTCGAAAGCCAATATCAGGCATTGATGAATGCGGGTGTGACGTTTGCGAAAGCATTCAACTTAACCCTTGGCACTAAATTGAGTAAAGAACAAGTGGCAAGCTTATCCGCAAAGCGATTTATACTACCAATGCGGCGAAATCACTCAATAGCGTAATTCGTCGTGTCATTAAAAAACGAAATATGTTCCCAACGGATGATTCGGTGTTCAAAGTGATATGGCTGGCGATGAAAGAGGCATCAAAAAATGGACGATGCCGATTCAAAACTGGAAACAGGTAATGAATCGTTTTATGATTGATTTTGGTGATCGCTTAAACGATCACCGTTAAGTTGAAATGGGTGTTTACACAGAATTTGGGATGGGCTCTGGTATTTGATCCGCATTTTAATCAGTTATCTCAAAAAATCGATTCTGAAACAGGACGTTAATACATAACATAGGTTTGTCATTATATTATGATTTCCTAAATTTTAGAGTAACTTTTTAATACCGTTCCAAATCCAGTTGTTGTTCGTCTTTTTAGCTTCTACATGTCTAAATAACGACATTTTCCCGCCCTTAGAATCAACGTAATCGCTGCTTACACCTTCGCTTGATAGGATTTCAATTAGCAGCTTGAATAGATTCTCATCTCGACTATAAACGTCACCTTCGCTTGATAGGAATTGTTGAATATTTTTAGGTTCATAAACGACACTACTAAAACCTGAGTTTTCTTTCTCATTTCGAGCAGGAAAGCTTAGTACAAAGAATATTCTTTGTCGCACATCTATTCGCAATATTAACGCTGCAGCTGGATAGTATTGTTTCAGAGATTCAAGGATTTCTTCTAATGAAACTAACATAAAATTATCGCCTTCGTTAAACCCTAGTTTAGGAGTGTACCAATAGACCTTAGCGCCTTGTTCGTTACATAGGCGTTTAGCGTGTTTCCAAACGGTATCGAGGCGTGATTTACTTTCGATTTCATTCGTGTTCGAAATATCGTAGAAACAGTTGGCAATGCCTGTAAGACCTGTTTTCCCTTGTTTCTCACCTACACCGTAATTTTCTGGTGCATCGTAATTTAAGAATTTAACTTTGCCGCCGTATTCAGCTTCTTGAACAAGCTGAATACGGTTAATTGTTCGCTCTTCACCAAGTAATTTCAGATGCTCAATAACATCAGCCGTTACAAGGTTATTCACGTTATCTAATGCAATATCAAGCTTTTCAAGTTCGTGTTCTCGTTCTTGTTTTCTCGTTCTGTATTGAGGTTCTCCGCCTTTTTGCCCCTTACTATTTTTACTTGTTTTTATTGCAGAATGGTAATAAAGGTTAATTGGCTCGCCTTGTGGTTGGCTAATCCCTGTAATTTGGCAGCAAAGCACTGAATTTCCTAACTCAATACCATAGAATGAAAGCGCGATTGGTTTGTCGTGCCAGCAAGGAATGCGATAGTGCGGTCTTTCTTGACCTTTAGAAAAGATGATTTTAGTCGTTATATCTTTTACGACTTTTTTTGTGTAAGCGTCATATTTCAAGTGATAAAGAAACACCGCGTCTTTCGTGGAAAAGTTATTCGGTACGAACACGCCTTTTTCTTTGAAAAATTCATTCAGGTGTAATTTCTTCTCAACCTTACTCCAGTTGTCTGTAATCAAGATGCGTTTTAGCTCGCTTGAATAACCATAGTGAGCCATAAAAAAGTGTAGTGGATGAACGATATAAGGCTTACTATCACCTTCAGGTTGAATGACAATCAATTGATTTCCATCTTTCTTGAAATCATCTAAATAAGATGAATGAACGTACTTATCTGCTTCAAATGGATGCGGTGATTCCTTGTCCGTCCACAGAGGTTTATAAGTCAACCCTTCACGCTTTGAAAAAGTAACTTTAAATTCTTTAAGTTTGAACTTATACTCCGATTCACCTTCTTTCCAAATGCTGCCGAATGGAACTTTATGCAGGTAATTGATAGGTAACTTAATAACAAAGAAACTCTGGTATTCTTTGCCAGTATTCTTATTTATATAGGTAGGTTTAGTTAAATTGATAAAAGTGACTTCAACGAGTGTTTTAGATTTATCGAGCGAAAGACGGTTTTCATACCAAGTGGCAACGTACTCATGTTCTTTATTGTAAAAACCGCGAAGAGGTTTTTCAAAATACTTTTCTAAATTAAGCGAACAACGCCAGCGAACTCTCTTTAAATTATTCTTGTCGAAATATGACATAATCCGCTTCCTTTTCAGTCAGTTAAATAGATAAGTAGATTATAAATGATTTGGATTATAAGGCGACAGTTATTTGTAATTTTAACAGCAGTTATACCAAACAACTCCATTGTTTGTAGTTGGTATTTAAGTGGCAGTAAAATATACTTCAGGTTTAGATATGCCCACATATACAAAAGAACCGGTATCACAGCTCATTATCGAACAGGAGAGCTACATTAAAGCTATTTTAATAACACAATAAATAAAGGATCGCTTTTTCTTTTAATTTGTCAAAATCTGTACCTTAATTAATTTTTTAGTTTAAGCTAGCAAATGCCTTGAAAAAATTTAAAAAATCGACCGCACTTTAAGTAAAAAAGTTAAGAATTTTTCATTTTTTTGTTGTGTCTTTAAACAACTTTAGCTTAAACTCCATACAATTCAATTTATTTTTAACCAGTAAGGAGGTTTAATGTCGAGACCAATAAATTTTGTCATGATTTCTCCCCATTTCCCTGCTAATTTTGAAACCTTTGCGGTCAGATTGCGTGAAAACGGGTTTAATACCTTGGGGATTGCAGATACCCCATATGAACAATTAAGCGAAACCTTGCGTAATTCACTAACCGAATATTATCGCGTAGATAATATGGAGGATTACGATCAAGTTTATCGAGCGGTGGGCTATTTTGCGCATAAATACGGGCGCATTGATCGCGTGGAGTCGCATAACGAATATTGGTTGGAATTAGATGCCAAATTGCGCACGGATTTTAATGTGTTCGGTTATAAAAACGACGATATGTTGGCAATCAAAACCAAAGCGCAAATGAAAGAAGTATTTCGTCAAGCGGGCTTGAAAGTGGCGAAAGGGCGCGTGTTTAAAGATGATGAAGACGCACGTAAATTGGCAAAAGAATTAAAATTTCCGGTGATTATCAAGCCAAATTCCGGCGTAGGCGCAAGTGATACCTATAAAATCAAAAGTGCGGTCGAATTAGAAGCCTTTTTTGGTTATAAAAATGCCCATGTAGAATATATTATGGAAGAATTTATCGAGGGCGATATTGTGACCTTTGATGGATTAACTGATAAAGAGGGAAATATCGTATTTTATTCCAGCCTTGAATATTCCGAAGTGGTGCTGGATACCGTGGAAAAAGACGGGGATATGTTCTATTACGTGCCGCGAGAGATTAAGCAAGATCTCGTCAATCTTGGGCAAAAATGCGTGGATGCCTTTCGTGTGCGCGAACGTTTTTTCCATTTTGAATATTTCCGCGTGAAAAAAACGGGCGAATTAATGCCACTTGAAATTAACTGTCGTCCGCCGGGTGGATTGACCATTGATATGTGGAATTATGCTAACGATTTTGATGTATTTAAGGAATATGCCAATATCGTGCAACAAAATAAATTCTACAGCCACATCACCCATCCTTGGAACGTGGTGTATATTTCGCGCAAAGCGAATAAAAATTACGTCAATTCCATTGAGGCAGTGTGCCAAAAATTCGGTAGCAATATTATCAGCGTACAAACCGTTCCGGGCGTTTTTGCTAAAATCATGGGGGAACATGGTATTTTAGCGCGGACCGAAACCATGGAACAAATGTACGATATTATTCATTTTGCACAAGAAAAACAGTAAGTTAGAAAGGAAAACCAATGCACTTTGAAAGACGTAGCCACTGGAGTGGCGAATTGGGACGTGAAATGCATTTTAACGTCTATGGTCATGCCGGCAAACCGGTTATCGTGTTCCCATCTTCAGGCGGCAATCAAAATGAATATGCCAATTTTGGCATGATTGAGGCTTGTTGTTCTTTTATTGAACGTGGGCTGATTAAGTTTTATACGCCCGATTCCTACGATAGCCAATCATGGTTGGCAACATGGAAATCGGGGCATGATATGGCGCAGGCACATGATGCTTATGATCGCTACATCGTCAACGAACTGGTTCCGTTAATTCGTCACGAAGCGCAATGGTATGAGGCAATGATGGCGACTGGCTGTAGCATGGGCGCCTACCATACCATCAATTTTGCGTTGCGCCATCCGGATTTATTCGACATTGCCATTGCGTTAAGTGGCGTATATGACGCGCGTTTCTTTACCAACGAATTCCATGGCGATCCAGCGGTATATTTTAATTCCCCAATTGATTATCTTTGGAATCAACATGATAGCTGGTTCTTAGATCGTTACCGCCAAAACCATTATATCGTAGCAGTAGGACAAGGCGCTTGGGAAGAACAACACGTCGCCGACACCCGTCGCTTAGAAGATGCCTTTAACGGAAAAAGTATTTTGGGTTGGTTTGATTACTGGGGTCACGACATGGCGCATGACTGGCCACTCTGGCGCCAACAAATGCCTTATTTTTTGGGTGAATTGGAAGAACAAAAAATTATTTAAGGTCGTTGCTTTCGTTTTTTCTATTCACACAAACAATTGGCACGGGTTTCTCACCCGTGCCAATTATCTTCAGCAAACACCACAAAATAACTAAAAAAGTCACCGCACTTTTTTAGTTTATTCCATCAATGAAAAACGTAAAAATTCCACAAAATGATCCGCCCAATGTTTTTCGTGGTGAATTTCATTTGCCATAATTTTAAGGCGAATATTATCTAGCGGATGGTCTGTGCGCAGTAAGGCTTGGTAATAACGCAATGAACAATCGATATAGGCTTGGTTCATATTGGAAATAAACTGTGCATCTGCATCATCACCTTCATTCGTTCCTACTTGAATAAACACTTTATTCCTAGGATGTAGCGGATGGTGGTGAATAAATTCCAAAAATGCCGGTTCGCTAAACCAAGACGCCAAAGAAAACACGCCCAAATACCCAAAAACATCAGGATAGCGCGCGCCCATGTAGGCGGTGATGATGCCGCCCATTGAACTGCCGGCAAGCAAAGTTTGCTGCGCTTCGCGACGAGTGCGGTAATGATGATCAATAAAGGGTTTGACCGTTTCTACCACCCAGCGCCCATATTCCATGCCATAACCGCCGACATTTTTCACCTCTGGCGTGGTGCTGACATCCGTTTGCCATGGACCATATTCATCCAAGCGCGCCTCGCCGGCATTATCAATGCCCACCACAATCATTTTCGGAAATTCTTTATGGTGTTTTAACGTCGGGATCACTTTCCATGAATAGCCGGAATAGGCTTCTTTGCTATAGAAAACGTTTTGCCCGTCGTGCATATACAGCACCGGATAATGATCTTGTTCTTCGCGATAATTTTTCGGCAACAACACTCGAATGCGACGAGCCTGATTTAAGTAAGGCACATCTAGAAAATGTTCTCGCATTTCAAGAAAATAATATTTTAACGGGTCACGCATAAAAAGCTTCCTTAGGACAATTTGCGCCATCATAACACAGGATGGCGCCATGATAACAATTATCCGCGCAAAGTGCGGTCTAATTTTATCGCAGAAATGTAGCAAGTAATTTTACATTCACCGCCATTGCCTTTTTCATGATCAACACTTAACCGTGGCGAGAAGCGTCACGGGCGGTTAAAATTCTGTGGTTTTTTATCCGATATTTAACGATACCATTTCACTTGCGGTACGACGATCGCATATTGTTGCTGCCATTGAGCTAATGTTGCCTGCACCAACAATGCCACCCCTTGATAAAAAGGGTAATCTTGTTGTTTCGCTAACAAATCAAGGTAACGATTTGCCCATGTGAACAAATGTTTGGTAAAAAATTCTGCTAACAGTGCCGGTTTATGATCCGCTAAATACGCGGCAAGCAATAACATCAAGCCAAAATGATCTTCCGGCTCATCTTGTGACGAGGAGAATTCAATGGCGTTATAGCGTAAAAAATCGCGCAATTCCAATAAAGAGTTACCAAAAATCACCGATTCCGGATCCAAATACACCGACCCCCAAGGCGGCACCGGCAGCGCATTGGGTCCAATAAATAAGGCTTGATAATCCGCTGATAAATCTTGCGTGAGTCCTTGATCGATAAGTGCGGTGATTTTTTTTCGCGTTTTATCCTCCGTATGCTCGCTTATTTTCCATTGCGCCATCCAATTAGGATGCTGAAACAAGGATAAGACGGATTGCACCGCTTGACTATCGGGCGCATAGTAAAATAAAGATCCTAACAAGCGACCGCCAATGGACACCCATTGATGATCTTGAAACTGTGGCGACATAAAAACTCCCTCAAAATTCACCGCACTTTTGCTGACATCATAGCGTTTTTTGCTTGCATAATATATGGTTAATTTCTGATTTCACTGCAAAAAAAACCTAAAAGTGACCGCACTTTCAGCGATTATCCGTGATAAATCCGCCAAAATACCTGCCGATAGGTTATAATGCGGCGTAATCAATTTTTTCATCTTCAGGTTATAGCATGAATTCAAATAACAAACTCGACCAACATACCCCAATGATGCAGCAGTATTTGCAATTAAAAGCAGAGCATCCAGATATTTTATTGTTATATCGCATGGGCGATTTTTATGAGTTGTTTTATGATGATGCTAAAAAGGCAGCCGCATTATTGGATATTTCCTTAACCAAACGCGGGCAGTCCGGCGGTGAACCTATCCCAATGGCGGGGGTTCCTCACCATGCAATTGAGGGATATCTGGCAAAATTGGTACAACTTGGCGAACGTGTGGCGATTTGTGAACAAGTTGGTGACTCCCCTCTTGGAAAAGGTCCGGTCGCGCGACAAGTAGTACGTATCGTCACGCCCGGTACCGTAAGTGATGAAGCCTTATTGTCCGAACGACAAGATAATTTGATTGCTGCCATTTATCAAGCAAATACGCGCTTTGGCTTGGCAACCTTAGATATGACTTCTGGGCGTTTTCAATTAATGGAGTTGCAGGATAAGGCGCATGTTCAGGCAGAATTACAACGTATCGCGCCTGTTGAATTATTATTTGATGAAGCCTTTGAGGATATGGCACTGATAGAAACTGCCAAAAGTTTACGTCGACGTCCAAGTTGGGAATTTGAGTTAAATACTGCAATTACTTTATTAAACCGCCAATTTGGTACTAAAGATTTACGCGGTTTCGGTGTGGACAAAGCAGTGTTGGGGTTATGTGCAGCAGGTTGTTTGTTGCATTATGCCAAAGAAACCCAACGTACCGCCTTGCCACATATTCAAGGTATCAGCTTGGTGCAACACTCTGATAATGTGCAATTGGATGCGGCAACACGGCGTAATCTTGAGTTAACACAAAATCTTGCCGGTGGCAGTGAAAATACCTTGGCAGCAATTTTGGATAAATGCGTAACGCCAATGGGAAGTCGTCTGTTAAAGCGTTGGATCCACCAACCCATTCGCCAAATTGACAAATTGCAACAACGCCAACAAAGTATTGCCACCTTGATGCAACAGGATTTGATCGTCGAGTTACAACCTTTTTTACGTCAAGTAGGCGATATGGAGCGAATTTTAGCCCGTGTTGCGCTACGTTCAGCGCGTCCGCGCGATCTCACGCGGCTACGTACCGCTTTGGAGCAATTACCTGCTATTCAAGCCATTTTACAAAAAAATGCGCAAAACTTCACCGCCCTTTTGTCGCAATTAGTCGATTTTTCTGCACAATTGACCTTGTTGCAACAAGCGATTGTGGAAAATCCGCCGTTACTGATTCGTGATGGCGGTGTGATTGCCCCTGGTTATCACCGCGAATTGGACGAATGGCGCGAGTTAGCAGAAGGGGCTACCCGTTATTTAGAGCAATTGGAGCAACGTGAACGCGAGGCGACCGGCATTGATACACTCAAAATCGGTTTTAATACGGTACATGGTTATTATATTCAAATCAGTCAAGGACAAGCGCACAAAGCGCCGATCCATTATGTGCGCCGGCAAACGTTAAAAAATGCCGAGCGTTACATTATTCCAGAACTGAAAACTTATGAAGATAAAGTATTAAAAGCCAAAAGTGCCTCTTTAGCGTTGGAAAAACAGCTTTATGATGAAATTTTTGACCAATTATTACCGCACTTAGGTGCATTACAATTAGCAGGTATGGCGCTGGCGGAATTGGATGTGTTAACCAATTTAGCGGAGCGGGCAGAAAGTTTAAATTATGTACAACCGCAATTTAGCTCGCAAACGGGTATTCATATCCAAAACGGGCGCCATCCGGTGGTGGAGCAAGTGTTGAAAGATCCCTTTATTGCCAATCCGCTTGATTTGGATGGGCAACGCCATTTGCTGATCATTACCGGTCCCAATATGGGCGGAAAAAGTACTTATATGCGACAAACTGCACTGATTACGTTGATGGCGTATATGGGCAGCTTCGTACCGGCGGAAAGGGCGATTATCGGTCCGATTGATCATATTTTCACTCGTATTGGTGCCTCCGACGATTTAGCCTCGGGACGTTCGACCTTTATGGTGGAGATGACAGAAATGGCAACTATTTTACATCAAGCCACAGAACATAGTTTAGTGTTGATCGACGAAATTGGACGAGGAACCTCAACATACGACGGACTGGCGCTGGCATGGGCTTGTGCAGAATGGTTGGCAAATAAAATCAAATCCCTAACCCTGTTTGCGACACATTATTTTGAATTAACCGTGTTACCACAGCAATTAAGCGGTATTGCCAATATTCACCTTGACGCTCTTGAGCATAATAACAGCATTGCATTTATGCACAGCGTACAACAAGGCGCCGCCAGCAAAAGTTACGGACTGGCGGTTGCGGCGCTGGCTGGCGTACCACAGGCAGTGATTCAATTGGCAAAACAAAAATTGACTCAATTGGAAACCGGGCAACTGCCAGCGCCAAATCAAAATAAAACGCCTCCCGCTGAAACTGCTGCACAGGGCGAATTAATGTTAGTGGATGAAGATGAAAAATTTTCAGCGTTAATAACCATGTTACAACAAGTAGAACCGGATGATTTAACGCCAAAACAGGCGTTGGCGTATTTATATCAATTGAAAAAAATATGTAAACAGTCCTAAACATTATACTTGTGGAATAATGATCTGCACGCTAAAAGTTGATTAAACAAACGAATAAACTAAGGCGCGAGATATTATTCCACATCATTTACCTTTCAATCTGTCCAATATTTTTTAGCTAACGAAATAGTTTTAATCCAACCTAAAATTAACTGGCACAATGCTAAATTTAAAATCTCACTTCCCCACCTAATACATAAGTTCGACCGCGTGCGTAGTTTGTAAAGTTAAAGACATCATTATCATTTTCATCAACATCATAGTCATTTATTGTGCCATTTTGACTGTTAAGCGGATCAATATAAGCAGCATTAAAAGCATTTTGAATACTAAATTTTAGTTTAACATGCTTATTTACATCATAAATAGCATAAAAATCAGCAACAACCGGTTGGCTTGGCAGTTTTTGTTTTCTTGGCTTTGGATTGTCGTCATTGATTAACGGTAAAATACGGTACACTGTTCCAGTATATTTGATAATAGAACCCAAAGTTAATCTCTGATTAAACAGTCTTGTGCCAATATCCAATGTTGCCGAATGTTTCGGTAATTCATAAATATCGCCATAACCAAATCCAACTACTGAACTTTGAATACCAATCGGTTGAGATGTTTTTTGTTGTGAATAAGCCAAATGAGCAAAAAACACAGGATGATCATAATTTACCTCTATTTCTGTGCCTGTCATTTTGACTGGATTAAGACGATTTATTGCAATTTCAGCTGTAAACCCCGGTACTGCTTGACCAATATCATGAGTCAATTTACTTTGATCATTGATATAAAACATTTCAGAAGTAATAAAATCTTTTATTCTTTGACGATAATGAGATACTTTTAAACCCAATTGATCCTGATCGCTAAACAGATTGCGTTTAAGTGTGTTAAACCCAATTTGATAGGTATTGGCTTTTTCCGGCTTTAAATATGGGTTCATTGAAGCACCGCCCTCATTATTGAAGAATATTTCTTGAATATTTGGCATTCGACTACTTTTTGAATAACTAATAAAGGGCGTAAACCAGTCGCTAAACTCGGCAGACAAACGAAAAGAGGGATTGAGGCTGTTTTTATGTTTGTTAATTTGCATCGCGCCTCTTGGAAAACAAGGTATCATCACACCACTGACTTCGCCACAAGCAGGTTTAAAACCAGAGAACTCCGAGCGAGAATAAATTACGTCTGCTTCTAGATGATAAATACCTTTTTTCCAGTCTGTTTCAATAAATCCTGCTGTAATTTTTTGTTTTCCAACTGGAGAAAAAGGGGTATGCTCAAGATTGGCAGTATTTATATCATATTGGGCATCACGCTGATAGCTATTAGTAAAATGTGATGCTCCGACTTTTAAGGTTAAATCTATCCCGCCAAGATCGATAAAACTTTCGTTTTCAAGTTTAAAGAAATTTGAATGGTTATAAGCAATAGCATTTGTTAACGCCCATATAGAGGTCTCAGCATTAAAGCGCTGTTTATTTTTAGTATGAGAAGCAAGAAAAGATAAATTCAACCATGAATTGGCATTTAATTCATAGTCGACTAACCAGTTACTATGAGTTAACTCTCGTCCACCAATATTAGTTGTGTAATCAGTTGCGGAAAATAACCATTTTTGTTGATCTGTTGGGCTAATTTCTATTTTCCCCAACCATGATGTCGGGCGCTGATCTTGGCGACTGACATAAAGATTATCATGGTGATCATTTCCGTTTCCGTCTTTATAATTTGAACCAATTTTATGTACACCATAAGCAAACAATGCCCCAATACTTCCCGTAGGACTTAAGGCTTGTGTTTTTCCTGCCAATGCAGTCATTACATTATATCCGTAATCATTTGAACCCGTGGCAAATTTTGATAAAACTCCCACCTTATTTCCAGAAAATACCACATCATCAACACCTATTGTTTTAAATTCAGCACTCCCCGCCAAACTATTTACGCCCGCTGCCCCATGAGAAAAACCTCGCTCAATTTCAATCTGTGTCAAAAAATTAGGATCGATAGTCGTGCCAAACTGACTTGATGGGGTAGAGGCGCCTTCACTCTGCTGATGGTAACGAGTTCGACCGTTTGCAGAAGTACCAAATAAAGTTTGAGGTACACCATCAATAGTTGTATTGACCCTTCCAAGACCACTCATACCCCGAATATTCATATTCACCATACCTAAGGTCGGATCGATATTAGTATAAGTACCAGGAATCGCCCGTACAACACTATCTAAGGATTGCATCCGTTTTTCTGCTCCACGACTTGATACTGCGCCGATTTTTTTAAATGACTCTGTTTCAACGTCCGCAATAACACTGACTTCATCTAAAGTGGTTATATTGGTATTAGCAATCACGGGAAATACGGGAATTAAGAGTACTTGGCTAATCATAAAAGAAATGCGTGTATATTTCACTTTAATTGTCTCTCCTTTAATTTAATATCCAAAAATAATCTGCATCATTTGCAGAAAAGTCGCTGGGATTGCTACCCATTAAAATAGTGATGACTTTCGTTTGCGGAGAAAGATCCTGTAAATGCTGAACTATACCAATTTGTTTATTGACGTGATGATTACCGGCAATCAGTAAACTTGGTATCTTTGCTTTCAATAATTTCTCTGCCATTCGTCGATCACGAAATTGCTGTACTTGTACCATTTTCTGAATGAGCGAATTTTGTAAATTAATATCATTGAGGTGATTTTGTGAAATAAGTTGCGCAATTTTTTGCTGAATTTCAAGACGAGTAGATTTATCACCGTGCAAAGGCTCAGCCCCTTGCATTAATATTGCTATTTCTTGTTCGGTTAAATTTGTGGCAACTAATGCCATCTGATTTTCTAACGCATAACGGACGGTCTCACCGTAAAAACGCCAATCCCAACTCGCTTTCCAATTTAATGCAGTAGGTAAATTAGTGAAATGCGCGGTGGAATTTTGTGAGATTTTGGTGATTTGTGGCTGTTGATCTACACTAAGCATTTCCAGTAATAGACTGCCTTGACGACGGTGTTTTTGAAGTTGTTGTAACAACCAAAATTGCGCCTGATGATGCTTCAAATTATCGTGCTGCTCACCTAATAAAATGTGTGGTACATTTACTATTTTTTGAAGGAAGACTTGAGGGGGAAATCGCTCCCCTGTATGCAAATCTTGAACGTCACCCAAAGATGCCACATCAACATCTGTTAAAGAAACGCTACAACTTACGACCCAAAAAAAGCTAATTGGAATCAACCTACGGAAAAAATAACTTAGCACGGGGAACTCAATAGGAATTGATAATTATTATCATTTTAAATAATGGATAACTTTGTGTCAAGTTATCCATTTCCTTTATGGAATAACGTAGTCAATTCCACTTTCTACATTACTATGCTTCAGTAAATCCAATAAAATCAAAAAGCATTTTTAGACTTATAAAATCAATTCCGCGCAACAAAGTCAGAATTTGTTTGATTTGTAGATATAAAGATAAACGAGATAACTAGTAATCATTTGAGGATTATGAGTAAATTGTTGTGAATACTTTAATGAATTACTTGAAGAAATATGAGGATAATATATTTAAAAATCAGCTTAAACACCTTTAAATTCAATTTAAAATAGGTTCAAATTAATAAAATAAAGACCGCTTAAAGTAGAATCTGTTATTTCATTTTCTCATTTTAAACGGTTATATTGCAAATAGGGGAACGGCGGTTTTCAGAGCACCTTCAATCAGCATTATTTTTCCCCAAATAGGTATATGCAATACCTAGGCTTCTCTTTGGCGTACGATTTCAAATAAACATACACCGGTGGCAACAGAAACATTCAGCGACGATACAGACCCAGCCATAGGAATACTGATCAATTGATCGCACGTTTCTCGCGTTAAACGACGCATTCCATCACCCTCTGCCCCCATCACTAAAGCTAAAGGTCCGGTAAGTTCGCTTTGATACAGGGTTTCCGTTGCTTCGCCGGCAGTACCGACTACCCAAATATTATGTTGTTGCTGCAATTCTCGCAACGTTCGGGTTAAATTGGTCACACGAATAAGTGGCACGCTTTCCGCCGCGCCGCAAGCCACTTTGCGCGCAATTGAGGTTAATTGCGCTGATTTATCTTTCGGCACAATCACCGCACACACTCCCGCCGCATCCGCAGTACGCAAACAGGCGCCCAAATTGTGCGGATCGGTAACGCCATCTAAGACCAATAACAATGGCGCCGACTGATGTTGCAAAATCTGATCAAGATCTTGTTCATTCAGTTCTTTCGCTGGTTGAACGCGCGCAATAATACCTTGGTGAACCTCGCCATTGGCTTTTTTATCCAAACTATCGCGATTTAAAAATTGTACCGAAATCCCCAATTGATGAAGTTCATTGAGCAAAGGTTGTAAGCGTTTATCCTCACGTCCTTTTAATACATAAACCTCAATTAAACGCTCCGGTGCGCGACTAAGAAAGGCATTCACCGTGTGGATGCCATAAATATTTTCTGACATTTCCGATCCTTTTTATTTTTTCGTTTTTTTACTTTTATTCTTACTTTTCGATTTTGCGTTTTTTTTGACCGCACTTTTTACCGTTTTATTCGCGCTCGCCTTTTGCTTTTTCATACTTTCTGCGTAGCGCAACGCTTTTTTCGCATTTTGTTTTGCTGTTTTACCGGCTCGTAACGGTTTACGCTCGCTGGAAATCATGGAAAAATCCACTTGACGTTGTTCAAGACTGACTGCCTCAACCCGAATACGCACTTTATCGCCCACACGATAAATCATTCCGCTATTTTCGCCAATCAGACGTTGTTTTGAAAGATCAAATTGATAATAATCATTATCCAATGTGGAAATATGCACCAACCCATCAATAAACAAATCGTTTAATCGTACGAATAAACCAAAACCGGTCACTGAAGAAATCACGCCATCAAATTCTTGCCCCACATGATCTTGCATATATTCGCATTTTAGCCAATCCGCCACATCACGTGTCGCATCATCCGCTCGGCGCTCGGTCATGGAACAATGTTCCCCCAAAATATCCATATCATCAATGACATAATGATAACCGCCGGTATCCGTAGTACGACGTTTGGAGCCTTGTTTTTTTGCCAATAAATATTTGATGCCACGGTGCAGCGTTAAATCTGGATAACGACGAATTGGTGAGGTGAAATGTGCATATTCGTCCAACGCCAAACCGAAGTGTCCGATATTGTCCGGATCGTACATTGCCTGACTAAGAGAACGCAACAACATGGTTTGGATCAATTCATGATCCGGACGTTCGCGCACTTGTTCCAATAATTTCGCATAATCCGCTGTCGTCGGTTTTTCGCCACCACCAAGAGTTAAACCGCATTCATTTAAAAACCCTCTAAATGCAGTGAGCTTTTCTTCGCTTGGCCCCGCATGAATACGATATAACGCGGCTTCTTCATGACGTTGCATAAAATTCGCCGCCGCAATATTGGCTAAAATCATACATTCTTCGATAATTTTATGCGCATCATTACGCACAACCGGCTCAATGCTTTCAATACGCCCCATTTCATTAAACACAAATTTGCTTTCAATGGTTTCAAAATCAATGGCACCCCGTTGATGACGTGCTTTGATCAAGGCTTGATACATTTGGTGCAGTTCTTGCAAGTGTGGAACCAATTCTTGGTAACGTTGTTGTAATTCTTCATCTCCCTCTAAAATACGCGCCACTTTGGTGTAGGTTAAACGCGCATGGGAGTTCATAACGGCTTCGTAAAATTGATAGCCCGTCATTTTGCCTTTCGCTGATAAATCAATTTCACATACCATACACAAGCGATCGACCTGCGGATTGAGTGAGCATAATCCGTTGGATAAAATCTCCGGCAACATTGGCACTACCCGGTTAGGGAAATACACTGAATTACCACGATTGTAGGCCTCGGTATCCAATGCAGTACGCAAGCGCACATAATAGCTCACATCCGCAATTGCGACCCACAATTTCCAGCCAGCTCCATTTTTGCGACAAAAAACCGCATCGTCAAAGTCACGCGCATCTTCACCATCAATGGTAACCAATGGCAATTGACGTAAATCTACCCGCCCTTGTTTGGCGTCTTCTGGCACCTCTTCCGTGAGTTTTTGCACTTGTTTTTCTACCGTTTTCGGGAACACATGAGGAATATCATGATTACGGATAGCAATCTCGGTTTCCATGCCTTTTGCCATATTTTCGCCCAAAATTTCTACAATCATGCCCACCGGCTGGGTAAAATTCGCGGTTCTCGGTTTCAACTCCACTACAACCACTTGCCCCATACGAGCGCCCTTGCGATATTCGTTAGGAATTAAAATATCGCGGTTAATGCGGCTGTCATCCGGCACCACATAACCGATACTATCTTCAAGGAAGAAACGTCCGACCAATTGTTTTTTGCGACTTTCCAACACCCGCACAATACGCACTTCTTTGCGCCCCTTGCGATCAAATCCGTTCGGTTGCGCCAGCACATAATCCCCGTGCATCACACGTTGCATTTGGACATTCGGAATAAACCAATCATCTTTCACGCCATCCACTTGCAGAAAACCATAACCATCACGATGCCCAATTACCGTTCCCTTTAACAAATCCAATTTTTCCGGCAAGGCATAACACTTACGTTTGGTGAAGACCAATTGACCGTCATTTTCCATGGCACGCAAACGCCGCCGCATCCCCTCCTGCTGCTCCTCGCTTTCGATCGCAAGTGCGGTCAAAATTTCTTCTTTTGACATCGGCGCATTATGTTCACGGATAATTTGCAAAATAAAATCTCGACTTGGGATCGGATTATCATATTTTTTTAGTTCCGCTTGATAATTTGGATCAGAAAGTGCGGTCATTTTTGCGGAAGTTTTTTTATCGGTTTTCATAGGCTGGCGTCCTCTTGGGAATGGATTTAATACAAGTTTGACACTGTGAGAGGGGGAAAGCAAGAACTACGGAGAATTATTTAAAATTACGGATAACATCAATAATAATTTTTTTCTGATCTTCAGTTAGAGCCAGAAACATCGCAATTAAAGCATCATCAATTGACGAAAGATTTGTCGTTCTCTCTTCTTCAGAAATACCATACCGTAGCCATTGAGGTGAGATATTTAATAATTCAGCAAGCGTATCAATTTTATCGCTGGACGGAATTGATAGCCCATTCAACCATTTATAAACTGCTTGTGGAGTTACTGGCTCCGCTGCATGACGTAGGTTAAATCTTGTAGCAATATCACTTGTTTTGAGATGTGATAATTTGGCATTTTCTATTGCTAAACGCAAACGTTCACCAAATTTTTCTTGTTCAGTTTTTATCTTCATTTGTGAAATTATGATGATTTCAAAAAACTTTTGGAAACTAAAACAGTTTAAAAATAACTAAAATAGTTTTATTTGAAACTGTTTTAGTTTAAAATAAAGCTCATTTATTAAACAAACTAGGAGAATATAAATGAAAAAAATAGCGATGTTGCTTTTAGCAACTTTTTTATTCGGCACCGTTGGTACGGCTTATGCAGGGACTTGTGATTATCACTGGCAAAGAGCAAAAGATGGCTCCAGATGTGGTGATAGAGCAGCTGATCGTCAGTAATAATTTTAAACATAAAAAAACCCGACATCTGTCGGGTTTTTTATTAACTGCGAAAATTATTCGGCAACGACAACAACGTTTAATGTTGCGAATACTTCACCGTGAAGTTGGAAGCGAACTTCGTGATCACCCGTGGTACGAATTGGACCAGTGGATAAACGAACTTCGGATTTAGCGACTTCAACGCCCGCTGCAGTTACTGCATCAGCAACATCGCGAGTAGTGATAGAACCGAATAAACGACCTTCATCACCTGCTTTAGAAGCGATAGTGACTGAAGCTAATTCAGTTAATTTTGCTGCACGAGCTTGTGCTGCGGCTAACGCTTCTGCTGCTTTAGCTTCTAATTCAGCACGACGCGCTTCAAAATGTTCAATGTTAGCTTTGGTTGCCATCACTGCTTTACCTTGTGGGATTAAGAAGTTACGTGCATAACCTGATTTAACGCTAACTTGATCACCTACGCTACCTAAGTGAGCGATTTTATCTAAAAGAATTACTTGCATTACCGTATTCTCCTTAAATTACTGATGATTGTCAGTGTATGGAAGTAACGCTAAATAACGCGCACGTTTGATAGCGCGAGCTAATTGACGTTGATACTTCGCACGAGTACCGGTAATACGGCTTGGAACAATTTTGCCGCTCTCTGTGATATAGTTCTTTAATGTAGCGATATCTTTATAATCGATTTCTACTACATTTTCCGCTGTGAAACGGCAGAACTTACGACGACGGAAATAACGTGCCATTTGGCTAGTCTCCTAATCTATAAATTCGATTTGCTCGGCGTGTAATACTAATTGATTTAAACCGTTTGCCGATTTATGTGAGCTAATAAATCCCACGATCAATAATTTACTGCCGACCGTAATGCTTTGAGTTTTTGCTATTAGTGCATTTCCGCTAACCTGTATCGGCATTTTGCACCACGCTTGACGTGATAACCCGGCTTCTTGTTGTTCGGAACGATGTTCCAAATAAAACCGGCAATGTTCGATACCGTTAGGGCTTTTATGTCGTTTCGGATAATCCGCCACTTGACCGACTAAAGAGAAACGATTACTAACAGTTAAATTACTCTTCAGCATCCTCAAAATCGTTGTTTTCAACTTCAGCTAAAGGTTTACGCTCATCGCGTGCTTTAACCATTGGGGACGCTTCTGTTACGGCGTGCTTAGTACGAATAATTACGTTACGAAGAACTGCGTCGTTGTAACGGAAAGTTGTTTCTAGCTCGTCGATGACTTCTTGAGGCGCTTCTACATTCATAAGCACATAATGTGCTTTATGTAATTTATTGATTGGGTAAGCCAATTGGCGACGACCCCAATCTTCTAGGCGATGGATTTGACCGCCAGCTTCTTTAACAGAACCTGTATAACGTTCAATCATGCCGGGTACTTGTTCGCTTTGGTCCGGATGAACCATAAACACGATTTCGTAGTGACGCATTACTGCTCCTTACGGGTTAATCAGCCTCCGACGATAAGACCAGTCACCAATCTTGCGGAAGCAAGGAACGAAAATATGATGTGACTGTAAGGTGTGCGATTATACAGAGGTCAAGGCTAAAGCACAAGATACCTTGCACAAAAAATAAGTAAAATCGACTGCTTTTGTGCTTGCTGCCATTTTTTATCATGCCTGGCGACATTCATAACCATCTCAAGGGATTCTAAATTAGGCATCCCTACGCCATTGATGCTAGATAAAGCAAAATACCTTAATATGCGCGCCCCAAAGTGCGGCCAAAAATAGGCAAATTTTTCACCGCACTTTAAATCCTAAGGCAATTCAATCAGCATTACATCCAAGCATTATTGCGGATAATTCCAACCGCAATGCCCTCGATCTCAAAATTCGGTTGCTGATTCAGATCAACCACAATCGGCGCAAATTCTTCGTTTTCCGCGTGTAAATAAATGATCGATCCTTTTCGCTCCAAGCGTTTTACCGTTACTTCATCTTCAATCCGCGCCACAATCACTTGACCATTACGCACATCCTTGGTGCTGTGTACTGCCAATAAATCACCGTCTAAAATCCCGATATCTTTCATGGATTGACCATATACTTTCAGCAAAAAATCCGCTTGAGGCTTAAACATATTAGCGTCCACCTTATAAGTCCCCTCAATATGTTGTTCCGCAAGGATCGGCTCACCGGCGGCAACGCGTCCCACGAGTGGCAATCCCTCATCTTCCGCTTTTTCGTCTTCATCCACTAACAAACGAATCCCGCGCGAAGTGCCGGATAAAATCTCAATCACTCCTTTGCGCGCAAGGGCTTTTAAATGTTCTTCGGCAGCATTCGGCGAACGAAAGCCCAATTCTTTAGAAATTTCAGCACGCGTCGGCGGCATACCGGTAGTTTCCAGATGGCGTTTTAGTAAATCATAAACTTCCTGTTGTCGTGCGGTTAACGCTTTTATTAATCCCATATTCCCTCCTGTTTTTATATACAGAATAACTGTTATTATATACATAAAGCATACTGTTGCAATGCTTTCTTTAGTAAATGCTGAAGAAATACGGACTTTTTATGTTAAAATACTGCAATTTCTCACATAAATTATTCGTTCATGGGATCATCTATGTCTGGCTTACTAAATACATATCGTAAATTACTGGAATTTCCATTATCTTTTTTAGTAAAAAATAACCCTATTCCCCATCAACCCATCCAAGAATTACAATTAAATATTGAGCAACCTATCGTGTATGTCTTGCCATACACTTCGGAAACCGACTGGGTGATTTTCCGTAAAAACTGCTTAAGTGTGGGCTTACCGGATCCGGCGGAAGAAAATGTTATTGGGGAAACATCATTGCCGCGTTTCGTATTTTTAGACGAAGGACGACGTTTCTTTAAATCCAAAGGGGCAAAACAAGAAACCATCGCAATTTTCAATAAATACTTAGAATTGCACCGCACTTTACCGGAATTGGATGTGCAACTAATTCCTGTTTCTGTGTTATGGGGACGTTCTCCTGGCCATGAAGACAAATCCGGCTTACCGAATTTGCGCTTGCTCAACGGAATTCAAAAAACTGCCGCTGCCATTTGGTTTGGGCGCGATACTTTTGTACGTTTTTCGCAGGCGGTTTCCTTGCGTTATATGGTCAATGAACATGGTTCCGATGAAACCATCGCAACTAAACTTGCACGCGTTGCAAAAATTCACTTTTCTAAACAACGCATTTCCGCCACTGGTCCAAGATTGCCAAACCGCGAAGCAATGTTTAATAAGCTATTGAAATCTGAAGTAATTTTGGCGGCTATTGCGGATGAAGCGAAAAGTAAAAAAATCAGTGAAGACAAAGCGAAAGCAGAAGCCTACAAAATTTTGGATGAAATTGCCGCCAACGTGAATTACGAGGGATTGCGTATCGCAGATCGTTTTCTACGTTGGTTATGGAACAAATTGTATCAAGGAATTGATGTGCGCAATGCCGACCGTGTACGCAAATTAGCGTTAGATGGGCATGAAATTGTCTATGTTCCTTGCCACCGCAGTCATATTGACTATTTGTTACTATCTTATGTGTTATATCATCAAGGTTTGGTACCGCCGCATATTGCTGCTGGTATCAATTTAAATTTCTGGCCAGTTGGTGCCATGTTCCGTCGTGGCGGCGCGTTTTTTATTCGTCGTACTTTCAAGGGAAATCGCTTATATTCCACGATTTTCCGTGAATATTTAGCTGAATTATTCCATCGCGGCTATTCCGTCGAATATTTTATCGAGGGTGGACGTTCACGCACAGGACGCTTATTAGCGCCAAAAACCGGAATGATGTCAATGACGTTACAAGCCTTGCAACAACGTCAAACCCGTCCAATTTCGGTGGTACCTGTATATGTGGGATATGAACACGTATTGGAAGTAGATACTTATGCCAAAGAATTACGTGGCGCGGCAAAAGAAAAAGAAAATGCCGGTTTGGTGTTACGGGTTATCAAAAAATTGCGCAATTTAGGGCAAGGGTACGTCAATTTCGGCGAACCGATCGTATTAAGCAACTACCTCAACCAACATTTTCCGGAATGGAAAACGCCAACGGATGAAGAGCGCCCAAGTTGGTTTAGCCCCGCAGTCGATGCCATTTCTAATCAAGTGATGGTACATATTAATAATGCCGCAGCGGTTAACGCCATGAACCTAACGGGGACGGCCTTACTGTCTTCGCGCCAACGGGCATTATCGCGCGAGCAATTACTCGAACAACTTGCCAGTTATCAACAATTTTTACAACAGGTTCCTTATTCGACGGATATTATTGTGCCACAAGAAACACCGGAAGCCATGTTGTCACACGTCCTCAGTTTAGATCGAGTGGGCGTGCTGGTCGAAAAGGATAATTTTGGTGAAATCATCCGATTAGAGCGCAACTCGGCAGTGTTGATGACCTATTATCGTAATAATATCCAACACTTATTTGTATTACCGTCTTTAATTGCGAGCATTATTTTGCATTACGAAGCCATTCAAAAAGACTTGGTCTTGCAATCAGTAAGCAAAATTTATCCCTTCTTGAAAGGGGAATTATTCCTACATTTCAGCGAGGATCAATTAAAAGCGCAAACCGATAAAATTGTATCCGAATTCCAACGCCAACAAATTATCCAAGTAAACGAGAATTTATTGTCTATCAATAAAGCTAACGTGCGTACCTTACAACTTTGGTCAGCGGGTGTTCGAGAAATTTTACAGCGCTATTATATTACAGTAAGCCTGTTGCAAAACGATCCTGAAATGCCGCGCGCGAATCTGGAAAAAGAAAGCCAATCCATTGCACAACGTCTCTCCGTTTTGCATGGTATCAATGCGCCGGAATTTTTTGATAAAGCCGTATTCTCCGCCTTTGTAGCGAGCCTAAAAAATAGTGGCTATTTTGATGAAAATAATATTGCTGATCCGCAAAAACTAACCGATATTTCAACGATTTTGACCCAAATGATTTCTGCCGAAGTGGTGCTTACCATAAAAAGTGCGGTCGAAAAAGGCGAAGAAATCGAGCAAGCCGAATCATAATCTTTCCATTCAACGGTAGAAGATCACATTGATCTTCTACCCTTATTCAAGCTGCTCGCCTAATTCTTCTCGTTTTGGTGACTTAATAAATTAATCTTTTCCTGCTTTCCCGCTTTTTTCTGCGCACGCCTTTTTTGGAAAAATGCACTTAATTTTTGGCTACAAAGATCTTGCAATACACCGCCGGTGATTTCCAGCGTATGGTTCATTTTATAATCTTCAAAGAAATGGAAACGGGAACCTACCGCACCGGTTTTTTGATCGTAAGCCCCAAACACTAACCGCTTGATGCGACTGTGTAAAATCGCGCCGGCGCACATGGTACAAGGTTCTAAAGTGACATACAGCGTCGTATTAAGAAGGCGATAATTCTGCACGTGCTGCGCCGCGTTGCGTAAGGCGATAATTTCGGCGTGCGCGGTCGGATCGGAATGCACAATGGATAAATTCCAGCCTTCGCCGATAATGTTTCCCTGTTCGTCAACCAATACCGCACCGACCGGAATCTCTCCTAATGCCTCCGCTTTATCCGCCAAGGATAAGGCGTGCTGCATCATTTGAATATCAAATTTAGATTGCACAATAAACTACCAAGTTAGAGTTTACTTATACCGAAAAAGGATATTTAATTGCTTCATGACATTGATAACCGACCACCTTGAAATCATCCATGGTAACCCAAGTTTCCAAATCCTGTAGGGTTTTAATATCCGGGTTAATTTCTAAGCGAGGCAACGGGAATGGTTCACGCTTTAATTGCACATCCCGCATCAATTCCAGTTGGTCTTCATAAATATGCGCATTGACAATTTTATGATAGGCCTGCCCTGCTTTTTTACCGGTAATTTGTGCCATTAAGGCCAAAAAGGTAAACACTTGAATTTGATTAAAATTCAAGCCAAGCGGAACATCACAAGAACGCTGATAACTGGTCAGGTACAGGGTATCACCGAGCAAAGAAAATGTGTGCGTATGCATACAAGGGCGCAGGCAGCCTAATTCAATTTCCCCCGGATTATAAAATGTAAAAATTTCACCGCGGTCATCAATACCTTTCGTTAAATGATCAACAATTTTGCGTAATTGATCGACCGATTCGCCATTCGGCTTACGCCAAGCCCGCCCTTGGACGCCATAAACCCGCCCCATATCATCTTCACCTTTGCGGTTCGGGTTATTTAACCAAGCAAGATTTTCATTGGCATTAGCATCCCAGGTTTTGGTGCCGAGTTTGCGAAAATCCGCCACATTATCATAACCGCGAATGTAACCCAAAAATTCCGCAATGGCGGCTTTCCAGTAGCTTTTGCGCGTGGTGATTAGCGGGAATTGATTATTGGCGACATCATAAGTTAAATCCGCATTAATCAAAGTTAAACAACGTTTCCCAGTTCGTTCGTTTTCAACCCATTGACCTTGATCGATAATTCGTTGACATAAATCTAAATATTGACGCATAAAACTTATCCTTTTTTGACCGCACTTTTATTGGCATGGCGTTGATACGCCCAGATTAAAATGGCAATACCGCCGATAATCATTGGCAATGATAACATTTGACCGCGTGTAATTAAATCATCCACGGTATTTACACTATGATCGATTTCACGCACATATTCTACTAGGAAACGGAACACACCATAACCGAGTAAAAATAACCCAGCAACAGATCCTTGCGGGCGTGATTTACGCGAAAAAACGTATAACATGACGAATAAAACGAATCCTTCAAGGAAAGCTTCATAAAGTTGTGATGGATGCAAAGGAACGGTACCATTATATGGAATCATTGCCCAAGGCACATCGGTGACACGTCCCCATAATTCGCTGTTGATAAAGTTTCCAATCCGCCCCATGCCAAGTCCAAACGGAATTAGTGGCGCGACAAAATCAGCGGTCTGCCAGAAATTACGTTGTTGCCGGCGTGAAGTCCAGATCATCGCAATGATCACGCCGATAAGCCCGCCGTGAAAAGACATTCCGCCTTCCCAAATACGGAATAAATACAGCGGATCCTGCATAAATTTATCGAAGCTGTAAAAAAAGACGTCACCAATGCGCCCACCTAAAATGACGCCGAAAAAACAGTTATAAATCAATTGCTCAAATTGTTCCGTTGACCATAATCCATTGGATTGCTTCACTCGTTTTGATCCCAGCCAATAAGCAAAAAGAAAGCCGAGCAAATACATCACACCATACCAGTGTAATTTTATCGGTCCTAGGGTAAGAACCACCGGATCAATATAGGGCATTTGGAAAAAATTCGTATTCATAATCGTCCTTTAGTGAATAAACATATCGACCGCAATGGCAATCAATAATAAAGCAAAATAACGTTTTAAGGTAGCAACCGGCAATTTACTGGTGATGGTCGCCCCGATTTTTGAGGTGAAAAAAGAGGTTAAAGTGATACCTAATACTGCGGGTAAATATACATAACCGACAGAATAATCCGGCATTCCTTCCGCACTCCAACCACTTTGCATAAAACTTAGCATCCCTGACAAACCAAGCAACATACCGCAAAATGCGGAGGAGCCAATGGCTTTTTTCATTTCGATACCGCGTGAATTTAAGAAAGGTACGATAAATCCGCCGCCGCCAATTCCAGCAGCGCTGGAGGCAATACCAATTAATACACCGCCGATAACGGATGCCGTATTCGTCAGGGTTTTACCCGTTTCCTTCGGCTTGATGGATAAAATCATCTTCACTGCTAAATAGACAACTAAGCAAGCGAATAGTTTACCGGAAATATCTCGATCCAATTTACTAATTAAGCCACCGGCAATGAATGTGGTTACCATGATAACCGGTGCTAAAATTTTCACTGCATCCCAACGAATATTGCCTAATTTATAATGACGTTGCGCCGAGGAAAACCCGGTGATCACAATAGTGGCAAAAGAGGTGCCTAACGCAGTGGACATTAATAATGGATCGGGTACTCCCATCATGGGTAATAAATAAACCAGAATGGGAACAATAATTAGCCCCCCACCAATACCAAATAATCCGGCTAAAAAACCGACAATACAACCGACTGCAAGACAAATAAGAATAAAGGTTAGCATGATTAACCCCTTGTTTTATAATTAAAAGAACGTCTTGGATATTTATGTGGAAATCCTGATTTTTTTGTAGATTGAGACGTTTTTTTACCTTCGGCAAAAGGAGAGCGCACTAAGGGATCTTGTTTACTTTCATACAAAAAGATCGCAAATTCTTTCATTGCCTTACGATAAACATCTCGTTTAAAGGAAACCACTTGACGAACGGGATACCAAAAACTCACCCATCTCCATCCATCAAACTCAGGAGATTTATTACTTTGCATATTGATATTCGCTTCGTCTGAGATTAACTGCAATAAATACCAGCGCTGTTTTTGCCCGATACAAACTGGCTTACAGTCGTAACGTAACAACCGCTTTGGTAATTTATAGCGCAGCCATTGTTTTGATACATACAAAATTTTGACATCTTTACGAGTCAATCCCACTTCCTCAAAAAGCTCACGATACATTGCTTGTTCGGCATTTTCATTATCATTGATCCCACCTTGAGGAAATTGCCAAGAATTTTGCCCATACCTTTTCGCCCATAGGACCTGCCCATTGCTATTGCAAATCACAATTCCTACATTTGGACGGTAGCCATCGAAATCGATCACTATCGTTCACCTTAAACTATTTATAAATAATATCCTTAAATTGTTCCATAATCTTAGAATTTACACAACCAATAATCTTGGTTTTGATACAATACTTGATGAAAAGTGCGGTCATTTTTTTTAAATATTAACAGGTGAATAATTCTGTGGATAATTCGGCAATAAGTTCTGCATAACTTTGATTAATGGATAAAAGGTCCTTATCTGATATCAGTATTTTTTGGATCTCTCAGAAATCACCGTATTTCCTGTAAAGATCCTTTGATGCCTTTTAGCGGGGATTTTATCTCCTATTATTGAACAAAAAAATAGCATTATCACCCGCATAATGCGAAGAAATATGTGATCTTTCATCCTTAAAAAGTTATCCAATATTTTTGTGGATAACTATGTGATCTATTAATTGAATAATCAGGAATAACTTTTATAGGTTTAAACAAAAAAATAATTTATATTATAAATCAATAAGATAGAATGATTTATACGGTGCGAATAATATAGAGATTAACAACAAAAAGATTGCTTATTAATTAACCGATAGAAATTGACATAATCAATATAACGATCATTTTTCATAATACAGCACAGAGAAAATAACAATCCGCCCGTAAAACGGGCGGTTTTTAGGCTACCCTATAAGGGCCTAGGACTTCACATGCCCCTCAAGGGGCATGTGAAAAGACCGACAACCGCACAATGACTCTATGGCTTACCCCTTAAAGGGGTCTACATATTCTTTCTTCGATAAATTATCCTGAATCATATCTTCTTTTTCTTGATTCCTGATGTATTCTTCCACTACTTTTGTGTTTAAGCCTACCGTACTCACATAGTAGCCTTTCGCCCAAAAGTGCCTATTTCCGTATTTGTATTTTAAATTCCCATGTCGTTCAAATATCATCAATGAAGATTTACCTTTAAGATATCCCATAAAACTCGACACTGCCAATTTCGGCGGTATCTTTAATAGCATATGAATATGCTCTTTCATTGCATGAGCTTCTATGATTTCTACATTTTTGTAGTCACATAATTGCCTTAATATCCCTCCTATATCAACTCGCAATTTCCCATAAATTGCCTTTCTTCGATATTTCGGAATAAACACAATATGATACTTACTGTTCCATCTCGTGTGTGATAGACTTGAATCGTCATTGGATTTACTTGCCATAACTTATCCTCCTATATTTTGAATTTTGGTTGTCAGCCTTATTCATTATATAGCGAGGATTTTTCATTTCTGCTCAACGCTTAAGCTTTTTGATTCCATACGCATAGCGTATGGTTTTTATAGGCAGACTTTGTCTGCCTATAATAAAAAAGCCCACATCACGTGGGCTTTTCATTAAATCATCATCAATTATTCTGCAGTAGTAGCTTCTTCAGCGACTACTTCTGGGCGATCAACTAACTCAATGTAAGCCATTGGAGCATTGTCGCCTGCACGGAAACCACATTTTAAGATGCGAGTATAACCACCCGCACGTTGAGCAAAACGTGGACCTAATTCATTGAACAATTTAGCAACAGTATCAATGTTGCGTGTACGAGCAAAAGCTAAACGACGATTTGCAACGCTATCTACTTTTGCTAATGTAATTAACGGCTCAACTACACGACGTAATTCTTTCGCTTTTGGCAATGTAGTCTTGATGATCTCATGACTTACTAATGAACTTGCCATATTGCGGAACATCGCTTGGCGATGACTGCTATTACGGTTTAGTTGACGACCACTCTTACGATGGCGCATGACCTTATCCTTCTCAGAAAAATCTTTAACCTATGACCAAACTAGTCTTCAGCAATACTTGCTGGTGGCCAATTCTCAAGGCGCATACCAAGTGATAAGCCGCGTGAAGCAAGCACATCTTTAATTTCAGTAAGTGATTTCTTACCAAGATTAGGTGTTTTCAATAACTCAACTTCTGTACGCTGTACTAAATCACCGATATAGTGAATTGTTTCTGCTTTCAAACAGTTAGCAGAACGAACTGTCAACTCTAAGTCATCAACAGGACGTAACAAAATCGGATCAAACTCCGGTTTCTCTTCCTTAACTTCTGGTTGACGAACATCTCGCAAATCAACGAAAGCATCTAGTTGCTCTGCTAAAATTGTTGCTGCGCGACGAATTGCTTCTTCCGGATCAATTGTTCCGTTGGTTTCCAACTCAATGACCAATTTATCTAAGTCAGTGCGCTGTTCCACACGAGCCGCTTCCACATTATAAGCAATGCGATCTACCGGACTATAACAAGCATCCACTAGTAAGCGACCTATTGGGCGCTCTTCTTCATGTACGCTATGCACACGAGCTGATGCCGGAACATATCCTCTACCACGTTGAACACGAATACGCATATTGATAGAGGCATTTTCGTCCGTTAAATGACAGATGACATGATCAGGATTAACAATTTCTACATCACCATCATGGGTAATGTCAGCTGCAACAACAGGGCCAATTCCAGATTTGTTTAGTGTCAGATAAACATTATCTTTATTCTGTACTTTAACCGCTAGGCCTTTGAGATTTAGAAGCACTTCAATAATATCTTCTTGAACACCTTCTTTACTACTGTACTCATGCAATACGCCTTCAATTTCTACTTCAGTGACAGCACAACCTGGCATTGAAGATAAAAGAATACGACGTAATGCATTACCTAGAGTATGACCAAAGCCACGCTCTAACGGTTCTAAGATCACTTTAGCATGAGTCGGGCTAATTTGCTCGATATCAACTAAACGTGGTTTTAAAAATTCTGTAACAGAACCCTGCATTTTATCCTCTCTTTGCTACGAAGCTTTATTATTTAGAATAAAGCTCAACGATCAGATGTTCGTTAATGTCTGCTGATAAATCAGAACGTTCAGGAACACGTTTGAACACACCTTCCATTTTCGCAGAATCAACTTCTAACCAAGTTGGTTTTTCTCTTTGCTCCGCTAATTCTAATGACGCTTTAATACGTGCTTGTTTTTTAGATTTCTCACGAACAGCTACGACATCATTAACTGAAACTTGGAATGATGGGATATTCACAACACGACCATTTACAACAATCGCTTTGTGACTCACCAATTGACGAGCCTCAGCACGAGTTGCAGCAAAGCCCATGCGATAAACAACGTTATCCAATCGACCTTCTAATAATACCAGTAAGTTCTCACCAGTATTACCTTTTAAACGGTTTGCTTCAGTATAGTAGTTACGGAATTGACGTTCTAAAATACCATAGATACGACGAACTTTTTGTTTTTCACGTAATTGACTACCATAGTCTGACAAACGCGGTTTACGAGCACCGTGTTGACCGGGTGCTGTATCAATTTTACATTTTGAATCAATCGCGCGTACTCCTGACTTAAGGAATAAGTCAGTACCTTCACGACGGCTGAGCTTGAGTTTAGGACCCAAATATCTTGCCATTTTCTTTCTCCAACTATCCTAGTACGTCATTAAACACGACGTTTTTTCGGTGGACGACAACCGTTATGTGGAATCGGAGTCACATCTGTAATATTCGTGATACGGAAACCCGCTGCATTTAAAGCACGGATTGTTGACTCACGACCAGGACCCGGTCCTTTAACCATAACTTCCAAGTTCTTTAAGCCAAATTCTTTAACGATTTCAGCACAACGTTCAGCTGCAACTTGTGCAGCAAACGGGGTAGATTTACGAGAACCACGGAAACCTGAACCACCTGCGGTTGCCCATGCTAAAGCATTACCTTGACGGTCAGTAATGGTAACGATTGTATTATTGAAAGATGCGTGAATATGTGCTACGCCATCTACAACTTGTTTTTTTACACGTTTACGTGCACGAACTGGTGTTTTTGCCATTTAAATTTACCCCGACTTATTTCTTGATCGGCTTACGAGGACCCTTACGGGTACGCGCATTAGTTTTAGTACGTTGACCACGTACCGGTAAACTACGACGATGACGTAAACCACGATAACAACCTAAATCAAGTAGGCGTTTAATGTTAAGTGTTACTTCACGGCGTAAGTCACCTTCAACGGTAAATTTACCAACTTCGTCACGCAGTTTATCAATCTGCTCTTCAGACAATTCTCTGATCTTCACATCTTCAGCAATACCCGCCGCTGCACAAATTGCTTTGGAACGAGTCTTACCGATACCGTAAATTGCAGTTAAAGCGATTACAGCGTGTTTTTGATCAGGAATGTTAATGCCTGCAATACGGGCCACTATGCACTCCTATTTGTTTAATTAATTTGACATACTGATCTTGAAAAGCCCGTTTTCAGGATACTCAAACAGTATGTCAAGGACATAAATGAGTTGAGCAGTATACCCGCTCAACTGGTTCTTTGCAAGAAAAAATATCAATTAACCTTGACGTTGTTTATGTTTAGGGTCGCTGCATAAAACACGCACAACACCTTCACGTTTAACAATTTTACAGTTACGACATAACTTCTTAACGGAAGCACGAACTTTCATTGCTTATCCCTTTTATTTATATGGACAATTATTGTCCAAAACCTTTAAGGTTTGCTTTTTTCAGCGCAGATTCATATTTTGTCGACATTAAGTGACTTTGAACCTGAACGATGAAATCCATAATTACTACTACAACAATCAATAAAGATGTTCCACCGAAGTAAAACTGAACATTCCAAGCTGATGTCATAATATAAGGAACCAAACATACGAATGTGATATACAAACCACCAATCAATGTTAGGCGGGTCATAATTTTATCAATATAGCGTGATGTTTGTTCACCTGGTCTAATTCCGGGTATAAATGCGCCAGATTTTTTCAAATTATCTGCTGTATCACGCGGATTATATTGCATTGCAGTGTAGAAGAAACTAAAGAAAATAATCGCAACCGCATAAACAATCAAATATAAAGGTTGACCTGGGTGTAATAACATTGACAGATCAGTTAACCATTCTAAACTAGAACCTTGACCAAACCACGATGTTAACGTAGCAGGGAAAAGGATAATACTTGAAGCAAAGATTGCAGGAATAACCCCTGCCATATTCACTTTAAGTGGTAAGTGTGTAGAATGACCACCTAAAATTTGACGCCCTTGCTGGCGTTTTGCATATTCAACTTTAATTCTTCTTTGTCCTCTTTCTACAAAGACAACAAAGTAAGTTACTGCAAATACAATAACAGCGATCAATAGAAGAACTAGTAGATGCATTTGCCCTTGACGAGCCTGCTCAATTGTCTGACCAATTGCTGAAGGAAGTCCAGCAACGATACCCGCAAAAATAATTAAAGAAATACCGTTACCAATTCCACGTTCCGTAATCTGTTCACCTAACCACATAAGGAACATTGTACCTGTTACCAAGCTGATTACTGCTGTAAAATAAAAACCAAATCCAAGATTTGGTACTAATCCCGGTAGCATATTCGGTAAACCAGTGGAAATACCGATTGCTTGTACGGTTGCCAAAACTAATGTCGAATAACGAGTATATTTACTAATTTTACGACGTCCGGCTTCACCTTCTTTCTTTAATTCAGATAATGCAGGATGAACCGTGGCCAATAATTGAATGATAATTGATGCCGAAATATAAGGCATGATACCTAATGCAAAAATTGACGCACGACTCAATGCACCACCAGAGAACATATTAAACATGTCAATGATGGTGCCTTTTTGCTGTTCAAGTAATTGAGCTAACACGGCCGCATCAATACCAGGAACCGGAATGAAAGAACCAATACGGAAAACGATAAGTGCACCTAGCACAAACAACAATCTGCTTTTTAGTTCACCTGTACCGCTTTGAGTACTTCTACTTTGATAACCTGGTTGCTTAGCCATTTGTTAATTATTCCTCGATTGAACCGCCAGCAGCTTCAATTGCCGCTTTTGCACCTTTAGTTACACGTAAACCACGAACAACTACCGCACCTTTCACTTCACCTGCAAGAATCACTTTGGCAAATTGAATATCTTTTGTTAATACGTTAGCTGCTTTTAATGTATCTAAAGTGACTACGTTTCCTTCGACTTTGGTTAAATCATTCAAACGAACTTCCGCTGTTACAGCAGATTTCATTGAAGTAAAACCAAATTTCGGTAAACGACGGTATAAAGGCATTTGACCACCCTCGAAACCACGACGAACGCCGCCGCCAGTACGAGATTTTTGACCTTTGTGACCACGCCCACCGGTTTTACCTAAACCGGAACCAATACCACGACCAAGACGTTTTGCACTATGCTTTGCGCCTTCAGCCGGAGATAGAGTATTTAAACGCATCTCTTACTCCTCCACTTTAACCATGTATGAAACTTGGTTGATCATACCGCGTACAGCTGGAGTATCAATTAACTCAACAGTATGATGCATATGGCGAAGACCAAGACCACGCAAAGTAGCTTTATGCTTCGGTAAACGAGCAATAGAACTACGTACTTGTGTTACTTTAATAGTTTTAGCCATGAACAATTACCCCAAAATTTCATCAACGGTTTTGCCACGTTTAGCAGCAACCATTTCTGGTGATTTCATATTTGCAAGCGCATCAATAGTTGCACGAACAACGTTAATTGGGTTAGTTGAACCGTATGCTTTAGAAAGAACGTTACGAACACCTGCAACTTCTAACACTGCACGCATTGCACCACCTGCGATAATACCTGTACCTTCACTAGCTGGTTGCATAAATACACGAGAACCAGTGTGAGTTCCCTTGATAGGATGCTGTAATGTGCCTTCATTTAAAGCCACAGTAATCATGTTGCGACGTGCTTTTTCCATCGCTTTTTGGATCGCTGCCGGAACTTCGCGCGCTTTACCATAACCAAAACCTACACGACCGTTACCATCACCTACTACAGTTAATGCAGTAAAGCTCATAATACGACCACCTTTCACAGTTTTTGATACACGGTTTACCGCGATTAGCTTCTCTTGCAGTTCACCAGCTTGTTTTTCGATGTTTGCCATCTAAAATTACCTCTATTAGAACTGTAGACCAGCTTCACGGGCAGCGTCCGCTAAAGACTGGACACGACCATGATATTTAAAGCCGGAACGATCAAAAGCAACGTTTTTAACGCCTTTTGCCAATGCTCTTTCAGCAACTAGTTTACCAACTACTGCTGCAGCATCTTTATTTCCGGTATATTTTACTTGCTCACTAATTGCTTTCTCAACTGTAGAAGCAGCGGCAAGCACTTCTGAACCGTTTGGTGCAATTACTTGTGCATAAATATGACGAGGCGTACGATGAATCACTAAACGTGTTACACCTTGCACTCTCATCATATGACGTGCACGAGCTGCACGACGGATACGAGCTGATTTCTTATCCATAGTGTTACCTTAATTATTTCTTCTTAGCCTCTTTTGTACGTACCACTTCATCAGCGTAACGTACACCTTTACCTTTATAAGGCTCAGGACGGCGATAAGCACGAATATCTGCTGCGACTTGACCAATTAACTGTTTGTCCGCACCTTTCAACACGATTTCGGTTTGAGATGGACATTCAGCGGTAATACCAGCCGGTAATGTGTGCTCAACAGGGTGTGAAAAACCTAAACTTAATGCAACAACGTTGCCTTTAATTTGTGCTCTATAACCAACACCCACCAATTGTAACTTCTTAGTGAAGCCTTCAGTAACACCGATAACCATCGCATTAACTAATGCGCGTGCTGTACCCGCTTGTGCATCAGCACCGACAATTCCCTCACGAGGAGCGAAAGTCAATTCATTATTATCTTGTTTAACTTCAACTGAGTTATGAATGGTACGAGATAACTCGCCATTCTTACCTTTTACTGTTAATAGCTGACCGTTCAAAGTAACTTGAACACCGGCAGGAATATTAACAGGTGCTTTTGCAACACGAGACATTTTCCTACCTCTCTATTAAGCTACATAACAGATGATTTCGCCGCCCAAGCCCGCTTGACGAGCTGCACGGTCAGTCATCACACCTTTAGATGTAGAAATAACTGCAACCCCTAAACCACCCATTACTTTTGGTAATTCGTCTTTACGTTTATAAATACGTAGACCAGGGCGGCTCACACGTTGGATGCTTTCTACAACCGGTTTGCCTTGGAAATATTTTAAAGTAATTTCCAACTCAGGCTTAACGCCTTCTGAAACTTTAACGCTTTCAATATAACCTTCCGCTGCTAATACATTGGCAATCGCCACTTTTAGCTTGGATGAAGGCATACTGATCGCAACTTTTTTCGCAGCTTGACCGTTACGAATGCGGGTCAACATATCTGCGATTGGATCTTGCATACTCATTGTGCTTTTACTCCGATTCCAAAATAAAGTGGTAAATTACCAACTTGCTTTTTTAAGGCCTGGGATTTCGCCACGCATTGCTGCTTCGCGAACTTTAATACGGCTTAAACCAAACTTACGTAAAACGCCATGAGGACGTCCAGTTTGGCGACAGCGGTTACGTTGGCGGCTTGGGCTTGAATCACGTGGTAAAGTTTGTAACTTCATCACGGCATCCCAACGATCTTCATCTGAAGCATTCACATCAGAGATGATTTTTTTCAACTCTACACGTTTAGCATAGAATTTTTCAGCCAATTTAACGCGTTTTACATCGCGTGCTTTCATTGATTGTTTAGCCATTTGTAACCTGCCTTATTTACGGAATGGGAAATTAAAGGCAGCTAATAGTGCTTGACCTTCTTCATCACTCTTCGCACTTGTGGTGATAGTAATATCTAAACCACGTACACGATCAACTTTATCATAGTCGATTTCAGGGAAGATGATTTGCTCACGCACACCCATGCTATAATTACCACGACCATCAAATGATTTCGCGCTTAAACCGCGGAAGTCACGAATACGTGGAACAGCAATTGTAATTAAACGTTCTAAGAACTCCCACATACGCTCACCGCGTAGTGTCACTTTACAACCGATTGGATATCCCTGACGGATTTTAAAGCCTGCAACAGATTTGCGTGCTTTAGTAATTAAAGGTTTTTGACCGCTAATCGCTGCTAAATCTGCTACTGCGTTATCTAGCAATTTTTTATCGGTCAATGCTTCACCCACCCCCATATTCAGGGTAATCTTTTCGATTCGTGGGACTTGCATGACAGATTTGTAGTTGAATTTAGATTTCAATTCATTAACTACTTGATCTCTGTAGTAATCATGCAGTTTCGCCATCGCATTACTCCAGTTTACTATTAAATAATTTCATTATTAGATTTGAAGAAACGAACTTTTTTGCCATCTTCAAATCTAAAACCAACACGGTCAGCTTTATTTGTTTTCGGGTTAAAAATCGCAACATTTGACGCATCAATCGGAGCTTCTTTCTTCACTAAACCACCTTCTTTGCCTAAAGCAGGAACTGGTTTTTGATGTTTAGTGATAATATTTACACCTTCAACAATCACTTTACCGTTAGATAACACTTTGGTTACCTTACCACGTTTGCCCTTGCTTTTACCGGCAAGAACAATTACTTCATCATTTTGACGAATTTTTGCAGCCATTTCTCACTTCTCCTTACAGTACTTCTGGTGCCAAAGAAATGATCTTCATGAATTTCTCAGAACGAAGTTCACGAGTCACCGGTCCAAAAATACGAGTACCGATTGGTTGCTCAGAGTTATTGTTTAAAATAACACAAGCGTTACCATCGAAGCGAATGACTGATCCATCTGGGCGACGAACACCCTTCTTGGTGCGCACAACAACTGCTTTTAATACATCACCTTTTTTAACTTTACCGCGAGGAATTGCTTCTTTTACAGTAATTTTGATGATATCACCAATAGCAGCGTAACGACGGTGCGATCCACCTAGAACCTTGATACACATTACACTGCGAGCGCCTGAGTTATCAGCTACGTCGAGCATAGTCTGTTCTTGGATCATCTTAGTACTCCGCTAAAATTAATAACACCCTTTCGGGACGAGCCTACTTACCCTAATGTAAATAGGTGGCGCAGTTTACCATAAATTACAGATAAAAAGCAACTGCATTTTGCATTGTTCCGCATAAGAAAATTTACCCAAAAACCACCGCACTTTTCCCTGCGCACTCAAAAAAACTATACTATAATCTTGATGTTGCCAAACAACGACAACATGATTACCATCAACTTATAGGACAATTTTTATCACAATGACAAAACAACATTCTCCGCTTCCTTTATGGTCTCTTATTTTACCCCTGCTCGCTTGGGGGCTTTATTTCGTAGGCATCAAAGAAAACCCGTGGCTGCAAATTGCTGCCGGCATGTTGCTGATTGGTAGTGTACTTTCTGCCGTTCACCACGCCGAAGTTGTAGCGCATAAAGTTGGCGAACCTTTCGGGACAATTATTTTAGCTTTAGCCATTACGGTCATTGAAGTGGCATTGATTATATCGCTCATGGTTGCCGGTGGTGATAACGCCGCCTATTTAGCACGCGACACGGTTTTTGCTGCGATTATGTTAATCCTTAACGGTATCCTCGGTGCTTGTCTTATGATTGGTGGCTTAAAGCATCACGAACAATATTTTAGCCAGAAATCTGCCACCACCGCGCTGGTCACGCTTGTTTCGATTTTAGTATTAACACTCATTTTACCCAATTTCACTACCTCCACCGAAGGTCCGACTTACAGTTCGGCTCAGTTACTCTTTGTCGCGATCGCCTCCTTAGTACTATACGGATCTTTTATTATGGTACAAACTGTACGCCATCGTGATTATTTCTTAGCTGATGATGACAACCCAACGCATCACGCCGAACCACCAAGTCGCAAAGTGGCATTAATCAGCCTACTTTTCCTCATTATTGGTTTAGGAATCGTTGTCCTCCTTGCCAAAGCACTGTCACCAATTATCGAAAGTTTGGTCATCTCCGCTGGCGCGCCACTCACTTTAGTGGGCGTAATTATCGCCGCAGTGGTATTGATGCCGGAAGGATTAGCCGCGCTAACCGCTGCACACCGCAATCGCCTGCAAACCAGCATTAACTTAGCGCTCGGCTCCGCCCTTGCCAGTATTGGTCTGACCATTCCTGCGGTGGTGATTGTCTGTTTAATTTATGACATTAATATGGTGTTAGGATTAGATTGGAAATCCATGGTATTACTCTGCCTTTCCGCTTTTGTCGCCATGTTATCGCTCAATCATGGAAGAACCAATATGCTGTATGGTATCGTTTTATTGGTCAACCTTGCCACCTATGTCTTTACTGTCATAATCCCATAATCATCCGGTAGCAAAAGATAAAAAAAGTGCGGTTATTTTAACCGCGCTTTTTGTTGGTATACCTTAAAATTTATAAACTAAAGGCTTGAATATAGGGTAGTTTACCGCGTTTTAACATACGCTCAATACCGCTTTTATGATCATTAGCCAACCCGCGTAATTCAAAGGTAAAACTGATACCATGATCATATAACACCTCATCCGGTTCTTGATCGATACGACTGGTCACATAGCGTCGCGCGCCAACCCCAATTGCCCAACAACAAGAGTTATACTGTAACCCTAAATATTGCTCAACTGGTTTTTTCAAGGCTAAATCTTGATAATAACGCGCCACAATCGCCCAGTTATCCGTGACTTCCATTGCCGCCATTACGCCCAATTGTTTAATATCCTGATTGTAACGATTAATGCCACGGGTTAAATTCTGATCGATATATTCTTGGCTAGCATAACGATAATTTAACTGAATTAAATTCATCCCACTTGGATTGTATTCCAAGGTGGTATTTGCTAATGAGGTTTGATGTAAACTGGTGTCATATAAATAACTACCACGCCATTGCAATTTATCGGTAATTTTCCAATTAGATTCCAACGCCCAAGAAGATGAACCTTGCGTACTGTTATTACGGTTTTCATCAATTCTTGAATCTTGAATATAATAAATTTGCCCAATCGAGAAATTAAAACGTTCATTAGAATTAGCATCATAAAAACGCGTCGTTCCCCCTAAGGTAACTTGGTTTGCGGAAGAAATTCTGTCTAAACCGCTATAACGACGCGCGCGGAACAACGAAAAATAATCTTGTTGCAACAGCGCAGAATCATAACCAAACCCTAAATAATCTGAATTATTGGTACTACCAATTTTGCTTTGATCTTTATACGGACGATACAAATATTGAATATGCGGCTCAATGGTTTGCATATATCCGTCAATAAAAGTGCGGTTGCTGGCGAGCAAGGTTTGCAAATCCACTTTTACTTGCGGCAACACGCGCGACACGGATTTATCCATTTCCTCAACCTGATCTTTACCGTCTTTTTGGATATAGTGCGTCGCGTACAATTTTGTTTCCACATTTAAACTGCCATAACGGTTAGACAATGGCATATTGAAACTCGGTTCAAAATGGAAACGCCACGCGGTTGGCATTTCGGAGCTGTCATTATCAAAATGTACCGCTTGTGAGAACAGTTTAAAATCAAGCAAACCATTGGCTAACCCGTTTTTATAGTAATTAAAATCAATTTGCGGTAACGCACGGTAAGGTCCAATCGACACATTTTCATCAAATACTTGGAACTGTTTAGCGGAAATCGCCAAATTGTAATTCGGCTGATAATAGGCGATACGCATGGTTTGATCCGCATAACCGTCAGTACTGCTACCATAATCCGAGTCAAAATCCGTGAAATAACGCTTATCACTGACGCGCGTATAATTAATGCTCAAACGCCAATTTTTTAAGAAAGCGGAACTGTGTGTCCAATAGAATAAATGGCGCGAACTGTTTTTATCCAAATATTCATCATAACGATCACGATTTAAATATTCGCCGGCGATTTTTCCCGTTCCTAAATTGGTTAAATAACGAAATTCACCGTTTAATTGCCAGCCGCGATGGGACATATATTTCGGCGTAATGGTCGCATCAAAATTCGGCGCAATATTCCAATAAATCGGTTGCGAATACCAATAACCGTCGCGCGAAGAAGTTCCCGCATCAGGGATTAACAAGCCAGAACGACGACGATCGCCAATTGGCAATTGCAAATACGGGGTATAAAATACCGGCACACCCAAAATTTTAAAACGCGCATGCCACATTTCTAAATATTCTTCTTGAATATGCTGACGGATTTCCTTCGCCTCAATCAACCAAGCATCATCCGTCGGCAAACAAGAGGTAAAGGTCGCATTACGCAACTCACGATAGGTTTCGCGCAACTCCGCCTCTTGCGCAGTCCCGCGCCCTTGACGACCCACAAATTGATAATCGGCATCATTAATATCACTGTCTTTTGTATTGAGGTGAATTTTTGCATCAGAACCTAATACCTTGATTTGATTATCTTTATAATCAAATCCTCCTTTCGCATAGGCATAGCGCTGAATATTTTCTCCCTCACCCTCTTGCTCCACTTTGGCATACTCGGTGACAAGATGGCGATTGCCTTGTTTCATATCCACATTGCCTTCATAAATCGCATTGGTCGGCTGATTTAGCAACACTCGATCGGCTTCGATATACACCGGCAACTCATTCGGATCACCGGAAACCATCTCTCCGGTAATCTGCGGCACACCGACCAAACATTGTTGTTGCAAACCGCTAACCCGCAAAGCACCGGTCGGTTCGGTCGCTGCCTGGCTTGGCAAGCTGTAAAGTGCGGTCAAAATTGACAACGAAAGTAATGTATAAGAATATTTTTTCATTAGCGCTTATCTATGATGTGGACAAAATTTTTCTGATTATACAAGAAAACCAAACAAAAAGGCACGTTATTTACATTTACAAAAACAGTCATTGACATGATCATCCACCAACCCCATAGACTGCATAAACGCATAGCAAGTCGTCTCGCCAACAAAAGCAAAGCCACGTTTTTTCAACGCTTTCGACATTGCCGCCGACACCGCGGTTTTCGCCGGCACCGCGCTCAACGAGGGTACATCATTAATTTGCGGCTGATGATTGACAAACGACCAAATAAAATCGCTAAAATTTTCACCGCACTTTTCCATCTGCAAATAGGCTTTCGCATTTTTTACAATGGCTTCCAGTTTGGCGCGATACCGAATTAATCCCGCATTTTGCATACAACGATCGATATCCTGCGCGCTCATTTGCGCAATTTTTACCGGATCAAAATGATAAAACGCCTGACGATACGCCTCACGTTTTTTTAACACCGTAATCCAAGACAATCCCGCCTGCTGTCCTTCCAAACATAATTTTTCAAACAAACGCAAACTATCATATTGCGGCTTGCCCCATTCATGATCATGATAATCCACATAAATCGCGGAATGTTCCGCCCAACGACAACGTATCGGCATACCTATTTCCTGTTAAAATAAGAGAATCGTCGATTATTCTATGAGATTTTGTTTTTGTCTATTAATTCTAAAGTTAAAATAACTATTTAATCATCACAAAGATATGCTATTGTATCAAAATAAAGAGATTTACATGAAACCATAAACACAGAGGTAAAATGATGACTACACAATTAGAAACATTACGCAATATGACTGTCGTGGTAGCAGATACTGGCGACATTGAAGCAATCAAAAAATATCAACCACAAGACGCGACCACCAACCCGTCTTTAATTCTTAGCGCGTCTGCCTTACCTCAGTACATCCCGCTTATAGACGACGCTGTGGCTTACGCGAAAAGCAAAAGCGCGGATAAAGCGCAACAATTAATCGACGCTGAAGACAAATTGGCAGTCAATATCGGTTTAGAAATTCTCAAAATCGTTCCAGGACGCATTTCTACCGAAGTAGATGCGCGCCTTTCTTATGACACACAAGCTACCGTTGAAAAAGCACGTAAACTTATTGCGCTTTACAACGAAGCGGGTATCAGCAATGATCGCATCTTAATTAAAATCGCCTCCACATGGCAAGGTATTCGCGCAGCAGAAATTCTTGAAAAAGAAGGCATTAACTGTAACTTAACCCTCTTATTCTCCGAAGCGCAAGCTCGTGCTTGTGCGGAAGCAGGTGTCTATTTAATCTCTCCATTTGTGGGACGTATTCTTGACTGGTACAAAGCCAATAGCGATAAAAAAGAATACGCACCGGCAGAAGATCCGGGCGTCATTTCTGTGACCAAAATTTACAACTACTACAAACAATACGGTTATAACACTGTTGTCATGGGCGCAAGTTTCCGTAACGTCGGCGAAATCACAGAACTTGCCGGCTGCGACCGTTTAACCATTGCACCAGCGTTATTGAAAGAATTACAAGAAAATACCACCGCACTTGAGCGTAAATTAAGCTACAACGGTGAAATCAAAGCAAAACCGCAGCCATTAACTGAAGCAGAATTCTACTGGCAACACAACAGCGATCCAATGGCAGTCGAAAAACTGGCTGATGGTATTCGTAAATTTGCGGTTGACCAAGAAAAATTAGAAGCGATGTTATCGGCAAAACTCTAATTTTGATATTTTATATATGGGGTGGACATGATCCGCCCTTTTTTGTCGCCTATTTTTCCACTCATCACTGCCGAGCGAAATGATTGAGAAATACTTGCTTAAACAATAAAAAAATACCAACGAAATCAAATTATTACAAATAAACATACTCACACTTCCCTCATTTTTAATCGTTGATACAACATCCGGATTTCACCCTCACTTAATTGACGATATTCACCACAGGCAAGATCCCCCAAGGTAAAACCCGCCACCTGATAACGCACCAAACGCAAAGTTGGAAAACCAATATGCGCCGTCATCCGCCGCACCTGCCGGTTTCGCCCCTCCGTGATTTTCAACTCCAACCACGAGGTCGGAATCGTCTTTCGCTCCCGAATTGGCGGAATCCGTTCCCACAAATTCGGCGCTGAAATCAACCGCACTTTTGCCGGCAACGTCCGCCCGTCTTTCAACTCAACACCAAAACGCAACAAATCTAACGCCTCTTCCGTTGGCACACCCTCGACTTGCACCCAATACATTTTCTCCGTTTTAAATTTTGGTTCTGCCAAACGGTGTTGCAACTCACCGTTATTGGTCAACAATACCAACCCCTCACTATCCCGATCCAAACGCCCGGCTGGATAAATATTTGGTAACCCAATAAACTCCTTCAACGTCCGCCGCCCGTCTTCATCCGTAAACTGCGTCAACACATCAAAAGGCTTATTAAACAACACCACTTGCGTCTTCGCCAAAGGCAAAGTTTCCCCATTTTTCCGCACAGATTTCGTGTAAAAATGCGTTTTTTGTGAAAGTGATTTTCTGAATTTCATTGAACATTTCGCATAGGATTATCATCATAGAAATATATTAGCACAAAGAGACAAGTTATCTGCAACAGAATTGTGATGCATAAAAAATGCGATCAAACTGACCGCACTTTGGAAAATAAAAAGAGAGTTATTTACTTTTTTGCATCAACAACCACTATCTTTGCTACGAAAAAGTAATGGTTTAGTGTTTTGCTTTCTCAAATCATAAGGTATTGCATTCTGATCATTTTTGTTCAATTCAATAATCACAAATTTACCCGATTTTATAGAGGAATAGGCTATATTCTAAATATAGCCTATCAAACAAATATTATTTAATATTTTTATTTTGT
Organism: [Pasteurella] mairii; assembly: GCA_900454475.1. Taxonomy (GTDB): domain Bacteria; phylum Pseudomonadota; class Gammaproteobacteria; order Enterobacterales; family Pasteurellaceae; genus Actinobacillus_B; species Actinobacillus_B mairii. The sequence goes on from UGSS01000002.1 coordinate 2,142,745, forward strand.
ACTTTGATGTATAGTGCGATAGCAATCATGACTGCAACAGGAAAAAGCAGGTCTGCCACGGAACCATCATTTCCCCATACAAGATTGGCTAAAATAACGCTAATCCCCCCAATCCCCCAAGCAATTGTTGTCGGAACAGACCAAACAATCATTTGTTTTTTCACGTCACTTATCCCCATCATTCTATTAACAACCCAAAATAAGCTATCATTAAAATAACCAAAGAACAGCGATCCCATTGTTGCAGCCTGTGCAGCAAGTAACATATTCACACCAGGAATTTGAGCAAGAATAGGCGCGGAAATAGAAGCAGCAGTCACCATTGCAACAGTACCTGAACCTTGAATAAATCTCACTAATGTCGAAACAATAAATGGAATTAAAATTGGTGAGATTGGCAAGTTTGCAATTTGTTCAGCAAGCTGCGCTCCTGCTCCACTGTCTCTTAACACGGAACCTAATGCGCCACCAGCACCTGTGACCAACAAAATAATACCTGCGGTTTTTACGCCTTCTTCTAAGTGAAGTGCGGTTGTATTTTTGTCTATTTTTGGTAATAGCGTATATACGGAAATAAGTACACTAATCGCTAATGCGATAATAGGGTTTCCAATAAATGCGAATACTTGGTAGCTACTTAATTCCGTTATGGTGGCATCATTTTTAGCGACTAAATCAAAAATGGCTTTAATAAAAATCAGGATAATCGGTAACACTATTGGCAATAGTGACAAACCTAAACTCGGTAATGCTTTTTTCTCCCGACTTTCAATATAATCGTCGTATTTTTTCTTAAGTTCTTCCTCTGTAAACACCTCTTGATTAAATTCAGGATATTTTTTATCAAGCCATTTGGCATAAAGCACAATCCCAATAACAGGTAATACTGCCATTGCCATACCGGTTAATAACATCATACCAATATCAACATTAAACAATCCGGCAACACCCAAGGGACCTGGTGTTGGTGGAACAGTATGATGTGTTACAACTAAACCGCCAGCCAATGCCACGCCTAATGTTAAGAGAGAACGTTTACCATTTTTTGCAAGTGCTTTTGCAACCGGGTAAAGAATAACAAATGCAGAATCAACAAAAATCGGGATACTCACCACATAACCGGTTATCGCTAATGCCCATTCTTCTTTTTTCTTCCCTAACATTTTAATAAAACTGTATGCCATTTTCTCTGCCGCACCGGAAACCTCCAACACACTGCCCATCATGACGCCAAGTCCTATCACGATACCGATACTGCCTAAGGTTCCGCCAAACCCTTTTGAAATTGCGCCTAGCGTTTCAGTAACAGACATTCCTCCAATCAATCCAGCAATTGCAGAAGCGATTAATATTGCAATAAATGCGTGAACTCGAGTTTTCAAGACCAAAAAAACTAAGATAAATACCGCGATAATTAATCCGATAATTGGGATCGGTAATCCAAACATTCCTTACTCCTTACATATCATGTTGAATAAATTGTTGAATTACTTGATTGAAATTTTCATCTACAGAAAAACCGAGTTTCAAAGATAATGTGTTGTCAATTTCTGCCGGCCAGCTGGCAACAATATTATTAATATTTTCATCAAACTCTGTTTTTACATAAGATAAAATTTGTTCACCTTTGATAACTGCCAAATCGGAAAGCATTTGCGCTACACTGACACTAAATCCTGGTAAATTAATGACATGCCAACTACGTAATGGTAAAGATGGCAATGAAAGTGCATGAATAAAATTATTGATGACCGTATTTGGGCTAGATAGCCATAAACGGAGCTCTGTTGATACCGGACATACTGCATTTTCACCATGTAACGGTTCTCGGATAATACTACTTACGAAAGAAGATGCCGCTTTATTTGGCTTACCTGGACGCACACAAATTGTTGGTAAACGAAGTACAATTCCATCTACAAAACCTTTACGAGAATAATCATTAATCAACAATTCGCACATCGCTTTCTGACTACCATAAGTCGATTGAGGTGTCACAGCTGTATTATCTAAAATCAAATCTGGTAAAGCGCCACCAAATACCGCGAGCGAACTAGAAAAAATAAAACGAATACGAGGGTTTTGTTGGCGACAAGCCTCTAACAAGTTACGGGTCGCTAAAAAATTAATTTCATAACCTAGGTCAGGATCTTGTTCAGCATGACTACTTACAATAGCTGCTAAATGAAAAACTGCATCAGTTTGAGAAGTGATAATATTTTTCAGCCCGTTAGAATCGCGTAAATCCATTTCAACACAACGAACACGGGAATCATTATTTGGTGCGATTGGCTTTATCACATCAACCAATACCAATTCTTCAATGTTGACGTCAGATCGATTTAGTAGCGTTTTAGCCAAACGCTGTCCCAAAAAGCCTTGACCTCCAGTAATTACAATTTTCATACTTTCTCCTTTGGATAGTCCATACTGGTGTTTTTTTATGCACATTTGATAATTTCAAAGATGAGAAAACCCCTACCTGATAAAAATCAAGTATTTCCTTAATTGAATGTCAAAGTGCGGTTAAAATTTAAGAATTATTTATATTTTTTAAACCACTCTAACCCGGCGGTGGTTTCCCCTCTCGGCTTGTATTCACATCCGATATATCCCTCATAGCCCATGGCATCAAGTTTATCGAAAAGATATTGGTAGTTAATTTCACCCTCATCAGGTTCATGACGATCTGGAACAGAGGCGATTTGGATATGTGCAAAACGTCCGTCTAATTTATCGGTAAGGCGAGATAAATTACCGTCCACATTTTGTGCATGGAAATAATCCAGTTGTACAAAAACATTATCTCTGTCAACCAATTCCACGATTTCTAACGTATCAAATTGGCTTTTTAACAGATAATTCAGTTTGACTTCTGGACTTAAGGCTTCCAACAAAATCTTAATTCCATGTGGTTTAAATCTTTCTGCGGCATAACGGATATTGCTCACAAAGGTTTGTTTATAGGCTTCACGATCAGCACCTTCTGGTACAACTGCTGCCATAATGTGGACATTGGGGCAACCTAAGGCGAGCGCATATTCAAGCGCGGTATCAATATCCCGATGGCTATCTGCTTCTCGCCCAGGAATGGCGGACACGCCCCATTCTCCTTTAGCAACATCTCCAGCAGCAGTATTAAACAACACTTGTTTTAAACCAAATTGATCCAATTTCGCTTTCAATTCAGCTGCTGGATAATCATAAGGCCAAAGATATTCGACATATTTAAATCCTGCCTTAGCCGCAGCTTCAAAGCGATCTAAGAAAGGGACTTCGTTAAACATCATAGTGAGGTTGGCTGCAAATTTTGGCATGATTATTTTCCTCTATGTTCAAGATCTTTCACTTCCGCCTCCGTTAAATAACGGATTTTTTGTCCTTGCAAAGTAAAGTACAATTTTGCGGTTTCTTCCAATTCTTCCGTATTATCTACGGCGTCCACTAAACTTGTGCCGGTGACCACAACGCCATGATTAGCAAGTAAAAAGGCTTTTGCGGTTAGCGCTCGCTCGCTTAATTCTCGCGCAATATTCGGATCGCCCGGACGATAATAAGGAACGACCTGTAATTTTCCGACGCGCATTACGTAATAAGGCGTAAACGCTTTCATGGCATTTTCCGGATCCAATCCGTCCAAGCAAGAAAGTGCGGTTAAATAAGTCGAGTGCAAATGCACCACTGCCTGACAACTCGGATCTTTTTTATACAACTCAAGGTGAAATACAAACTCTTTTGACGGTTTGTCGCCAGATAATAAATTCCCTTGCATATCTAAAACGGACAGGCGCTCTGCTTCCAATCTACCGAGCGAAGATCCGGTTGGCGTGACTAAAATACGCTTATCATCTAAACGTACCGATAAATTACCTGCCCCGCCCACGCTATAACCGCGTTCATAAAACGATCGCGCTAAATTCACTAATTGCGCTTTTTGTTCTTGTTCTGTCATAGTTGATTCCTGTTACATCATCATTTGTTGTGCAAAGCTGAAAAAGTCTTCTTTGCCAAAATTACCGGATTTCAATGCCAGATAAATCGGTTCTTCTACCGCTTTAAGCCAAGGCACACCAGGTGCAATTTGTTTACCAATATGAAACCCGCTAAAACCCAGTTGTTGCACTACAATACTGGAGGTTTCCCCGCCGGCAGTGATGAAGTTGGTAAAACCCGCCGCTTTAAGTTTTACTGCCAATTGAGCAAACACTTGCTCTATTGCATGGCTAGCATTATCACCGCCAAATTGACGCTGAATTTCCTGCAATTTTTCCGGTAAAACCGTCGCATACACCATCGGCGCTAATGCGTGTTGGCTGTTTTCTTGCACCCATTGCGCCAACTGTTGCGCATAATTCGGGTTATTCAGCGCTTCCTCCACCGCTAAAAAATAACTCGGTGCTTGGGTTTGATAAGTCTGCACTTGCTTATTGGTCATCACGGAACAAGAACCCGATAGCACCACCGTTTTTCCTTTTGTTGGTACAAACGCATTGGAACCGGTTTTCCCACCACTTAATCGTGCCGCCATATAAGCGCCTAACCCCGAACCGCCGGTCACCAATTTCAATTCAGATACCGCTTCCGCCAACACTGCTAATTGGCTATTATCCACCGCATCAACGACAGCATAGCGATAACCTTGTGCTTTCAATTGGGCAAAACGTTCTTTCACGCGAACCGGACCTTGAATCACATCAGCATACGCAACCAAACCGGTTTTGCCTTGTGCTTGTGCATCCATCAAACGAATTAAATTGGCATCTTTCATCGGCGTAATCGGATGGTTACGCATACCGGACTCATTCAACAGCACATCGCCAACAAACAAATAACCGTTAAAAATGGTCCGTCCATTGACCGGTAATGCCGGCGTAATCACCGTAAAATCTTCGCCTAACTGCGCCAATAACGCGTCAGTTACCGGTCCGATATTGCCTTGCGCGGTACTGTCAAAGGTAGAACAATATTTAAAATAAAATTGCGTCGCTCCATTTTGTTGTAACCAATCCAAGGCGGCTAACGACTGCGTAATCGCCTCATCCACTGGATTAGATCGCGATTTCAAACTGATCACCACTGCATCCACCGGCTCCGCCAAAGATTTGGATGGAACGCCATTCATTTGCACCGCACTTAACCCGTTTTCCACCAAGAAACTCGCAATATCACTGGCGCCGGTAAAATCGTCTGCAATTACTCCTAACATCTTGCTACGCTCCTTTTTTCGGTAATTCAATGCCACTAAAAATCTTAATTACCGCACTATCATCTTCTTTTCCGTAGCCCGCATTACTCGCCTCGGTAAACATAGAATAAGCGGTACTGGCAAGGTGTAATGGGAAATGCAGTGATTTCGCTGTATCGTTCACTAAGCCTAAATCTTTAACAAAAATATCGACCATAGAAAGCGGTGTATAATCACCGTCCACCACATGCTTCATGCGATTTTCAAACATCCAAGAATTCCCTGCCGCATTGGTCACCACATCATACATCAGTGGCAACGGGATACCTGCTTTTGCCGCTAACGCCATCGCTTCCGCACCAGCCGCGATATGCACCCCAGCAAGTAATTGATGAATAATTTTGACTGTTGCACCTAACCCAATTTCTTCACCAATGTTATATACTTTACCGGCGACTGCATCGAGTACCGGTTGTAATTTATCAAAAGTTTGTTTTGCACCAGACGCCATCACTGTCATTTCGCCAAGCGCGGCTTTCGCAGCACCGCCAGAAACTGGCGCATCTAACATAAGCAAGCCTAATTCTGTTAATTTTTGTGAAATCGCTTTCGCATCTTGTGCGGAAATGGTAGAAGAAACCATCACAGCGGTTCCCGCTTTTAATTGTTTCGCTAACCCGTTGTCACCAAACAATACTGCATTAACTTGCAGCGCATTTACGACCAATAAAACCACTGCATCTAAATCTTGCGCAAAATTAACCGCACTTTCGCCCACGTCTTGTGCGCCAAACGCTTTTAAGGTGTTTAACGCTACCGGATTAAGATCGACTCCATAGGTTTTTAATCCCGCATTAATACAAGATTTAGCTGCCCCCATCCCCATGGCACCAAGCCCGACAACCGCAACGGAATATTGATTACCCATAATAATTTTCTCCTAAATATAAATGAACTTATGTTATTGCGCTTTATTCTACCGATTTCGCAATAAAAAACTGCGATCAAAATCACATTTTTTAACATTTAATGTTAAATATTGTTAATTACAGTTAAATCATGTGATTTTTTGGGAAAAGGATTTATAATAGAACAAGAGTTAATTTGAGAGGTGTAAATCATGATCCCCGTCGAGCGTCAGAAAAAATTGCTTCACTTAATCAGCCAGCACAATATTATCAGCATTGCGGATTTGGTGGAGAAATTGGGCGTTTCTCATATGACCGTGCGGCGCGATATCCAAAAACTGGAGCATGAAGGCTTGGTTGCCTCGGTGAGCGGAGGCGTGCGGGTGTTGGAACATTTGTCTTCCGAGCCGACCCATCAAGATAAATCACAACTCTCGGTTTCACAAAAAGAAAATATCGGGTTATTTGCCAGTCAAATGATCCCAGAAAATACGACGATCTACCTTGACGCCGGTACGACAACGCTTGAAATCGCCCATCGACTTGCCGCCAGAGAAGATTTATTGGTTATCACCAATGATTTTGTGATCGCTAACTTTTTGATTACCAACGGGAAATGTGAATTAATTCACACCGGCGGGCGCGTAAACAAATCCAACTGTTCATCTGTAGGCGAGTTGGCGACACAATTATTGAAACAGCTTTCCATCGACATCGCTTTTATTTCTACGTCATCTTGGAATTTAAAAGGCTTGACCACACCGGATGAAAACAAATTGCCGGTCAAAAAAGCGATTATCCAAGCCAGTCAGAAAAAAATCTTGGTGTCCGATTCGTCCAAATACGGTAAAAGCGCAACCTTTCATATTTGTCCTCTCACCACATTTGATATGATCATTTGCGATAATGATCTGCTGATTAACGCACAAGATTCCATTTTGGATATGGGGATTAAATTGCAACTCGCCTAACTAACGCGGTACACCGCGCAACAGCGGAACTGATTGATAAGGCGCGACAGAGGTTGGCGCTGGCGCATCGCTAAACAGTAAAATAAACGGTTTCGGCGGAACCACTTTTTCATTACGCCACAAACTGCCCATACCAACCAATTGAATATCTTTCGGCAGATTGCGCAACCCAGCTTTCAATACCGCCACAGTATTTTTACGCGGATGCCCAATCACAATCGCTACACCATGCTTTCTCGCATATTGAAGCGCGCTTTTAAATTGGCGTTGTACGTCGACATAAGCATCGCTGTCATCCAAAAAAATATGTCGCGTTAAAACACGCACGCCCTGTTCTTTCGCCGCTTTCTCCGCTACGCTGCTGCCAATTGTGCGGCTGTCTAGAAAAAATAAACGCTGTTGGTGCAAGGCTTTCATCAGCTTAGTCATCAACGACATATCGGAGGTCGCGGCACTGCCCATATGATTATTCATCCCGATCGCATAAGGCACAATGGATTTCGCCGCCTCCACGCGTTGATTAACCTCCGCCTGGCTCAAGCCCAACGTTAATCCGCCGGCTTCAATGCGTTCACCATTAAGCGGTTGCATCGGCATATGAATTAAAATATCGCGACGTTGTTTTCGCGCTTGCTCATTGCGTTGCTTGGCGTGTGGCGCGGAAGGAATGATCGCCACCGACACTTCGCGTGGCAACGCATAAATCGCCGCATCTTCTTTCGGGCGATAACCAATATCATCGATCACAATTGCCAATTTGGCGGGCTGTGCCATCGCTACCGTGCTGAAAAGTGCGGTGCAAATAAGCAAAATGTTGACCGCACTTTGGGTAAATTTTTTGCTCATCGTAACCACCCCGTCGGGTTCATCGCGACCCCTTTGCGCCGAATTTCAAAATACAAGCCACTGCGTGACTGACCGCCGGAAGATCCCACTTCGGCAATTTTTTGCCCGGCTTTGACTAATTGCCCTTCGCGCACGGAGACAGATTGATTATAACCATACAAACTCAAATCATTTTCGCCATGCTTAATAATCACCATCAACCCGTATCCCTGCAACCAACTGGCTAAAATCACCCGCCCATCAGCAATCGCTTTCACCGACGAACCGGCACTCGCACCAATCACAATGCCTTTCCATTTCAATTCTCCCATTTGTACAGAACCAAAGCGGTTTAAAATTTTACCGTTCACCGGATAGGCATATTGTTTTCGTGGTTTCCCCAAACCGGACGAACTTGCCATCAACTGTTTTTCTTGCGCAGTCGGCTGATATGGTTTTTGCGTTTTTTTCTCCTCGGCTTGTCTTTTCTGTGCCAAGGCTTCACGTTCACGTTTTTCCTGCTCGCGCGCCGCTTTTTCCGCACGCTGAATTTGTTGACGCAACGTCGCTTCATTGGCTTTCAAGCTTTCTAGCCGGTTTTCGTCTTTTTTCAGGCTACGACTAATTTGGTTCAAGGTCGATTGGCGCTCACGTTGTACCTTTTGCAATTCTTGCTGTTGTTTTTTTTGCGCCACCAATTGCGATTGGTGTTCTTTTTGTTGCGATTGCATTAAGGTTTTATCTTGCTCCAAGCGTAGCTGGGTTGCTTTTAAATCTTCAATTAACTCCAAGCGCGCCAAATTCATATGTTCATAATAGACTTTCATGCGCTCCGCTTTTTGCGCCTCTTCCGACAACAACTTTTCAAAGGTGGAAGGATTGACACCGGCACGATACATCGCATCAACCTGTTTCGCCAATTTCTCTTTTTGATCTCTTTCTTGTTTTTCTAATTGCTTGATTTGCTTATCTGTTTCTGTCATCAAACGACGGATCTCTTTTAATTCAGCTTCCGTTTGACGCAATTGCCCAAGTACATCATTAATTTGCGTTTCTTGATCTTTCAACGTAGATTGCAACTTGTTTTGTTCACGTTTTTGCTCTGCAATTTTTTGTTCTTGTTGCTTAATTTGCTGCTGAATTTTCGATAAATCATTACCATGAACGGAAAAGGAAAACGCCGCTACACAAAAAAGTGCGGTCATTTTTTTCACCTTTTTCATTTTTTTAGATAAAAATCTCATAAACAGCCCTTCATTCCGAAAACGGGGATAAATATACCATTATTTTCCCCAATGCTCTAAAGAATACTGTGTAAAATGACGGTAAATTCTTGCGAAAGATCAGTAAAGCACCGCTTTTCGCTTTCAAAGCGGGTAATTTTTTGCTATAAAGTGCGAAGTATTTTTTAAATTAACTTTTAGGAGAATTCTATGGAATTAGTCTTTATCCGTCATGGTTTCAGTGAGTGGAATGCGAAAAACTTATTTACCGGCTGGCGTGATGTCAATCTTACCGAGCGTGGCGTTGAAGAAGCCAAAGCGGCAGGTAAAAAATTATTGGATGCCGGTTATGAATTCGATATCGCGTTTACTTCCGTATTAACTCGCGCCATCAAAACCTGTAATATCGTGTTGGAAGAATCTCACCAACTTTGGATCCCACAAGTGAAAAGCTGGCGCTTAAACGAACGTCACTATGGTGCGTTACAAGGCTTAGATAAAAAAGCGACCGCAGAACAATATGGCGATGAACAAGTGCATATTTGGCGTCGTTCTTACGACATTTCTCCTCCAGATTTAGATCCGCAAGATCCAAATTCTGCGCACAATGATCGTCGTTATGCCAACTTGCCAAAAGATGTAATCCCAAATGCGGAAAACCTAAAAATCACCCTTGAACGCGTATTACCGTTCTGGGAAGATCAAATCGCACCGGCATTGTTATCCGGCAAACGCGTATTAGTTACCGCACATGGTAACTCACTACGTGCGCTAGCAAAACACATTATCGGTATTTCCGATGCGGAAATCATGGATTTTGAAATCCCAACCGGACAACCGTTAGTCTTAAAATTAGACGATAAATTAAACTTTGTTGATAAATTCTATCTCTAATAAAATACATAAAAAAGATGCCGCGCTTGCGGCATTTTTTGTACGCTGTGGCTTAATGCTTTTAAGTCAAGGCATTAGACAGTTTTTGTAATAACCTGTCCATCGCGCGATAACCCAAGGCTTCCGCCAAATGCGCTTGTTCAATTTTCAGATCCCCATTTAAATCCGCAATCGTGCGCGCCACTTTTAAAATACGGTGATAAGCACGTACCGACAACCCTAATTTCATCAAGGCATTTTCCAGAAATGCCGCATCTGGTGCAGCCAAAGCACAATCTCGCTCAATCTCTTTACTGGTTAAATACGCATTAATTTTTCCCGCTCTTGCCAACTGAATTTCACGAACCTGTAAAATTTTCGACCGCACTTGCGCACTACTTTCCCCACGATCGCCGCCATTTTGCAAGGCGCCCTGCGGCAATAACGGAACCTCAATAGATAAATCGAAACGATCCAAAAAAGGACCGGAAAGACGGTTTAAATAACGCATCACTTGTTGTGGCGAAGTACGATTATGGATGCCGGTATAATGCCCCGTTGGACTAGGGTTCATTGCCGCAACTAATTGAAATCTCGCCGGAAATTGAATTTTTGCATTAGCGCGGGAAATAATAATTTCGCCGCTTTCCAAGGGCTGCCTTAAGGCATCCAACACCTTGCGATCGAATTCCGGCAGTTCGTCTAAAAACAAAACACCATTATGTGCCAAAGAAATTTCCCCCGGCTTGGGAATACTGCCACCTCCCACCAACGCCGGCAACGACGCACTATGATGTGGCGCACGAAATGGGCGCTGTTTCCAATTTTGAAAATTCAATTCATTATGTACCAAACTGGTTACCGACGCCGTTTCTATCGCTTCTTGCTCCGACATTTCCGGCAAAAGTCCGGTCAGCCGGCTTGCCAACATGGTTTTCCCGGTTCCGGGCGGACCTAAAAATAACAAATTATGCTGTCCCGCTGCGGCAATAGTTAACGCCCGTTTGGCATAATGTTGCCCGATAATATCCGTCAAATCTTTTTTATTTTCCGGCAAAAAATCCACCGCACTTTGCGCGGTTAAACTCGTGGCGCTCGGCAAAGTCGCCACATTATTAAGAAATTGCGCCACCTCCAATAAAGTCTCGGCAAAATACGTCTCTTGTCCCAATACCAAAGAAGCTTCATGGGCATTTTGTTTCGCGATCACCAAATGACGCGACGCTTTTTGCGCCGCCAAAATAGCAGGAATGACGCCATGTACCCCGCGCAAATTACCGGTTAACGCCAACTCCGCCACAAACTCAAAGCGACGTAAATGTTCCCCGTCAATTTGATCTGACGCCGCCAAAATACCAATGGCAATCGGCAAATCAAACCGCCCGCCCTCTTTCGGCAAATCTGCCGGCGCCAAATTCACCGTAATCCGCTTTGCCGGATATTTAAAATTGGCATTTAACAACGCACTGCGCACCCGATCTTGCGCCTCTTTCACTGTTTTTTCCGGCAGCCCCACCAAGGTAAACCCCGGTTTTCCATTACTCAAATGCACCTCAATGGTCACCAAAGGCGCCTGCACACCCATCGACGCCCGTGCATACACAATCGCTAAAGACATCCCCGCCTCCTTCTGCAAGGAATATAAAAAAAGCGCAATGTAAAATAAATTTACACCGCACTTTTTTGCGATCCGGATCGAAAAAATGAGATTTTTTGGGGGAATTATTTAATTTTGTTCTGCGACAAAAGCAATACTATCCATTAAGGATTTTTTCGCAGTTTGTAGATGTCGTTTTAATTCCGTTATCGCGCCCAAATCATCTTTACTTACAATTTTCACTAAAATCGCCAAATGTTCTTCTACCGCTAAAATATTTCTCGTATGTAAATTTCGATTATCCCATTGATAATGAAAATGAAATATAACGGAAATTAGTTCGATAAAATCATTAATAAATGGATTCTCTGCGGCTGATAAAATTAATGTATGTAATTGGTGGTCTAAGTGAGAAAAGTTAGTATATTTTTCTACAATATTCTCTCTTAATTCTCGATGATCTTGTAATAACATTTTCATCTTATTCCATCGAATATCGGTTTGAGGCAAATTCATAAAACAGTTCAATGCATGGCATTCTAACATCTCGCGTAACTCAAAAAGTTTATCTGCATAGTGCGGTGTAAATTCTGTGAGTTTCCAACGTCCTTTTTGCAAATTAGTAATTAAATTGAAGCGAGAGAATTGGATTAAGTATTCTCTAACGGTAAAAACATCAACATTGGCATTTTTTGCTAGTTCAAGCTCATGAAATTCATAACCAGGCTTAATTTCTTTTTTTTGAATTGCTTGCTGAAAATAACGCTCTAGTCGCTCTAACTGATTTTTTTCAGATTTTTTTATGCTTAGATAAGAGATTTTATCCTTATCTTGCGGTAAACGGACAACGTAATACGCACCATCTTGATATTCGATAATTTGCTTATCTATCAAGTAATGTATAGCGTGTCTGACGGTTGTCCGACTAACACCATATAATTCCGCTAGAGCTGATATAGAGGGCAATGGTGATGTGAATAAATTTAACACAATAGAATCAATTAACTGGTTAATAATCTCTTGTCTTAATGCGAAATCTTTACTCATAATTTACCTCAATCAAATAAAAAACAGTTAAAAAACAGCAAATCAATTGGGATATCACAATAATATAAAGAACATATTATGACCATAAAAGAATTCTTGAATAATACCCACGCCTCTTAATGTATAACTGATTTAAGGAAAAGAAAATGAAAATTTTAGTTTGTAAAAAACCGTTTGAACTTGTTTATGAACAACGTGAAACACCAATCCTTAAAGAGGATGAAGTATTAGTTCAAGTCGCCGCAGTTGGTATTTGCGGCACGGATATACACGCCTATAGCGGTAACCAGCCTTTTTTTGAGTATCCACGTGTACTAGGACATGAAATTAGTGGAAAAATTATTTCCGTAGGCAAACAAGTACATACACTTAAAATCGGTCAACGCGTCGCTGTCATTCCTTATTTAGCTTGTGGTAAATGTGACGCCTGTTTATCTGGAAAAACAAATTGTTGCGAAAAGATCTCCGTCGTTGGAGTACACCAGGATGGGGGATTTAGCGAACTTGTTGCAATACCACAACAAAATATTATCCCTATCGCAGATAATGTAGATGATATATCAGCAGCCCTAATCGAACCATTCGCTATCAGCGCTCATGCAATAAGACGTGCGCAAATACAAGCAAACGATGATGTACTTGTTGTGGGAGCAGGTCCAATTGGCTTAGGAGCCGCTGCCATTGCCGCCGCAGATGGTGCAAATGTCGTAGTAGCAGATACGCTCGAATCTAGACGAGAACATATAAAAAATTATTTGGGTTTACCTACATTAGATCCAATAAATGAAAAAATTGAAGATTATTTCCATGGAAAATTACCACTTGTAGTAATTGATGCAACCGGCAATCAAAAATCAATGAACAATAGCATTTACTTGATTAGACATGGAGGAAAAATTGTTTTCGTAGGTTTGTTTAAGGGTAATTTAGAATTTAATGATCCCGATTTTCATAAAAAAGAAACAACGATGATGGGAAGTCGCAATGCGACTTTAGAGGATTTTGTTAAAGTACAAAAACTAATGGCTGAAAACAAATTATCTTCAAAGATGATGTTAACTCATACATTTAAATATGATGAACTAGCGGATATTTATGAAGAAAAAATCATCAAAAATAAAGCTATTTTAAAAGCGGTAATTTTATATTAAAAACAGATTAAGAACACTGAAGCATGATCGTTAACAAATTTACGTAAGATTTTTAACAGAATTTTATTCTAACTTAATAAAGTTATTCTTGATTAAACATTGTGCTTTAGGCTGCTAATACTCATTTTTAACCCTGAAAATAATAGTGAGGAAACTATGAAACTGTTAAAAAAATCCTTCAAAACACTCTTTTCATTGAGTCTCTTAGGACTGGCAATTAATTCCCAAGCTACGAAAGAAATTATGGTGGCTTATGGAAATCAACCTGGTGAACCTATCGACAAAGCTATGCATTTTTGGGCTGATAAAGTAAAAGAAAAATCTAATGGTGATGTGATTTTTAAACTTTTTCCATCTAGCCAATTAGGTAGTGAAACCGAAGTCATGGAACAAGCGAAGTTTGGAGCAAACATTATTACTATTAGTGATTATGGTGCTTTAATGGATATTGTTCCAGATTTAGGTGTAATCAATGCACCTTATATTAGCCAGTCTTTTGACAAAAAATCGAAATTACTTCATTCAGATTGGTTTAATGATTTAAGCGCCAAATTAGATGAACATGGATTACATATTATTGTACCTGACGTAATTTATGGTACTCGTCATTTATTAACTAAAAACAAAGTGACAACGCCAGCAGATTTACAAGGAACAAAAGTACGAGTACAACATTCTCGTTTATTTTTACAAACAATTAAAGCAATGGGCGGAGTACCAACACCTATGTCATTAGCTGATGTATATCCAGGTTTATCAGAAGGTATTATTGATGGGTTAGAAAATCCAACGGTTGTGCTGTTTGGAGGAAAATTTTATGAGGTAGCTAAAAATCTCAACTTAACCGCACACACTAAACATATGTCGCCATTCATCACAGGAACCGCATTTTGGAATAATTTGACACCAGAACAACAAAAAGCCATTGTGGACTCTAGTCGTGAAATGGTGGTCTATGGCGCTTCATTAATTGAAGCTGCAGAAAATGAGGCTTTAGAAAAATTAAAAGCGTCAGGGGTTACCGTAAACGAAGTTGATCTTCCTGCGTTTGAGAATTCTGTTCGAGATGTTATTTCCACTGGATTTCCAGAGTGGTCACCAAATCTCTATAAAAATGTTCAAGAAAAACTTTCTCAATACTAATGACTTAGTAGTGTTCCTGCTGTTTTGCAGGAACACTAAAAAGTTGAGGGCTTTAATATGAATATCTTAATAAAAAAGAAAAAGTTTTGGCTTAGCGATATTGATGAAATCTTAGCCTCGTTTTTTCTTGCTTTAATTGTCCTTTTGTCCGGCTATGGCGTTATTATGCGTTATTTTCTTAATTCGCCAAGTGCTTGGGTAGAAGAAATCTGTGTCGTATTCTTTATTTGGTTCACGTTTTTAGCATCAAGTGCATTATGCAAAAACAATGAACTCATTAGAATTGATTTTTTACTCAGTAAATTACCAGCAAAAATAGCCAATTTTATTGATGGTATTCTTCAACCAATAATCATGATCTTTTGCTTAAGTTTTATGATCTATCTTGGGTTTAAGCTACTGCCAATGTCTAAAATGAGATTCACCCCGGCTTTACAATTCTCTTATGTTTATATTTACGCCATTATTCCGATTAGTGCGCTATTTATGTTTTATTACGAAATCAGAAAAATAGTGTACTACTTCAAAACTAATCGAGGTAATTAATTATGAGCGTCATTATTCCCATCTGTGTTCTCCTATTTTTATTCATCATTGGAACACCTGTCGCTTTTTGTATTTTCTTTTCCACATTAAGCTATTTCTTGATGAGTGATCTGCCTATGATCATGCTAGTACAACGATTAGCTGGCGGACTAGAAAGTGTTACGTTACTCGCTATTCCATTTTTCATTATGGCAGGTGTATTTATGAATCATACTGGCATTAGTGAACGGTTACTTAAATTTTGTGAAGTATTAACAGGACATATGAATGGTGGTTTGGCACAAGTTAATGTAGCTCTAAGTACATTAATGGGCGGTCTATCCGGTTCCAATATTGCAGACGCCGCAATGAACTCAAAATTACTCGTCCCGCAAATGGTAGCTCGTGGCTATAGTGCGTCATTCTCTGCAGCAGTAACAGCCGCAGGTTCCTTAATTACACCGATTATTCCGCCTGGAATAGCGATGATTATTTATGGTTATGTAAATAATGTATCTATTGGGCGACTATTTTTGGCTGGCGTCGTTCCTGGCACGCTTCTTTGTATTTTAATGATGATCTTAGTTTCTTTCATTTCTAAAAAGCGCGGATATTTGCCGATTAGAGAAAAAAGAGCAAGTTGTAAAGAGGTTATTATTTCAGCGAAAGACGCCGTTTTAGCATTGTTATTACCTATCATCATTATTGGTGGAATTCGCATGGGTGTATTTACACCAACGGAAGCGGGGGCAGTTGCTGTAATTTATGCATTAATCTTAGGCATGCTTATTTATCGTAACATGGATGTAAAAAAACTGTGGTTAGCTACCAGAGAATCTGCTTTGGGTGCGGCTAATGTACTATTAATCATTTGCGTTGCAGTGGCATTTTCGAAATTTCTCACATGGGAAAGAGTACCTCAAGCCTTAGCAAATTGGATGACAACTGTTGTTGATAGCCCATTAGCATTTTTGATGTTAGTCAATGTTGCATTATTGATCTTAGGTATGTTCTTAGAAGGGAATGCTATCATGATCGTACTTGCACCATTACTCGCACCGATAGCGCATTCCTATGGCATAGACCCCATTCATTTCGGCATCGTGTTCATCTTCAATGGAGCAATTGGCACAATTACGCCACCACTAGGCACAGTCATGTTTACAACTTGCTCAATCACGGAAGTTCCTATCGAAAAATTCATCAAAGATGTTATTCCATTTTGGGGACTTTTATTAGTTGAACTACTTCTTCTTACTTACATCCCCGCTATTACTACGTGGTTACCAAACCTCGTTTATGGCGTCGCCCAATAATTAGCATAATTTAGGTGGTATTATGAAAACCCTCAATCGCAAAAATTTTCCAGGCACACAATATCCAACCAAGATCATTCAATTTGGTGAAGGTAATTTTTTACGTGCATTTATTGACTGGCAGATAGATTTATTAAACGAGAAAACCAATTTCAATGCCGGCATCACGATCGTTCGTCCGATCAATACCGATTTTCCGCCATTATTAGATACACAAGACGGGTTATATACAACAATCATCCGCGGATTAGATGAACGCGGACAAGTAGTTAAACAAAGCCGCATTATTCGTTCCGTTAATCATGAGCTAAATATTTATCAAAATTATGATGAATATTTACAATTAGCACATAATCTAGACATCAAATTTATTTTTTCAAATACGACAGAAGCAGGCATTGCTTATAACGAACAAGATCAATTTGATGATCGCCCACCATCCAGTTATCCGGCAAAATTAACTCGTTTGTTATTTGAGCGTTTTAGCTTCACGCAAGGCGATCCTAATCATGGATTTATTCTTTTCCCTTGCGAATTAATTGATTATAACGGTGAAAAATTAAAAGAATTCGTATTAGCCTACGCAAAACAATGGCAACTTTCTGCCGAATTTATCACATGGATAACACAAGCAAATACCTTCTGCTCCACATTGGTAGATCGCATTGTAACCGGTTATCCGCGTGCTGAAGCCAACGCACTTGAAACAGAATTAGGCTACCAAGATACATTCTTAGATACCGCAGAATATTTCTATCTCTTTGTAATTCAAGGCCCGCAATCACTACGCCAAACATTATGCTTAGATAAAGTAGATTTAAACATTTTGGTAGTGGACGACATCAAACCTTACAAAGAACGTAAAGTTGCGATTTTAAATGGCGCCCATACCGCCTTGGTTCCGGTGGCTTATTTATCTGGAGTGGATACCGTAGGTGAAGCCATGGCAGACACACAATTATGTGAATTTGTTAAAAGTGCGGTCGAAAATGAAATCATTCCTGTACTTTCTTTACCAAAAGCGGAATTACAACAATTTGCTGATGCTGTCATTAAACGTTTCCAAAATCCGTTTATTCAGCATCAATTATTATCCATTGCGTTAAATAGTATGACCAAATACCGCACCCGAAACTTACCGCAATTATTGGCTTATGTAGAAAAACATCAAAAATTACCACCGCACTTAACCTTTGCATTGGCGGCATTAATTGCCTTTTACCGTGGAGAACGTGATGGACAACCCATTCCCTTGCAAGATGACGAAATTTGGTTAAACCATTATCAACAATGGTGGCAACAATATTCTGCGGGTGATATTAGTTTATATCAACTCGTTCATAATGTGTTAAAGCAAGAACAGCATTGGGAACAAAATCTGTGCGAAGTACCGAAATTAGCAGAAACGGTAACAGAACAATTAGAATACATTCTTGCCAAAGGAATGCGCCAAGCGTTATCTCATTACTGCGGAGAAAACGTATGAAACAATTTATCCAAATCAATCCGCAAGATAATGTCGCGGTAGCATTACAAGATTTGCCAGCAAAAACGGTCTTAGCGTTTAATCAGCATGAGATTACATTAACTGAGGATATTGCAAGAGGGCATAAATTTGCCCTCAATAACATCGCCGCGCAGCAAAATGTGATGAAATATGGTTACGCAATCGGTCATGCATTACAACCTATTCAAGCGGGTGATCATGTTCATACTCATAATGTTAAAACCAATTTAAATGATATTAATGACTACCAATACCAACCGGAAATACCTCATGCTGATATTTCCTTTCCCGATCGGGAGGTACAAATTTATCGTCGTTCAAATGGCGAAATTGGTATTCGTAACGAACTATGGATCATCCCGACGGTAGGTTGTGTGGTAGGCATTGCCAACCAAATCAAAAAAATCTTTATGCAACATCACAAACTCGACGACATTGACGGTATTTTTACTTTCAATCATAGTTACGGTTGTTCACAACTCGGCGATGACCATGAAAATACGAAAATCATGTTGCAAAATATGGTCAAACATCCGAATGCCGGTGCAGTTTTGGTGATTGGATTAGGTTGCGAAAATAACCAAATCGATGCATTTAAAGCAACCTTAGGGGAATACGATGAAAATCGGGTAAAATTCATGGTATCTCAACATTATGATAACGAAGTGGAACAAGGCGTTGAATTATTACAACAATTATATGATGTCATGCGCCGGGATAAACGTGAAAACGGAAAGCTCAGTGAAGTCAAATTCGGTTTAGAATGTGGTGGTTCAGATGGTTTTTCCGGTATTACCGCCAACCCAATGCTCGGCAATTTTTCCGATTATGTCATCAGCCACGGTGGAACAACGGTATTAACCGAAGTTCCGGAAATGTTCGGTGCAGAACGGATCTTAATGAGCCACAGTAAAAATGAGGCAATTTTCCATAAAACCGTCGCCATGGTAAACGATTTCAAACAGTATTTTATTTCCCATAATCAACCTATTTACGAAAATCCATCACCGGGAAATAAAGCCGGCGGTATTACAACCTTAGAAGATAAATCTTTGGGTTGTACTCAAAAAGCCGGTCATAGCCAAGTCACAGATGTTTTAAAATATGGCGAACGATTAAAAACAGCCGGGCTAAATTTACTCAGCGCCCCGGGCAATGATGCAGTTGCCACCAGTGCCTTAGCCGGCGCGGGTTGTCATATGGTGCTATTTACCACCGGTCGAGGAACACCCTATGGCGGGTTCGTACCGACCATGAAAATAGCCACCAACAGCGAACTTGCCATAAAGAAAAAACATTGGATTGATTTTGACGCTGGGCGTCTGGTGCATGATACAACAATGGAACAATTGCTAACGGATTTTATTGATTTGATCGTTGCCACCGTGAACGGACAACCCACTAAAAATGAAATCAATGAATTTAGAGAACTTGCCATCTTCAAAAGTGGCGTCACTTTGTAGTAAGGAAAAATCATGAAAAAATTGACCGCACTTGACATCTTAACAACGTCCCCAATCGTGCCAGTTATTGCAATCCAACAAATAAAAGATGCCATTCCTCTCGCTCAAGCATTAGTCAACGTAGGTGTTAAGGTATTGGAGGTGCCTCTTTCCGCCCGTTTGCAAGGGAAAAATGAGATTCAGGCGACACAAAAAGGACATCAGCCGGTCAAGTCATCCAACATCAAGGTGCAATTGTCCCGAAAACATTATTTTCAATTTAAGCAAACAAAAAACGGGTTAATCCCTTAACCCGTTTATATCTCAATGATTTTTATGGCTGGTACCATATAAAATCTTATCGGTGTATGCCATGGCGACGGCGGAGATCAAAAAGCCGAGGTGGAGGAATAATTGCCACATCATGGTTTTTTCTGGCATATTTGCCGCATTAACAAAGGTTTGCAGCAAATGAATGGAAGAAATGCTGATGATAGACATCGATAATTTAACTTTTAATACCGAAGCGTTGACATGACTTAACCATTCCGGTTCGTCGGGATGCCCCTCGGTATTCAACTTGGATACAAAGGTTTCGTAGCCGCCCACAATCACCATCACCAATAAATTGGCGATCATCACCACATCAATTAAATTTAATACCGCGAGCATAATCGCGTTGGAATCCAATTGTTGCAAATCTACCATTAAAACCCATAATGATTTCATAAACTTATACGCATAAATCGCTTGTACAACAATCAGCCCCAAATAAAGCGGCAATTGTAACCAGCGGCTGGCAAAAATAATTTTGCTGAAAACCGTTTGTCTTTTGTGCAGTTGAGGGACTGCGGTTGGATGTTCGTGTTGCATAAAATTCCTATTCACTAATTCGCCTGTTTGGTTTGGGCGCTAAAATTACCTGTTTCTCATGAAATTTTCAATGGTTTTTCACTTATTTTCCGCGCTGACAATGGTTAATTTTTCTACATTAACATCATTATGTAACAACTCCACCTCTGGCATCACTTTATTTGCTTTTGCCGATAAACTTTTAAAGCGTTCCACTTTGCCAATCAGCCCTTGATTTCCTACCAACGCGGTCACGGTTTGATTGTAATGCGAACTGACAGACGACAAACTATTGCCTAATTTATTCAATCGCTCGGCAACCAAGCACACTTGATTATAAATTTCACCGGCTCTTTCGCTGATTTCTTTCGCTTCCGCGTTGCCGCGTTCGATGCGCCATAAATTTGCCACCGTACGCAAAATCGGCATTAAAGTTGTATAAGACACTAAAATCACATTTTTTTGGTAACCATAATTGAATAATTCACTATCATGTTTCATGGCTTCAATATACGCCGGTTCTACCGCAATAAACATCAGCACAAAATTCGGACTGCGCATGCCAATCAAATTACTGTAATCCTTACGCGCCAAATCGTCGATATGATTTTTAATGGCTTTGCAATGCTCGCGCAACAATTGCATTTTTTCTATTTCGTCGTCAGAATTGACCGCACTTTCATAAGCATTGAGCGACATTTTGCTGTCAATAATCAGATGCTTATTATCCGGCAAATACACCACAAAATCAGGATAATTATGCTTGCCCTCTTGATTGCGAAAATGAGATTGCGCTGCATAATGCTCACCTTCAATTAATCCCGCCAACTGCAACGCGCGCGCCAATTGCACCTCGCCCCAATTACCCAAGGTTTTCTTTTCACCACGCAACGCAGAAGTTAAATGGTTAGCTTGTTCCGACATGCTCAAACCCAGCTCCATCACTTTTTTAATTTCCGCCTCCAATCCGGCATTCCCTTTCACTGCCTCCGAATGAATTTCATTCACTCGCTTTTGAAATCCCTCAATTTGCTCACGAAACGGTTTTAACAAACTGTCCAACGCCGATTGATTGGACTGGCTGAAACGCTGGCTTTTTTCCTCCAAAATTTGATTGGCTAAATTTTGAAACTCAACGCCCAACTGTGCCTTAGCTTGCTGAAAATTGGCTTGTTGTTCAGCAAAATTTTTCTCTTTTTCCGCCAACGTGGTTTTTAATTCCGTCAATTCTTGCGAAAGTGCGGTATATTTTTCGTTTAAATGTTGCCACTCCGATTCTTTAAGCTGCAAATGAGCAGTTTGTTGCGCCAACTGTTGTTGCAAGGCATCAGCTTGCGCTGACGCAATACCAAAACGCTCTTTCACCGCCGTCATTTGCGCCTGCACATTTTCCATTCGAGCTTGTTCTTGATCTAATTCGCTTTGTAAATAGGTGATTTTCTCATCGCGTTCGACTAAACGCACTTGCAAACCTTCCGCACCGGTTTGTACTTTAATTATTTGTTGATCCAACTGATTTTTCACCTGCGTCAGCTGTTCATATTTTCCCAATAATTCATTGAAATTATTGATAGTTTTATTCAAATCTTGGCTTAATTCCTGCACATCACGACGACGTTTTGCCAACATAAATAAAAACACGACACACAAAACCAACAGCAAAAGTGCGGTCAAAAAAAACGGATTTTCGAGAAATGGTTGCATAATTTTTCCTTTTGTTAAGCGGATAAATTATAAAGCAATTTAGTGCGTTTGCGATACTTCGTCTTGTAAAAATGGGAATTTATTGTTAATCTCAAGACCCGTTTTGTTAAATCGCCATCGCTATGTCAAATTCGCTTTTTCAGCCCAGCAAACATCAAGAGCATTGCCCGCAATGTGGCGCATTGCTACAGATAAAACAAGGCAAAAAAGGACTTTTTTTAGGCTGTAGCGCCTATCCGGCTTGTGATTATTTAAAACCGTTACAAGCGCAATTTACGCCAAAAATTATCAAAAATCTTGACGAAAATTGTCCAAAGTGCGGTCATTTCCTGCAATTAAAACAAGGACATTTTGGAATGTTTATTGGTTGTAGCCATTATCCGGAATGCGATTTTGTGGTTCATGAACAAGTACCGGAAAGCGAAGACAATGCCATCATCTGCCCCGATTGTCAGCAAGGGCATCTGGTTGCCAGACGCGGACAACAAGGCAAAATTTTCTACGCCTGCGATCGATTTCCAAAATGTAAATTTACTCTCGCCGGCAAACCCTATCCGGTCCGTTGCCCACAATGTCAGGGCGAAGTCGCCATCTTAAAAAAGGAAACAGAAACACACCGCACTTGGCTTTGCGCCAATAAAATCTGTCGTTGTGTATTTGAAACAGAAAAATGAATATTACACAAATTGTTACTCAATTAAAACAAAATCAGGTTGTCGCCTACCCTACCGAAGCGGTTTTTGGCTTGGGCTGTAATCCACTTAGTGAAAGTGCGGTCGAAAAATTATTGATTTTAAAACAACGACCTGTGGATAAAGGACTGATTTTAGTCGCACCAGCGTTAAGTTATCTACAACCTTTCATGGATACGCGCGAATTTACTTCGTTGCATTGGCAACGTTTAACCGCGCATTATGATCGTCCAACGACGTGGGTCGTTCCGGCAGCGGCAACAACACCACGTTTTTTAACCGGCAAATTTTCCAGCATTGCCATTCGACTATGTCCTCATCCGGCGGTCAAACAACTGTGCGAACAAACCGGTTTCGCGCTGACCTCCACCAGCGCCAATTTATCCGGCTTAACGCCATGTAAAACCGCCAAGGAAGTCAAACAGCAATTTGGTGATGAGTTTCCGGTGTTGGACATGGCAGTGGGTGAAGCACAAAATCCCTCCGAAATTCGGGATCTTTTTACCCAACAACTTTTTAGACAAGGATAATTTATGGATCAATATGCGGTGTGGGGCAATCCGATTGCACAAAGTAAGTCTCCACTTATTCATCGACAATTTGCGCAACAAACGCAACAAATCTTGGAATATACTGCCATATTAGGCGACGAGCAGCATTTTGAACAACAATTGCAGGCTTTTTTTGCTGCCGGAGCAAAAGGCTGTAATATCACTGCACCATTTAAAGAGCGAGCCTTTAAATTGGCGCAACAACACAGTGAACGTTGTTTGTTAGCCGAGGCTTGCAATACCTTGAAACGTTTAGACGATGGTTCGCTTTACGCCGATAATACCGATGGCGCAGGGCTGGTGAGCGATTTGGCACGTTTAGATTGGCTAAAAGCCAATCAATCTGTGTTGATATTAGGTGCGGGCGGCGCAACCAAAGGCGTGTTGTTGCCATTATTACAAGCGCAGCAAAACATCACCCTTGCCAACCGTACACTGCCCAAAGCACAAGAATTAGCGCGTAAATTTGCCCAATATGGTGAAATTCAGGCGGTTGAACTAGAACATATTCCAGATCTGAAATTTGATTTGATTATTAATGCCACCTCTCTTGGTTTACAAGGCAAAACTGCGAATATTTCCACCGCACTTTTGCAAAAATGTGGTGCAGTTTATGATATGCAATATGCCAAAGATAACGATACCCCCTTTATTGCCCTTGCCAAGCAAGCCGGCGCCAAGCAAGTCAGCGACGGATTGGGAATGCTCATAGGACAAGCCGCACATTCTTTCTTTTTGTGGCGTGGCGTGATGCCGGATGTGCAACCACTGTTCGACAATCTTTAAAGATCCAAGGGCTGAAATGCCCTTTTTGTTTATTTATCTGTTTGATTTTTAGGCAGCATTTCACCAGATAAAATTAGATTATCTCTAATAAAAATCAATATTTATTAAATAAATTCAATACCTCATATGTTTTATGATTTTCCTTTATGAAATCATTTGCAATTAAATCGGTTTTTAGTAGATATTATTGAAAGCCAACGAGCTATTTTTAATTATTATGCAAACAACATTAATTCTTTTAGAAGGAAACTTATATTATGTCGAGCCAAATTTCATTAGAGGAATTTCTAGCTAAAGTAGAAAAACGCGATGGAAATCAACCTGAATTTTTGCAAGCGGTCCGTGAAGTATTAACTTCCATCTGGCCTTTCTTAGAAAAAAATCCGAAATACCGTTCTGAAGCCTTATTAGAACGTTTAGTGGAACCAGAGCGCGCCTTCCAATTCCGCGTTGCTTGGACTGATGATAAAGGTCAAGTACAGGTTAACCGTGCATTCCGCGTGCAATATAACAGCGCCATCGGACCTTACAAAGGCGGTATGCGTTTCCATCCATCCGTGAATTTATCCATCTTAAAATTCTTAGGATTTGAACAAATTTTCAAAAATGCACTCACTACCTTGCCAATGGGCGGCGGTAAAGGGGGTTCTGACTTTGATCCAAAAGGTAAATCTGATGCAGAAGTGATGCGTTTTTGCCAAGCGTTAATGGCAGAATTATATCGTCATGTGGGCTCGGATACCGATGTGCCAGCGGGCGATATCGGTGTAGGTGGTCGTGAAGTCGGTTATCTTGCCGGTTATATGAAAAAATTATCCAACCAAGCTGCTTGTGTGTTCACCGGTCGCGGTTTGTCTTTCGGCGGTAGTTTAATTCGTCCGGAAGCAACAGGTTACGGTTTAGTGTATTTTGCACAAGCCATGCTAGCAGAAAAAGGTCAATCATTCCAAGGCAAAACTGTTTCGGTTTCCGGTTCTGGTAATGTGGCGCAATATGCTATTGAAAAAGCGTTGGAATTAGGCGCAAAAGTGGTCACTTGTTCCGACAGCGCCGGCTATGTTTATGATGCAGCCGGTTTTGATAAAGAAAAATTAGCGGCCTTATTGGAAATTAAAAACGTGAGACGTGGTCGTGTGAAAGATTATGCGCAACAATTCGGTTTAACCTATGTGGAAGGAAAACGTCCTTGGGAAGTGAAAGTGGACATTGCGCTTCCTTGTGCAACCCAAAATGAATTGGAATTAGCAGATGCGAAAGCCTTGATTGCAAACAGTGTCCAATTAGTGGCAGAAGGTGCCAATATGCCAACCACTATCGAAGCTACCGATTTATTCCTTGAATCCGGTGTTTTATTCGGACCGGGTAAAGCAGCAAATGCCGGTGGTGTGGCAACATCTGGGCTTGAAATGGCGCAAAGTTCTCAACGTTTATATTGGACGGCGGAAGAAGTGGATACGCAATTAAAACGCATTATGTTAAATATTCATGCCAACTGTAAAAAATACGGTAGCGTGGAGGGTCAAGCCAATATTAACTACGTAGTAGGCGCTAACGTTGCGGGCTTTGTGAAAGTCGCAGATGCCATGTTGGCGCAAGGTGTGTATTAATTTTAGACAAGCTAAAAACGACAAAGGCATAGTAAAAACTATGCCTTTTTATTTTTCATGTCCACTTAAGAACGCACGCGTAAACTATCGCCATCCGTTTTTTTCAAGCGCAATAAAAACGCGACTAAAATCACCACAAAAATGACCGTGGTCAAAAAGGTGTAACTAAAGGCTTGTTGCAATTGTTCACCCGTTTCGCCAACCGCATCACGATATAAACTTAAAATCACAGACGACACCGCAATCCCGAAACTTATCCCCACTTGTTGCGAAACACTCAACATGGTCGAACCACCGCTGGTTTGATGGGGTGCAAGATCACTAATGGTAAGCGTATTGACCGCAGTGAAAACCAACGACATACTAAACCCGTACCACACCAAAACCAACACCATCACCCATATCGTCGTTTCCGGCGTAAAATGACTCATGGTAAAAATCGCCAAGCCCATTGAAATGGCAAAGCCAATCAGTGTCGTTTTATATCCAATTGCGACTAAAATACGGCTAATAAACGGTCTTCCCAACACCGAACTTATTGCAATCGGCGTCATCATCCAGCCAGTAGTTTCCGCGTCGTATAAAAATGCCACTTGTAACATCAATGGCAACAAGAAAGGCGTACTAGAACTAAATAAACGAATAATCAAATTCGCCACAACGCCGATACGAAAAGTTCGCACAAAAAATAACGAGCGTGGCAAAAGGGCATTATCATTCACTCTAGCATAGGCATAATATAACAATAATAAAATCACGCCGGCAGTAATCACAGGCAGACTTTCTATGCGTGGCACAGAATTTTCCGCCACCAAATCCATGCCAAGAGTTAACGCCACTAATCCCCCCCCAAATAACACAAAGCCTTTCCAATCCAATTTTGGCACGTTGTCTTTAACATTTGGCATATAAAAATGCGCCGCAATAATGCCGAGTATACCGATAGGAATATTGATCAAAAAGATCCAATGCCAAGTAGCATAGGTCACCAACCAACCACCTAAAATCGGTCCAACAACCGGTCCAATAAGCCCCGCCATGGCAGTCAAATTCCACGCTGCAAGCAATTGGGATTTTTCAATCGAACGCAACATGGATAAGCGCGCCACCGGCATCATTAACGCGCCACCAACACCTTGCAAAACGCGCGAAAAGACCAACATATCCAAGGAGTTAGAAAACGAACAGGCAATCGATCCTAATACAAACACGGTGACAGAAAAACGAAAGACATTGCGCGTACCGAAACGATCCGCCAGCCAGCCGCTTAAGGGAATAAAAAGCGCCACAGTCAAGGCATAGCTAATAATCGCCAGCTGCATATTTAGCGGTGATGCATTTAAACTACGAGAAATTGCTGGTAGAGCAGTATTTAAAATAGTGGCGTCAAGCGTTTGCATAAATAATGCCATCGCTGCGATCCAGGCTAAACCGCGATAACTTGCTTCCTTTTTCATAAAACTATCCTATTTTACACCGCACTTTTTGCCATTTCGTACCATTGATAAATAAATGTCGCCACCGCATCGGGGTGATTAATATTTAATCTTGGCAAAGTGCTTTCTACGTCATAATCCGTTACCAGTGCGACCACATTTTCATCAATTTCCGGTAAAGGTTTTGTCATCCCTTGATGATGCAATAAGATTTTCGGGATGGGCTCATCTTTAAATCCTTCTACCAAAATCAAATCGGTTAATGTGGGATCAAATTGTTTTGCCAAATAGGCTAAAGAAACCGCTTGGGGCGTTTCGGTCATTAATGCCCAACGCTCGGCGCACGCCATAATCACCTGGCTTGCGCCGGCTTCTTTCATGCGCCAACTGTCTTTCCCTGCTTTATCCACTTGTGCATTGTGATGGCTATGTTTAATCACCGCCACACGCAGGTTTTGTGCGGATAACAGTGGTAACAATTTTTCAAGTAACGTCGTTTTTCCACTACCGCTATAACCGGTAATGCCTAGTAATTTGATCATAAAACCCTGTGAAAAGTTGGAGAAGTGTTTGCTAATGCTAACACAAAATTACAATACGCGTAGCAGAATTGGCTGATAAGCTGATTTACGTTGCAATTTTTGCGCAAAAAAACGCACGATAACAAAAGAAAGTGCGGTCGAAAAAAAGATAAAAATCGCGTTCATCCACTCTTGTGGGAAAAGCGCGGCGCCAATAAGTGTCGCACACAAAAGGGTCAGCAGCGGAACGACATAAATCAACAACGTAGAGAACAAAAGCGGACGTTCTTCTAATCCCACTTCCACCGTTTGCCCAATCGACACCGGCGTGATGGTCGCTACAGTAAAAATATGTTCACCATGCTCACCGTTTAATTCTGCAAGCGCTGCTGTGCCACAAGAGGATTTCGCCGCGCATTGTCCGCAAGCGCTTTTTGACTGACATTTCACTGTCGCCACTCCATTTTGATAATCGACGACCACTGCATTTTCTCTTAACATACCTTCATTTTACGGTTTAAATTGAATATCTTGCACAATGCGTTTAGCGGTAGAAATCGGCAATTGACCAATAAAGGTTACTGCTTTGTTATTTTTACTTTCGCTATAAATTGTCGTTGGACCTTGTCGCCAGGCATTTTCCGGTTCATCAGGAATAATACTTTCGGAAACATACACAGTAAAATAAAATAATCCATCACTAAATAACTGGCTTTCTATATGATTACTCCCGTTCATCTCAATACTTTTATTTACTAATTTGAACCCCTTCGGCAACCAAGTTGGTTGCCAACTTAGTTTAATTTTTTGATTTTGAGCATTATCTTCGCTTAATAAAGGAGGAAAGGTCACGCTGTCTAAATAGTGAGATAATTTTTCTAACCCATCACCCACATACATATTCACCACACGGAATTGATCTAATAAATTCCCTTCGCGATCTAACATATCGCTACGCAACAATAATTTGCTGTTTTCATCAATAAATACTAAATATTGATAACGAAAATCATCTTTTGGCAAAATACGAATAGTTTGTACCACATGATCAGCGACACGATTGCGCCCGATATTGACAAAATCGTAGTTTTCCGCCAAGGTGTCCAAATTTATCCGCATAATAGTTGGAAGGCTATCCACAATATGGGAACTATTGATCGAAAATGACGGATAATTTGGTTGAAAATAACTTACTAAACCATCACGCTGTACAATTTCTTGTGGTACACCGTCTAAAGTGATTAATTGAGCATAGGTTTTACCATTGATATGCAAATGACGATAGCGCAAGGATTCCATATTCACCGGCGTAGTTTGAACAAAAGCAATTTCATAGTTTAATTGATTGGTCGCTTGGTTCATCTGCGCCAATAAGGCTTTAGGCTCAAAATTGTCTGCTGCAAAAGAAAACCCACAAACACCAAAGAACAAAGAAAGTGCGGTCAATTTTTGTAAAGCTTTTAACATCATAAACATAACCTATTGTATCTAAAACAAATTCACCACCAAAATGGTGGTGAATTGCCAAACCGATACAGCATTATTTTCCGTGTCTATTCAAACTCAAATCATCTGCATAAACACGACGCTGTAATTCATAATTTTGCAACATGGAACTAATCTGTCTATTTTTTTGCTCAATTTGGTCGGCAGTCACCACATCACGCGCCGGTGCATTGTAACTTACCTCTTGCACGGAATTATTAAACGGTAAGGTTTGTAAGACTGGATTATCCGGTGCGCTACTCACATTATCCGCTACATTGAAACTTTGCACGCCAAATACCGCGACCAAACACACAGATGCCGCTACCGCAACTTGCACCATTGACGCCCAAAGCGATTTGAACTTTTGCATAAACGGTAGTTTTTCGACTTCAGCTGGCGTCGGTTGAGAAATCATTGGTTTTGCTACCACTGTTTTTTCTTGTGCAATCAGCATTTCCATCTTCGCAGTAAAATCTGTCCCTAACAGAACATCACTTTCTTGACGCATTACCGCACGAATGGCATGAAAATTTGCCCAAGATTGTTGTAACGCTTCATCTTGACAAAGTTTTTCTGTCAATTCGTTACTTACGTTTTCACCGTCAATGTATGCTGAAAGTAACTCTTTTTGCATCTTAAACTCCAAGTTTGTTTGCCTTAGCGACATCAGTTTATTAGCGCTGTAACAAAGGTGTTATTTTTGTCTCAATAATTTCCCTTGCTCTAAAGATTCTCGAACGTACCGTTCCCACTGGGCAATCCATAATGTCAGCGATCTCTTCGTAGCTCAACCCTTCGATTTCACGTAAGGTAATGGCTGTTCTTAAATCTTCTTGTAAACCGTTAATGGTATCAAATACGATCTTCTTTAGCTCACTGGATAACATTTCATGTTCGGGTGTATCCACATCCCGTAAATTTGCACCAACATCATAGGTTTCCGCCTCTTCTGCCAAAATATCTTCATTCGGCGGACGGCGCCCTTGTGCGGTCAGATAATTCTTTGCAGTATTGACTGCAATTCGATAAAGCCACGTGTAGAAAGCACTATCACCACGAAAAGAATCGATCGAGCGGTATGCTTTTATAAACGACTCTTGTACAACATCAGGAATATCATTTTGTGAAACGTAACGAGTCAACAACCCAGCCACTTTATTTTGATAACGCGATACCAATAGATTGAACGCTTTCTTATCTCCCTGCTGTACTCTTTCTACCAAAGCTTGATCCGTTAGCTGCTCAGCCATATAACCTCTTATCACCTCTAACAAGCCTTAATATAAAGACAGCAAGCTCTTGCCTATAGTTAGACGGGACGAAATTCAAAAAGTTCAACGTTTTAAGAAAAATTGATCAATTTTGTAAATTTAATTTTTCTTGTATATAAGTCACCATTTCTCGTAATTCAAGATCGGATGCCGGTTTTCGATTAAAAAACCACGAAAATAACTGTAAATCCGAGCAAGCCAACAAACGTAAAAACACGTCTTTTTTCTCATCTGGCAACGCGTCAAAATGCACCTGAAAAAAAGGCATAATTACCTTATCCAACTCCAACATTCCCCGACGACAATCCCATTCAATGCGAAATTTATTGTATTTTTCCATAATTTCCATACTTTGTTACCCAGCTAGATTAAACCCAATCTCAGGTTTAAAAAAATAACATCAATCCCCAGACCACCACCACAATGCCCAACGCAATAAACACTGCTGCCGAGCCTAAATCTTTTGCGCGACCGGATAACTCATGGTACTCTGTTCCAACCCGATCTACGACCGCTTCAACCGCGCTGTTTAACAACTCAACCACCAGCACTAACAGCACCGAACCAATCATCAGCGCCATCTCCACCTTATCCTCGCCCAGCCAAATTGCCAACGGAATTAAAATGGCTGCCAAAGAAAGCTCATGACGAAAAGCCGCTTCATTTTTAACCGCACTTTTCAAGCCTTTTATTGAATAGCCGGTCGATTTAATTAAATGGGTCAAGCCCGTTGTTTTTTCCATATTTTCCCTAAATTAAAGGCGTTTCGCCTCAATCACATCATCTAATTTTTCCAACCGAGCCAAAATTTTACTTAACATCTGTACATTATTCAGCTCAATTTCCATATTAATGGTCGCCAATTGTTTTTTGGTATCCGCACGACTGGAAACGCCCAGCACGCTGATTTTTTCATTAGCAAGCACTGTAGTAATATCGCGCAACAATCCGTTACGATCACTTGCCACGATACGAATACTCAAACGAAATCCACTAGCGTAATTTTCACCCCAAATGGACTCCACCGCGCGTTCCGGATGGGCTTTTTGCAGCTCCAAAAACTGCTCACAATCGGTACGATGAATAGAAATACCGCGCCCCATGGTGATATAACCCATGATAGCATCCCCCGGAATTGGCTGACAACAGCGTGCAATATGGTGCATTAAATTTCCAACGCCTTCAACAATGACATAGCCTTTTTTCTCATTTTTTTGCTGTGAAACGACCGCACTTTTATGAGCAACATGGCGCAAAATTTCTTCGTCAGCTTCTTGCGCGGAAGATTTAATCAATTTATTTTGTAAAAAATTCACCAATTGATTTAAACGTACATCACCGCCACCAATACCGGCATATAAATCCTCGAGATGTTTCATGTTATAACGTGGCAGCGCATATTGCTCCACTTGCTTCAAGGAAATACCCAAACGGGTGATCTCATTTTCTAGCAATTCTTTCCCCGCCGGAATATTTTTATCTCGATCCAATTTTTTAAACCACGCTTGAATTTTCGCGCGCGCTTTGCTGGTGTGCGTAAAACCTAAATTGGGATTGAGCCAATCGCGACTTGGATTCGGATTTTTTTGGGTAATCACTTCAATCTGATCGCCCATTTGCAATTGATAAGTAAAAGGAACAATACGCCCCGCCACTTTCGCGCCAATGCAACGATGCCCGATTTCGCTATGAATCGCATAAGCAAAATCCAGCGGTGTCGAACCGGTTGGCAAATCTACCACTTCCCCTTTCGGCGTAAATACATAAACCCGATCGTCAAACACTTGACTGCGCATCTCCGCCATCACATCACCGGAATCGGTAATATCATCTTGCCACGCCAATAATTTACGCAACCACGCAATTTTTTCCTCGTAACCCGAACGCCCTGTCACCCCTTCTTTATATTTCCAGTGCGCCGCCACGCCCAATTCCGCATCATCATGCATTTGTTGCGTACGAATTTGCACTTCCACCGGCTTGCCACCTTGCCCCAAAACGACAGTATGGATGGATTGATAACCGTTCGGTTTCGGATTGGCAACATAATCATCAAATTCTTTCGGTAAATGTTTAAAATGCGTATGCACAATGCCCAACGCAGAATAACAATCTTGCAGTTTTTGTACAATAACCCGCACCGCGCGCACATCATACAAATCGCCGAACTCCAAGTGTTTTTTCTGCATTTTGCGCCAAATACTGTAAATATGTTTCGGACGCCCGTAAACTTCTACTTGGTCAATATTTTCTTGTAAATACGCGGTTAATTCGGTGACAAAATCGGCAATATATTTTTCTCGATCCAAACGACGCTCTTGCAGCAATTTCGCAATCGCGCGATATTGCTCCGGATGCAAATAACGGAAGCAATAATCTTCCAATTCCCATTTTAACTGCCCAATGCCCAAGCGATTGGCAAGAGGCGCATAAATATTGGCACATTCTTTTGCTGCCAACACTTTTTCTTCTTCCGAACAATATTTTTCCGCATCGCGCAAAAACGTAATCCGCTCCGCCAACTTGATGATCACACAACGGAAATCGTCAACCATCGCCAACAACATTCGACGCACATTATCCACTTGCGAACTATTGGCAGAATTGACATTAAGTTGACGAATATTGTCCATCTCCATCACGCCTTTCACCAACTTACTGATATTGGCGCCAAAATCTTCCTTAATCGTCGCTAAATCCACAATATTATTGCTGACAATCGGATACAACATAGCGGTTAATAAACTGTCTGCGTCCATATTTAAACCATGCAAAATCTCCACCATTTCAACGCCGATTTGCAAATGGCAACTGATGTAGCACACCGCCTCTTTAGCCTGAAACTCACTGACTTTTTGCTGCGAATAATGCCATGCCGAAACCAGTGCTTGCTCGACTTGCGGGGCAAGCCCCAATTCGGCACACCATTTTTCAATGACAAAATCCTTTGGATTTAGCAAATGTGATCCGCGTACAGCAACCATATTAATTTCCTACCGTGTTTTTTCAAATAAGCTGATGGATTCCAAATGCGCCGTATTCGGGAACATATCAATCATCGCCACTTTGCGCAAAAGATAACCTGCCTCAAGTAAAATTGCGGCATCGCGTACCAATGTCGCCGGATTGCAAGAAACATAAAGTATTTTTTCCGCCTGCACTTGCATCATCGCGCTTAATGCGAACGCTGCCCCGCCGCGCGCCGGATCGAGCAAGATTTTATTAAAATGTTGTCCAGCCCAAGGCTGTTCGGCGAAGGGTTTTTCAAGATCGCTCTGATAAAATTGGACATTGTGGCAATGGTTTTGTTCCGCATTTTGTCGCGCCCGTGCCACCATCTCTGAAACGCCCTCAATTCCGACCGCACTTTTCACGCACTTACTCAATGGCAATGTAAAATTTCCCATACCGCAAAACAAATCCAACACCTCATCTTGCGTACTCAATGCCAACCAATCCAATGCGGTGTCGATCATTTGCTGATTAAGCGGCGCATTAACCTGAATAAAATCGCGAATATCAAAATATAATCGCGTTCCATCTTTGAGCTGATAATAGGGAAATTCGCCATAAACGTGCGTAATTTCGTGGTCATCTTGCACAAATAACATCAATTGCTGCGCTTGCGCAAAGCGCAGCAATAAAGTGCGGTCAATTTCCGCCATGTTTTGCGTATAACGCAATAACATCGCCACGCCATTATCCGCCGCCACCAATTCCACATGACCCAATTGTTTCGGCGCTGACCATTGCGCCAAAAGTGCGGTCAATTTTTCCAATAATTCATTTAATGGCGATACTAACACTTCGCAACGACCGATATTCACAATATCCGCCGAGCGTTTCTGACGAAAACCCATCGCCAATTGACGATATTTCGGATCATAGCGCAAACTCAAGCGCACACGCCGACGATAATGCCATTGCGCGCCGACCATCATGGGCTGAAAATCAATCGGCGCCGCCTGCAAACGACTTAGGCGCTGGAATAAGGCTTTTTGTTTACTTTCACGCTGCAACGCCAAAGGAATATGCTGACTTTGGCAACCGCCACATTGTTGATAATAAGGACATTTAGGCGTTTCGCGCAATGCACTGACGCGCAAAATCCGTTGCGCTTTCCCCACGCCGAATTGGCGTTTTTCTTCCACCGGCGCCACCATCACCCGTTCTTGTGGCAAGGCATTTTCGATAAACCAGGTTTTGCCGCCCACTTTCGCCACGCCAAAACCCTGATAATCTAAATCCACAATGTCCGCTTCAAAGTGCGGTGCTTTTTTCGCTTGTTTTTTAGGGGTATAAAGTAAAACCATGTTATTTCAAATATAAAATATTTTGCGTAAATAATTCGCGGCTTTTCAAAGGCTTATTGCCCAAATAGCGTTTTAAGGCTATGCGGCTAAAGCGTTTCGCCGCTTGCAATACCTCCGGATCGGCAAAATCCAAACGATCAAATGCCAATAATTCACGCCCATAAAAGGTCAAATTATCGCGAATTAGGGAGGCAATAAAACCTTTTTCTTCTCGATAACGATAGGTCATATCGGCATCGACTGGCTGCCCGGAACCGGCGCAATGACAAAAATCAATACCGTAACCTAAGGTTCGCAGCAAACGAAATTCAAAAGTTCTTAAACTGGATTCGAGCAAATGCGGCGCGCTGGCTAAATCGGTTAAACATTGCAAATAATCTTGAAACAAGGAGGCGTAGGCTGTTTCCGGCTCCAACAGGCGAACCAATAATTCATTGATGTAAAAACCGCTGTACAATGCTTTCGGTTGGAGAGGCAACGCAATGGACGCCGGTTCGGCTTTGGACAAGGTTTTTAACCCGCCTTTTCCCGACCAATGCAACAACAGCGGCGTAAACGGTTGCA
The DNA here is from genome assembly GCA_900454475.1 of [Pasteurella] mairii. Classification (GTDB taxonomy): domain Bacteria; phylum Pseudomonadota; class Gammaproteobacteria; order Enterobacterales; family Pasteurellaceae; genus Actinobacillus_B; species Actinobacillus_B mairii. The sequence continues at coordinate 2,178,243 of UGSS01000002.1, forward strand.
ATACACTTTTCAACGACGAACGCTTGGTTCTTGCCCCTTTGGCAATAACCGTCAGCCGCCCCGTTTCTTCCGTGAATAACTCCACTAACAAACTGGTTTCGCTATAAGCTCGTCGATGTAACACAAACCCTCTTTTTAAGCTGATTTGCGCCTGCCAATGTCCGATAAGATTGCCTCGCTACAAGGTTATTTAACATTTGCTTATTTTAACAGATTTTTCACCACACTTTGGTCATTCCTGTCATTTATTTTAATAACCAAAATGCATATTAATTCGCAAAAAATTATTAGATTATTCTAAGTGCTTTTGATAAAAATTGCAGACCATTTTTATCATTGATTGGAGAATATTTTCTATGATTTTAACTGGATTACTTACCGGAATTTTGCTCGGTTTTGTGATGCAACGCGGTCGCTTTTGTATCACCGGCGCATTCCGTGATCTGTATGTCACTAAAAGCAACAAAATGTTCATTGCCTTATTGATCGCTATCAGTATTCAATCCATTGGCTTTTTTGCCTTAAAAGAAGTAGGCGTGTTAGCGGTTGAACCAGCAGAAAAATTAGCCTTTTTCGCTGTATTAATTGGCGCCTTTTTATTCGGTATCGGTATTGTTCTCGCCGGCGGTTGCGCCACAGGAACTTGGTATCGCGCCGGCGAAGGCTTGATCGGCAGCTGGGTTGCCTTGGCAACCTATATGCTTTTAAGCACCATGATGCGCACCGGTCCGTTAGGCGAATTTAATCAAGCGTTACGTGCGGAAAATATTGAACATACCACCATTTACGGAAGTTTCGGTATTTCGCCTTGGTGGTTAGTCGGCTTATTAAGTGCGGTGACTTTATGCTATGTTTTCAAACAGTTATCCAAACCAAAAACCAAACTTGCCACCTTAAAACCGAAAAAAACCGGCTTGGCGCATATTTTATTTGAAAAACGTTGGGATCCTTTCGTCACCGCTATTTTAGTCGGCCTAATCGCCCTTGCTGCTTGGCCATTGAGTATCGCCACTGGTCGCGATTTCGGTTTGGGCATTACGGGTCCATCCGCCAATATCATGCAATATTTGGTCACCGGCGACGACAAATTCCTTAACTGGGGTGTGTTCTTAGTATTAGGTATTTTCTGCGGCTCCTTTATCGCCGCCAAAGGCAGCAACGAATTCCGCTTCCGTGTGCCGGATGTAACTACCATGCTACGCAGCGCTGTAGGCGGTGTGTTAATGGGCATCGGCGCGACATTAGCCGGCGGCTGTTCTATCGGTAATGGATTGGTGGAAACTGCGTTCTTCTCTTGGCAAGGTTGGTTATCCTTACCGGTTATGATCGTCGGCACTTGGGTCGCTGCCTATTTCACCATTATTCGTCCGCAACAATTCCGTTTGCGTTTAGCGCAAGCTCAGTAGATAATAACAAGAAAAGGAGAGAAAGAAAAATTATGATCGTTAAATTAGAAACTGCGGGTTTAGTCTGCCCATTCCCATTAGTGGAAGCCAAACAAGCAATGGCGCAATTACATAAAGGTGACGGATTAGAAATCGAATTCGACTGCACCCAAGCCACCGAAGCCATTCCAAACTGGGCAGCAGAAAAGGGTTATGAAGTAACCAATTTTGAACAAATTGATGACGCTAAATGGACCATCACCGTTATTAAATAACCCTCAACGGATGTCAGACAAAAGTGCGGTATTATGCAGAGGTTGCACAAAGACAAAAATGTAATCTTAACCGCAGTAAAACTTTCGATGCTCTTAACGCCCAAAACAGAGTTAAGAGTATTTCTTTTAGCTAACTCTAGCCGATCTTCCCACTTGTTACACAAAATTTTCTTATCATAGGCGTAACTATCCACTCAACCTTGTCAAAGGTAAGTTGATTTCCCTGTACTTACATTTCAATTCGTTTTTCAGTTAAGCAAATTACTTTTGCTCGTACTTTATTCTTTCATTGAGATTTTTGATGTAGAATTGGGAGATTTCTTCAAAACTAAATGCTGTTATACCGATAAGCCCTTGTGCGTGATGATTTCCTTGCCAGTAACTCACCCATTCTCATAATAGCAATACCCATAAGCAACGTTTGAGAATATCACTAAATAGGTTTCCATTAGATTTTTGGCAGTTATCTGACATAAACTCTGCTTGGTTGGCATAATGTAGGGCATATTTATTGTAGCATTTGTGATGTAGGCCGCGATGTAAATCTCGAAAACGAGCATTAAAAGATTCAGCGAGATTGTTGTTGATGCCTTTTACACTGTAATATAGATCATGATTAACACTCCAACAAGTGTAATGAAAATCCAAACTTTTATCAGCTGGATTTTCATTACACATAATATCACTGCCTTGTTTCACGAATTGATGGTTTAAAGCCAAAATTGTTTTGGCATTTTCAGTATAGTTCATTGCCGCAATAGATCTATTTGAACCTCACAATGTTTCTTCATCATTAGAAGCACATTGATTTAAGCTGTGATACAATATTTAGTCAGTCTAAATTTGGAAAATTTTCATCCTTTTTTATTGGCTTTTTGTTTATAACAATTTTTAGCGAAGTTAGTTTTGCATAATATAAAATTGATCCAAGCGCCATCTTAGTGAATTTCATCTTGTAATGGTGTTAAACGAGTTTTAAATATGGCTTCACATAGTTTATAGCAAAGAACGAAAGCCGTCTTGTAGTTCACATTCAAATGGTGGCTCATTGAAATGGCCGAGATACTTTTGACTTCATTCACAAAGAGAAGAATAGCTGCCAAAATATCAACAAACGGCAATTTATAAAAAGCAAATACTGTATTAGTCGTAATATAGAAGTTACGTTGGCAACATTTGCAGCACTGACGTTTGCGAGATTTAAGAAAGTAAGCATTATGGTGGATTCCGACAACAAACATCGTGAATATTATCAGGATTTCTCCAACGGTTTGCTTTTAAAAATTTGAAGGCTTCATCTTCACTTGGGCGGGAGATGTGTTTAAGGGACAATGTGTTAGATTTACTTGAAAGTAAGTAATGAGCCATAAGTATTCTTCGTGTGTACAAGACACTCAAAGCTAGACTCCAACTATAAAAATCGCTCACCTGAATTTTCAGGTTGGGGCAAACATTGCAAGCATACTTTTAGTATTACATCAGGAACGATTTTTGCTGACCGCAAATTACCAATTCAGACCTATTTATTTGCTATAGCGTTATTTGTGAATGCAGTAAAGGGGATTTCTGTTTGCCAACGTTCTCGTGATTTGAATGTACAGTATAAAACGTCTTTTACCCTTGCGTATAAAATCCGTGAAAGGCTGATTGTACGGAGTGGACTTTTTCCTTTATCAGGCAGCAAAATTCATATTGATGGTACTTATGCGCATTCCGCTCCACGCCTCAAAAATAAAAAAGCAGACCGAGTAGATAAACTTTTAAAAGAAAATGCCAACCCAAATAAACATGCTATATTGATTATGCGTGAATGTTACGCTGAACAGGAAACTTTATCTAATCCGCAGTTAGTCGGAGCAAAGAGAACCATCACTTTCCCTATTCTTTCAGAGAACACCGAAACCGTGAAGAAATTAGCTAATGCGTATATTGAGTCAAATAGCCATATTCATACCAATGAAAACAGTGCTTATGATGAATTGATAGTGGATTACGACTTACGATGCGTGAACCATCAAAAAGAATATCGTAGCGATGAAGGTGTTACCAATAACCTTGCAAAAAATTACTTTAGTCGCTTTAAACGTAAGTGCTACGGAAAAGTTCATAAAATGAGCAATATCTACCTTGATAACTACGCAAACGAAATTGCATATCGGGAATATGCCTGCAAACTGGATAATTTTAACGATATAATCAGCAAATAAACGCTTGGAAGGATATTAACAGGGTAATCACAGACAAGTAGAAAGGCTAATAATATAATATTTTACTATACGCAAATTAAACAAAAAAATCGCTCAGTTTGAGCGATAAAAAGTGCAGGTACAGACTCACCTAGCTTTAGTTGAACCCCGTATTGCTTTACCTCATCAAGCCTTAGACGTAATGAACATCAGTGAAGATGAAATTCATCAACACAACACAGAACATTTTAAATATTGAGTTTACAATAAACGCTTTTAAGCTTTTTATTCCATACGTATAGCGTGTGGTTTTTATAGACAGACTAGTCTATCTATAACAAAGATAGCGGTAGAATACCGCTATCAGATTGCTGACAACCCTCCAAACATTGCTCTGGAAGTTTGACCTAATAGGCATAGAGAAAAAATGCCTATGGTTAAAAAATACCGCCTCTCCCCGATATAAACTCAAGATGATAAGTCTTGAACAACTTATTCACAAAGACTATCTCATCCACAAAGTCACTAAAGCGATTGATTTTGAATTTATCCGTGATGAAGTCACCCCTCTTTATTGCCAAAACAACGGCCTCCCAGCTGTTGACCCGGTTCGCTTATTTAAAATCATGTTATTGGATTATCTATTCGGTATTAAAAGTGAACTGCAGTTAGTAAAAGAGAATTGAAATCAGTACAACTTACCGTCGGTTCTTGGGGATGTCATTAACAGAAAAAGTCATTGATGCCGGTACCCTAAGTCAAAATCGCCATCGCCATTTTAATGGCACAGATGTCTTGAGCGTATTTTTACCCGCATCGTTTGGCAAACGATGGAAAAGGCTTGAAAGGAGGTAAGTATCTCTTTACCGTCAGTACTTATTTAAAAGTCAATGCCAACAAAAGAAGGCTATCGCACCTATAAATCCATTTCGTCTATTGTTTGAAGTCCAAATGCAATATTTCCTTGTGGCTATGGCACAAAATATCAAGAAGATATCCCTTGTACTTTGAAATTTTTTACACTGTTTATGGCACAGATTTTATCAATATGAAGTGATAGTAAGAAAATCAGGAAATTACCACTTGAGTGGTTATCTGGAGTGAAGCGCAAGGAAGATGGATAAAACGCAAAAAATAAACCTACTTTTATCAGATTGCCTGTAAAAGTGGATTTATCAGCGGTCTAGGCTGAATATCACTATTCAGCTTTTTTTATATCATTTCCGCTTACTATATTGGTTGTAATGTGCTATTCAGTATGCTTATAGATGTTGCAGGATCAATTTAACCGCCCTTTTTACCAGAGTTACTATAATCCCAGCATAAAAAAACACCGGCTCAACTTCATCAATATATAGTTAAATTTTAGCTAAAAAGCAATAAAAATGGCTTTAGTTTTGTTTTTTTGGGAGTATAATTTTAAAAACTCTGTTTATTTATAAGGATTTTTGTAGATTTATGGCTAATGTGATAAATGAAATGTTTATTGATATAGTAAATGATGCTCTTACCGGAAAAAAAGATAGTCTTTTGATGAGGTTGAAAGTAATAGCCAAAAAGCTAAAGAAAGAACTACCTGACTTAGCAAAGGAGTTGGAATCTTTAATTTCCACTTCAAACACTAATTCTATCGCAAGAGGGCAATCATTAACACCTCAATTTTCTCCTGTTGACGCCGATACTAGACAAAAATTACTAATTGAAGTATATCCGGTAATTATGGATACAGTTCCTATATGGTCAGAAAAAGTAAACACTCAGTTAAATCGCTTTATAGCTGAGTGGGAAATGAAAGAATTCTTACATAAAGGCGGGCTACATCCATCTATATCTCTGCTCATAAGTGGGCCGCCAGGGGTAGGTAAGACATTATCTGCCAAATGGATTGCTCATAAACTTGATATGCCCCTCCTAACTTTAGATCTTGCCAGTGTAATGAGTAGTTATCTAGGTAAAACAGGCAATAATATTAAAGCCGTACTCAATTATGCTTCATCTTTTCCATGTGTATTATTACTTGATGAGTTTGATTCAATAGCTAAAAAGAGAGACGATGCAACTGATGTAGGTGAATTAAAAAGATTAGTAACCGTTATTCTCCAAGCTATTGACGAATGGCCTAAGCAATCTGTCCTAATAGCAGCAACTAATCATTCAGAGCTTCTAGATCCTGCCGTTTGGCGGCGGTTTGATAGTATTATTGATTTTGAGCTTCCAAATCAAGAGCTAATTAAAAAGTATTTGATATCTAAAGATATTAGTAATAATTTGTCAGATTATATATCAACTAAATTACATGATGTTTCTTATGCCATAATAGAAAGATCCATCAATCAAGCTAGAAAAAATTCTATCATAGAAAAAAAACCTTTCAGTGCAACATTAATTAATGAATTATTAGGTGATAATGTTTTACTGGAAAATGTTATTGAAATGATGTTATCAACAAATATTTCTCAACGAAGAATTGCACAAGACTTAGGAATTTCAAGATCTCAAATACAAAAATTTGTGAAAGAACAAGGATTACAAAAATGAATAATAAAAATATGCTTCTTGGTTATGGAGAAACGCTTACTAGCCCAGTAATATTAAATACAGGCGGAGGACTTAAAAATAAGCCGTATACATATGAAGAAAACAAGCCTGTTATTGTAGATCAGCTAAATAAAGTCATTTCTGAAATTAACAACACACTACCGCTTGCAATGCCAGAGGGAAAAGCAGTAGTAAAATTCGTTCTTCATCCGGCTTTTTTAGCTAAAAGTTATTTTCCAGTTAAGCTATTAAATAAATTTTCTCTTCAAAGTATAGGTAGTAAGGCCGTTAGTATTAAACCTAGAAAAGATATCAAAAGGAAAGGGAGGAGAGAAGAATATACAACCGCCTGTATTTATGTGTCCGGTAAAAAAGAAAATTTTCAGGACTTTCTTGATACATTAAATGAAGACAAACTAAATAAAAGCTTAAAAGATGATTTTATTACGTTAGAAAATATATCTACATTAACTACCTCAGATAAAATAAAAAATTTTGATAATGATGAGGTTGTAGCTGTTGAAATCGCTTTACATACCCCCAATCCCTCTTCAGGGATTGTTGATGCTTTTGAGGTATTTGCACAACAAAATGGTGTTTTTTTAGATAAAGAAAGAAGCATAAGAGTAAAAGGATTAACATTCATACCGGCTAAGGCCAGTAAGAATATGGCATTGAAACTTGCAGAATTCTCTTTTCTCCGGACCTTAAGAGAATTACCCCTGTTACGGGTTAATGATCCTGTGATATTACGTTCATCTACCAATAGCACCACTCTTAGCCTTCCCTTAGAAGGAGCTATAAATCCTGATTTAAAAGTCGCAATATTTGATGGAGGACTAGGAATTAATAATTTTGCTCCTTGGGTTAAAGAATATATGTGGAGTAATGGTAATACTAGTGCGCAATTACTTTCTCATGGGCAAGATGTCACATCCACTATCCTTTTTGGTATTGTGAATAATAATACTAAAAAGCTTAGTGTACCTTATTGTAATATAGATCATTATAGAGTATTAGACTCGAATATTAATAATACTGATATAGATTTATTTGATGTTCTTATCCGTATAAAAACGGTATTAGAACAAACAAAATATGATTATATAAACCTAAGTTTAGGTCCAAGACTCCCGATTGACGACGATGATGTTCATGTATGGACTTCGACCCTTGAAGAAATTCTTGCTAAAAGCGGAGCGCTTTGCACCGTCGCCGTTGGTAATGACGGACATTTGCCTGAATCACTGAACCGAATTCAACCGCCTTCGGATTTGGTTAATGGATTATCTGTTGGTGCGGCAAGCTCTTTATCAGATGATTGGAAAAGATGTTTATATAGCTGCATTGGCCCTGGTAGAAGCCCCGGGTATATAAAACCAGATGGTGTTGCTTTTGGAGGAGATGATGAAGAACCATTTCAAACATATAGTCCGATGACTAACGGAATTGTAAACACTGCTGGTACTAGTTTTGCTGCCCCATTAGTATTACGGCAGGCAATAGCCTTAAGTACATCCTTACAATATAACATCACGCCGTTAACAGCTAAAGCTCTTCTCGTACACCATGCAGAACCTAAAGATTTTCCGCGTCATGAAATTGGATGGGGGCGTTTTCCTAATGATATTAATGACATTATCTATTGTAGTGATGATGAAGTAAAAGTTATTTATCAAGGAATACTCAAACCATCACAATATATGAGAGCCTTAATTCCAATTCCAAACATACCTATACGAGGAAGTGTAACATTAAGGGCAACATTCTGTTTCTCAACTTCAGTAGATCCAGAACATTCTCTTAATTATACAAGAAGAGGGCTTGGTGTTATTATGCGAAAAAGTATTGATGATACTCCAAAACTTACATTTCCATTTTTTAATCAGAAAAGTATTTATATGGATGAAAGTGAACAACGTGATGCACATAAGTGGGAAAATACAATAAGAAGTGAACACAAGTTTAAGGCTAACGAGCTAACAACCCCATGTTTTGACATAATTTATTATGGAAGAGATTGCGGCATGCCAGTTCATATAAATGAACTAGAGGATTTACCTTACGTTTTGGTTGTAACATTATCTGCAGAAGAAATGCCTGAGCTATATAACCTGATAAGACAGAGATATCAAACACTCCAACCAATTCGGGTGCAACAACAAGTTGTATTACAACACACTTAATACATTAATACAATAGAATATACATGATAAAAAGCTGAATATCACTATTCAGCTCAGACCGCTGACAAACCTTTAAAGTAATGTTTAGGGGAGCAGTGGTCTGATAGCGAAAAATACCGCTATTTTCTTATGTTCCAATCTCTTTTAACTTCCATGTAATCTTCTGGTTTTGACTACTCCCTGCAATAGAATGCTTTTTCGATAATCCCCTGGCTATGTAATCTTCTTAATGCGTGAGAAAATACAATAAAAATAGCGTAGAAATCGGATTTATCAGGTGTATCGCCATCCTACTCAAAAGCCTTAATCATAATCTCGTTTGTTGATAACCACTGATTTAGAAAATGCTTAAAAAACTTTGGCAATAAATTCATTAGGGTGATAAGTGTAAGATTTAGATTTCTCGCCACACTGTTTTGTTACTAATGAAATGGCTCACTATTTAATGCTATCAAGGCTTGCTGTAACGTAGCAATATGCTGTTTGGCCACCTCAATACATTTTTCGAAATAGTTAATTTAGCGATTTTCTGCTGAATAACATTTATATCACTTGCTTTTATCATAAATAACAATCCGCCCGTAAAACGGACGGTTTTTAAGCTACTCTATAAGGGCCTAGGACTTCACATGCCCCTCAAGGGGCATGTGAAAAGAGCGACAACCGCACAATGACTCTATGGCTTACCCCTTCATATTCCTGAACCATATCTTCTTTTTCTTGATTCCTAATGTATCCTTCAACCACTTTTGTATTTAAACCTACTGTACTTACATAGTAACCTTTTGCCCAAAAGTTTCTATTTCCGTATTTGTATTTTAAATTCGCATGTCGTTCGAATATCATCAATGAAGATTTACTTTTCAGATATCCCATAAAACTCGACACTGCCAATTTCGGCGGTATCTTTAACAGCATATGAATATGATCTTTCATTGTATGAGTTTCTATGATTTCTACATTTTTGTAGTCGCATAATTGCCTTAATATCCCTCCTATATCAACTCGCAATTTTCCATAAATTGCCTTTCTTCGATATTTCGGAATAAACACAATATGATACTTACAGTTCCATTTTGTGTGTGATAAACTTGAATCATCATTGGATTTACTTGCCATGACTTATCCTCCTGTATTTTGAATTTCGGTTGTCAGCCTTATTCATTATATAGCGAGGATTTTTCATTTCTGCTCAACGCTTACTTAAGCTTTTTGATTCCATACGCATAGCGTATGGTTATTACAGACAGACGAAGTCTGTCTGTAATAAAAATCCTTGTGGTTAGTAAAACTCATAAGGATTATAGTAAAATTTAGTTAAGTAGTCTTTGTGCAACGCTACATAATACCGATTTTCTGTTATGATACGCATAAAATCACAGAAACCATCAAGTCATTATGAGAATACCAAGAATTTACCATCCAACACCGTTAATACAACAAAAAACCTGTCAATTAAGCGAAGATGCCGTCAATCATGTAGGACGGGTATTGCGTATGCAAGCGGGAGAACACCTTGAATTATTTGATGGCAGCAACTATATTTATCCGGCAGTGATTACGCAAGTCAACAAAAAAGCGGTTGAAGTGGAAATTGTCGGTCGCGAATATCGCTCATGCGAAAGCCCATTATTTATTCATTTAGGACAAGTGATTTCCCGTGGCGATCGCATGGAATTTACCATTCAAAAATCCGTGGAATTGGGCGTAAACCTAATTACGCCATTGTGGTCAGAGCGCTGTGGCGTCAAATTAGATGCCCAACGGATGGAGAAAAAAAGCCAACAATGGCAAAAAATCGCTATTTCTGCTTGTGAACAATGTGGGCGCAATGTCATCCCGGAAATTCGCCCGATGATGAAATTATCGGATTGGTGTGCAGAGCAAGATGGAAGCCTAAAATTAAATTTACATCCGCGCGCTGCCCATTCTATTCGCACATTGCCACATATTCCTGCAGCTGGCGTGCGATTGCTGATTGGCTCGGAGGGCGGATTATCGCCGCAAGAAATTCAACAAACCGAGCAACAAGGATTTACCGACGTGTTGTTAGGACAACGTATTTTACGCACCGAAACCGCCGCTTTAGTCGCCATTAGCGCGCTACAAGTGTGTTTTGGTGATTTATAAGAGATTAGGAAAGCAAAAACCGATTGGCTCGGTTAAGGAGCAATGATGGAACTACAAAATCATTTTTTGATTGCCATGCCGCATTTACATGATGACTATTTTCACCGTGCGGTAGTCTATGTGTGTGAGCATAATGAACAAGGCTCTATGGGTTTGGTGATCACACACCCTACCGATTTAAGCATTGCCGAACTTTGCGCCAAAATGAATTTCTTGATGGCAGATCGTCGCCATTATCCCGATAAATTGATCTTATCCGGCGGACCGGTTAATCTTGAGCGCGGTTTTATTTTGCATACACCAACCAAACAAGCCTTTCAGCACAGTTACAAAATCAGCGATCAATTAACGCTCACGACTTCGGCTGACGTTTTACAAACCTTTGGCACCGCAGCTCAGCCAGAAAAATATTTGATCACACTAGGCTGCGCCAGTTGGTCACCAAACCAATTAGAAAATGAAATTGCCAATAACGATTGGCTGGTCGTCCCTGCCAATGAACAAATCTTGTTTCATACTCCTTATGAAAACCGTTGGCTGGAAGCGCAATTATTATTGGGTATTCAACATCATCATTTGGCATATCAAGCGGGGCATTGTTAATGGGATTTACCGCATTAGCCTTTGATTTCGGCACCAAAAGTATCGGCTGCGCCGTCGGACAAAGCATCACAGGTACAGCACAAGCCTTGCCAGCATTCAAAGCGCGAGATGGCATTCCTAATTGGCAACACATTGAAAAATGTTTACGGGAATGGAAACCGCAAGTGGTAGTGGTAGGTCTTCCGCTCAATATGGACGGAAGCGAACAGGATTTAACCCAGCGTGCAAAAAAATTCGCCCAACGCTTACACGGACGCTTCGGGGTCAATGTGGTATTACAAGACGAACGCCTTACCACCACTGAAGCTCGTGCTGAACTCTTCCAACGTGGCGGCTTTAAAGCCCTAAACAAAGGTAAAATCGACGGAATTTCCGCTTGCTTAATTTTAGAAAGCTGGTTTGAAAATGGTGTGGAAACCATAAAACAACCGTAAATTTGACCGCACTTTTCCTTTCCCTCCTTTTCACCGCCAGCACAACGTGGCATTGCTAGGAAAATTTGCTCTGTTTGAGTGTGTACACAAGAAAAGTAATAAAAAAGCATAGCGCAAATGCTATACTTTTTTTGTGGATTATTTTTTATTTCACCTATTTTTTATTTCGCCTGCGGTACCGTGATTAATTCAGGCTCTTTTGGTTTTTCTACTTCATCAAAATGCTTGCCTTGGTTGGCCTGGATTAAGGTTTCCGTTTGGTTTGCCAACTGGGTTAAATTCATTTTTTCATAAGCTTCTTTCATCAACGGTAGCGCATCTAACGTTGCTTGAGTGTCAGGATATTGACGTAACATGCCCACCACGCGGTTGGCGACCGCTACGTGTGCGTTGCGTTTGGCATAAAATTTAGCAATCGCCAACTCGTGACGCGCAAGGCTGGCTTTGATATATGCCATACGAGCAACCGCATCTGGCGCATAAACACTATTCGGGAAATGTTGCACTAAATTTTGGAAATTGGCAAAAGCGGTTTTAATTGATGAGTTTTCACGAGTGGCACGATCAACGCCAAAGAAATCTTGAATAAAGTTATCCCCCAAAGCAGAATTGGTTAACCCTGCCATATAAATAACGTAATCTAAATTCGGGCTGTTCGGATGTAATTGTAAGAAACGATCAGCGGTAACCAAGGTTTTGGTGTAATCTTGCGATTTGTAATAGGCGTAAATCAAATTAAGCTGGGCTTGTTCGCTGTAAGCGGTTCCTGGGAAGCGGGTATTGACCGCGTCTAAATAGCGAATGGCTTGTGAATAATCCGCATTTTGCAAATAGGTTTGACCTTTATTATAAAGCTCTTGTTCCGAGCCTTGATCTACTGCTTTGTTGGAACTTGAACAGGCACTGATTGCCAAAGCAGCTAATGCAACGAGGGTAAGCGATTTTAATTTACGCATTGGTTGATCCTTATTTTTTACGTGCAATGATAAATGAGTTACAATTATCCGATATTTTATATAACATTGCTAAATAAGCAAACTATTCACGGATTTTTTTATTTATGGCACAACTTATTTTGTCGGCTGAAGTCCGACCAGAACAAATGGGACAACGATTAGACCAAACTTTGGCGGAATTGTTCCCCGACTATTCCCGCTCGCGACTAAAAACCTGGATCGAAGGCGATTTGGTATTGGTTAACGGGCAAGTCAACAAGGTGCCAAGAAGCAAAGTCTATGGCGGTGAACAGGTGGAAATTACGGTGGAAGTGGATGATGAGACCCGCTTTGAAGCGGAAAATATTCCGCTGGATATCGTCTATGAAGACGAGCATATTTTGGTGATCAATAAGCCGAAAGATTTTGTAGTTCACCCCGGTGCCGGCAATCCGAAAGGCACAGTATTAAATGCGCTACTTTATCATTATCCTGAAATTGCAGAAGTACCTCGCGCCGGTATTGTGCACCGCCTGGATAAAGATACTACGGGCTTGATGGTGGTGGCAAAAACCATTCCAGCGCAAACCAAATTGGTGCGCGATTTGCAAAAACGCAAAATTATCCGTGAATATGAAGCCATTGCCAGTGGCATTATGACCAAAGGTGGTACGGTAGATCAACCCATGGCGCGCCATCCGACTAAGCGCACTCATATGGCAGTACATCCTTTGGGTAAACCGGCGGTAACCCATTATCGAATTATGGAACGTTTTCGCGATTACACGCGTTTGCGTTTGCGCCTCGAAACCGGTCGTACCCATCAAATTCGGGTACATATGGCACATATTGCCCATCCATTGCTTGGCGATCAAACCTATGGCGGACGCCCGCGCCCGCCAAAAAACGCCAGCGAGGAATTAATGCGCGTGATGCGTGAATTTAAACGCCAAGCGTTGCACGCGGTAATGTTGCGTTTGGCGCATCCAATTAGTGGCGAGATGATGGAATGGTACGCGCCATTGCCGGCAGACTTCGTTGCATTGGTCGAAGCCTTAAAAGCCGATTATCAATTACATAAGGACGAATTGGACTATTAATATGAAACACCTAACCCCAACGTGGCAAGCGCCAAAAAACGTCCACGCCTTGATGACCTTGCGTCAAGGAGGATATAGCCAAGCGCCTTATGACAGTTTTAATTTGGGTGATCATGTGGGCGATGAAAAAAGTGCGGTCAAAAATAACCGCACTTTATTAACCGAACAATTCGGCTTGCCACAATATCCGATTTTTCTGACGCAAACCCACAGCACCAAGGTGCTACATTTACCTTGTGACGGAAACGATCTCAATGCGGATGCCGCTTATACCCATCAGCCCAAGCAAGTCTGCTTAGTGATGACCGCCGATTGTTTGCCAGTGTTGTTCACTAACCGACAAGGCAATGAAGTCGCTGCAGCTCACGCCGGCTGGCGTGGATTGTGCGACGGTATTTTGGAGCAAACGCTAGATTGTTTTCAATCGCCAAAAGAGGACATTATGGCATGGTTCGGCGCGGCTATCGGTCCGAGCGCCTTTCAAGTGAGCGAAGACGTGGTGGCGCAATTTGCGGCACATGATCCGCAAGCCCAACAAGCCTTTCTCCCTGATCCTAACGCCTCTGGGAAATATTTAGGCAATCTCTACCAACTTGCCCGCCAACGTCTCAACGCCTTGGGCGTGACGCAAATCAGTGGCGGAGAGCATTGTACCTATTTAGATCAACAGCAATTTTTCTCTTATCGCCGAGAGAAACAAACAGGAAGAATGGCATCATTAATTTGGTTTGAATAAACAGGCGTTTATAGATAAAAAAATATCCCTCTTAATCAGAGAGATATTGACAAAACAGCGGAAAAATCGACCGCACTTTACTAAGGTATGCGCCCGAATTACGATTTTTTCTTCAATTTCGACCATACTTTATCTTCTTGTCCGCGCCATAGACGTTGGATATTGTCGTGATGGCGGTAAATCAATAAACAGCACACCAGTGCAACGGGAAAAGTAAATTCCGGTTTGAACCACCACACATAAAACGGGACTAACAAGGCGGTCACCACAGCGCTCAAAGAAGAATAACCACTGATCACAAAAACAAACAACCAAGTGCCAATCATACTGCCGGCAACGCCCCAAGCGATCGGCGCAATAGCACCAAACGCGGTAGCAACACCTTTTCCGCCTTTGAATTTAAAGAAAACCGGAAAAATATGTCCCAAACACGCGCCTAACGCGACCATCCCCAGCTCAAACTGACTTAATCCAAGATAATAACCGCCCCATACTGGCAACATCCCTTTTAAAATGTCAAACAACAATACCGCCAACGCTGCCCAACGTCCGCCAATGCGTAACACATTCGTCGCGCCAGGATTGTGCGAACCGCTTTCTCTCGGATCCGGCAAACCTGCCATTTTGCAGAATAAAATCGCACTTGATATGGAGCCTAACAAATAGGCAAATAACATATAAAAAAGCGCAAAAATGCTCATCATCAATCCTTTTGTCATGAAAAAAGAAAAAAATTTGTTCGTCTATTCTACAGAAAAGCGCATAAACTTGATAGCATAATACGCATTATGCTAAATATATTAGGGGAGTTATCAAATGGATCGCATTTTTATTGAGGGATTAACCGTTTTCGCACAAATTGGCGTTTACGATTGGGAACAACAAATCAAGCAAAAGTTGGTATTTGATTTGGAAATGGCATGGGACAGCGAAAAAGCGGCGCAAACGGATAACGTCACGTATTGCTTAAATTATGCGCAAGTCAGCGAATTTATTATTGATTATGTCCAATCTAAACCCTTTTTGTTAATTGAACGGGTGGCGTATGAAGTAGCGGAGGCGCTACAACAACGCTTTGCGATTCCTTGGATAAAGCTCAAACTGAGTAAGCCTAAAGCAGTGGCACAGGCGAATAATGTCGGCATTATCATAGAAAAAGGACAATTGATATGAACAAACAAGGATATGGATATTTTTGCTTAATTCTTGCTACATTATTTTGGAGTGGAAATTCTATTTAGGGTAACCTCTTCCTTTTCCCATCTATTCTGCATTTACCACTGAACAATGGGAAATCGTTGCTTATTTGATTCTCGCGTCATCAATTTGTCTTACGCTTTTTAAAATGACGGGATCTCTATCGTCTATTGCAAAAAAGGTGCGGTTGTTGTCAACATCTCGCCCTTATTTGCCACGAACATAAGTATTCTTATTTTAGGCGAAAGACCGCATGTTTAGCATATTATCGGCACCATCTTAATCGTGATCGGATTATTGCTGTATAACCGCAAGTAGTTGAGATAATTCATTAATTTCTACGGTGGGTAATAAGCGCGCGTCACTAAACGCAACAATGGTCTCGCCGGATAAATTGATCCACACCGCTTGGCATCCTGCTTGCAACGCGCCCTGTACATCAGTGATCAAATTATCGCCTACGTGCAAAATATCCTGTGGCGCAATGTTTAACGTCGTTGCACAATGATGAAACATATCAGGATGTGGCTTGGCGCGGAAATGCCCTTTGGGATAGGCTTCGCCGGCGCGAAAATAATGATCAAAATAATGCAAGCCGATACGTTTTGGATCTACGTTACCGTTCGTGATCGCAATTAACGGATAATGGGGTTTAAGTGTGGTCAATATTTCCACCGTTTCATGTGGCAATTGAATTTTATTGCGCCATTTAAAGAAAATTGCCATGGCTTGCTGACAAATTTGCGCAATTTCGACCGCACTCTTTTGCTGAAATTGTAACAAGGCGGTCAAGGTTTCTGCACGCCAAGCGGTCACATCATGGGTTAAATGGGGAAATTGTTGTGCCATACGATCGCGCCAAGATTGCCAATATTCTTGATTAAATTCAGCAATTTTGCCGCGTGTTTTCACATAATCAATAAAGTGCCATTCCGCCTGGCGAATGATCTCGCGGTTATCATATAGCGTATCGTCCAAATCAAAGCTGATGGCGCGAAAAGGTTGCAAAGTGCGGTAAAATTTCATGTGGTTTTCCTATTTTTTTCGCTTTGCCCGCGGATGAGCCGCATCATAAACTTGCGCAAGATGTTGAAAATTGAGATGGGTGTAAATTTGCGTCGTGGACAAATTGCTATGTCCGAGCAATTCTTGCACCGCACGCAAATCCGAACTGTTTTCCAGCATATGGGTGGCAAAAGAATGGCGTAATTTGTGCGGGTTAAGATGGCTGTTTAAGCCTTGCCGAATGCCCCAAACTTCAAGGCGCTTTTGAATTGCCCGTTGCGTCATGCGATTGCCAAGCTGACTGACAAAAAGTGCCTCATCTTTTGGGTTAAATAATGACCGCACTTTTAACCATTGTTGAATGGCATGGGAAGCATAGCGTCCGAAAGGCAAGATACGTTCTTTGTTCCCCTTCCCCAGCACACGTACTTCACGCGAGCGCGTATTGATGCTACTTAAATTTAAGCCTTGCAATTCGGATAGGCGCAATCCAGAACTGTACATCAACTCCATCATCGCGCGATCACGAATATCGATCGGCTCTTTGCTATCATTCGCCAGCAGTTGCTGTACTTGTTCCGCATCAATATTTTTGGGCAAATGCTTCGCTTGTTTTGGCGCAGAAATACTCACAGCGGGGTTAACCGCCAACACACCTTGGCGGACTAAATATGCCAAAAATTGGCGTAACGCCGACAAGCGCAACGCTAAACTTTTTTCTTTTAAACCGTCTTTTTTGCTTTGTGCCAACACAAAACGCACCACACTCGGCGTTATTTGTTGCCATTGGTGAATATCGTTTTGCTGCAAAATCGCGCACACCGCCTTCAATTGACGTTGATAATTCGCCAAAGTATGCGGGCTTAATTGGCGCTCAATTTTAAGGTAATTCAAATATTGATGTAGTGACGTTTGCATTAGGCGTTGTCCATGTAATTTGCCATCCAGTGTTGCAAATATTGCTCCACAATCTTGACCAGATATTTTATAAGAATAACGCTCGTCGAGAGTAGGATACTTGTCTTATGATCATTGAATAACAAAATTTTGACTTGTGCTACAAAATCATTTTTTACCTATAATATTTACCAAACTAAAGCCGAATAACGCCGTCGTAAATATGTGTGGCATCACCAGTCATATAAAGTGGCGAACCAACACCTCTCCATTCAATCATTAAGCTGCCGCCCGGCAAATCAACTCGCACGCTATTATCCAGCAAACCTTGCATAATACCAATCGCTACCGCCGCACAAGCGCCGCTGCCGCAAGCTTGAGTCTCTCCAGCGCCACGCTCGTAAACCCGTAATTTAATATGTTGGCGATTCATCACTTGCATAAATCCAGCATTCACACGTTCCGGAAAACGTTCATGACTTTCCAATAAAGGTCCAAGTTCAGCAACATTAGCAGTAGCAATATCGTCAACCTGAACAACGCAGTGCGGATTACCCATTGATACAGCGCCACAAAGTACAGTTTGAAGGTCCGTGCGCAAAATATAATTTTTTTCAAATTTATTCGCAATAAATGGTATTTTTGCCGGCTCCCAAATAGGCTCGCCCATATTCACGCGGATCATTCCATCATCTTTAACACTTAAAATCATTTTTCCATTTGCGGTACTAACCGCAATATCTTTTTTGTTGGTCAACCCTTTAAGTGTTACAAAACGAGCAAAACAACGTGCACCATTGCCACATTGTGCCACTTCGCTACCGTCCGCGTTAAAAATGCGGTAATGAAAATCTAATTCCGGATCATAAGGTGGTTCAACAATCAATAATTGATCAAAACCAATTCCGCAATGGCGATCTGCTAATTTTTTGATAGTTTCCGTTGGAAAATAAACATTTTGAGTCACTGCATCGACGACAACAAAATCATTACCTAAACCGTGCATTTTAGAAAACTGCATTGTACTACCTTTAAAACTTGTAAACACTCCTTGCATTATAATCAGCAAGTTTTAGAGAGTAAACAAAGTTTAAAGAATAAAAATAAGTAATAATATATTGAAATAATGGGGAAATACACTATATGGCAGGGGCGGAGAGGCTCGAACTCCCAACACCCGGTTTTGGAGACCGGTGCTCTACCAATTGAACTACGCCCCTATTGGTATGAAAGAATTGGCGGAATGGACGGGACTCGAACCCGCGACCCCCTGCGTGACAGGCAGGTATTCTAACCAGCTGAACTACCACTCCGCTAAATGTGGTATTTGGCAGTGTCCTACTCTCACATGGGGAAACCCCACACTACCATCGGCGTTACAGCGTTTCACTTCTAAGTTCGGCATGGAATTAGGTGGTTCCACTGCACTATTGCTGCCAAAAAATTTTTATTTTGTTAACCTACTCTGAATAAATAGGCTAACAAAATAATGACCTGGCGGTGCCCTACTCTCACATGGGGATGCCCCACACTACCATCGGCGTTACAGCGTTTCACTTCTGAGTTCGGCATGGGGTCAGGTGGTCCCACTGCACTATCGCCGCCAAGATTATTCTTTCGATGATTTCACCTTTCGGTGCTCTATCCTATCTTCTTGCTTTGTTTTGTCTTTGTTCTTCGTCTCTATTCTTTCTCTTAAATCCGAAACAAGCTGTCTACTGTATTCTTTTCGCTTTCGCACTTTTGTACTTCTCTCTTTCGTCTCTAGTCTCGTTGTACACCCCAAACTAAAACGCTTGAGGTTGTATGGTTAAGCCTCTCGGGATATTAGTATGGGTTAGCTCAATGTATCACTACACTTACACACCCCACCTATCTACGTCGTCGTCTTCAACAACCCTTACCGGCTTATCGCCAGGGAGAACTCATCTTAGGGCAAGTTTCGTGCTTAGATGCTTTCAGCACTTATCTCTCCCGCATTTAGCTACCCAGCAATGCCTCTGGCGAGACAACTGGCACACCAGTGATGCGTCCACTCCGGTCCTCTCGTACTAGGAGCAGCCCCCCTCAATTCTCCAACGCCCACGGCAGATAGGGACCGAACTGTCTCACGACGTTCTAAACCCAGCTCGCGTACCACTTTAAATGGCGAACAGCCATACCCTTGGGACCTACTTCAGCCCCAGGATGTGATGAGCCGACATCGAGGTGCCAAACACCGCCGTCGATATGAACTCTTGGGCGGTATCAGCCTGTTATCCCCGGAGTACCTTTTATCCGTTGAGCGATGGCCCTTCCATTCAGAACCACCGGATCACTATGACCTGCTTTCGCACCTGCTCGACTTGTCCGTCTCGCAGTTAAGCTCGCTTATACCATTGCACTAACCTCACGATGTCCGACCGTGATTAGCAAACCTTCGTGCTCCTCCGTTACGCTTTGGGAGGAGACCGCCCCAGTCAAACTACCCACCAGACACTGTCCGAACACCTGTCTTCGGCGCTTCGTTAGAACATCAAACGTTAAAGGGTGGTATTTCAACAACGCCTCCACAATCACTGGCGTGACTGCTTCTCAGGCTCCCACCTATCCTACACATCAAAATTCAATGTTCAGTGTCAAGCTATAGTAAAGGTTCACGGGGTCTTTCCGTCTAGCCGCGGGTACACCGCATCTTCACGGCGATTTCAATTTCACTGAGTCTCGGGTGGAGACAGCCTGGCCATCATTATGCCATTCGTGCAGGTCGGAACTTACCCGACAAGGAATTTCGCTACCTTAGGACCGTTATAGTTACGGCCGCCGTTTACTGGGGCTTCGATCAGGAGCTTCTCTTTCGATAACTCCTTCAATTAACCTTCCAGCACCGGGCAGGCATCACACCCTATACTTCCACTTTCGTGTTTGCAGAGTGCTGTGTTTTTAATAAACAGTTGCAGCCAGCTGGTATCTTCGACTTACCTCACCTCTTCCCGTAAAGGGCTTCAATTACTGTAAGCGCACCTTCTCCCGAAGTTACGGTGCTATTTTGCCTAGTTCCTTCACCCGAGTTCTCTCAAGCGCCTGAGTATTCTCTACCTGACCACCTGTGTCGGTTTTCAGTACGGTTCAGTAAAGCCTTTCGCTTAGTGGCTTTTCCTGGAAGCAGGGTATCAGTTACTTCAGTGCCTTTGCACCTCGTCATCACTTCTCGGTGTTATGAGAATCCGGATTTGCCTAAACTCTCCACCTACCAGCTTAAACGCACATCCAACAGTGCGATAACCTAACCTTCTCCGTCCCCACATCGCAGCTTTACCAAGTACGGGAATATTAACCCGTTTCCCATCGACTACGCTTCTCAGCCTCGCCTTAGGGGCCGACTCACCCTGCCCCGATTAACGTTGGACAGGAACCCTTGGTCTTCCGGCGAACGAGTTTTTCACTCGTTTTATCGTTACTTATGTCAGCATTCGCACTTGTGATATCTCCAGCATACCTCTCAATACACCTTCATCAACTTACACAACGCTCCCCTACCCAACAGTATTTCGACTGATGCCGCAGCTTCGGTGCTATATTTTAGCCCCGTTACATCTTCCGCGCAGGCCGACTCGACTAGTGAGCTATTACGCTTTCTTTAAATGATGGCTGCTTCTAAGCCAACATCCTAGCTGTCTAAGCCTTCCCACTTCGTTTCCCACTTAATATAGACTTTGGGACCTTAGCTGGCGGTCTGGGTTGTTTCCCTCTCCACGACGGACGTTAGCACCCGCCGTGTGTCTCCTGAGTATCACTCTTCGGTATTCGCAGTTTGCATCGGGTTGGTAAGCCGGGATGGCCCCCTAGCCGAAACAGTGCTCTACCCCCAAAGGTGTCCGCTCAAGGCTCTACCTAAATAGATTTCGGGGAGAACCAGCTATCTCCCGGTTTGATTGGCCTTTCACCCCCAGCCACAAGTCATCCGCTAATTTTTCAACATTAGTCGGTTCGGTCCTCCAGTTAGTGTTACCCAACCTTCAACCTGCCCATGGCTAGATCACCGGGTTTCGGGTCTATACCTTGCAACTCACCGCCCAGTTAAGACTCGGTTTCCCTTCGGCTCCCTTATTCAGTTAACCTCGCTACAAAATATAAGTCGCTGACCCATTATACAAAAGGTACGCAGTCACCAAATAACTTGGCTCCCACTGCTTGTACGTACACGGTTTCAGGTTCTATTTCACTCCGGTCACCCCGGTTCTTTTCGCCTTTCCTTCACAGTACTGGTTCACTATCGGTCAATCAGGAGTATTTAGCCTTGGAGGATGGTCCCCCCTTCTTCAAACAGGATTTCTCGTGTCCCGCCCTACTTCTCGCAAACTTAGTACCACAACCCAAACTTTAAGTACGGGGCTATCACCCTGTGTCGCGCAATTTCCCAATTGCTTCCTCTGTCTTAAGTCGCTATCACTTGCTGGCTCTTTCGCTTTCGCTCGCCGCTACTCACAAAATCTCGGTTGATTTCTTTTCCTCGGGGTACTTAGATGTTTCAGTTCTCCCGGTTCGCTTCCTTAAACTATTTATTCATTTAAGAATGATGGATTCTTCATCCATCGGGTTTCCCCATTCGGATATCTTGGATTATTCGCTTCTTATCAACTCATCCAAGCTTTTCGCAGATTAGCACGTCCTTCTTCGCCTCTGATTGCCTAGGCATCCACCGTGTACGCTTAGTCACTTAACCATACAACCTCAAACATTTTATGCTTAACGGTAGTATTACAACTAAACACTTAACTGCCTTTTCTCAGTTAAGATTTTCTTTCGAACTACTCAGACTTTCCTTTTTATCAGTTCCTACTCTCGTAAGCCCTGACTTGAAAAATCTCTCAGTTTTCAGCTTGTTTCCAATTTTTTAAAGAACAATAGATATTTGCCTTTCAGCAAATCATCATGACTAAATACATGTTAATAAAATTTATCACCCATAAAGTGGGTCTATACTATGCACTTAGGCATGATGATTTGGTGGAGATAAGCGGGATCGAACCGCTGACCTCCTGCGTGCAAGGCAGGCGCTCTCCCAGCTGAGCTATATCCCCAGTCATCAACAATTCCCTTTAGCTTTCACTCTCACTCAATTTATATTACTTTTCACTTTCGTTAAGTATGCTATATTAGCATTGAGTGGTGGGTCTGAGTGGACTTGAACCACCGACCTCACCCTTATCAGGGGTGCGCTCTAACCACCTGAACTACAGACCCAAAAGGATGTTTCTTTGTCTTTTTCTTGTCTACAATATCTCAGCCAATCTGTGTGAACACTCGCTATCACTTCATTTAGTTAAGGAGGTGATCCAACCGCAGGTTCCCCTACGGTTACCTTGTTACGACTTCACCCCAGTCATGAATCATACCGTGGTAAACGCCATCCTTACGGTTAAGCTATCTACTTCTGGTACAACCCACTCCCATGGTGTGACGGGCGGTGTGTACAAGGCCCGGGAACGTATTCACCGCGACATTCTGATCCGCGATTACTAGCGATTCCGACTTCATGGAGTCGAGTTGCAGACTCCAATCCGGACTTAGATGCACTTTCTGAGATTCACTCCACCTCGCGGCCTCGTCGCTCTCTGTATGCACCATTGTAGCACGTGTGTAGCCCTACTCGTAAGGGCCATGATGACTTGACGTCATCCCCACCTTCCTCCGGTTTATCACCGGCAGTCTCCTTTGAGTTCCCGACCTAATCGCTGGCAACAAAGGATAAGGGTTGCGCTCGTTGCGGGACTTAACCCAACATTTCACAACACGAGCTGACGACAGCCATGCAGCACCTGTCTCATAGCTCCCGAAGGCACAAACTCATCTCTGAGCTCTTCTATGGATGTCAAGAGTAGGTAAGGTTCTTCGCGTTGCATCGAATTAAACCACATGCTCCACCGCTTGTGCGGGCCCCCGTCAATTCATTTGAGTTTTAACCTTGCGGCCGTACTCCCCAGGCGGTCGATTTATCACGTTAGCTACGGGCACCAAACTTAAAGCCCAATCCCCAAATCGACATCGTTTACAGCGTGGACTACCAGGGTATCTAATCCTGTTTGCTCCCCACGCTTTCGCACTTGAGCGTCAGTATCCCCCCAAGGGGCTGCCTTCGCCTTCGGTATTCCTCCACATCTCTACGCATTTCACCGCTACACGTGGAATTCTACCCCTCCCTAAAATACTCTAGACCCCCAGTCTGAAATGCCATTCCCAGGTTAAGCCCGGGGATTTCACACCTCACTTAAAAGTCCGCCTGCGTGCCCTTTACGCCCAGTTATTCCGATTAACGCTTGCACCCCCCGTATTACCGCGGCTGCTGGCACGGAGTTAGCCGGTGCTTCTTCTGTGATTAACGTCAATTAGTGAATCTATTAAATCCACCACCTTCCTCACCACCGAAAGAACTTTACAACCCGAAGGCCTTCTTCATTCACGCGACATGGCTGCGTCAGGGTTCCCCCCATTGCGCAATATTCCCCACTGCTGCCTCCCGTAGGAGTCTGGACCGTGTCTCAGTTCCAGTGTGGCTGGCCATCCTCTCAGACCAGCTAGAGATCGCAGGCTTGGTAGGCCTTTACCCCACCAACTACCTAATCCCACTTGGGCTCATCTTATGGCATGTGGCCTTACGGTCCCACACTTTCATCTCCCGATTCTACGCGGTATTAGCGACAGTTTCCCGTCGTTATCCCCCTCCATAAGCCAGATTCCCAAGCATTACTCACCCGTCCGCCACTCGTCAGCAAAAGTGCAAGCACTTCCCTGATACCGTTCGACTTGCATGTGTTAAGCCTGCCGCCAGCGTTCAATCTGAGCCATGATCAAACTCTTCAATTTAAGTTCAATCGCTCAATATTCTGCTTAGCTAAAGTTTACATATCACTCTACGTAATTATGAATTTCTAGTTTAAGCACCTATTAAGACTTCAAAATTAAAAATTATTTTTAAACAAAGTCAATCAACAAGTGCCCACACAGATTGTCTGATATATTGTTAAAGAACATTTGCATTTGGCAAGGCTTGAAATTCTAATTAAACTTCCCTCTCATGTCAATCAGAAAATAAAACTTTTTCTTTCACTTCCTGACCGATTGCTGCTCTTGCGTTGCGGAGGCGTATTATAGTGATTTGAATTCATCTCGCAAGTACTTTTTTCACAAAAACCTCATTATAAAATCAATTGGTAGTTTTTTACCCGCCTTTTGTATCTTTTATCTACAACAAAACTAAATAAAAATAGCTAGAACAACAAATTTTATTTTGTCAAAGGGAAATTTGCACAAAATGCGGTTTTTGAGGCACTCTTTTTTATTTCCTCGATCAAGTTCACAATTTTGCAACATAATTTACATAAACTTTTCATTAATCGCTAAGTATGTGCTATAACATTATCTGAAGTGGTTATTCTTAATCACGACTTTTGGTATAAACAGGGTAATTTGCTGTTTAAGTGAAAACTTTGGACAAAAGGATCTTGTATGAACATGAAAGTAAACACACAAAAAGCCCGAGAACTCTGTCAACAATTAGAGGAGCTTATCGGTGACATCAAAATCAAAAGACTATTTATTGGATGTGGTCTCTTCAAGGATGAAGACTTATTTGGAATGTGTCAGGGAGAAATTCTTTATCTCAAGGCGACAGGTGAACTGGCTAAATACTTTGAGTCGCTCGGTGCGGTATCTTATTTAATTACTGCGCCGAATTCTCGTCTCACGATAAGTAATTATTACAGATTACCTAAATATGTTATGGATGACAAAAAAGCTTTCAAACGCTGTTTAATTCTCTCAATTGAACAAGCAAAAAAGCTACGAATTGCCATGGAGCTGGCAAAAAAAAAGCGAATTAAAGAATTGATTAATTTGTCAATTAAACATGAGCGTCTACTGGCTAAAATACAGGTTTATGATGTAGAAACCTTTAAAACAGTCGGAGCAGCCAATTGTTATGTTCGGTTAAAAAAACTTGGCATTTCTGTCAATATTTCTCTTTATTGGTCTCTTGCAGCAGCGCTATTGAATAAATATGTGATTTTACTCACGTCCCAAGAAAAGAAAAAATTGATTGCTGAATTAAATACAGCGCTTTGGAATGCCGGTCTAAAACCAGTAAAAACAGAATAGTCTGATTACATTCCTAAAACCAAAAGAGTTGGCTATGCCAACTCTTTTATTTATTAACTGTGCCTCATAAGTCCTCAAAACAGTATTCCCACCACATACACTTGAACAGGCTGTTAATACAAAAAAGACCCTATCCCAAATTCTGTGTAAACACCCATTTCAACTTAATGGTGATCGTTTACTCGGACCGCCACCACCCTAGAAACACTTTCAGACATTGCCGATAAGTTGTTATTTCTCCGCATTGAACTTGAGGCACAGCAAGAAAGACTAGAAAGATTGGAGGATGTGATCAATCAGCTGGCGGAATTAGTTAACGAGGTAAGCCATGACAGAATGTAACGTTACCCGGATTTACCCAAAAAGGGAAATCAAGCTTACCCAAATCAGGGAACCACAAAAGAAACTATTACAAAAGAAAAAATAAATATAACCCCCTTCCCCCCTAAAGCGAGACACCACCAGCAAAAAATGTCAGAGGTATGGGGGAAATCTTCACACCTTAAAGGGTTCAGCATTTCCTTGATACCTTTTAAGCGTGGTCAACTGTTGCGATAACGAAACATTTGAGTTGTGGGCATATGTCCATAACTGAACCAATCCAAATTTGGATTTGATTAAATAACACACAAAATCCAATTTTGGACTTTGTTTTAAAAACAATGACTTACAGGAAAAGTATGAAAGTCAAAATCAATAAAAAATTTTTACTCACCACCGCTATCAAGCACTATTTGAAAGGCTATACAAATTACACCTTTATGAGCTTATACGACGATTTTGAGCCATTCCCGCTACATGAAGTTATCGAGCTGCAAAAAGAGCGTATAGGCGAGATTAATACGGAAATAGCCCAATGTGAAACCGAGTTTTTAAAAGGGCAGCTACTCAAGAATGAAATGATACTGAAGAAGTTAGAAAAGTTAATCTAAAAACAAAAATCCCGCTGGATAAACCAAGCGGGAAATCATCAACACCGTATTAAACAGGGCTAAGGTTTAATATTTGACAACTTACACCAACGGTGGGAGGGGGAGGGGTAAAAAGTTCAGGGAAAACGTCTCAAATACCGTCCCAAGAATTCCATATTATCGCTATTACAGTTTTTCCCCTTTTTTATGTCGACTGAAAACTAATCAAATCTAAAGGTACTCCCGAGGGGTACCCCTTTCCACGGGGTTATAGGCGCGCGGAGAATGGCAATTTTTTGATATTTCGACCGCCACCATCATGTGAATTAAACGCTTTTAACTGAATAAAAAATAGAATAACATTGAAGTAATGTGAAGTTGTCAAAAGTTGACATTGAACCTAAAACAGTAAAATGTAGTATCGGAAGGTGTAAAAATTAAACCGGTCACTGATCTGCCCCATAAATTTGGACAGTTCATTAATTAACTTAAATATTGAGCTCTGTATTGCACAGGGCTCAAATTTTTTAAACTTAGTTTTATCCGTTTCTCATTATAGTAACGAATATGTTTATGTAATGCTTGTTCAAGTTCATCAACATTCGCATATTGATAGACGTAAAAACATTCTGATTTTAACACACTAAAAAAACTTTCAATCACTGCATTATCATAACAGTTCCCACGTCGGCTCATGCTTTGAATCGTATAAGGCGAGCCATCTTCTCTCATTAACATTTTTCGCCAACGCGCTAGCCCATACAAATACCCTTGATCACTATGGATTATCGGTAAATCATCTTCGTTTAATTGGGAAAGTGTTTTCTTTAACATTGTGGCAACCAAAGCAAAATTAGGGCGACGACTGATGTGATAAGCAATAATCTCTCGATTAGCTAAATCCATCATCGACGATAAATAACGCTTTTCATCTCCTACTCTAAACTCTGTCACATCTGTTACTAGTTTTTGTTTAAGTTTTGTTGCATTAAAATCACGTTCGAGTAAATTCGGTGCAATATGACTCGTTTTACCGTATTTTTTACGTCGTTTCACTTTCACACAAGAACGAATATTGAGGGCTTGCATATGAGCAAGAACCGTTTTCCCACTCATAAAAATCCCCTCAGCTTGCAATTTAGCACGAATAATTCGATAACCATCACGTCCCCCATTAGTTTGATGGAGAGCCAAAACCTTAGCTCTCATCGTTTGGTGAGCGACTTCTTTTGGAGAATAATAGAAAGTTGAACGTGGTAATGCCATGATTTTCAACAATAACGGTAAGTTATGCTTTGATTTTAAGGCATTAACGATATCCCTTTTTTCCGCTTTTTTTTCTCATCCAACTCCTTGAGCTTTTTTAAGCAAGCATTTTCCGCTTCAAGATATTCAATTCGTCTTAGCAATTCATTGATATCATTTGGATTTCTCACCTTAAGTGAACCGTCAAATTTAGGTTTTGCCATTGTATGTTTCTGGTTAGGTTGTCGAATAAGCCCATTGATACCGCATTTTTCGAATCGTTGCAACCACATCACGACAGAAGCGTGTGTCGGAATAGAGAAAAATTGTGCGACTTCACGCCCCCCCCATTTGGTGATTTAACACATATTGAATAACTTGAAATTTGAATTCTGTTGAATAATGTTTACCCATAAAAATCTGCACCTTATTTAGTTGATTTATTTGTCCAACTTTTGGGGTGCAGATCACTAAGTAATTAGCGGCTTTTTTCATGTCCCTTTTTCTCTTAAGCCGATTAATGATGTTATAGCTTCTGAGATTGTGTTTTTTATGTTATGGTAACAACATCTCGTGGCGTCTTTAATCAAATCATGGCTTATGACAGAAAAAAACGTATTACTCACTCCAATGCTTTTGCAAGCGACATTAACCATCGCCCATCAAGCCGGCGAGCTGTTAACGCGTTTTTATTCCACTAATATCAAAATTCACACCAAATCCGATAATACGCCGGTGACTGAAGCGGATTTAGCGGTTAGTCAATTTTTAAGCGAAAAACTGACCGCACTTACGCCCGCTATTCCGGTGTTATCGGAAGAAAGTCAGTATATTTCCTTAGGGCAACGCCAAACTTGGGAATGCTATTGGCTTATTGATCCCCTTGATGGTACACGGCAATTTATCAACCGCAGCGGACAATTTTCCGTATTAATCGCTCTGATACAACAAAATCGACCCGTTTTAGGCATAATCCACACTCCGATTTTGCAACAAACGTTTTATGCCACCAAAGGCAATGGCGCCTATAAAATTGACCATGGACAACAGGAAAAATTGCAATATCGTCCGCTGGATGCCAATCAGCCTATTCATATTGTGGTAGGCGCGGCGGGAGCTGTTGCAAAAGTGCGGTCGATTTTATCACCAAATTTTCAATATCAATTTCAAATTTATGGCTCAAGCGGATTAAAAAGTACCTTGGTTGCCGGCAATATTGCCGATTGCTATATTCGTTTGGGCAAAACAGGGGAATGGGATACTGCCGCATCAGAAATTATTCTAGCGGAAATGGGCGGGAAAATTATGGATTTAAACTTTAATCCGCTTACCTATAATCAGCGTGAAACCTTTGTTAATCCTGATTTTATCATGGTTTCCGACGCGCAGTTTAATTGGCGAAAAATCTTTCAATATAATTCATTATAACTATTGGTAATTTGTATCGTTTCAGCATATTATAGCCATTCATTGTAGTTTTTATAAGTTGTAGGATAAAATGAACGCAAACGCAGAAAATAATTGTATTGTCATTTTTGGTGCCTCCGGTGACTTGACTCACCGCAAATTAATTCCGGCACTATTTAATTTATATAAAATCGGTCGCTTAACCGAAAACTTTTCCGTTTTGGGTGTGGCGCGCAGCGACATGAACGACGAAACCTTTCGACAAAAGATGCGTGAGGCTTTAATCAAAACGGAAAATCCGGCTCCTACCATTTTAGAAAAATTTTGTAGCCATCTTTATTATCAAACCCTAAACACTTCTGACGCAGCGGATTATGGCAAACTGATTCCGCGCCTTGACGAATTACATGATCAATATAACACTGCCGGTAACACGCTTTATTATTTATCAACGCCACCGAGTTTATATGGCGTTATTCCCGAATGTTTAGCCGCGCATGGATTAAATACCGAAGAATTTGGTTGGAAACGTATTATTGTCGAAAAACCGTTTGGTTATGACATCAAAACTGCAAAAGCGCTGGATGTGCAAATTCACCGTTTCTTTGAAGAGCATCAAATTTATCGTATCGACCATTATTTGGGTAAAGAAACCGTACAAAACTTATTGGTATTACGTTTTTCCAACGGATTATTTGAACCGCTGTGGAACCGTAATTTTATTGATTATGTTGAAATTACCGGTGCAGAAGAAATTGG
The DNA here is from genome assembly GCA_900454475.1 of [Pasteurella] mairii. Taxonomy (GTDB): domain Bacteria; phylum Pseudomonadota; class Gammaproteobacteria; order Enterobacterales; family Pasteurellaceae; genus Actinobacillus_B; species Actinobacillus_B mairii. The sequence continues at coordinate 2,208,308 of UGSS01000002.1, forward strand.
CGTTGAAGAACGTGGCGGTTATTATGATGGTTCTGGCGCGATGCGTGATATGTTCCAAAACCATTTATTACAAGTGTTAGCGATGGTTGCTATGGAGCCGCCGGCAATTATCAATGCGGATTCTATGCGTGATGAAGTAGCGAAAGTGTTGCATTGTTTGCACCCACTAAGCGAAGAAGATGTTAAAAATAACTTGGTGTTAGGGCAATATACCGCTGCCAATATCCGAGGTGAAGCTGCCAAAGGCTATTTGCAAGAAAAAGGGGTGCCGCCGGATTCCATGACGGAAACCTATATGGCATTGCGTTGTGAGATTGATAACTGGCGTTGGGCGGGTGTTCCGTTCTATGTTCGTACTGGAAAACGCTTACCAACGCGTGTCACCGAAGTGGTGATTCATTTCAAAACCACGCCACATCCAGTATTTAGCCAAAACGCGCCGGAAAATAAATTGATTATCCGCATCCAACCAGACGAGGGCATTTCAATGCGCTTTGGCTTGAAAAAACCGGGCGCCGGCTTTGAAGCAAAAGAAGTGTCAATGGACTTCCGTTATGCAGATTTGGCGTCGCCAAGCATTTTAACCGCTTACGATCGTTTGTTGCTAGATGCTATGAAAGGGGATGCCACTTTATTTGCACGTACCGACGCGGTACACGCTTGTTGGAAATTTGTACAGCCGATTTTGGATTACAAAGCCGCTCGCGGACGTATTTATGAATATGAGGCTGGAACTTGGGGACCAACGGAAGCCGATAAATTGATTGCAAAATCCGGTCGCGTTTGGCGTAAACCTACCGGCGCAATGAGAAAAAAAGTGTAACTACGTAGGGTGGGCTTGCCGACCCACCGTTCTACCAACGATTGTTATTGGTGGGCTAGTAAGCCCACCCTACGGAGATATAATGAATTATATTACATTCCCAACCGCGCAAAATGTGGTGGAAAAAATTGCACAAGAATTTGTGCTTTATAGCCAAATTAACCGCCCGGTGCATATTTCTTTATCCGGTGGTTCAACGCCAAAATTGTTATTCAAAACCCTTGCCCAAGCGCCTTACAAAAGCCAAGTGCGGTGGCAAAATTTGCATTTTTGGTGGGGCGATGATCGCATGGTGGTGCCAACAGCTCCGGAAAGCAATTATGGTGAAGTGCAAAAATTATTGTTCGATCATATTAAAATCCCAACGGAAAATATTCATCGTATTCGTGGCGAAGAACCCGTTGAGCAGGAATTAAAACGTTTTAAACAAGAGCTAAGTGCGGTCGTTCCTGAGCAAGTTTTTGATTGGATTATTTTAGGCATGGGAACCGACGGTCATACAGCATCCCTTTTCCCGCACCAAACGGATTTCAACGATCCGAATTTAGCGGTGATCGCCAAACATCCCGAAACGGGGCAAATCCGCATTTCAAAAACTGCGAAACTCATTGAACAAGCAAAACGTATTACTTATTTAGTGACCGGTGCCAGCAAAGCGGAAATTTTAAAAGAAATTCAGACCGCACTTCCAGAAGATTTGCCTTATCCTGCGGCAAAAATTCAAGCGAAAAATGGCGTAACGGAGTGGTATTTGGATAAAGAGGCAGCGGCATTACTCTAATGTTAATTATTGCCTATATTTTAATAATTCTTGTTGCCCTTGAGCATTTCTATATTATGTATTTAGAAATATTTGCTTTAGACAGCCCAAAGGCGAGACAAATTTTTAATTTAGATGAACAAACCGCAACCAATCCGAAAATTCAGTTGTTGTTTGCCAATCAAGGTTTATACAATGGTTTTTTAGCGGCAGGGATTATTTTTTCCCTTTGCATTCAACAAAGTGCGGTCACTTTTTTCTTTTTAATTTGCGTGATTGTGGCGGCGGTTTATGGGGCATTGAGTTCGAAGAATAAAGGCATTTTGATTAAGCAGGGAATGCCGGCGGTGTTGGCGTTGGGGGGCAGTTTATTCGCATAATCGTAGGGTGGGCATCCTTGCCCACCAATAAAATCAATTAAGTATTAGCAACGGTGGGCAGGGATGCCCACCCTACAAATTAAAGTGCGGTGAAAATTCAAGGAGTTTTCCGCAAAAAATTCAACAATCCAACAGGAGCAAAAAATGTCAGTAAAAGGCGATATCGGCGTTATCGGTTTAGCGGTAATGGGTCAGAACCTTATTTTAAATATGAACGATAATGGCTTTAAAGTCGTGGCGTATAACCGTACTACTTCAAAAGTGGACGAATTTTTAGAAGGGGCGGCGAAAGGCACCAATATTATCGGGGCGTATTCGTTAGAAGATTTAGCGGCGAAGTTAGAAAAACCACGCAAAGTGATGTTAATGGTGCGTGCAGGTGAGGTCGTGGATCAATTTATTGACGCTTTACTACCGCACTTAGAAGAGGGCGACATCATCATTGATGGCGGTAACTCAAACTACCCAGACACCAACCGTCGTGTGAAAGCATTAGCAGAAAAAGGCATTCGCTTTATCGGTTCAGGCGTGTCGGGCGGTGAAGAAGGGGCGCGTCACGGACCTTCGATTATGCCGGGTGGTAACAGCGAGGCGTGGCAATATGTGAAGCCGATTTTTCAAGCGATTTCAGCGAAAACCGACAAAGGCGAACCTTGCTGCGACTGGGTGGGCAAAGAGGGTGCCGGCCACTTTGTGAAAATGGTTCATAATGGTATTGAATATGGCGATATGCAGTTAATCTGTGAAGCCTACCAATTCTTAAAAGATGGCTTAGGCTTAAGCTATGACGAAATGCAGCAGATCTTTGCAGAATGGAAAAACACCGAATTAGATAGCTATTTAATCGACATTACGACCGATATTTTAGGTTACAAAGATACAGACGGTACACCGCTTGTGGAAAAAATCCTTGATACCGCAGGTCAAAAAGGCACGGGTAAATGGACAGGGATCAACGCATTAGATTCCGGTATTCCATTAACCTTAATCACCGAGTCGGTCTTCGCCCGTTGCGTTTCTTCATTCAAAGATCAACGTGTTGCCGCCTCTAAACTGTTCAACAAAACCATTGGCAACGTGGAAGGCGACAAAAAAGTCTGGATTGAAGCAGTGCGCAAAGCGTTATTGGCGTCAAAAATCATCTCTTACGCACAAGGCTTTATGCTCATTCGTGAAGCGTCTGAAAATTTCGGTTGGGATATCAACTACGGTGCAACCGCATTATTATGGCGTGAGGGTTGTATCATTCGCAGCCGTTTCTTAGGCAATATTCGTGATGCGTACGAAGCAAACCCTGACTTGGTGTTCTTAGGTTCAGATGCGTACTTCAAAGGCATTTTAGAAAATGCGTTAAGCGACTGGCGTAAAGTGGTGGCGAAATCCATTGAAGTGGGTATCCCAATGCCTTGTATGGCGTCTGCGATCACGTTCTTAGATGGTTACACGTCAGAGCGTTTGCCAGCAAATTTACTCCAAGCACAACGTGACTACTTCGGTGCTCACACTTACGAGCGCACCGACAAACCACGTGGAGACTTCTTCCACACTAACTGGACAGGGCGTGGTGGGAATACTGCTTCAACGACTTATGATGTGTAAGTGATAGACACAAAAAGGCATAGTAAAAACTATGCCTTTTTACGTTTTTTATGCTTCAATCATGAAATAATTTTCTTTAAATTTTCAATTTCAAATTCTAAACCTTCGCTGTTTCTGTTATAACTGGTATAAATATAATCACTATTATTCATACAAAAAATAACACTTTTACCAGAATCGACTAAATCAGTATCATGTAAAGATTTGAGCAATTTGCACGAGTTTATCGTACTGTAATTTAGTATCACCATTTTTATTTTCTAAATAAAGTAGAAATTGTCCAAAAAAGGTTGTAATTGTCCTGTTTGTTACTGTTTTAAATTTATCTATTTTTTAGACTTTACATTGCATTTAGCAATCGTTTGCAAGATGCACTATCATTTTTTTTACATATTTAGAGGTCTTTAGCTATGAAAAAGTTACTTATTACAACAGTATTGGCAGGTTTTGCTTTATCAACACAAGCGGAAGGTTGGTATGTACAAGGTGATTTGGGGTATTCGTTTTGATTTCTAATAGGACATTAAATTAAGAAAGCGTTTAATTACCCTTAGCCTATTTTCAGTTTTGTGAGTCTATCCCCCAAATTGTGTAAATACCTGTTTCTGAGATAATATATCAGAAACAGGTACTTTATTATGAACGAAAAACCACTCCACGCGTTGGCAGCGGAATTTGCCAAAACCCTCAAAACACCAGAAGACCTTAATCAGTTTTCACGAATGCTTAAAAAAATCACGGTTGAAGCCACTCTAAATAGCGAACTCACTGACCATCTTGGCTATGAAAAGCATCAGCTCCGAAAAGGCAAAAATGCCCAGAATGGCTACACGTCCAAAACCGTGATTTGTGATGAAGGTGAGATAGAAATCGATACCCCTCGCGACCGTGATGGCGCCTTTGAACCGCACCTTATCAAGACAAACCTGCATTACGGGGATGGATGAGCAGATTATTGCCTTATATGCTAAAGGGTTAAGTAATCAAGAAATCGTTGATATGTTCAAAGAACTCTATGATGCTGATGTGTCTACCAGCCTCATAACGCAACGTGTTTCCAACAGATGATTCGGTGTTCAAAGTGATATAGCTGGCGATGAAAGAGGCGTCAAAAAAATGGACAATGCCGATTCAAAACTGGAAACAGGCAATGATTGATAATGAAAGAAGATCATTATCTTATCATCATAATGTCTAGTTATGTACTCAAAACACTATATATTTCTCTTTAAATCCTTTCTTTTCCCAAAAAATATATTAAGAAACCGCTTGCTTTATAAACAAATAAAGCCTATGCCACAGTATATTACATTTAGACCAAGTGGAGACAGAAAAATGGAACGAATTGCAAGCCTGTTCAAAAATGGTCGAAGCCAAGCAGTTAGATTACCTGTTGATTTTGAATTTAATGCGCAGCAAATTTATATCCGCAAAGAAGCAAATGGTGATTTCGGCAACGCATTGATAATCGACAATGCTAACGACCTTTGTATACACATCATACCATATTATTTGACTTGTTGGTGTAACTTTGCAAATTGTTGGGACAGATTCACAGAAGAATATTTTTTCCCCGATTTCTTTTTCTTTGTACTGGACTCCACGTAGTTGCATTGAGGATACCCCATACACCCCCAAAAGTCCCCATTTTTCCCTGTTCGCTTTCTTAAAGGCTTACCACATTCAGGGCATTTTTTAATCTCTACATTACCCATTTTTATGTCTTGTCGCCCACAGGTTTGAATTAAATAGCGCACGAACTGTTCTTGTTTTTGCATAAAGTCCTGCAAGCTCATTTGCTTTTCCGCAATTTGGTTTAATGCTTGTTCCCATAATGCTGTCAACCCAGGATCTTTTAATGCCGTTGGCAAATTCGTAATCAGCATTTTGCCAGCAGAGGTGGATATTACTGATTTACCTTTTTTCTGAATATAGCCTCGGTCATAAAGGGTTTTCATAATACTCGCTCGCGTTGCTTCCGTGCCAAGTCCCTCTGTTTCGCGTAATTGTTTTTTCAGACGTTCATCTGTTACAAAACGAGCGACATTGACCATTGCAGTTAATAAGGTACCTTCCGTATAGTGTTGCGGTGGCGTGGTTTTAAGTGATTCAACCTCTGTATTTACCACGGCTAAGTTTTGTCCAATATTGAGTACGGGCAAACCTTGTTTATCCCCTTGCTCCTCCTTGGCGTGACGAAATAACATTTTCCACCCCGTAACTACGGTTACTTGACCTTTTGCTACCAGTTGATGTGTGCCACAAGATAAGCGAATCTGGGTCTTATCAACCTCAAATTGTGGTAAAAATTGCGCAAGATAACGCCGACGAATCAGGTCGTACACCTTAAACTCATCTTTATCCATTTTGGTAATGTCAACAGGTTGTGTTGTAGGAATAATTCCGTGGTGTGCTGTGATTTTTTTATCGTTCCATGCACGAGATTTTTGACTCAAATTAAGATGTGGTCGCAAAGGTTGTAAAGTAGTATCGGATTTCAACAAGCTATTAATCACCTGTGGCACTTCTAGTAACTGTGCTTCGGGCAAAACCATCAATCGTTACGCCATTGTGCTGAATAGTTCGTTTTTCGCTTGGCAAGAAATCAAGTAATAACGTTTGTTCATCAACAGGCATTTGCGGATAACCACAACCAACGTGATCTTTATCACCAAAAATCCCTAATCGCCATTTTTGAACAGGCGACATACCTAACGCAGAGTGGGTGCGTTTGTGATACACGTTTACAATATAGTTAATCAGCCACGTTTCAAATTCATCTAAGGTCATTGCCGCTTCGGCTTCCGATTGATAGGTATCTTTCTCTTTCGTGTTAGAGAATGTTGTACTGCTCAAGCCGTGAACTTCTTGCATAAACGCACCGATCACTCGCTCAATATGTCCGCCAAACTCGGGACGACCAACAGGACGAAACTCAAGAGCAATACCGTGCGATTCGCAAGATTTAGATAAATCAAGTGAGCGGAAGTCAGCACCGTTATCTACATGGATTTTATTTGGATAACCAAATACCGTCCATTCACCTTGTACGTTATGATCTAGTAATAAACGCTCTTTCGGCAAAATGCTACGAGCAATACACATTGCAACCGATGCTACTGATGGTGTATCAAGCGATAGATAGTAACCAGTAATCATTCGACTATATATATCCATTGCCAATGTTAAATACGGTCTGCCAATCGGTTTATGATACTGGTTATCTACGATGATTAAATCAACAGGTGTATGATCGATTTGAATCACGCTTAAAGGAAAATCTACGTTAGGGAAGCTATTTGGCTTCGGTGTAAATTTATTCTTCGCTTTCTCTTTCTGTCCACGTTTACGTAATCTTTCTTCTTCCGATATACGTAAAATGCGTTGTCGGATAGTGCGACGACTTGGGCTATCAATCCCTTTTTGACTGGCTACACGCTGTACCTCACGGATTGTTTGCTCAATCGTTGGACGTTGTTTATGTAAGTAAAACTCATTAATAACCGCCGTTACCAATTCATCTTGCTCTTTGTTTAAACGTGAGTTACCTTCCGCCCAACCACGCTTTCGACTTACTAACCCCGCTATCGAGCCAAGAGAGTTGTATGCTTGAATCCAACGATATAAACTTCGATCACTTACCCCCACTTCTTTTGCTCGCTCTTTTACTGAAGAAGGACAATGCTGCTCGTAATTAAGCAGAGGCTTAATCATTTCGTATTTTTCTAACGCTTTTTCCCAGTATTCGTCACTAATTGCACTTAAATCAACAGAAACATCTTCGCGTTCATTAACTTTCAAATTCTCAAGCTGATGAATACTAGCAATCTTACTTTGGCGAGTATGAAGATTTCGGATCATCACTTGTGCATCTTCATCTAAATACTCAATCAACTCATATTGTTCGCCATCTTCGCGGTTTACATAAACATTACCTTTTTGCAAAATGAGACGATCACGCTCTAATCGACCGTGATAGCGAGGATGAATAAATCCCTTAGTCATTTGAATACCCCCAAACTTCGGTAAATTCAGATAATGGTTCAAACCAGTTGCAAGTCAGTTGCTTGGTTGCTAATAAGTGATAGATAACCTGTAATCCTTTGATTCGATAGAGTGAACCTGTAAATAATCGAGAGAGTAGAAAATCTATTGTTGTATTGTCGTGTAATTTAACTTGAGTAAGTACCGCCTCAATATCTTCTGGATCGTACTGTAATCGCTTATAACGTTGAACTGCGTTAATGTTGAATAATGCAAGGTGGCGAATTCTATCTTCATCATAAATATGGAAGATGCACTCGTTCTTTTTGCTGAATGCCATTGCAGCCTTCCATTTTTCTTTCCAATCACGCCAATGTTCCTGCCATTTTGATTTCGGCTTTACTTCAATCAAAAGCGATGGTCGTCCATCATTGAAGCGAATGAAGAAATCAGGCGTGTAAGGGTAAGTCATTTCGTTCTTTACAAACAGAAGGCGGACAGGTTGAGAAATGATTTCCTCTACCGCAGGCATATAAGTAAAATAAAGTAAAAGATCTCGCTCAAGCGTAGATTCGTAAGGAATGCTTACTCCATCTTTAAAAGGGAGTAAACCTGATACGCTAAGGCGCGTTGGTTTGATCTTACGAACCTGTTGGAAAGTGGGTTCTGTTTTCATAAATAATTTGACCTTATTGGTATCTTTTAATATATTTTGACAGCTATTTGTAGCTTTAATGACATTAAATTGTACCTTCTAAGAGTAAAAAAATAGGCTAAAGCCTTATTCTTTCGTTCTAAGTTTTGCCTATTATGCCACTTATTTGTAACTTTGACTCTTAGCTGGCAAGGAAGGCATAAATAATAAAATAAAGAAGGAAGATAAATAGTTGAGTATCATTTTTATATGCACCATATGTTGTGCATTTATTCTGTTCGCAACTCGTCTATTTAGAAAGAGAAAATTATGTAGAGAAATTTTTCAATTTAAAGATTCAGCAATAATGATACTTTTTGGCGAATTTCTGTTAATTCCAATGTGGTAATTTTTCCTTTAAATTCTGCTTGACGGATTCGCCAGTCTAAACTTTTAACTTGATCGGATAATACAACATTTTTAGGGCGACCACTGACAGCGACTTCGAAAGGGTAACCTTTAATTTTGGTGGTTAAAGGGCAACAGACTAACAAACCGGTTAAATGATTATAAGATTTTGGCGTTAATACCACAGCAGGACGATGCCCAGCTTGCGGTGTAAAGTTTAACCAAATAATGTCGCCTACATCAGGGATATATTCAGGCATTACCACTCTCCATCTTTGGGTTCACCAAAATCAACTTCTTGATGTAGATTGTTTTTGTTAATACCTAATAACAATTTTTCCAGAGTAGGTTGATGAGATACTGGTTCAATAATGATTTTGCCATTGTCAACTTGCATATTAATAAGTTAATCGGCTTTTAATCGTAGCTCAGCTAAAATAGGTGCTGAAATTCTAATGCCAATACTGTTGCCCTATTTCTTTATGGTTAAATTCATATTACTTTCCTCTGCTTAATTATACATTGTATAACTTTTACTCCTGTCTAAATCAATGAAAAAATTTCTTTTGCTGAGTTAGTATTAAAAGGATATTTTTACCTGAGAAAAGAATCCCCTAGATATCATCTAGGGGATATTGTTTAATGATGAGAATCTAATTTTTTAGTTTCTAGATCTTCGGGATTTTTTCTAGTAGATTTTTCAAGTTTTGAGGCGCCATAGGCAGCTAAGCAGCCTAGAATTGCCAAAATCGCTAAACCTACAGATAGTCCAATAGGGTTCATATTATTTCTCCTCTGATAGGCGAATTATAACTTGTCGAAAGTATCGTCCAACAGTCAAAAATGCTAGTACGACTACGCTCAGTAATACAATATTAAATATTCTAAAGCCTAAACTATTATCGCTATACAGCATAACAGGAATAGCTAGAAGTGCAACTTTTGCTATATCGTCGCTCATTTTTGACCATGCCTCCAAAGTCGAAATTTCAAAGGGTGGTTTAAATAATCTAAACATAATGCTCCTTATTTTTAATTAAAATAGGGATACATTACGTCACAGGGGATAATGTACCCCCTGTGGGTTTAAGAATGAGGCGAATGCCTTATTCTGTGGTGTTAAAAACAAATTAGAACAATAGAATGACTTTAGCTTGAAGGCATAGATAGCTTTTTACGTGCTAAATAGTCTTTTATTGACCATTCTGGATTAAATTCGCGTTTACCTGCTAATAATCCATTAATGGATAAATTCAAATCAAGCTCCCACCAATGAATACCTTCCCCCGTAGGAGAGAGTTCATAGTTTTCTCGTTCAGCTTGCGAAGCCTGTTCTAATTTCGGAAACCAACTAAATGGCACTCCTAATATTCTTCCATCTTGCAAAGTAATTTGAAATAAATCTTGCTGAATAGAGACTTTAGTGGCTACTGCGAATGTTGAAGAAGTCATTCCAAACCTCCACGATAAATTGTTCATATTTTTGTAAATAATCACATATTTCTTTTAACTCTTTTGAGGAGAGTCCATAATTATATGCTAGGGATACTGGCTTTAACCAGATTTTGGCTGTTTTGCCTGATTTGTCTATATGGACATGAACAGGCTCTAACGGTACTCCCTCATTAGAGTAAAAGTATATTTTATAACCTTTATAAGTTAAAACTATAGGCATAGTGTACTCCAATTCAATAAAAAAGGGGATACACTATGCCCAAAGGGATACTATATCCCCTTGGGATGAATGACTATGCTGCAAAATTTAAACGTTCATATTGTTCCATGACTTGTAAACAGTCAAACATATATTGACAGGCTTCACGTGCTTTCCCAGATGCTTTAAAGATGGCTCTTTTATCTTCTTTAAGCAGTTGGATCCAACCGTTAATGTATCCGGCATTTTGTTGCACAGTATTAAAACCAATATGTGCACACAAAAAAGCGGATCCCATTTCAGCGACAAGTTCCTCAAACGCATAGACTTTACTCAGACGACCTGATGTGCCTGTTACACCTTCACGATTTAATCGATCTTTGTGACCGGTTGCATGAGTTATTTCATGGAGTAGAACAGAATAAAATTCTTGTTCGCTTGTAAATTGTTTAATTTCAGGTATCGCAATGACATCTTTTGCCGATGAGTAATAAGCCTTATTTTGTGGCTTAATATCAACTTTAACGCTCATTCCATCAATGATTTGGCGAATTTCTCTAAAAATTTCATAAGGATCTTCGTCATTTTTGATGATATGAGTATCATCGTATAAGTATTGAGGCAAGTTTTCACATTGCTCAATATTAAATACAGCATGTCTTTTAAGTAGAGCAAAATGCTCCATTTCAGGGTTACCCTCATCATCCAATATGGTATTTCCCTCATCATCAAGTTTTTCTCGATCAACCGGGCGATAATTTACAATAATGGTAGCTTTTTCACCCTTGCGCACGTGACCGCCTAATTTATTTGCTGACTGTGCGGTGAGCCATTTGCTCTGTTTATAACCTTTTTCAGCACTTGCCATCCAAAGAAGCAATATATTGACGCCGGAGTATAAGCGACCGGATACCGCATTCTTAGGCAGTGCAAGGTTATAATCGGGGCTATTCCAGGGTTTTAACCATGGGGCAGCCCCTTCTTCTAAGCATTTGATGATTCTGTCAGTAATTTCTTGGTATAAATCGGGTTTATGTTGAATTTGTGAGTTCATAATGTGTTCTCCTAAAATAAAAATGGGGAACACCCCCACTGGGGAAGTATTCCCCGATGGGGTTGAAAAGGAAGTTAATTTATTGAGGTTGACGTAATGGCGTTAAATTCGTCAACTTTTGTGCAAAGGTTCTCGCTTCACGAATGGCATCAAGGATTAAATAACGTCGATTACCTCCGTAAGTGGTATCCTTACTCAAGTAAGTACACCAACCTAAAGAACTCTCACCCATTTGAATATTGAGTTCTTTGTGATATACCGTGGCGCTTAAATCAACGATTTTCATACCACTCAAGATTGCTTCGCAAAATTTATTGGTATCCTCATAGCCAAAATCTTCTGAGCTAAAATAGCCATAATGAAAGGGTACGGGTTCAACAGTAAATTCAATGCAATACTGTTTGGTGTTAATGGTGCGACGTTTTTCTTCTGGTTCAATATACATTGATTCCAGCAAACGATAACCGAGACATTCCAGCATTTTTGAGGTGCCTTTAATATATTCGTCTAAATCCGCAATAAAGTTGTCCCAGATTTCTCTGAATATGGCTTTATCTTTATTGCGAATATCTCGAAAGTAAAACGCTTCGTCTGCTGGACGAGCATCAAGCGTCATCGTATTATAATGTGAATAACGATAACCAAAATGATTACGCGTAATGTCAAGCACATTGAAATACTCATTCGCCCCGATATATTCGGCAATAAATGCAAATCGGCGATAGGCTTTCTCTGTTTTTTCAGAATAAATGTGTTTATACAAATTAATCCAATCATCAGAATAAAGCCGACCATAAAAAGCGACACCATCGCCTTTGCTATAAGAAAGCGAACTTTCAATAGTTAATTCACTTGGAAAGCCTGCTTCAACTAATTTATTGTCAAAATAAGTGTGTAAAATATTCATTGCGTTTCTCCAAAATAAAAAAGGGGAAACACAATTCCTCAAGGGAAAGGTTTTCCCCTAAGGATAGGAATATCTTATCGTGATACGATTAAGATAGGTTGAAAGGTTAATTCGATTTGTTTTCGGGATCTTTTTAAGCAGATGCTTCATCTTCTGAAAACTCTGCTTTAATCAAATCCCAATTCGCCCAATATAAAAGCCCAACAAACGTGCCTATAAAGAGCGTAGACAAACCTAGTATAAAAAAGAGTGGCCAGTTCATTTTTTCTCTCCTTGCGTATGTTTTGACTTAATATCTGTATAATAAGCACAAAGATGACCTATTATCCAAGTAACTGCACCAAAAAGAAAGAGAAAAATCCCTTCAAGAATAGAAACGTTGTCTGAAGATAAAATCGTTCCTACAAGTCCAACTCCCATCAGGTAAGCCCCTTTGCGTAAATCATCACTTAAACGTAATAACGTTACTTCTGTAAATGATGAAATAATGCCTTTAGCTTGGCCTTCATCTTGTTCGCCCTCCTGAGACTAACAAGGTATTTTCATCTTTCTGAGTCACATATAAAAAACGAAAATGTGAACCGTGTTTTGCCGGCATTTTTTGCAAAAATCTGACGGTACTTTCACCTGGTTGACGGGCGTCCCACACGTCTTTTGCTTTCTGCGTAATTTCATCAGCTAAGGTCTGGTGTGCTTGAGCCCCAGTTTGTTGATATTTAGGCATATAATCTCCGATTGCTGAGAATAAAATTTGTACTCTCATTGTGTTTCTCCTTAAAAATTTGGGGAAACACAACCTCCTTGTAGGAAGCAATGTGTTTCCCACAAGAATGTAGCAAGTTATCTAAACATCAGTTTAGTAATACCAAAATAAGATAGCCGCGGACACCGCTCCCATCAATAAGCCGATTAAACTCATTGAAAGGACGACTTTTAAATGACGCCGCTTAAGTTTTTCGATTTCTTCACAATACGAAATTTCCTGTTGCTGTTGCAACATTTCGTGAAAGGCTTCTTGCTCAGCCAAACGTCGCTGAACATCGTCTTCAATACTGTGATGAACTGCTTGGCTAACGCCAGATAATTTGTTGCGTGCAAAAACCACGACTTTGCCTAAACCCCGTCCTAAAACGTAGGAAAAAGATTTTTTGGCTTTTTCGGATTGTTGAGATGACCCAAATGGATCGACAGGAAGTGAATTGCTCATAATGCATTCTCCATTGAAGTTAAAAATACGTTCAAGGAGAAACGCCCTGCAGGGACATTTTTCCCTGAACAGGTGAGATAAAAGATACATTCACAGCTTAATCGCTGAAACCTCTTTCAGAATGCTGAGGTTATTTCGGCAATGAACACAACTACCACAGCGGGCTAGTCCGTTGCTATTTCAGGCGTTCTGCAACGTTTTAAGGGCTACCGATGTAGCTGACTTAATAAACTCATTATACAAAATTCATCCCTATGAAAAATCCTTTTTTTACAGTTTTTTTTCAGAATATTTGTTTTTATTTCAGAGAGAATTAATTATTTAGTTCATTTTGGAAGTTCGCTAAGGTTGGATTATTTCTCTTTCTTTGGGCAAAACGTCATGATAAAGCGAGCTATCCTTTTATATTTCTGCACCAGTGTTGTGGCTTGGGCTGATTTGTCCCAAAACCAAGACTATCGAGTAAAAATTTCTGTTTTCAGTACGCAACCCTACCCAATTCAAAATGCACAGCTAGCTCAACATTTTTATCACCTTGATAAAGTAGAACAATGGGAAGAACAGATCAGTCAAGCCTTAAGTGCCAATCCCGCACAAGCGGAACGTCAAGCTAAAGCGTTCTTTCAACGTCCCGATAGCCAAACCAAAATTCGCGAATTACAACTGGCTTATCAAGGCGTGATTGTGGGCTGGCAAATGGGAATTCGCAAAGTACCCGCTGTGTTATTTGATAGTCCAAAATTTGGTCAAACCGTGGTTTATGGGGTGAATGATGTTCAACAGGCGATAACACTTTGGGAACAATGGATACATCAAAAAGGGGAGAAATAAAGTGATGCAAAAATACCCTCAAAAACTGACCGCACTTTGTACTGTACTGACCTTTGCCACAACGGTACAAGGCGAGATTAATACGTCAACCATTATGGCCTCAAGTGCCTCAACCAGTTGCTTAGAATACAAAGTGGTAGGCACCTGTTTTTGGCTTTTCTGTACTTATTTTGGTTGTAAGGTTAGAACCTCAACCAAAGTACGCCACTTTTTACCTGAAATGGTGGTTTCAGCTTATAACCACGATGGACAAAATCCTTGGTCAGAAATGAATTTCGTTTTTCAAGGGGGAAAGGGCGGCGAGTATCGTTCTCCGCAAAAAAATTATAGCCAGCTTACCTTTAAAAATGCAACTGCACTTGGACACCCTCAAGGAGCGATTAGTCATCTGTTAAAAAATACAGGCTATTATTGCCAAACTCAAACAACCTCATTTATGCCTTATTTTTTAAGTAGTCTTGATTACTTTGCCTGGCAACAAAATTTACCTGAGATGTTTTACCCTGAAGCACTCATACCTGGAATACGTGAAGTGCGTAACAATGAAGAAATGTGGGGAAATATTTTTCCGCGCGGTGGTACGGTAACACAAGTCGATGATTATAAGGCTTCAGCCATCATTGCACAACGTGTTGCCGATATTGTTACCCGTACGGGGCAATTACATATTTATCAACCCGCAGCCAGAACAGATGAGGCGGGGATTTGGTATCCAACGCCGGTAAAAGAAGGCCAAGCCAATAATCATAAATGGCAACAACCCTTCCCTGAAACACAGCAATCTTGCAGTACATTCCCCGATACCCCACCGACAATGTTATCTGAAAAAGGAAACTATGCATGGGCATTATGGCGTCCTTATAAATGCTGTAAGCGTCGAGGACAAACCTTTCTCTACAGTATTGATTGGTATAACGAATAAAAGGAAACAAAATGAAACGATTCAATAAAGTGAGTATTGCGGTAGTTTTAGCACTCAGTACTTCCCCCATTTATGCAGATACCTCTCTGTTAGATAAAATTCAATTCAATAAATCAGACTCCGTTTTATCTGATCAAATTTACTATCAAATCGGCGGGGGTTCGGGCTATATGACCCCGCCAACTCGAGCAAAATCCTTGAAAGCCGTTGAATTTGGGATTGGTTGGAAAGCCAATTTAATGTGTGGAAATTTTGATATTAAAACCACCGTAAAAAACCAATTAAATGGGATCACGGAAGGCTTTAAAGATTTAATGGGCAATGTCATGGAATCCGCAAAAGGCGCGGTAGCCAGTCTACCCGCTATGGTTATCCAGCGAGCTAACCCCCAACTATATGATATTCTTACCAATGGCGTTTATCAAGGACGTCTTGATTTTAATCGCCTAAAAACCAGCTGTGAAGCCATGTCGAAACAGCTTGCTGACTATACGCTAAATGGACGGTGGGCAAAATCAGCGGATTTGGAAAACTATAAAAGTATTGTAGCCACTGAACCGGATGCACAAAAAGCACAGAAAAAATCAGAAGACAATAAAGGGAAAAATGGCAAGGAATGGATTGGTGGGCAAAAACGTGGAGGAGAAAATCAAAAACAAATCAAATTGATTGAAGATGTCTCTAAAGCGGGTTACAACCTATTACACAACCGTAATGCCTTAGATGAAAGTCCACTTACAGGACAATCTTGTACAGGGGCAACCTGTCAAACCTTTGATTCACCACAAAAACTCTCTGATTTTTTAACCCGAACCATTGGTGAGCAATCCATTTCTACTTGTATCGAAGATTGCGGTCCTAAAACCAGTTCAAAAGCGGGCGTTGGGCTTGCACCAACGATTGAAGAGGAAAATGTACAAACCGTAGAGAAACTTGAACAAGCGCTGAATATGGATACGCCAAGTAAAGAAATACTGGCTGAACTGAGTTCAAATACCATTCCTGTTACACGCGGGCTTATTGAAGCCTTACGTGAAGATCCTGACGTGGAAGTGCTTAGTCAACGTTTATCTGCAGAAATCGCCACAGCCAAAGTCATGGAAAAAATGCTGTTGGCACGACGTGCAATACTCGCTGGCATGCGAGAGCCTTATGTGGCAGCCGATAACAATGTTCAAGAAGAGTTGGAAAAAGCCTTAAATAAAATTGACTTGGAAATCTCTCAAGTGAAACTCGAAATGGATCTACAAAAAATGATCACCAATAACACGGCTTCTGTAATCATTCAAAATAAGCTCTACCGAGAGGCCAATGTTGACAATCATGGCAATAGCTATGACAACGTAGATAAACGTGTTAATGATTTAGCCTACGGTACCCCAAATGCCGAAGAGCATATGGAAGTAAGTGATATTGCATTACCTCGACGAAATATTACTCTAGATATTCCAACAGTGAGTAATATTGCACCTTATAGACCGCCTTATAACACGGGTAGTCAAGGTGGCATTTATTCAGGCAGCTATAATCCTATAGCACCAATTAAGGGGTCCTCGCTTGATCAAGCTGCAGGATTATTACGAAAATTTGAGGGATTCATCAGTCAAGCTGATTGGGATGTCAACGCACATCGTGTAGGCTATGGATCAGATACGATTACCAAAGCGGATGGTACGGTGATCAAAGTACAACCTGGAATGACCGTAACCAGAGAAGATGCAGAGCGCGATTTAGCCCGTCGAACCCAACTCTATACGAACCAAATCAAACGAGAAATTTCAGAACAAACGTGGAATGGTTTATCTGATCGAGCTCAAGCTGTATTAACCTCTTATATTTATAACTACGGAACACTGAATAAGACAAAAAGTGTCATTAGTGCTGCACAAGCATCAGCACAATCAGGGGATATGACCGCATTAGCCAATGCCATTAGAAGACGTCAAGTGGATAATAAAGGCGTAAATGCAAGACGTCGAAATCAAGAAGCTGATTATATTTTAGGTAAGTAGACTATTATTTCGTATCAATAATATGGTATAACATTTAAATCATTTCTACCGTCGGAGGAAAACATGAAACATAAAAAACTGCTTTTTTTAACATTAGCAATGACTACATGCCTTACTGTAATGCCGGCTCAAGCTGCAACCAAGCCCATTTTTTCCTGCTCAAGTGCACAAGGGAAAAAACTTTTAGTCGAAAAAACAGGGAGTCATTATGTATTATCTTATCAGAACCTCAAAGTGACTAACCCAATAAGTCAAATATTGGAACGGAATAATTCCCATATTGTGAGTCGTTCAGGCTATGTGTTGTACTCTCTTGAATTTAGCGATCCTAAGTATAGCTATTATATGCAATACCAAGAATCCATGGGCGATGAAAAACCACTCTTTGCAGGGCTTTTCCGTGTTGAACCAAACAGCAATAATGACCCAACAACGCTGGTGAAATGTAGCTTGAAAAAACCAATTCTAAACAATTTTGAAATTAATTTAATGAATAACTAACCGCGTAACTCTCCTGGTAATTAAAGCACACAATTGATACGACTGAAATTGTGTGCTTTTTACTTTACAACACCTTACACAAGGCATAGTATATACAAAATAGGAGACCAATTTGAGCCTAGTTATTGCAACTGTTTTTATGAACAAGAAGACACCAATTCAAGTACAATATTTTTGCTAACAGAGATATGATAAAGCTTTCTCAATGACGGCGAAAATCAGGCTAGGACATAGACGTAGCGCTTGTGAAGCGAATCTCGTTAGAGATCACCGAGAGTAGCCCACAGCTTGTTATGGGAGCTAGTAGAAATTCCCTGCCTTTGCTGGGAGTATGTCAAATAAACGCAAACAACATGAAAATTGATTTGAAGGAAACCATACTATGAGAGAAACCCAAACAGAACCGCAGTCATTAGCGGTATTTGAACAAGAAATTCTGTCTTCTTTTGAAAACTCTTTAACGGAAGAACAACGCTTTTTACAAGGCATTTTAAGCGGAAAAATCAAAACTTACTCGCATGAAGAAGTAGTAGCTGATTTGCGTAAGGCATTAAGATGAAACAATATTATATTGTTCGCTGGTCTGAGATGGCTCGTTTTCAACTGCTCGATAAAGCTGAATATATTGAAGAACAAAGCCAGAACCCTGAAGTTGCTAATAAGTTTATCGCTGAAATAGAGCGACTAGCTGAAAAATTAAGTTATGTTGCCGCCGCCTACAATGACGGTAAATTTCACACATTCCCACTCAAAAATGGGCATTCTGTAAAATTCCTAGTGATTGGTGATTATGTAATGATCTACGCATTCCAACCCAAAGGCTTAAATCTACACTAAAAATGGTTAACAGAGAAGACTGCTGACTGCTCTAACTCCTAGTAATTAAAGCACACAATTCCCAACGGATAATTCGGTGTTCAAAGTGATATGGCTGGCGATGAAAGAGGCGTCAAAAAAATGGACGATGCCGATTCAAAACTGGAAACAGGCAATGATTGATAATGAAAGAAGAGCATTATCTTATCATCATAATGTCTAGTTATGCACTCAAAACACTATATATTTCTCTTTAAATCCTTTCTTTTCCCAAAAAATATATTTAAGAAACCGCTTGCTTTATAAACAAATAAAGCCTATGCTACAGTATATTACATTTAGACCAAGTGGAGACAGAAAAATGGAACGAATTGCAAGCCTGTTCAAAAATGGTCGAAGCCAAGCGGTTAGATTACCTGTTGATTTTGAATTTAATGCGAAGCAAATTTATATCCGCAAAGAAGCAAATGGTGATGTCGTTTTATCAATGCGTTCACAACAACAATCTTCTTGGGATAAAATGTGGTCAGCTTTAGATCACCTTGATACAGTTGATTTTTTAACACCTGAAGAGCGTTGCCAGGAATTATCTGTTCGAGATCCCTTTGAGGGAATCAACCTATGATATATATGCTTGATACCAATACGGTAAGTGATTTTATCCGCAAAGATCCCAATGTTATTAGGCAGCTTAAATCGCTTTCTCCGAAAAGTATTTGTATTTCGGGAATTACAGCAGCAGAGATCATTTATGGATTAGAAAAGCGACAAAGTACCAAATTAAACCAGGTAATGTATCCATTTTTAGAGGCCGTGACCATTTATGATTGGCATTATGGTGTCGCACAATGTTACGGTAAATTACGCGCAAAGATGGAAAAGCAAGGTTTTGTAATGGGAGCTTTAGACCTGATGATCGCGGCACACGCTGTTTCAGAAAATTGCACGTTAGTGACTAGCGACAACGCCTTTAAAATGGTTCCTGAGCTCGCTATTCAAAATTGGCGAGAAGAGCACAATACATAAAACTCATTTTTATCTAGGAGGCAAAAATGAAAATGACACGTTTTGCAAAATTTGTTGATAAAACAGAAAATGCGATCAACAAATTTAAACACTGGCAGGCGTCTAAATGGCTTAAGGCGATTATCATTCTCGGCATTTTTACTCTATTTTTCAGTTTGTTTTATGTAATTTATCACTTATTTGAATTAATCCTCTGTTTCGCACTTTGGGTTGCATTTCAATATCTTCCCAAAGAGGCTCAACAGTTTATTCTGAATCTGCTCCCAACTAATAACGAGAAAGATACTAGTGATGGTTATCGCAATGGTCATTCTGGATTCGGATTTTATAGGGGTGATGTTATAAGACGCGAGCAATGATGATAATTGAATAGCAAAATCAAGAATGATTTTGCTATTTTTTTCATAGTTTATTTTGGTATTGTTTTCGCAATAATCTTTGTTCCATCAGAACCACTTTCTTGAACTTGTCGTGAGCTTTGTGCAAAATTATCAGCTAACGCCCCCACATTAAAACCAGCCCAAGACATTGCACCAATCCAAATCCCAGGTAAAATTAAAAACATGGTACCTAATACAAAGCTCATAATCACATCATCACGGTCATTTTGCAGGAAATTCCAATTTACTAACGAATCCGTATTATGACCCGGTGAATTGTATAAGATAGAAATAAAAAACGAATCTAACCATCTGGCTAACTCCCACCAAAATGACACGGTCACTAATGCAAACTGCACAAACATCAACGTCACAATCGCTTTTAAAGAATAACCACTAAATACGATGACAATTGGTGTTAAAATAATGACCGCCATAATCAGCAATGCTTGAATCATCGGTAATGCATTACGCATTGCATCAAATCCCGGATAAGCGACTAAGGCACCGGCGACAACACCAATAGTCGATACAACGGACGTGGTGCGGTTAAGCTTCGTGGGATCTAAGCTTCCACCGTATCCGGCATAAACTTTCCCTCTTGAGATATTAATATTTTCAGGGCGTAATAAGGTACGAAGTAATGCCTCATCTTGAACCTTGGCATTACTAAACATTTCTCCTAATTTCACCGATAAATTTTGTCGCATATCCGAAAGTAGTATATCTTTTAGCCCTACTTGGCTGTCTGCCCACCATGTATCACAATGAGGGAAACCGCCCTCTCCCGTATTGGGTAACCCCTGATCACGATTAGGTTCATAAGTCCAACGTCGCATAGGTTGCATAGCACGATAACGGGGATAAAGCTCGCTATTTTTCAGTAAAATTTTACCACCCAACCAACTCACTTCTCTTGCTTGTGCCGCATTCATTGACACTTGGCTATCTAACACTTTGCGTCTAGCAGGCAAATAACATTGTTGCACAAATTGACGCACTTCGGTTAAAAGCGCTGGGTTGTTAATTTTTTCGTGTTGTACCTCAAAGCGGATTTGACGTAAATCAGGCTTGCAGGGAATAATTGAAACCGCACCGTGTAAAATCCCCTTATTGATGGCGTGCATTAATCCCCACAACAGCGGTACTTTGGCCTGTCTATCGGCAAACTCACTCACCATACTGGCATAACCTGTTTTTTCTGGTGCGAGGGGGACTTTGTAGCCACAGTGTTTTGATTGCTCCACGTTGTAAGCCATGTTATTTAATGAAATAGGTAACATCGGGGCAAGGGTCAACACAATTACTAACATTGCAGGAAAAAATTGTATACTTAACCAGTCAATCAACAACTCTCCTTTATTTCCCTCGTCCGCACCTTGTTTTTTGACCTCAAGCCAGGTTTTAATCAATAGTCCAATTAATGGAGCAATAAAGAGCCCCGTGCTAACCAATAAACCAAAGAAGCCATTATTAATGATCCAACCGAGCAATGTTAGAAAATATTCTAGATAACTGTCTACATTAAAGGTCATTTTTCCCTCCCTATAAACGGTATAACAAATTCAGTCCTTCGAAGACAAGGATAACCAGTACAATTAACCCCATGGCATGACGTGATAAGGGGCGATAACGATAGATTTGATAAAGTAACGCAACCATCAGGCTATATAAAAAAATTCGCCACATCAGCCAATAGTTTGCGGTTTTCTGCAACCAGCGATTGAGGTTAAGCCCAGGCATATAAATAACCCATACCACACCGAGTAAAAGGACACTTAGAAATATCAATACGCCGATGAAAAGTGCGGTCAATACTTTACGTGTTTTTGAATGGATTTTCATTACACTTCCTTCCCAAATATACTTGCAGGAATAATAGGAGAGATGTCTAGCTTCTCTGCTAACGCATAGGCAAACCAAAAGGCATCAACATCATCAGCAATATTCAAAGAAAGACGTGTAGCATTCATCTCACTGACAAATTGATAATACCCGCCAATATTGAGTAAAAGGTAGGTGATACCTTTTTTCCCCCCCCCCTCACCTTGATATGCCACGCACGTTGTTTAAACACACGATGTGGATACAACATAAACTGTTGTACAGGTCCTACCCTTGAAAAAATCTGCTCACAGAGGATCGTCAAATCTTGCAAAACTGGGGCAAGATTAAAGGGGCGAATAATTGGGTCAGCCGGAAATAAGAAGGTATCCTGGGTTGTCTTATGCTGGGTCCTAAATAATTCCTCTTGCTTTATCAATCTGTTTCGCCATAATCAATGCGGCATCAAGTTCACTGCACTGGTGTTCTTCCATAATAGCTCTGCGCTGTGCTTTCTCGTGTTTTTCTGTCATTCCAAGTGCTAAATAAATACTTGGCGGTACAACCCGGAAGAGTGCTTCCATATTGGTCGCAAGCACTACGCCCTCAGTATATTTTTTATCAGCCTTTTTCGCTGACAGTAACATCAGTTTTTGAGCTTCAGAAAGACGACGAAAACGGTTTACTTCTTCGATTTCGTCATTAGTAAGGTTAAGCAACTCCCACCATTCAATCATACTAAGCAACTTCGCTGCCTCTTTCGGGAAATCCTCCATATTTTGTGTAGCTAGCCATAACCAAATTCCAAGTTTTCGCCACATTTTAGATCCTTTCACCAAAAACTTAGCGAGTAATGGATTGACGGTGATGATATGGGATTCATCAGTAATATTCACGATAGGTCGAAAACTGTGTTGGTATTTTTCCCCAAGGCTATTGATATGGTTGATTAAGGAAATATAGGCAATGGAAAGCTCGGCTTCATAGCCTTCTCGCGCAAACATGGCTAAATCCACAAGGGTGATGTCTGCCTCTGGCCAGATTTCCCCTTCGCGGTTAAAAAACTTCCCATTCACCCCTGTACAGAAAATATCCATGGCCTCTGCCATTTCAGCCAACCTTGCACGTCGTTCTTCTCGCGTATCGGGGTGTTGGCTTAAGATTTCTAAGGCGTTTCGAACATCACCTGCAAGGGTTTGTCGTCCCTCTGCATAGGTTTTTTCTGCAGCCAGCATAATCGCTCGACGGATTTGTGCACGGTCAGCACGACTCATTTTGTCATCTTCTTTCAGCTCACCACCTGTGATCATAAGCCTTGTGGTCAATTCCATTTCGGCTAATAAATCACGTTGTTCTTCGCCTTCCTCCTCATCATCTTCTGCATCATCAGGTACTTCTTCAGGATTTAGCTCCATATCTAATAATTTATGGGCTTCAGAAAAAAGTGGTAAAGCAATATCACTGCTCGGCTCAAGTGAAATACAGTTTACCGTTAAGCCATAGCGTTGGGCATAATCAGCAAATAACCCAAAGGAGTTGCCTGCCTCAACCACAAATAAACGTGGCCGATGTACAGCCATCAGTTGTGCCATTTGTGCATTCAGAGTGGCTGATTTTCCCGACCCTGTTGGTCCTAACAGCAATTTATGGGCATTTTTGGCTCTGTCTTTTGGATTAATGGGATCAAAATCCAAGGGTGAGCCACCGCGATTAAAATAAGTAATACCAGGATGCCCGGTGCCGGTCTCTCGACCAAATACTGGCAACATATTGGCAAGGTGTTGCACAAAATAATACTTGGTATAGTAATGGGTTTTCATATCCTGCTGCGGATTGAAATTCATTGGCAACCAACGGAGATAACTGTTCAACGGAGCAATTTCGGCATTTTCTTTGACGGGAACAAGATTGTTACTCAGTAAAATGGTTCTAAGTTCACGAGAACGTCGTTTAAGTTCTTTTTCATCTTTACCGTGAATATAAAAAGCAAGACTGGCTTGATAGAGTTTGTGACCATCTTTAAGGTATTCCATCACGGTTTTAACGTCTTGTTTCAGGTAAATCGATTCATAATTTTCACCTACCGCACGACTACTGATTTTTTCAAGATGTGCCTCTAATTTGTCTTGAGGATACACCACAATGGTCGTTACCATAATGGTCGATTCCGGCAATAAATCAAATAAGGCATTAATATTCTTTCCACGTCGTACTTCACCGGTAAAATGCCCAATAGTGGGGGTATTTCTTAAGTTATCGACAACCACTACTTCGTGTGGCAGTCCATCAAAGTACCAATAATCCTTTTTATTTTCAGGTTGGTTATAAAAGAGATTTTCAGAAAAATCTTGCCCAACAAACGGTAGCTCATCGCTTGTTGGTTGATGCAGTTTATCATAGCAACTGCCATTATCGAGATCAAAAGACATCGCCGGATTAGGGTTAAACCAACGTAAAAGCCATTGATGGATCTGCTCGCCGGTTTGACGAGTTAAATGAAGACCCGCAGTGGTTAATGCCCCAACTACACGCTCACAGGCGTTATTTAAACTTTCTACCGCACTTTGCTCTTCGTTTTTACCCACATAGCGATAAATTATCATTCGGGTGCGACGAATACGTCCAGACCAAACGGTGTTGGTAATACGATCATCTACAAATAAGCCTCCTGGTTTACTTATATCCTTTAAATGCTTTGCTGTGTTTTTCAACCATTCTTGTGTGAACGCACTTTGCTGAATTTCTGGGGCAATATAGGCATTCAATCTCTCCACATAAGGGCGTAAATCTTGTTCATCTTGACAATAAAATTGAATAACGTACGGATAATTATCTAACTCATCAAAGCTGTCTTGCAGCGCATCTTTAACAAGGCTGCGCACACGACTTAAATAGTCCTCGCCACGTCCTTCTGTACCAATGGGTTTAACATCAAACACTACACCGACGCTGCGTACATCATCCAACAACATCACACCTTCTTGTTCTAGAAATTCTCCCCAAGGCAGATAATCTACAAAGGAGGGCTGTTTACCGTATAACCGTTTATGATGTGCCGCTTGTGTGAGTTTGCCACTCCGTTTCACTGTCTCATTGCCAATCACATCATCGGCATTCGGTTCAATATTGGTACGACGCTCTGATTTTTTAGCGGGCTTATCTGCCTTATCCGGAAAAAAAGAAGATAACACATCCTGCATCAATCCCATTATAACCCCCTTGTTCGCTCACCCGGTTGGGCATACTGAACACGACTATAAAACGGGATAACTGTCGAGTAACCGGGTACCGGCATCGGTTCTCCGCTAGCAGATAAATGCGGATAGACGTACATCATTAAATCAGGATTAGGTAGTCGCGGAAAAAGGTTTTTAATTTCACTTTCTGCTGTGCGGGTATAATCGCGTTGCTCTTTAACCCCGACATAATTTACAGGATCAAGCTGACGATTATCGCTATTGCGATAAACCTGTAACTGGGCGTTACTGCCTCCCTTATTCCAAATCTCTCGCATTGTTTCATTGCTCGTTGGTAAGAGCTCTTTTTGTGAGGTTGAACAAGCAGATAGTAAAAAAGTAAAGCCGATAAGCGTTAATAACGTGATTTTCTTCATTGCATTATTCCTTAATCAAGCTGAGATGAACGGGACAATTGACTATATTTCACTTTACGTCCTTTTAGGTCGTAATCAATATCAATAGCTTTATCAATATGAATCGCAACAGGATGACCCGGTGGCACATAAATGGCATCAAAATTTTGCCCATAACGTTCTTTAAACCAATTTGCGGTTTCTTGAATGCCCTGACCGAGTGCCTGACCCACCACATATTTACCTTGTTGCCCCGTAACCGCTCCCACAACTGCATTACCATCGACTACGGTTGTAGTTTGTGCTTGAGAATAGCCTTGTGCAGCAGCCCCAGCAGCGGCTAACAAGAAATGTGACCCTAAATATTCAGGCGCATTGGTTTTTCGGTCACCGGGAATACACGGAATACCGTGTGGGTCTGATAACCAACCAATTTTTTCATCCCCTTTACCACTGGTGACAATCCGTCCATCATTGAACACAAAGGTCAAACTTTTTACTTCACCACGCACGCAGGATAAGGTCCAATCCCCTGTCGCCGTGCCTGACACAATGGCTTGTTCAATATCTGGCAGTTCAATCCCATTGGCAATTAAATTGTCCCGTCCAATAATGGCTTTAAACGGGTAAGGGTCGTTCACTTTGTTACCGATTGGGATACGTCCTAACAAGGCAGTCATAGAAGTTGATCCCATCAGCGTTGAGTTTTCAGGAATGGTATAAACCGCGATTTTATTTTTTTGTTTTTCACTTGATGAACCTCGGGAGGTTATGTCACGGTCATTCTCATCGCTACCTGAAATAAAAGGTAACCCTTTTTTGCCTGAAGGGGCATTAAGCCCATTAAGGTTTGGAAAGCCAATTTTAGCCGAGTTACGTTCATCTTCGATTTGATCATCGGGATTGATCCATTCAATGCGTTGCACGTTTTCCTCTGCCTCCATTCCTATTTGCCCATTTCCAATAGGTAACGCAGTATCTTCCTCAACGCCAATACCATTGGCTGTATTGCCCTGATAAGCGGTTGGTCCATTTGACTGCGAACGCCCTTCTACCAACTGCGACATTTCTTCGCGAAGCATCGCTACCATATTTTGTAGCTCTTGCGTTCTACTTTGCACCGCCTCATCAACTTGTTGATGTACATTTTGCTCACGTTTACGCAAGGTTTCATTCTCTTTGAGGATTTTTTCATTTTGCGAGATCACCTTCTCATAACGACGGTTACTTTCTTTCGCCGCGCCAATTAACGTGCGTACCGTGTCATTTTTCGTATCCCCCTCTAAACCAAGTTGGCGAATTTCTTCAGGCGTAAGATCTTTAAGTGCAGTATCTAACACACTGTGTTTTGCTTTTGAAGGTGATGACGAACCACTAAACAACAAATAGGATACACCCCCAACCATTAGAAAAATAATCACTCCAATGACAATAAACATCTTATTGGCTTTCATGTTGTACCTCCTTTACCGTAGCAGGACCGGTTTGCTCAACCACTTTTTTCACCACAATCTGGGTGCGCTTCACTTTTTGAGGATGTACATATTTTTTTGACTCGGGAATGAAAGCTTGATTAGGTCGCCCCTCAGTCACCAAATAAAGCGTTGTGGTATCTTCCGTTGAGCCCAAGCCACTTAGCCAATGATGTTGAAATGTTGCTGCATAAAAACGCCCTTGTAATTCACGGGGATCAAGGGTGATACGTGAGGTACCTCGATTTTGTAAACGAATGGCTGTTACCACATAATCGCCTAATTGCCAACTCATTAACGGTATGGCTGTAATAGGATATGCGGGTAGTAAGGTGGTGATTTTTGAGGGCAATCCATGGGCAATTTGACGAATACCTGGAACGGGCTCTACCGTACGCAAAGGTGCATAAAGCATTTGTGCCGCATAACGGGTAAGTGCCGCAGGTACGGGTAATTGCGGGGAGGCAGGTGCGTTTTCTTCTATCACCTCTTCATCTTGGTTTATACCGCCAGATTGATTTTCTAATTTCCCCTCATAAATCAAGCGAATGGTTTCTTGTGGATTGACTACCTTTTCTTTTGCGGTAACATCCAACAAAATGATTTCGTTTGTCAACATATCTTTGAGCTGTAACCGTGCGGTAGGAAAGGGTTCTAAGGCTTTAAGGTACACCGCACCGCCTGTTGATTGTAAACGAATTTTCCCATCAAGTGTTTTTGGATACCCCACTTTGACGTTTTTATCAACCAAAATCACCCGCTCTTTCTCCACTTGTAAATCAATCGGCAAAGGGAGACGCTGCCACTTCATTAAGAGCTCTGCTTGCGAATTACACGCAATGACGATACAACAAAGTGCGGTTAAATTTCGTAAGGTTTTTCGCATCATTTATTTTTTCTCCTCACTCTCGGTTGCCTCTAAACGTAATGGTATTGAGGCATAACAGTTAAAACCTAATCCCCAAGGGTTACGCTGCGAATCAATATCCATTCGCACGATACTGATAGGAAAACGGGTTAAGACACGTTTAACGGGCTCATCTTTGTAGTATTCATCAACACTTAAATCCAAATTCACCGTCCAGCTATCTCGGCTATGGACAATAACGCGCTCATCACTAAATCCCCGTCCTGGGATTTCATACACACCTCTGACACGCTCACGTAATTCGCTATGACGCTGTCTATCTTCATAATCCTGTTGTAAAAAGGCTTCACAAGATGGAGTTAAAAAAGGTTTGAGTGTTTCAATATTTTTTTCATAATCTTGTGTTCCATCTAACGTCCAGCGATTAAGTTGTTGGAAAGTTTGATATGCGAAAGCATACACTGTTGATGGCGGTACCTCCCACCAAGGACGCTGGCTTCCCGCTCTTAAATCAGGGGGAAGTAAGATTTTTAAGGTGCCTGGGAAGGTGTATATGATAAACATTAAGGCAAAACAAATAATGGTGATACAAACGATCGCAATCTTGGCCACCGTTAATTGGCGATCTTTGTGATTGAGTTCACTTTTTAATCTACTCATCTAAAACAGTCCTTTTGAAGAACGACGAGTGGCCCAAAAGCCTACCCGTCGAATAAATTTATTGCCGCCTAAAAGCGAATCCATGCGTTCTTCAATCAGACGGTTTAAATAGGCTTCTGGTTTTCCTCGCTTTACGCGTGCGACCAATACTTTGCCAATCAGCACAAAAATAATACAGATTAACATCGCAAGAGCGGGGACGAGAATCCAAGACAGCCCAATCGCCCACAGCACAAGCCCAAAAACCAACCCCACCGAAAATCCAATCGCAGCAGCAATACCAAATTCAGGTACTGTCATACCACCGTACACCGTAGCTTCCCGATTGAGCCGAGTGGGTAAAAATTGAATATCTTCTTGATTTGGCATGGTTTCTCCTGTGAACAAACGATAAGCAAGATAAGATTAGAAAAGCCCAACGGCCATCTTTACCAACCAGAGTGAGAAGAAGATAAGAATAAAACCAACAATCAATGCAGCAATAAAGGGCGCCCAACCTTTTTTATCGTTTTCATCTGTTGCCTGGTTGTAAGTTTTAATTAAGGCTTTAACGACGGTTAAAATACACCAAACCGCAAATAAGACGGCGGCAAGGGTTGCTAATGCCTTAGCCACAATAAAAATAATTTCCATAGGATCTTTTGTGTTGCTATCCACTCCGGGAATTTTAAAATCAGGAATTTTGGCTGCATCAGGTCCTGCGGCTAAGGCATGTTGCATTGCACCAAAAAACATGACAGAGAACGCCAAATAACGCTGCGAACCCCATCGCCAAGCACGTTTTACTTGCTGAAAAAAAGAATGAAAAAGAGTCATAATTACCTCTTAGAAATCAGAAACGAAAAATATCACCACAACGATAAGAACCGTTGCGCCTTTAAGAATCAATTTTAAGTAGTCGAAAATGTCATTTCCGTTAAATCCATTAAATAACCCGCTGTAACCTTTTTTGATAGCCCACACATAAGCAAAAAGTAACAATGCCACGAAAACAATCGCAAAGAAGGCTCGAAGCTCTGTGGTATTTAAGCCACTGGCAATTTCAAAGGCATTAAGTGGGGTATGCTCGCTTGCCATGCAATTCTCCTTAAGGTCTTAATTTGGTGTAATTTTCTTGCAAACGACGAGATGCATTGGGATCACGGGGAATAGCACGAGAAGGATTGATATATTGATTAATACCACTTTTAATCGCATTAATATCTCGACGTGCAGCCTGATAATCAAAATATTCACGGTTTTTCTCCGATATTCTAGTTGAAGCCTGTGCACGCTTAAGCGAAAGCTGAGCCGCTTCAAGCTGTTTGATAGCTTGGGCTAACTGTTCTTTTTCTAAAGCCTGCACACTGAATGTCATCATAGACAGAGATACGGCGAATAAAACTATTTTTCCTAATGTATTCATCGACAACTCCTTAACTTAACTTAATTTGATTCGAGTTAAGGTTGCCAAAAACGCAATGGAAGTTTAATGAGAAATTCTATTCAGAATTGAGAGAGTTTTTAGGAACACGTTCAAGGAAAAACCCTTTCCCTGAAATTCAATATTGACTGCATTTCAAAAACGGGGATAGAAAATGGAATCCTAACGCCAACATACCTCCTCCTAACATAAAATAAACACTGCTCCAAAGGTATTGGCGAGGCTCTCGAAAGAGATGCGTAATCCCCACAAACGTATTCATACCACACATCATAATTAAAATGATACTCAGATAAAATGACGTCATAAAACACTCCACGTAATAAAATTGGTGTTTATTATTTCAGTCATACCATAAAAATCCCTAATCACATTAAAAATGAGAGATTATAGATTTTTTACTTCATCTCCATTATAATGGTCTTTCAATGTAATACCACGGAGAAAAATTATATTATAGCACTTACGAATTCTTCTATCAGTTTTAGAACAGTTGAGCGAACCAAATCAGAAGCCTATCAGGTTATTGAACAATATGGACTTACGCCATCACAAGTATTCAATATGTTTTTAGCTCAAATTGCCAAGACTCGCTCTATCCCTATTGATTTGAATTATCTTCGTCCAAATAAAGAAACCCTAGCAGCTATGGATGAATTAGATAGTGGTAACGCAGAGAGTTTCTTTATTGAAGCGAGTGAAAATTACTCACCTGAAGCATTTACAAAACGTATTCTTAATGGTGGTCAATAATGTCAGCGAAGCCATTAAAAGTGAGCTATTCAAAACAGTTTGTAAAGGATTTAACTGATTTAGCTAAACGCTCCCCCAATGTGTTAATTGGATCCAAATACATTACTGCAATAAACGGTTTATTAAATCGCTTACCGTTGCCCGAAAACTATCAAGATCACGCATTAAGTTGGAGAATGGAAAGGTTATCGAGATTGTCATATTCAGGGTGATTTAGTACTGATTTACCAATACGTTACACACAATGAATTTGATGAATTGAAATTTGCTCGTTTAAATACTCACTCGCAAACTGCTTTAAAATAGAGTAATTCGGGGACAGGACGAGATTTATTATTGCCTTTTTTCTCTGCCAACAATTTACTTGAGATGGAGTTATAGTATGATCATATTCCGCCATAAAATCAGCAAATGCCGGAATATCATGAGAGAAAGGCGTAAGCCGAAATAACTTTGCAAAAATTGTATTTTTATCCATAGTAATAAAGAACATAATTAGATTTTTCTTGATTATACGCCTTTAAAATCACCCTATAAACCACTAAACAACGAATAGGCGATTTATTATTTTTTTATAATTCCTATCAGCGTTTTCTAAATTTCAACAAAATGCACGCCATACAAGCGAGATAAATAAACATTAAGAAATTATCTTAAAAATTTTGCTAATTCAGGTATCATACTCGCAACTTGTATCATAAGTATTTTTTAAAGCTCGCTGCGGTAATGCAAATAGACAAGCCAAATAAAAATGCGGCAGGAATTAAAATGATATTCGGGTAAACTGAAACAGGAATGGACAGGTAAAGAATCCAAGAACCTATCATCACGGGTTTAATATAGCGTCTTGCATGGTGATACAAAAAACTTGACTCTCTTCCAGAGCCAAATTTACGTAAATCACGTATCATTAAGCCCTCTGTCAAGCCTGCAAAGGCGGCTAATAAAAACAAGGGACTTGTAAAGACAATAACAATAAGTCGCACCACAAAAGTAATGGACACATAAATAATCGACTCTAAATACGCTCGCGTATAATGGTAAATTAGGTATTCCCAGTCACCGTGTTTAATAGGTGACTGTAACCAAGGCTGAAATCCTGTTTTCACAAACAGCCAATCATGTAAGGTAAGGGTAACGGTATTAGCAAGCTCACTCGGTGAATACCCCAAAAGACTGCGTGTTGCACTTTCTGAAATCCAACCTAATTCCTGAATCATCATCTTTTGGCTATGGAGATGACCTTGTTCAGACCAAATAAAGGCAATCCCTAACCATTCAAAGAGAATGCTTAATAGAAGGGAAATAAACAACGCGGCTAACAATGCTGAGACAGTATGACAAGGTCCTTGTTTCTTGCTTTGGGCTACTTTTTCACTCACTGCAAGGCTTCCTTATGAGATAAATGGCAATGAATAAGGGCATAGCCTTGCTCATTTTTCGTTGAAACCAAATAAAAGTAAGTTTGCTGCTTTGCTATATCCTCTGTGCCTAAAGGTACATCACTGGCAGTCCATAGCGATATGCCTTCATCAGCATACTTGGTTGCAAATTGATGTACTGAATCTTGACTGTCGACCCACTTATTCAAATAAGGCTCAAAATAAAAAAGTAGCTCTTCCGAATTCGGTAATGCGCAAGAGACAACAAAATCTGCCTCAAAATCAATGTATTGATTAGGTAAATCTAATAAATTGGTTTCATTTTCAAAAGTCATTCTTCTTCTCCTAACTCATCTTCGGTAACGATTTGACTGACAGGTTCTCCGTCGTCCTCTTCTGGCATATCAATATCGCATCCCCAATCCACATCTGCTTTGGCTATTCTTTCTTCAGCAATCATCTCTTCAAATGAGCTCGCAATCTCTTTTGATGGGGTATATTCCTTGAAAGCAGGCTCCCACCAATTTGCTGCCATATGATAATGTTTTTGCATTTTTTCCAAAAGCTCTTGCATTGAGGCAGGAATAATGTCCTCTTTATCTAGTGCTGGTAAAGGCATTCGTACTTTATATAATGTACTCCCGTTCATCAGAATAAACGCCTGTCCTTTTGGTAAGTTGGTAACACTCGCTACATCTAATAACGGCACCTCTTTTTGTGAGATACGTTCGCCCGTATTGGAGGTAAACGCCTTATCATCATCAGGATTGCTCGAATCCGTAAAGCTTGATGTTACCATACTCTGCAAAATCGTCACTTTATGCAGTTGATCGGTTAATAATTTTGCAGTGGCTGGGGATTTGACCCGAAACATAATCAAGGTATTAAAATTACCAATGGTTTGTTCCGCTTTGGCGCGATTACCTAAACGGGCTTCAATATCAGCAATGGTTTGAGTATAAGCGGTGACCTGCATTCCTGCCCCACGACCTTTATTGATAAGGGGGATAAATTCATCCCCCATTAGCTCATTAAACTCATCACAATGTAAATTGATTTTAACAGGTTTATTTGATCTACTGAATGCCTCAGGCAATCCTTCATTCACACCGTGCTTATAAATATGCCCAGCCATTGAAACAAGATCGGCAAACATACTATTGCCCACCGCTGCCGCGACCGTGGCATCAGATAAGGCATCTAGCCCTACATACACAATACCACGCTTACGAATCACCTCTTCCCAATCAAAAATAGGTCGATCATCATTGATATCAGTATAATCCGGTGATAATAACTCTTCAACTTTCCCGGTAGTCAATTTTTCCAATAATGGTAAGAGTGATGCCACAATTTTATCAAAATAAGTTTTATCATAACGTACTGCTGTCGCAAGCCCCTCAAGAACAGGATCGAAGATTTTATTTTCTAAAATATATTGGTTGATCACCCAAATCAGTGGACGGTCTTTCATCCCAAAGGATAAATTTTTTACATCAACGCCTGCAGCAATCGTTGACAGCTGTGACCAAATTGCAGGATCTCGGGCATCAAAGTAGGTTTTGGCGTAATTAAGAAAAAGGGAATCAATATTTTGTACAAAACGAGAAATTTGCGAATAATTGGGACGCTCGCCCATTTCAACCAGTGCTCTTGCGACAATATTCACAAAACGCCAAGCAAATTCTTTAAATGCGGCTGAATTACCTGCGCCACTTAACTGCCCTGAAATCCTTCCTGCGACCTCTGAAACCCGCCCGAAGCGACCAATGGGGTTATAACGTGCCGACTTTTCAGGATAGCCAAGATGAAACATATAAAATTCCTTATCACGTCCTGCACGTTTCGCTTCGGCATACATCCGTTTTAACATATCTGGATCGCCTTTAGGGTCAAAAAAGACGACCACTTCACGCTCTGCTTGTGTTTTTCCTCGATGAATATCTTGTGTTACCAAAACTTCTGCAAAACGGGTTTTTCCCACTCCCGTTGTGCCAAATACAGCAGTATGCCCACCACGCGAATTTAATGGCTGCATCACATCCATTTCATTAAGCTCAATACCGTGAATCGCAGGAATACCTTCAACAGGTGGCAATGGTCTCACGGGATTAAAGCGAGAGTCCGAGGTCGTGAGTTTGGTAATAAAATTATCGTGGTGTTTTTCATATTCTCTTGCTCGATTAAAGAGTTTAGAAGGGCGGAGATATTTTTTCCCTTCTGCTGAAAAGCAATCATACAACCGTTGAGTATGTTCAGGCTGCCATTCAAACCCACGACCAAGAAATAAAAATTTCTGACTAACAGGAATTTGACGACTAGTCAGTGCATAATAAGGTAATCGTTTTAAATTACGATGGTAACATACAATACGCCATCCTTGTCGAAAACGAAGATAACTGATCCCCCCAAATCCAACCGCGAGTCCATAACCAATCATGGGGTTTAAAGCGAGTGACCAAGGTGCCATAGCACAAATATACGCACAAGCAGCGTGAACCCCAGCGGGATAAAATTCCACAGGTGGACGCAGTAGCCCTTCTAATAAATACTTAGATGCCATTATTGTGAAACTCCTGTTTCAGTAATCAGTGCAGGATAATGGTTCAGTTTCAAACGTCGACTTAAATCGTCTGCTGCGGTCGGTAATAATGGTAAATTCGGAGCAAGTTGACGTAGTTCAGACAATTCCTCAAGGGTTGCCACGTTCACGACTAAACCGACCGCATGATTTGCTAATAACATTTCATAATGCTGCGTAAGCCATTGACGGGAAAGCTTATCTGTCCCCACTAAGAAAAGTGGTGACATTCCCGTGAGATCAAGTGCAATAGGGGAGACCTTACCAGGAGTTAAACGATGTGATACCACGGGGAGCATATCTGCTTCGCTAATGGTATCAGGTATTGCATTCGGGAAATTGGAGGTATTTTCATCAGCTCCAGGCTGAATGCCCTCGTAAAAACGCACCGCACTTTCACCGCCTAAATCAGCGATAACTGTCAAGGTAGCAAAAGCGGAATAGGAGGACAGAGAGCTAAGTAACATTAATATGAATAATTTTTTCATCATTTTCTTGTTCATTTTATTATTCTCATCAAAAAGTTGTGGGAGGGGAAATCCACACGATTTGATTATCCGTTGACGTAATCCATATCACCTCTTGCTCACGTTGATGAGGCGCATTGGCAAGGTATTTATGGGTTTGATAGCGTCCTTTTTGATAAGCAATAAAACTGCTGACACTCATTCCTTTTTTCATGCCATTTAAGCGCATATTTTTTATATCTTCGGCAGTGGATTGCCCAAGTAAGGCGCGATGTAACCCTTCTACACCAAGGTTATGGGCAAGATAGAGATGTTCATCAGTTGGCTTAATACCTCGTAGTGCAAACTGCTCTAAATGCCAACGGGCTAATAAGGCTGTGGCGAAGGTATTTATGCGTTGATGATACCGGGGATCTGAACGCGTACCTCGATTAGAAGTTGTAATTAATCGCATTCCGATGGCTTTTCCTTGGCTGCTTCTGGCTAACCAATTCCACGTTTTTTGCGTAAACTGCCCAACACCTAATGCGCCTGTCGGCGAACGTTTTCCATACCAGCCATCTTCCATTTTAATGAGACCGCGTAACATTGATTCACTCACTCGGTAACGTTGAGCGGATTCTTTGATATAACCATCAATTTCTTGACCAAAACCGTTAAAGGCTTGAGCAGAAATAATACAGGCACTCCACAGAAAAATACCTACTAATAGACGAGAGCCTGCCATTGTCCGTCCTGTTGAATTTGAAACGCAGCGGGCATTTTGCCATTCCCATACTGCAACCAATAGCCTGTATCGTGATTTAAGGTAATTAACCGTTTTTTCACTTTAATTGGATCAATTTGATGCATCTTTGCCCACTCTCGAATCGCCTTATCATTTCCTCCGACGATATAAATATCGACAGGGGTGTTATTACCTACATGAGAAAGAATACGCCCCACATCAGCCTCGCATTTTGCACAATTGTCTAAACGGGTAAAATAAATCACCCGCCCAGCCGATTGAGAAATATGAGGTTCAACTTCAAAAGGCAATTCATTAGGATAAAGTTTGGCAAAGGCTTTGTCATAAGCACGTTGGAATGCAAGTTCCCGCTCAACGCGCTCATACATCTTACGCGCGAGCATTTCGGCATACCGTGTTCGTTCTGCATCCGTTTTAGCCTCAATACCCAACGTGGTTAAGGGATCAAGATTAGGCGACCATATTCCTCGCTCACCTTTTTGTAATTCAAGGTAACGTTGCCACTCTTCTGTAGTAAGTCCCCATTCTTGGGCATTCTGTTGCAAGTCTGATTGAGTGAGGGAGTGTGTATCTAGCGGCTTTTCAATCGTTTTCGTGTGGGTTGATGTCGCTGAAAGTAAGGATGAATTGCGATTTAAGGAATCGGCATTTCCATTAAACGAAATCCCTATTCCCAATATTGACAATGAAACCCACTGAGTCAATTTATTCATTGATCACCTCAGTCTCAGTTGTGGTTGAAATGATTTCGACACGTTTGGTTTCCACATCAATGGGCTTATCGCGAGGTTTAAAACATACTGTACGATTAAGCTCATTTAACGTCATATAGTATGCTGGACCTGCCAACATTTGGAGGGCCTCACGAAGTTTGAGTGGTCCAAATTGCTGATGAATTTTAGGGAGCGGTAACGAAAATAGCGATGCGGTTTGATTAAAATAAGAGCCGGCACAAAGACGCAATCCTGTTCCTGACAAGGTACGAGTTAAACCTTGTTCAACGGTTAACACATTGGAGCTTTTTTTCTTTGGTAACATATTTACGGTGACCATCTGTTCCAGTAAATACTTCTGTCCTTCCTCTGGTGAGGTATTAACTAGCGTATAGCGCCCTTGACGCACAATTTGGGTTACCGGCTCCGGATCATCAGCATACCGATAAATATCCGGCACAATAGTTTGTTCTGTGATAACTGGCAATGGCTTAATACTTTCAGAGACAGAACCTGCTGCCGGCAATGGATAGGTTTCCACGTTGGATACTGTCTCTTTTTTCGGATGTTGAGAACATCCAGTTAAGGCAAGACAAAGCACACTAGCGATTGAAAGAGAGAGGCCTATTTTTTTCATTTTTCTTCCCCAAAGTAGCAATTAACGTTCGTATTACTATGGAGAAGATAAGAAGGAAGTGGAATAATTTTTTATTTAGGCAATAGAAATAAATACCGAAAAATGATGAGTATGGTATTTTATATTAGAACGATATGGTGAGGAGGAATAATGAAAATTTATAAACTAAGCATAAATACCCAAAAAGAATATCACATAGGAAATAATTCTGAACAATTTGA
The DNA here is from genome assembly GCA_900454475.1 of [Pasteurella] mairii. Classification (GTDB taxonomy): domain Bacteria; phylum Pseudomonadota; class Gammaproteobacteria; order Enterobacterales; family Pasteurellaceae; genus Actinobacillus_B; species Actinobacillus_B mairii. Next base: position 2,245,547 of record UGSS01000002.1, read on the forward strand.
AATGCTTACACAACGAAAATCTCCCTATTATCAAAATAATCCAAAAGGTATATTAACCGCCTATGCAATTTGTCCTGGTTGTAATGCCAATAAACTTATTGAGTAATAAAAAGCGATGGGCAGCTTAGTGTTGATACCAATAGTCAAAATCTGCATAACGCCCCGCTAATCTTAACCAAAAATTTATGGGTAACATAGGAATTTCCCCCTCAATTTCTAATTTTTTAAGGGTATCCAAAAACAGGGTAATAGGAAACGTAAAACGGGAAACCGTTTTTTTGGGAGAAAATGAGGTTAGATCAAAGTATTTTTTCTGTATCAGAAAAGCAAAATTTTCATCACAATAATTGCATTGAAAGGCGATATGATAAGCGGGATCAATACGTACATACCAAGGTGAATAGATGTAAGGTTGATGTCGAGAAGACTCAATAGCATAAACAACTTGTTTAATCCATTGACTAGGAATATTAGGGACAAATCCTTTCTCTTTTAACCAAATGAGGCTTTATATCATCTCTTTTAAAGATAAACTAAATAAGTCGTTGTGATGATGAAACAAAATTTCCACGGTAGTACTCCTCAATAACGGTGATAACAATCTTTCACTATACGGGAGAATTTTGCTAAACAAATCAGAAATTCATTTTTGCCAATGATTAAAATAAGGGAAAGAGCAAAAATCACTCAAAAATGATGATAAAAAACCCGTTTATTAAATAATAAACGGGTTAGTGAGTTAATTAACGTTAATATAATGTGGATTTTATGTCTTCCACTTTTGCCATAAACTCATCAAGCGTGTTAATTGCTTCACCGTTAAGTGTTTCTCCTAATAATCAATTAGAGAGAAGCACCCCTAAAGGGAAGTATTTCCCTCTAGGGTTAAGTGGTGTACGGGTGAACAAAGTGCGGTGCGATTGCAACACACTTTTTCGATAAATTACGCCCAAAGCAAGGTGGCTAATTCCACTTTTTTTGCCAATTCATTGACTTTTTTCTTGGCATAAGTCAGTGAATAGTTATGTTCGCGTTTTTCAGGATTATCCTTTAACTCTTGATAATTTTCCTTGGCTTGAGCCAATTTAAACTCAAAGAATTCAAGGCTTTCCGGCATGGATAAATCAATTTTATCCGCCATGGACTCCCAATACGCAATTTTGCTTTCGTAGCTTTCAGCCTTATGCATTTCTGCAACCGATTTATCCATCCGTCTGGCATTTCGCTCAATTAAAGCACGGTGACGTTTTTCACTATGATGACCTATTTTAATCGGTTCACCGAGACTTAAAAACTCACGTCCTTCATTAGCGGCTTCGTAATATTGTTGACTACGTTTCATGGCATTATCCGCATAACCTTGGTAACGTTCAGCTTTTTGTGCTGCTCGCACTTGGCTATTCATCCCATCACAACGAGTAAATGAATAAAAATAGAAGTCATCTTGTTGCTTCACAAGGTTACAGATTTCTACTTCCGTTTCATTTCCGTATTTACTTGTCAATGTGATGATTTCGCCTTTGTCATGTGGTTCAGGACATTTCGCCAAAAACACGTTTGGGACAAATTTCGCATAAGTGTTAAACATAAGATATTCTCCTAAGAAAATGGGGGAATATCTGCCCCACAAGGGAAAATATTCCCCTATGGGTATAAGTTGGAATCGACCTATTTAAAAATAGGCGGATTTAATGTGAAGAGTTAACGGGGTTTGGCTTGTTTATCTGCTTTCACGTTTTTTCCAGAAATCAGATCCCAATTCGCCCAATATACCAAAGCGGTAAAAGTGCCTGCCACTAGGACTAAAACACTTGACACCCCTAATAACCACCAGTTCATACAAGCCTCCTTAACGACATTGCTTTGTGGTGCGTTTATGGTTTATGTGTCTTTTTTGGCATTATATCTGCCACATAATTGAGAAGCAACCCCAATAGCCAAAAGGTAATACCGACAGTTAAGAGTACGAAAGCCTCTATTTCATCAATATTATCTTTAGCTAAGACAAAACCAATTAATCCAACACCAGCGATGGTTCCCGCTTTACGAAAATCCTCCGCAATATATTGCAACGTTTTCGCTGGAATTTTGTTAAAAAATTTGTGAAGCATATTGCTCACCACCTTTCATAAAATTAAGGGAACGACCCCACGAGGGGGGAGTCACTCTCTCTATGTAGGTAAAATTAATGTTAAGTCTGACAATCAAGGGTTAATCATCGCGATAAATATCACCTGAAACCGTATTGACTGCACCCTGTATCCATTGTGCTTGTACATCACCACTTGTGGTTTTGACATTACCTGATACATTGCCTTGTATAGATACATCTCCACTGACGGTTTCAACGTGTTCGACATTACCTATTACAGCAATATCGGCAACATTGCCGGCATCAATGTGATTTACATTACCAAAGATCTCAATATGTAAAAGGGGAGCAGCCTCAAGGGTAATCACCTGTCCATCAACAATCAACTTGGGGCCTTGAATAGAAACCAGCCCATTGACCATTGAAATTGTTCGTGATGTCGCAACCATATTCTGCACATTACCATTAGCAATTTGCATCACTTGTTTACCGTTGACATAAATGCCTTGTTTCATTGTGTTCTCCTTCTGAACAAGAAAAGTCGTAAAGAAAAAGACTGACAATATTGCCAGCCTTTCGTTGAATATAATGATTATGCTTCCGGTGTTGCTAATTCTACTTCTGCATACGCTGTTGTTGTGTCAGTAGGACTAGGATATTTTAGTTCACCATCAATTTTAATCATCTTGACTTGAATCAATCGACCTTTAAGGCTGAATCCAGTGTCTCCTTTTTTGTGATAAGTTGAGTCAGACTTATAGATAAATGTATCGACCCATAAGTCAGCTATCAGAAAAGAAATCAGGACTTTCTTTTTCGCCTCAACCGCCGCTTGACATCGACGAATCAGTTTTTCTGTATCGGCTCCCACAACATTGACATCAAAGTAGCGGTATTCCGGATCAGAATTTTCACCTGTTAACGCAGCAATTCGACAGGCAACAAACTCGTTCCCTTTTTTCGGTTTAATGATACGAATATCATTAAGGTATCCGATGCCTGCGGTATGTAAATTAAAGTAATTTACTTGTTGAGTAGAAGCTTGAGTATTAGCGTTCATCATGTTTTCTCCTAAGATAAAAAAAGCGGAGAAACATTCTTACCCAACACGGGAAAAATGCTCCCCGCCAGGGTTAAATAGATGAGGTCACATTCCTGTTTTTCACAGAGTCATCTTTTCAGAATGCTGATGACATTTCGGCTGGTTTTTAACACAACTACCACTGCGGGCTAGTTCGTTGCTCTTTCAAGTGTTTGGCAACTTCTAAGGGCTACAACGTAGCGACTTAATGCCCAACATTAAACGTCAAAATTGTCCCTTTTGTATAGCAAGAATTGGATATTGATAGAAAAGAATTTAATACAAAAGTAAATAAGCCATAAATGAACAAATTCACTTATGGCTTATTTACTTTTTAAGATCACAATTTGAAAAAATCGTGTTAATGACAGACCAATATAAATAGATGACCGAAATCATTCCATCTTCGTTACAATGTCCGATTTCTTATCACATTTACCTGGTTACATTGTGGTCTTTAACCAGTATAACTAAGGCATCTCAATTGATACAAAGGGCACCCAATTTTTCACCAGTGGGCTCTGGCTACGATAAATTTGCAATGAATTGCCAAGTTTTAATAGGACTTCAGTCAATCTTATTAAAACTTAGCAATTATCACGCTGTTAATTAAAGGGAAAATTAATACACGCCCTGAATAACAGAACCCTCTTTCAACGTGCTAAGGGTATTTCGGCAACGCATTGATAATCGACAATGCTAACGACCTTTGTATACACATCATACCATATTATTTGACTTGTTGGTGTAACTTTGCAAATTGTTGGGACAGATTCACAGAAGAATATTTTTTCCCCGATTTCTTTTTCTTTGTACTGGACTCCACGTAGTTGCATTGAGGATACCCCATACACCCCCAAAAGTCCCCATTTTTCCCTGTTCGCTTTCTTAAAGGCTTACCACATTCAGGGCATTTTTTAATCTCTACATTACCCATTTTTATGTCTTGTCGCCCACAGGTTTGAATTAAATAGCGCACGAACTGTTCTTGTTTTTGCATAAAGTCCTGCAAGCTCATTTGCTTTTCCGCAATTTGGTTTAATGCTTGTTCCCATAATGCTGTCAACCCAGGATCTTTTAATGCCGTTGGCAAATTCGTAATCAGCATTTTGCCAGCAGAGGTGGATATTACTGATTTACCTTTTTTCTGAATATAGCCTCGGTCATAAAGGGTTTTCATAATACTCGCTCGCGTTGCTTCCGTGCCAAGTCCCTCTGTTTCGCGTAATTGTTTTTTCAGACGTTCATCTGTTACAAAACGAGCGACATTGACCATTGCAGTTAATAAGGTACCTTCCGTATAGTGTTGCGGTGGCGTGGTTTTAAGTGATTTAACCTCTGTATTTACCACGGCTAAGTTTTGTCCAATATTGAGTACGGGCAAACCTTGTTTATCCCCTTGCTCCTCCTTGGCGTGACGAAATAACATTTTCCACCCCGTAACTACGGTTACTTGACCTTTTGCTACCAGTTGATGTGTGCCACAAGATAAGCGAATCTGGGTCTTATCAACCTCAAATTGTGGTAAAAATTGCGCAAGATAACGCCGACGAATCAGGTCGTACACCTTAAACTCATCTTTATCCATTTTGGTAATGTCAACAGGTTGTGTTGTAGGAATAATTCCGTGGTGTGCTGTGATTTTTTTATCGTTCCATGCACGAGATTTTTGACTCAAATTAAGATGTGGTCGCAAAGGTTGCAAAGTAGTATCGGATTTCAACAAGCTATTAATCACCTGTGGCACTTCTAGTAACTGTGCTTCGGGCAAATAGCCGCAATCCGTCCGAGGGTAGGTGGTTGCCTTATGCTTTTCATATAAGGCTTGAGCAATATCCAACACTTGTTGAGTACCTAAATCATACAGGCGGTTACATTCTGCTTGCAAATCACTTAACGCAAATAGCAAGGGAGGACTTTCCTTTTCTCGCTTGGTTTCCACGTTCTGTATGTGTGCTTGACCGGTTTGGCGTATTTGTTGCTCTGCCTGTTGAATAACCTTCATATCTAAGCATCGACCATCTTCATCACAATATTGTTCAGGGACAAGCAGACTTGAAGCAAAAGAAGAATCTTTATTAGGACTCACCTGAACCTGCAATGCATAGTGGGATTTGGGTACAAAATTAGCAATTTCATTATCACGATTAACGACAAGAGCTAGTGTAGGACTTTGCACTCTCCCTACCGAAAGCGGTGGACCTTGATAGCCTTGTTTCTGTGCCAATAAGGTAAACATTCGACTAAAGTTCATTCCAATTAACCAATCAGCACGACTACGAGCAAGCCCTGCATAATAAAGCGGTAAGGTTTCCTCATTGGTTTTAAGTTGGCTAAGGGCTTTACTCACACTGACTTCATCCAATGCGGTGATCCATAACCGTTGAATATGTCCACGATAACCGGCAAGGTCTAATAATTCACGAGCGATAGTTTCTCCTTCACGATCAATATCGGTTGAGATCACTACCGTACGTGCTTTTTTAAGAAGCGACATCACCGTTTTATATTCTTTTTTTGCATCAGCTTTAGGAGAAACTTGCCATTGGGAGGGAATAATCGGTAACATATCTAACCGCCACGCTTTAAAAGCAGGATCATATTGTTCGGGAGAAAATTGTTCAACTAAGTGCCCTCTCGCCCAAGCAACGACGATTGCGCCATCAGCGGTAGATAAATAGCCTTCTCCTTTTTTTGTTGCTCCAAGCACTTTTGCAATATCACGTCCTTGACTGGGTTTTTCACAGAGAAATAGTTTCATAATTTATCCTTTCACAAAAATAGTCATCCCACGTATGGCTTTCTAATCAATTAGATTGAATTTAAATCACTTTTAATGTAAAAATGATGATTAATTATTATGAAATATAAGAGAGTTTTTCAGATCCTATTCACAAACAATGATTTCAGGTCTTCTCGAAAACTACTCACTGTATGAATAGCTAATAGTAGGTACTGACATTGATCACACGATAAAATATGTTCTAATTTTCTGCTTGAATTATTTTGGTGACGACTTACATAATCATGCCAATCATCAGGAAATACTCCTCCGTGGAGAACAACAAAATAATCTCTAATTTCATCAATTGATGCTGAGAGTATCCATTTTTCTAATTCAATTTGATAGTCAAGCAAAACTTGTTCGGGTATTCGTGGATAAAGATAAGGTGACATAATAAGTGCTCATTTAATTATATTTTTGATAATTAAATAAAATCTCTTTCGCATAAACAATCATTTATTCAATTCTAAAATGGAGAAAATTTATGGGGTGGAAAAAAATAAGAATAGATTTTGCGCCGACAGTAAAATGCCAATTCTGCCCTCGACATATTACATCAGGGAAAGCTGTTATAATCATTAACGATAATGGTTTATATAGTTATGCAGGCCCGAGTTGTGCCAGAGATCCTATTAAGGTTGATAATCCTAAAGATAAAATCATAGATATCACAAAAGGTTGTATAGAAGAACACTCTTCAACTAAGAAGGAAGAGAAAAACATACCTTATGCAAATACAAGTGAAGAATTACCTACCTCGCTTGACTTTGATGACTACTTTGATGATAACGCAGCTAAAGCCTATTTACTGTTAAGATTCGAGAAGCTTTCTCATATACCAAAAATATCTACTTCTAACTCAGCAAAGTTAACTTCTATTTATCAAAAGTTTTTATCAGAGGAAAAGATAAATATTTATGATGAAAAATATCTTAGGGTTGTCATGTATGGTACCAAACAGCCTCTGTTTACTTATAAATCGCTGCAATCTGTTTATGCCGCTGATTTTTGGTTAAATATATTTTTGGAAAAGCAACCAGAACATAAGTTTTCCCAAAGTTTACTCGAATATCTGCATCAGAATCTCAGATTAAGCGAAAAGCAAATAAACAAACTTAATGAATGTTTTTCTGAAATACGAGGTATTAAAATAAAATTAAAAGCAAATGGTTTTGGATAAAAAAGCCCAATCATCAAGATTGGGCAATCGTGAGGTTTTTGAGCAAATAAACCTATTTAATCGCTTTTAAAATATCGGCTTTTATCTGATTACTAAATTCTTGAGAACCTCTCACCTTCCAATGTACAAGGGTATTTCTGCCATCTTTTTCTAAAGTCACATCAACATAATATCGACCTTCCTTGCCAAAGGAGTCCGCCATTCGATAATAGACACTAGGCATTTTCTCATGAACATAACCACCTTCGGCAAGTGCGCTTTTCCTCCATGCACAGGTCTTATTTAATTCAGGGTCGCATTTCAACATTTCTTCCATTGTTTCAAACCCCACATTACGCTTAATACGTACATATAGGGTATCAATATCTCGTTTGGAAGTTAAGGTATCCGAAAATTGTTGTTTATCTGCATTGAGCGTACGATTAATTTCTCCTGCCCAATCGCCCACTTTTTGGTTGATTGCAGAAAGCTCTGCACAGCCAGTGACAATTCCCAACATAAAAAGTGCGGTTGTAATTTTTAATGTTTTCATCATATCAACTCCGAATTGCTAGCTAGAATGGAATTTCACTCTACCTTAAAATAATTAAATATTTAATCTTCATTACAAATCAAAACGGAATCTGATCATCAATGCTAGGCAATGGTGCGGGCTGAGAAGCTGCAGTTTGATTTTGTGGAGTTTGATAAGCAGGTTGACTGTTTTGAGCATAGTGGTTACGTCCTAGTTGCATATTGCGTCCTTGCAGAGCTTGTCCACCTTGATTACGTTCAGGATGGCTATCTAGCATTTGTAGTACATCCCCTTGGATTTCAGTCATATATCGATCTTGTCCATTTTGATCTTGCCATTTACGGGTTCTTAAACGTCCTTCAACATAGACCTTTGAGCCTTTGCGTAAATACTCTCCCACAATCTCCGCTTGGCGACGATAAAACACAATACGGTGCCACTCGGTTAATTCACGTTTTTCACCTGTCATTTTATCTGTCCAACTTTCGCTAGTTGCCACACTAATATTGGAAACCGCCTCGCCATTCGGCATGGTACGGATTTCCGGGTCATTGCCTAAATTACCAACAATAATTACTTTATTGATACCTGCCATTATTTTTCCTTACTGGTTATTTGCAAATATGTTAATTGAATTAAGTTATAGGGATTTTGCACATAGGACAGAAAATATTTAAGAGAAAATTCACTTGATAAATAAGAGAATTTTGAGTCGCTTATTTAGCCACACCGACTCTATGTGGTATATTGAGTCTCTATTTTTATTAACCACAATAAAACATAGGAGACTCAACATGTCAGTAAAAGTCAATATTACTTTTGGGAAAGCAGTCATTGCTGCTTCAAATCTTTTATCACTGGATTTAGGGGAGAGGAATCCAAACAATTTGATAGAAGAAGGGAATAGCTCACCATATACTCAGGAAGATTTTATTGCTATTAAGTTAAATACCTTAGCAAGATCTATTTATGAAACCTGTAATCGATGATATTCATTGTTTTCCCTTATCTTCAGAATCGAACCACGGTTTTGTATCAACCCATCTATCGGAATAAAATTCATTCATTTTATTTATGATATCTTTGGTCAATTTACGCTCTTGTGAAAAGTAAGAGCGTTTTTCTACTTGTTCTTCAATTTCATGTTGAATAATTATTTCACCATCGATTTCAACACTAAATGTCATTTTCACCATTTTCACATTTGCCATCATTTCTTCCTCAATAGTAAAGGTATTTTTTTCGTTAAGGTAAGGGGCTTGCCCCCTTACCTTTAAAAGGCCTTTTGTATCCAGCAAGTACAAACCTTGAAAATCCAGTGAGTACAAACTTGAAAATCCAGCCTTTACAAACTTTTTAATTAGACAACATTTCACCTTGAGTGATGGCTTCAATTTCGGTTAATTTATCAATGGTTGCAGATAATTGTCGCATCATTGAATTTAATACCGACATTTGCATATTTAACACCAAGCGTTCTTTTTCCATCTGAGCAATACGTTTTTTAATGCCCTCAGATAGCGTTCTATCTTCAACAAGTCCTTTCCAAATTAACCCGCCTTTTTCAGCGGATTGATTAGCTTGTCTAATAGTGGTACGCCAACGTAAAAAATGCCCACCTGAAGAAGAGGCTTTATCTTGCATTAAACGAAACCCTAAGGCTTTTGTAATATCATTGCTTCTTAATTTTTTGACAATATCTTGATGTTGGCTGATTAAATGCGCTCTCACTTGATAAAGAGAAAGCTGTAATTGCTCAAAATCCTCTATACTGGCTATCTCACTAAAAAACTGTTTCAATACCATATTAAGTGGGGTATGTACCGCTAAATCGCGGTACATACTTTTTGGAATTAACTCATTTTTCATTCTTTCCCTCTTAGCACTGTGCCATTCTTATGTTATTTGATTATGCTGAGCCATTACCAACAAACTCATCTTGTTCTGGTTCAACCTCAGATAATGAGGCATTTTTTATAACTGGAGCAAAATTTGCACGTTTTTCCCCAGATAAGATTTCAGGGGATAATTCATACTTCATTCGTTTTATTGCTGCTTTATAGCGTGCATTATTTTCAATTGCATCACGGCGGGTAATCCCTGAATGGCGATAATTTTCAACCAATCCAAAACACTGACGAATTAATTTAGCCCCGGCTTCAATCCAATCTGAAGCCTCACTACGGGTCATTAAGGCAATATGAGAAGCTGCCATCACCGCACAAGCAAGCTCATCAAATTTCAAGAAAAGGAAAATTAATTGATAACCAAGTTGAGAATTAAAGGTCAGTGCATAACGTGCGGGCTCAATACTAACACTATTTTCCATATGGAATGCAGCAGGAATTTGTTCACTATAAAGGTAATTCACTTTTTCTACGAGTTGCTGCATTTCTTGGCGATAAGTCAGCACTTTTTCTTCAAAACGTAATAAATAATCATCCGCATAAGGATCATCATTCATTGCTGCACGCTGAATTTGACTTAATAAACCTAAACAATTCGGCATACTGATGATCCCTGCTCGGATAATTTTACCTTGTTCATTTCGTATAGCTGAACGACCTATCCATAATTTGGATGCATGATGGGTGTTGATTGTAATTTCAGGTGCACTGCGTAGTGGTCCTGGTCGTTGATTTTGAAGAACGGTGGTTGTCATACTGATACTCCTTATTTTATGGTTAAATTTTATACTTTGAAGAACCCTTCTTCACTGGTTAATTTTTATACTTTGTAGAACCCTTCTACACTGGTTAATTTTTGTACTTAATTAAACAACTGTGCTTTAAATTTCCTTATCATTGCCGCTCTAGCTTGTCGTTGCTCAAGAGTTGGCACAGGCGATAGTGTTTGCTCTCTCTCCGGCACAGTCGTTTGTACCTGTAATTGATTCACCATTGGCGTATGACTTTGGCTTAGGTGTTGTTCAAGTAAATATGGGGTAAATTGTCCTAAATGCGCTTTTCTCACTAGGCTCAGTAAATATCCTTGTGGCTTCTTAATGGTTCCTTTTGCAAGGCGTTCGCCTGCTTCAAACAAAATGGCTTGGCACAGCCCTAAGTCAAGCCCTTCCATTGCTTTGGCAACAGTACGTTTCTCAAAGTGGTTTAAGTTAAGTGTCCAATCAATTTCCTCCGGTGTACCTGTACTGTATTTATTTATAAATACTGTACTGTACTTGTACTGATTTACTGAGTTCCTTAATGGAACTCGGCAACTCGCTCATTTTTTCACTGCGTTCCCCACTGTTTTGACTGCGTTCCTTATTGGAACTCAGCAAATTCTGCTGCACAGTATCTAAATTTAAATGCGAAAAATCAGCCTTTTTTTCATTTCCAAGACGAGAACAATAATCTTGATAACGGGCTTGCATCCAATCAATATGCGAAACATAGTGCCATTGGGTTTTATCTGAAAGAATATTATCGACAATATGCGTAGCAACACTCCTCACAACTACATCTTTATGTTTTGTTGCTGAATGGAGCAAATGCAAGTAATCTTCATTGAGTTGAATCGCATCTAGAATAGGGATAGGCTCATCGTGCAGTAAATAGACATTCCCTTTTACTTGACCTAATTCATTACGCACCGTTTCACAAAGAGTCAACCACCGTGTTAGACGTAACAATAATAAGGTTTGACTGACGGTTTTGCGAGATAGGCTCGCATTCAGGTAAGGCTTATCTGAAAGCAGTTTCCCCAATACCTCATAAGACGGAAATAATCCCCCTTGAAACTCTCTTGCCTTATGCTTGATCAGTTGCCAAGCAAATTTGGCTCGCGGAGTTAAATAAAGATCATAAAGTAGCCTTGTCGGCACGGTTTCGTGCTGATTTCCAAAAAAGAGTAAGCCCTGTTCTGTTTTGTTCGGTGTGGTGAGTTGCTCAAAAATTGTCATTTTTAATTCTCCAAAACCTATATTTAATTATTCCGATTGTTTTGGGTCCATATTTCGTTATAATGCTTTTGCTTTCTTAACAAAGGCAGAGGGAAGTCAGTAATACTGTAACCCCTCTATCCCCCGACGTGCCTGATACTCACCTCGGGGGAGTTTTTTATTATTTTTTATTGCGATACCAAGGCTCAACCGTACGCCAAATCGCAGTCAAATTAATTTGCGTTTCTTCCGCAAACAGCATTAATAACTCCAGACCTTCCATTGATTCTAAATTCTGAATGCTACCTTTATGCTGACACCATAATTCCCATAGCTCGGTCTTTTGTTCATCGGTTGCCGTGGCTTTTCGTCCAGGCTCTTCACGAATCCCCAATAAACTACGTCTTGCCGATACTTTCGTGGTACTTAACCCAAAATAAGCATTCAACATTTGAATGGAGGCGCCAAGAAGCAAGGCTCGATCAATAATCATTCGTTCCTGCGAATTGACTTGTGCCATTTTGACCATTTTCCAAAAGGCGCCATGATCGATATTGATGGCAGCAATCGGCACTTTAGATTGCGCGATATCGTACATTTCATCAATGCTCAACTGTTGGATTTCACTGAGTTCTGCCGTTGAAAATCCAAGGTGATAGCAAGTATTTACATTGCCTTCGCGGATATTATTTACAATATGATCCAAAATCACTTTATTTAAATTATCAAGCATAACACCTCCATTAAGCTGAAGCCCGCAAATAACGAACAAGACGAATAAGTCGAAATAATTTCACCAAGGCGATATCATCAATTTTAGGTTCCCGGTCTGCCGAACCTAACAATAATGCAGTATCAAGAAAACAGGCTTCCGAATAAGCTAAATCCTGAGTTTGTAACATACTAAGCAGTTCATAGATAGTACGTTGTGTGTCGTCTTTTAAAGAATCTTCTACGTCTTTCATCTGAAAGCTGTAATCGACAGGATCGTTTACAACGTGTTCAACGAGTTCATCAATCCCAAACTGCTCGGCAATATCTAAGGCAAGCGAATAGGCTTCTGCCTTATGTTGGCGACTTGGGTATACCTGCCAAATATCTGCAACAGGTTGACGACCAACACAAGCAAACTCTAACCCATTTGCAATGGCTTGTTGCTCACGTTGAGCCTGAATACTCATTCCGGGCGTAATACCATAATTTTGAGCAAATTGCCGGGCGAGATCTTGGGTTGGTTCAGAAATAGAAACCTCATCAACTGTTTCAGTATTCACAATGTCATTTACTGTTTCAGTCTCTACATTATCGGTGCTGACATCTTCCACGAAAGTGCGGTCATTTTTTTCTGCGTTTTCGGCTTGTTCATCAGAGACTGGTAAGATGGTGCTTGCACTTTCTGCTTCGGTCATCTCAACGCATTGAACAGGTTCAGAAAGGGATTTTTCCAATTGCTGTTTCTGAAATCTCGCCACATCTTCTTCACTATGCTGAATTTGTGCATCAATTTCTTGCTGCTTTTTCGCCAATTTCTGAAATTTACGCTCATCAAGATCCACTTCCACATAAAGCATTTCATAGCTGACTTTACCTTCAAGGGCATCCGTCATCTCATTAATTAACGCATCCTGAAAGGTTTTCACATTAAACGGATTATCATCATTACAGCGAGAAAGGCTGTTTTGCCAAATAGCTTCAAACGTAATTTCTGTTTCAAATTGATATTGCTGCCAAACTTCAAGGGCGTTATTATGAATAGCTAATAACTTGTCGATAGGGCTATGCCCTAAACCACCGAATAAAACATCAGGAATATATGGGTAAAGTATGGATATACACTTTTCCATCTTTGCCACTAAAGTATGAGATATAATATATCCATCATGCTCAAGCTCAGATGACAATTCTCTTGAAGATAACTTTCTATTAAACTTTTTCTCGTAATACTCTTTCGCCTGCTGAATCCCCAATGCTTTCTCAATAAAGGTTAAATCTGCTCGTGTATCATTTTCAATTAAATGACCGATCAACAAATCCAATTCTGCTTCCACACTATCTGCGGTTTCCCCTTTCCAAGGTTTATAGAGACACTCAATTGACCAAAAACGCTGATCTTGAGTTTCAGTGAACAACTCTTTTAAAGCTTGAATCCGCGTATTTCCTCCATCCGCAATAATATAAAAGGGCTCACCTGGGCGTTGCGTGATATTAGGTTTATGATCCAATCCACGACGTCGAATAGATTCTTTGATCATCTCAAAATTAGGATTACGGGTTTTGCGAGGGTTATGCTCATAAGGGCGTAATTTATCCAAAGTTACCGTAATATACTGAGAGGTTGTAGGATAATGGGTTATAGTCGCCCCCACATAAGAAGGCGAGGTATTCACCATAGGTGAAACATTTAAATTACGTGCCACAGCGTCTGATAATTTTTTGTTTTTAGTATTCATAGCGATATCCATCTAAATTCATTTCATTTTCAAATAAACTAAACTCACCATAAAAACGGCATTTCACACTTCCTAATGGTCCATTACGCTGTTTTCCGATAATAATTTCAGCCAACCCTCGATCTACACTTTCTGGGTGATACACCTCATCACGATAGATAAATAAGATCACATCAGCATCTTGCTCAAGCGAGCCTGATTCGCGTAAATCCGCATTGACAGGGCGTTTATTGGTGCGTTGTTCTAAACTACGATTGAGCTGTGAAAGGGCATAAACAGGGCATCCCAATTCTTTGGCTAAAACCTTCAATGCCCCCGAAATTTGAGTGATTTCAAGATGTCGGTTTTCTACTCTGCCTGTGCCTCGCATTAATTGGAGATAATCAATGAAAACCGCCGCAGGCAAGCCATATTGTCGGCTATATTGACGTACTTTACTGCGTAATCGAGGGATCGTTAATGCCCCTTCATCATCAATAATTAAGCGCTTGTTCCAGTCTTGTTGGATACGTCCCACTGAGTCAGAAAGTTTGCTCCAATCTTCTTCCTTAAGCTCTGTCGCTCGGCGAATCTTTTGCAGGCTTACCCTTGATTTCATCGCCATCAAACGCTGTAAAAGTTGATCTGCCGGCATTTCCTGACTGAAATAAAACACAGACCCGTCCAATTTATCTAAAATACTTGTCGCAGCTGTAAGTGAAAGTGCTGTTTTACCCATTGCAGGACGTGCTGCGATAATAATGAGCTCTCCCGGTTGCCCACCGGTAGTTAATTCATCTATTTGCTGAATCCCCAAAGGTGTACCGGTCACGGGATCCGCGTTTAGCGTGGATATCTCCATCCTGTCAAAGAGCTCACCGAAGACCTCCGATAAATTCACCGCACTTTTATCCTGTTGACTTAAGGAAATCTCGGTATATTGCTTTTCAATACGCTCCGCAAGCTCATCAAGCTGTTCTGCATTTTTTGGGGTACGCATTTCACCAAGAATAAATTGTCCTAAGGCTAGAAATTGACGTTGCTTGCTGTACCGTTTAACGAGGTTTGCATAAGTAATAAGATTGGAGGCTGATGGAGTACTATTTACCATTTCAGCTAAATAAGCTAAACCGCCAACCTCATCTAAGCAAGCTTTTTCTTTGAGCAGTTCTGATAATGTCAACATGTCAATCGCTTTATTTTTATGGGCCAACTCACTGATAGCTTCAAAAATATAGCGATGTTGAATTAAATAAAAATCCTGCGCCTTTAATATTGCGCCAACATCATCAAAATATTCCGGCTTTATTAATAAACCACCAATCACCGCACTTTCTGATTCCACAGAATATAATTCCGGTGACGAGTTCTTCTCTTTACCCATTAGAACCTCCTTGAACTTGTTCAAAGTGAGCGATAAATTGAGGTAATAACAGGGAACAAAGTGATTTAATAATGTCATATTCAGCTTTGCTATGACGATAAACCGGTAATGAATAAGTAGCCGCTTCACGGTAGGCAACTTTATCGGGAATATGGAATTCCAAAAGGGTTTTATCTTCACTCAGATTTTGCTCAAATAACTGCTTGAGCTGTCCAAGCACAAATTTGACATCATTCGTATGATCAACACAGTTTGGTACTGCTTTAAGTGGAGGAAGCTTAAAGCCAAAAGCCTCAAAAGTCTGAAGCTCCTGGTACATACCGATCGTACCACGAATAAATTCTTTGGCAGATAGAATATGAGGCAAAATTGGACAAAATAATAAATCGGCAGCAAGAACGGACATATCTACCGTAATATCTCGTGTACCACGCGTATCTACAATAATGAGATCATAGCCTTGTAATTTTTTTAGCAAAAAACTAAAACGAATGGCGCCATCAGGTGCATTACGCAACATTTGACTGACGTTATTAGTCGGATCATTAGATTGAATGAGGTCTAAATTAGGTAGGGAAGTTTTTGAAATAATATGATTCGGCTTAACATCTTGATAAGTTAAAAACTCATGAATACCGCCGGGAGCAACGTAATCTAAGGAAAAATAAGTACTGAGTGTCGGTTGCGTATCAGTATCAATTAGTAAGGTTTTCAACCCGTGATCTGCACAAAATGCACCAATATTCGCCGCATTTGTACTTTTTGCTGAACCACCTTTAGTTGAAGCAATGGTAATGATAAATGGTTTTTTAGATAAGTCTGAATTTTTCATTTGATACTCTCTTAACAAAGAGATTGTTAATAAAGTATCAACTAGGAATTAGATATGATTCTGTAACGTTACTAAGCAATAAATTTGGCTCCTCCTGCTGGACTCGAACCAGCGACATATGGATTAACAGTCCACCGTTCTACCGACTGAACTAAGGAGGAAAAGTGGTGCCTCGAGGCGGAATCGAACCACCGACACGGGGATTTTCAATCCCCTGCTCTACCGACTGAGCTATCGAGGCAACTCATCAGTGGTGCGTATTAAACGTTTTTTTCGCTTTCAAGTCAACAGATAAATGAAAAAAAATGTGTTTTTTTGTTTGTTTGCATATTTAACAAACAAGATGAATAGAAAATCTTCAATTTTAGCTAAAAGAAAGGGTAATTTACTTCACATAAATTACCCTTTAGCGAGTTATTTTCGCCTATCGTCTAACGCGATAACTTTTTTGTGCTTTATCTACTTTCACCAAATAATTTCTCGCTTGGGAAGATGGATGGCGGGTAGTTAATATACGATAAACCTGTTCCGGATACATTTGGTTAATTTTGGCAATCGCTGCATCACGATCTGAATCAAAAACCCGCAATACTGCGCCAGCACCGCTGTTATACGCTGAAATCATCGCAAAACGTTTCGACGTTGGGTTAGTAATGCCATCTAAATATTTATTTTGCAACAACCACAAATAAGCTGCACCGGTATCAATATTTTTAACAGGATCAAATAAATAACTTTTCGACGGTTGTCCACCGCGTCCTTTCATTTGGAACACATCACGTCCGGCAGTATGCGGCACAACTTGCATCAAGCCCATGGCATTAGCGTAACTAATCGCATACGGGTTAAAACTGGATTCCGTTTGCATAATACCGAGAATTAAACTTTCATCAATGCCATATTGACGCGCGGATTTACGCACATAAGGTACATATTTTTGTGCGCGCACCGCAACGTGGTTAGCGATCATTGGGATGACTACAAATATGACATTTTTTCCATTGCTTAGTCGTCGAGTGCGTAATTTATTTTGAATAAGATAATTAGCAAAGTTACCCGCAATAGCGGTATCAGTAATTTGCTTGCCATGATTATCAATAACTTGCCCGACTAAAAACGGACGGGAACTTATCGGCACATCACCGGAAGCAAATAAATCAATTCCTTTTGCATCAGAACCCATTAATAATATATGCACAATTGCATTATATAAATGCTGTGTATCGGTATGGGTTTCTACGGTTATAGTTCCCTCATCAAAGCTAACATGACTACGAGTATAATAATGATCAGTATATTTTACATAGTCTTTTCGACTTGCGACCAAGAGTTCATTAACGCCCCAAATTTGATCGATATTATGGGAAAATTGACTGGTTAAGATATCTAACCCTTGGGTATCTTTAGAAAACGCTTCATCATAATTGACCCCTTTATTTACCGAACCACTACAGGCGTACAAAAAGGGAATCAGCGCTAACATCAAATATTTTTTCATAGTATTATTTTTCTGTCGGTGGAACATAACCTTCAATATGAACCTCTTTGCCTTCAAACAAAAAATTCACCATTTCTTTTTCCAATAATTGACGATGTTCGACATTCATCATATTTAGTTTTTTTTCATTCACCAGCATGGTTTGTTTTTTCATCCATTCTGCCCACGCCTGTTTACTAATATGATCAAAAATACGTTTTCCTAATTCGCCAGGATAGAATTGAAAATCCAATCCGTCTGCCTCTTGCTTTAGATATTCACAAAACACCGTTCTTGCCATAATCATTTCCTTTTTTGAAATTGAAGTAATAAGTTCTTGACGGGCGCTGCCAGTCCGATTTGATCAGGATTTTGCGGATCATACCAATATTTGATCGCACTTAATACCGAAGATTGATATTCTGCCCCTGTTTCTGCAATTTTTTTCTCATCAGATCTTTCATTAGAGCGGTTTCCCAAGCAAAAAGTTCGTTCAATTTCCGCATAAATCGGATAAATAGTGAGATGGAAATGACTAAAAGTATGGCGAAATGCTACCCACTCCTCATAACGGGTAATTCCTTGTTGTTGCAACGCCTCAAGCAAATCTTGTTTCTGTGCAAATTGTGGAAAGCAATAAAGCCCGCCCCAAAGTCCTCGTGCAGGACGTTGTTCCAATACGATCTTGCCTTGACAGGCTAAAATTAAAAAATAACTTTCCCGCTCCGGCAGGCTTTTTTTGACTTTTTTACTTGGGTATTCTGTTTGTTTTTGCATTATTCTTGCTTGGCAATGTTCGGCAATCGGGCAAAGAGAACATTTCGGCTTGCCGCGTGTACAAATCAGCGAACCAATATCCATCATTGCTTGATTAAAATCCGCCACCTTTTCCGTCGGCGTCACCTCGGCACTTAGCTGCCAAAGTTTATCTTCCACCTTTTTCTCACCCGGCCAACCTGCAAGTGCAAAATAACGAGTCAACACCCGTTTCACATTTCCGTCTAAAATGGGATAAGGTTGGTTCAATACGGAAGACAAAATGGCGCCGGCAGTGCTGCGCCCGACACCCGGCAAGTCCCAAACGTCCTGAAAATCCGTGGGAAATTCGCCATGAAATTGATCTCGCACTACCTGTGCTGCCCGATGCAAATTGCGCGCACGCGCATAATAGCCTAATCCGGTCCACAAATGTAATACTTCATCCAGCGGCGCATCTGCAAGTGCGGTCATTGTTGGGAACGTTTTGATAAAGCGCTCAAAATAGGGAATAACCGTGGTCACTTGAGTTTGCTGCAACATCACCTCCGACAACCAAACGCCATACAGAGTTTTCTGTTGCTGCCAAGGTAAGGTTTTTCGCCCGAATTTATCATACCAAGTTAAAATCGCTTTTACGAAGGGGGAGCTAACGGAAGATTTTGCCTGCATAACACTCGTGTAAGGTCAGAAAAGTGCGGTTAAAAATAGGGCAGAAGTGTAGCATATCCAAGAGGGTGATGCTATGCTTGTTGTGGAAAAGTCAGGAAAACCCTGACTTTTTCTTTTAAGAACACAGCATTAAATCACTGAAATTGTCTAAGCTGATGGTACAAGTTAGCAAATTTCTCGCGTTTTTGTTGGTAATATTCATGCCGCTGCCAATTTGGTTGATATGTGGCTTCTAGGGTTAAAGGCTGGCAAAATTGCGCAATATCTTGTTGCGGATTGAGCGCGATTTGTGCCAGTTTTGCTGCGCCCAATGCCGGACCGACATCGCCGCCGGTGCGATATTCTAGGGTTCTGCCGCTAATATCCGCCAACAATTGGCGCCAATAAGCACTTTTCGCACCGCCACCGATTAACGCAATACTGTCGGCGACCACGCCGGTTTGGTGCAACACGTCAATTCCGTCCACCAACGCAAAACTTACCCCCTCAATCACCGCTTTCACCATACTCGCTTGGTCATCATTGTGGGTCAATCCCCAAAAGACACCTTTGGCGTGCGGGTCGTTGTGCGGCGTTCTTTCGCCGGAAAGATAAGGCAAAAAAATCGCTTCAGAATTGACCGCACTTTGTGCAACACACTGAAACAGCGTTTGAATATCGCCGATGCCAGTTACTTTTTTCGCCCAGTCCACCGCCGATGTGGCACTTAAAATCACGGACATTAAATGCCAACGCTCGGGTAAGGTATGGCAAAAACTATGCACCGCTTTTTGCGGATTAGCGCTAAATTTATCAGTGACCACAAAATACACGCCGGAGGTACCGAGCGATAGCATTGCCTGCCCGCTTTGATATAATCCAACGCCAATGGCGCCCGCCGCATTATCGCCACCGCCCGCCACCACCGGCACTTCTTTCATTTTCCATTGTTGCGCCAAATCTTTACGTAAATAACCGGTGATTTGATTGCCTTCAAACAGTTGCGGCATATTATCCATATCTAGCCCGCAAGCATGAAGTAAATCTTGGTTCCAAGCCCGCTTGCCAACATCCAGCCACATTGTTCCGGACGCATCCGACATATCGGAGGCATATTCACCGGTCATCAATAAACGTAAATAATCCTTGGGTAACAGCACTTTCGCCACCTGGGCGGCAAGGTGAGGTTGATGTTTCGCCATCCATTTTAATTTCGGCGCAGTAAAGCCCGGCATCATCAGATTTCCAGTAATTTCGCGACTACTTGGCACCAATTGTTCCAATTCGGCGCATTCGGCAAAACTACGCCCATCATTCCATAAAATCGCGGGTGACAAGACTTGATCGGCGCTATCCAGCAAGGTGGCGCCATGCATTTGTCCGGTTAACCCGATGGCTTTTACTTGGCTAAGGTCATGTTGATTTGCCAAGTCCAACATAGCATGATTGGTCGCCTGCCACCAGTCTTGCGGATGTTGTTCCGACCAAAGCGGCTGCGGACGAGAAATGGGAAGCGCGTGGCTGGCGGTGGCAAGAATCTGTTGCGCCTCATCCAGCAAAATCGCTTTGACGCCGGATGTGCCTAAATCAATTCCGATATACATAAAGGCTCCTTATTACATCGCTTCTGATAACGAAAAGTGCGGTCAAAATTTTAAAAATTTTCACCGCACTTTTAAGATTAACGATAGATATAATGATTGACGATATTTTCAAGATATTCTTGTTGTCCTGAAACCGGTTGCGGATCTAAATTTTCCGCGGCTTTTGCCAAGGCTTCAAGGGATGATTTGCCACTTAAAATTTGTTGACCTAATTCACCGCGCCAACCTGCATAACGTTGTTCCACAATATTTTCTAAGGCTTTATCTTCAAGCAATTTCGCCGCACGTTTTAATGACAAGGCAAGCACATCAATGGCGCCAATATGACCATGGAAAAGATCATAAGGATCAGTACTTTGACGACGGATTTTTGCATCAAAGTTAAAGCCGCCGGTGGTAAAGCCTCCCGCTTTTAAGATTTCATAAAGCGCCAGCGTATTTTCTTCCACGCTATTTGGGAATTGATCGGTATCCCAGCCTAATTGCGGATCACCGCGGTTCGCGTCAATAGAGCCTAGAATATCAAGTGAAGCGGCTGTTGCAATTTCATGTTGGAACGTATGACCCGCCAATGTCGCATGATTGGCTTCAATATTCACTTTAATTTCTTTTTCCAAACCAAATTGTTTTAAGAAACCATAAACGGTAGCAACATCATAATCATATTGATGTTTTGTTGGCTCTTGCGGTTTTGGTTCGATCAACAACGTGCCTTTAAAGCCGATTTTATGTTTATGTTCCACCACCATTTGCATAAAACGACCAATTTGTTCACGTTCACGACGTAAATCCGTGTTAAGCAAGGTTTCATAACCCTCTCGACCGCCCCAAAGCACATAGTTTTCCCCGCCTAAACGTTTGGTTGCATTCATCGCATTGAACACTTGAGCCGCTGCTCGCGCAAAAATTTCAGGATTTGGGTTGGTCGCCGCGCCTGACATATAGCGCGGATTACTAAAGCAGTTTGCAGTACCCCATAACAATTTCACGCCGGTTTCCGCTTGTTTTTGTTCTAATAAATCGACAATGGTATTAAAGTTTTTTACATATTCCGCATAAGAATTACCCTCAGGCGCCACATCCACATCATGAAAACAATAATATGGCACGCCTAATTTTTGCAAAAATTCAAAGGCAATTTCCGCTTTTTGTTTTGCTGCTTCTAACGGATTAGAGACTTTTTGCCAGCTACGGTTAAGCGATCCAACCCCAAACATATCATTGCCTTCCCAACAAAACGTATGCCAATAACATACCGCTAAACGCAGATGTTCTTCCATGGTTTTACCTAAAATCACTTCCTGTGGATTGTAATGTTTAAACGCAAACGGATTTGTTGAATTTACACCTTCATATTGCACTTTCGCGATTTTGTCGAAGTAGTTGGACATAGTTCATTCTCCTCTATGTAGTAAATACTGAAATCCATTGCATGATGACGAAAACTCAAAATCCCTTCAATTACGATATTTCGTTTTTTAATTTAGATTATTAGTTAATGTGTATCAGATCACAAAAGTGAAAAAACGTAATTAATATATAAGATTTAATAATTTAAAAAGCATCAAGTAATGATTTAAAGTACATCAAGATTAAAAAATGAAGGATAATTATATGAAATTATTTTCTGATCATTATGTGGATAGATCAACTAGTTATAGTGCCAAATGGTCATCTTTGTATGATAATCCAAATATCATTTCTATGTCTGTTGCAGATATGGATTTACCGTCCCCTCTATTATTAATTAATCAGCTTAAAAAACAAGCTGAAATAGGTATATATGGTTATACTATCTTACCCAGAAATTACAATGAGATTGTAAAAAATTATATCTTACGCCACTATAATTATAATGTATTAGATGAATATATTGTTTTTTGCCCAAGAATCATTCAAGCTATATCTATTTATATACGGGAATTTACAAAGATAACTGATCGAATAGGTACATTTATTCCGTCTTATTCTAACATTTTAAATATTATATTACATAATCAACGTACTTTAGAATTTTGTGAGTTAGATTACCAAGATGGAAACTATAGTATAAACTTTGAAGAATTGGAAAAATGTTTTCAGAAGATTAATACCTTTATTTTAATTTCCCCTCATAATCCAACAGGTATTGTTTGGTCAAGAGAAGAATTACAAAGAATTGCTGAACTAGCTGAAAAGTATAAAGTTTTTATAATATCTGATGATATTCATGCTGATTTTAATTTTTCAAGTAAGAAACATATCGTGATTTCTGCTCTTAATAAATATGTTGAATATCATTCAATGATTTGTACATCACCAACAAAAACATTCAACATTCCTGGGTTAGAAATATCTAACATCATTATTGCAAATAAAGGAGTTAGAGAAAAATTTAAGCAATGTATGTTAGAGCTAGGTTTACATAACCCAAACTTTTTTTCTATTCCAGCTATCATGTCTGCTTATCAATTTTGTGATGATTGGATCAAAGAATTAAAAACTTATATTTTAGAAAATAAAGAGTTTGTTAATAAATTTTTAACTAAGGAAATTCCCGAGTTAAAGGTTACAAATAGTAAAGGTACTTTTCTCGTATGGATCAATTATGAAAAATTAAATATTAATGAACGTAAATTAAAACATTGGTTTGTCGAACTATCTGGAGTTGAAGTTTCTTGGGGAAGTGACTTTTTTACAGACAAACCTTTTTTTAGAATGAATATTGCATTACCAAAACCTTTATTAAAAGAAAGTTTATATAAAATTAAACATGGCTTAATGTTATTGAAAAAAGAGGATTTCTATTATGAGTAAAAATATTCGAACTCCAACATTATTAGAAGCATCTGCACCAATCCTAATTATGTTATTTTTATTAGGCATAGGATACGCATTATTTGATTTACCTCCTGAGCCACTGATGGTAATTTCCTGTATTTTTGCAGGAGGTCTAGTAAAATATTTGGGGCATAGTTACCAAGATATGCTAGGCTCTATTTCTGCAAAAATTGCTAAAACAATGCCAGCCTTACTAATATTAATTACAGTAGGCTTATTAATCGGAACTTGGATTGCTGGCGGAACAATTCCAATGATGATTTATTATGGATTAAAGGTTATTAATCCTAAATTTGTTTATATTACAGCCTTGGTATTAACCTCTATAGTTTCTATTTGTACAGGTACATCTTGGGGCTCTGCTGGGACAGTTGGCGTTGCTTTTATGGGTGTTGCTATTGGACTAGAGGCAAATCTTGCAGCTACAGCCGGAGCAGTCGTTGCTGGTGCTTACTTTGGTGATAAGCTATCTCATTGTCTGACACAACAAATATTGCCTCTGCGGCGGCTGGCGTAGATTTATATGAACATATTGCACACTTACTCTATACAACATTACCTTCTTTTATGCTAGCTGCTATCGCATATATTGTATATGGGACAACAGGTAATCTTCAAGATGTTACAACTCCTGAAAAAGTACTATCTATGATAAATGGATTAGAAAATATTTATCATTTTAACGTCCTAATGTTACTTCTTCCCGTCGTTATTATTTTGTGGGGTTCAATCACAAAAAAACCAACAATCCCCGTTATGCTATTATCTGCTGCAGTCGCAATATTTAACGCAATTATCATCCAAAACTTTTCATTACATGATGTAATTAATAGTGCTGTTAATGGATTTAACGTCTCAATGTTGTCTGACAATACAGTGGTAAGTGCAGATCTCGCTCGTTTATTAAATCGTGGCGGAATGAATTCAATGATGGGAACATTGTTAATCTGTTTCTGTGCATTATCCTTTGCTGGAATTCTCTCACTTAGCGGTGCATTAGAAGTAATTATCAATCACTTACTTAAATTCGTACAATCAACATTTTCTTTAATTTTCACTACTATTCTGTGTGGCTTAACAATGATTGGGGTAACTTGTAACGGTCAAATTTCAATTCTTATCCCTGGAGAAATGTTGAAAGATGCTTACACTGAAAGAGGCTTACACCCTAAGAATTTAAGTCGAACAGTAGAGGATTCTGCAACAATCGTTGAACCAATCTTACCTTGGACTGCCGCCGGTGCATATATGGCAGGTACATTAGGAGTAGAAACTTTATCCTACTTACCTTGGGCTATTCTATGTTGGAGTGGTATCGTATTTGCAATGATCTGGGGAGCAACAGGCTTTGGCATTGCTAAAATAAAATAAATCCTAAACTAAATACCTTACCTTATAAGCAAATAGCACGAGAAACTTAATAAAAGCATTACAGGAGGGATTGCAAATGTCATCTCAAAATCAGAAAATGAATTTGTATGTTATTTGTGTAACACTGGTAGCCACGTTAGGTGGCTTATTATTTGGTTATGATACAGCCGTTATTTCAGGTGCAGTCGCCTCAATTGATGAAGTTTTTATCAAACCACAGGGTTTATCTGAAATTTCAGCTAATTCACTACTAGGTTTTACCGTAGCAAGTGCATTAATTGGTTGTATTATTGGTGGTTTTTGTGGCGGTTATTTAAGCAGTAAATACGGTCGTAAAAATGCATTAATTATTGCCGCAATACTTTTTTTAATTTCCGCTATCGGCTCGGCTTTCCCTGAACTTGGATTGAAAGAAGTCGCTGACTCAAACAGCATCCCCTATTATCTCAGTAACTTTGTAACTGAATTTGTTATTTATCGCATTATTGGTGGTGTCGGCGTAGGTATTGCCTCAATGGTCTCACCAATGTATATCGCTGAAATTGCACCAGCGAATGTGCGTGGAAGAATGGTCTCATTCAACCAATTTGCAATTATCGCAGGTCAATTACTGGTTTACTTCGTAAATTACTTTATTGCATTAAGTGGTGATCATACTTGGTTAAATGCGATCGGTTGGCGCTATATGTTCTTATCTGAAGTTGTACCAGCAGCGTTATTTTTAATCTTATTATTTTTCGTACCGGAAAGTCCTCGTTGGTTAGTCTTAAAAGATAAACTCCAACAGGCAGAAGTAGTATTAGTGCGCCTACTCGGCAAAGCAAGAAGTGAAGCAGAGCTACATAATATCAGCGTTTCTCTCACCCATCGTAATACGGTAAAAACACCGTTACTGGCTTTTGGAATTGGGGTGATCATCATTGGGATCATGCTTTCTGTATTCCAACAATTTGTTGGGATTAATGTCGCGCTATATTACGCACCAGAAGTATTTAAATCCCTCGGATCCAGCACAGAAATCGCCCTCTTACAAACAATCATCATGGGAGCAATAAATTTATCATTTACCACCATTGCTATCTTTACCGTTGACAAATATGGACGCAAACCGCTACAAATTTGGGGAGCAATTGGCATGGCAATTGGAATGTTTATTTTAGGTAGTGCATTTTACGCACGCCTTTCCGGCACCATTGCATTAGCTGGAATGTTGTTCTATGTTGCCGCATTTGCCATCTCTTGGGGACCGGTATGCTGGGTGTTGCTTGCTGAAATTTTCCCAAATACCATTCGCAGTCAAGCACTCGCGATTGCAGTAGCTGCACAATGGATCGCAAACTATCTCGTCTCCTGGACATTCCCAATGATGGATAAAAGCACTTATTTACTTGAACATTTTAATCACGGTTTTGCGTATTGGGTATATGGTGTGATGAGTCTTCTTGCCGCCTTATTTATGTGGAAATTTGTACCAGAAACAAAAGGTAAAACGCTTGAAGAATTAGAATTATTTTGGAAAAAGCATTAATTTACTGCAAAATTTTTACCAACTTATAGTTTCCCTCTTTTCCCATTTCTTTTATAGTAAGACGGAAAGGGGGGGAGAACAAATGGAGCAAAGGTTTAAAGTCGCTTTATTATTTAATGCGAATAAGATTTACGACCGTGGCGTTATCGAAGGCATTGGGCAATATATCCAAGCCTCGCAATGTACATGGGATATTTTTATGGAAGATGAATTTATCTACCATAGCGATACCATTAAAAATTTATCCATTGACGGTATTATTGCAGATTACGACGATCCCGAAACCGTTGGATTGCTTAAAAATATTGAAGTCCCAATTATCGGCGTGGGCAGTTCTTACCAAAATCCGGAAGATTATCCCAATGTTCCCTATGTTGCCACCGACAACAATGCCTTAATTGAAAATGCTTTTTTACATCTTAAACAAAAAGGCATCGATCAATTTGCTTTTTATGGCTATCCGACCGCGCAGAAAAAACATTGGTCAGTAGAACGGTTGAATGCCTTTATTCAATTAATGGAAAAATACGAACACAAGCCAAACTTTTACTTAGGCGATCAAATTCATTCCTACAACTGGGACGCTTCACAAGAAAAACTCTATGGCTGGATTAAAACCTTGCCACTACATACCGGCATTATCGCGGTAACCGATGCCCGCGCCCGACATTTATTACAAGCGTGCGAATACTTAAAAATTGCGGTTCCCGATCAACTTTGTATCATCGGTATCGACAATGAAGAATTGATCCAATATTTATCGCGCGTCTCCCTTTCCTCTGTGGTGCAAGGAACCAAACAGATCGGCTACCAAGCGGCGAAATTGCTGCATAAACGTTTACTCGATCAACCGGTTTCCACTAAACCAATGCTAATTCAGCCACTTAAAATTGAAGAACGCCGCTCTACTGATTATCGATCCCTGCAAGATCCGCTGGTTATCCAAGCCATGCACTTTATTCGTCACCGCGCAACGCAAGGGATCAAAACGGAACAAGTATTGGATCATCTACGCGTTTCCCGTTCTAATTTGGAACAACGCTTCAAAGAAGAAATGCACAAAACCATTCATCAAGTCATCCACGAAGAAAAACTGGCGCGAGCCAAACAATTATTGCATTTAACCGATCTGCCAATCCAAGAAATCGCCGAGGTTTGCGGCTACCCGTCGCTCCAATATTTCTACGCGGTATTCAAAAAAGAATTAAACCTCACGCCAAAAGCGTTTCGAGATAACGGATAAAATTTATTGCAATAAATTTTCCAATTCTTCTTGCGCTTCAAACCACTGCATTTCTACCTCCTCCAGCGTTTTTTTATCGCGGGTTTGAGAGGCTAAAAGTGCGGTCAATTTTTCTTTATTTTCTGCCGCGTATAATTCGGTATCGCCAAGTTGTTGTTCAATCTCCGCCAGTTGGCGTTGCAAGCGTTCCATTTCGGCTTCAAATTGTCTAATTTTTTTGCGTAACGGCGCGGTTTGTTGGCGTAGCTCGGCTTCTTTGCGTTTTTGTTCTTTACGATTTTGGCTAGAATTTTCCTTAAAATTGACCGCACTTTCGCTACTTTTCGCCGACGTTTGCGCATTAACTTCACTCAACCATTTTTGATAATCATCCAAATCGCCTTTAAATTCCTCGACTTGTTTATCATGCACCAAGTAAAATTCTTCAACCGTATTACGCAATAAATGACGATCATGAGAAACCACCACCAAAGATCCCTGATAATCCACCAAGGCTTCGGTTAAGACTTGACGCATATCCAAATCCAAATGGTTGGTCGGTTCGTCCAATAACAACAAATTCGGACGCTGCCACACAATTAACGCCAGCACCAAACGGGCTTTTTCCCCGCCGGAAAAAGAAGCAACCGCTTGATTCACTTTATCACCATGAAATGCAAAACCGCCTAAATAATCGCGTAATTGTTGCTCGGTTTGTTGTGGGGCAATTTTTTGCAAATGCCACAAAGCACTTTCTTCCGCACGCAAGGTATCTAATTGATGCTGTGCAAAATACCCTAACTGCACGCCTTTGGCGAGCTGCACTTGCCCGGAAAGCGCGGTCAATTCGCCCGCCAATAATTTAATTAGCGTCGATTTGCCCGCACCATTTTTCCCCAATAATCCAATACGCGACCCCGGCACCAAATTAAGTTTAATTTTTTGCAAAATTTCCACCGCACTTTCGCCCTCGCCATAACTGGCGCTGGCTTTATCCAAACTCAACAGCGGATTTGGTAAGGATAGCGGTTCGCGAAATTGAAACGCGAAAGGATTATCCACATATGCCGGCGCAATTAATTCCATGCGCTCCAAGGCTTTCATGCGGCTTTGCGCTTGTTTGGCTTTGGTGGCTTTCGCTTTGAAGCGATCAATATATTGCTGCAAATGGCTGATTTTTTGTTGTTGCTGACGATAAAGCGCGGTTTGCTGCGCTAATTTAGTGGCGCGTTGCACTTCAAAAGAAGAATAATCGCCGGTGTATTCGTTTAATTTTTGATTTTCAATATGCAAAATTTTCCCCACGATGGGATCGAGAAAATCGCGGTCATGAGAAATCAAGATCAAGGTTCCGGGATATTGTACTAACCAACGTTCCAACCAAATCACCGCATCTAAATCCAAGTGGTTAGTCGGTTCATCCAATAATAAAAGCTCGGAGCGACAAAGTAATGCTTGTGCCAAATTTAACCGCATCCGCCAACCGCCAGAAAAGGATTTTACCGATTGTGTAAGCGCTTGCTGACTAAAGCCTAACCCATGTAATAACGCAGAAGCGCGAGCCTGAATAGTCCAAGCGTCAATGGTATCCAATTGCGCATGAATATGAGCAATAGCGTTCCCGTCATTATCCGCATTGGCTTGTTGCAAGGCGTTTTGCAAACGACAATACTCCCGATCACCTTCGATAACATAATCCAGCGCGCTCATCTCCAACGCCGGTGTTTCTTGGTTGACCCATGCCATAGACCAATTGGAGGGAAAACTAATTTCGCCGCCCTCCGCACTCATTTCTTGCTTCAACAAGGCAAATAGCGAAGATTTACCACAACCGTTTTTTCCCACCAAGCCGACTTTTTGCCCCGGATTAATGGTGGCGCTTGCGTTATCCAATAAGAGCGATTGCCCGCGTTTTAAGGTTAAATTTGTAAAAAAAATCATTATTTTGTTTAATTTTGTTATAAGATATAAGGCATTACATAGAATTCCTGTATTTTCCACT
Organism: [Pasteurella] mairii; assembly: GCA_900454475.1. Lineage (GTDB taxonomy): Bacteria > Pseudomonadota > Gammaproteobacteria > Enterobacterales > Pasteurellaceae > Actinobacillus_B > Actinobacillus_B mairii. Next base: position 2,275,158 of record UGSS01000002.1, read on the forward strand.
TTTTTTCTGAGGTTGCCAATGTTTGATTCATTAATTGTTCAATTTGTGGTGTTATGGGCAGTTATCGATCCCATCGGTTCGGTCCCGGTGTATTTAGCTAAAACAATCGGATTACCCATGGAAGATCGGCGCAAAATCGCCTTAAAAGCGATTTTAATTGCGACCGGTATTTTGATGTTTTTCTTAATTTTAGGGCAAGCGTTACTTGAGGCAATGCAAATTCCGCTCACCGCTTTCCAAATTGCCGGCGGCTTAGTTTTGTTATTATTCGCATTAACCATGATTTTTGGTGAAGGCAAACCGGAACAAGAAATGCGGATGTCCACCAGCCTAAGCGAACTGGCGGTTTATCCTTTAGCAGTTCCGTCCATCGCCTCGCCCGGCGCCATGATGGCAATCGTGTTATTAACCGACAACCACCGCTTCAGCTTTTTTGATCAAGTGTTGACCACATTTATTATGTTAGCGGTTTTATTTATTACCTACTTATTATTACTCGCCGCCAATAATATCCAACGGATTATCGGCACCACTGGCGCCGCAGTTATCAGCCGCGTGATGGGCTTAATTCTCGCCGCGGTTGCCATTAACAATATGCTCGCCGGTATTCGCGATTTCTTCACCCAAATCGGCTAGTCCCATTATCTCCAAACAAAAGTGCGGTCGAAATTTGATTAATTTTGACCGCATTAAAAATCAAGTAAATATACTAACAAGTTACATTATATTTTATCGCAATCATACTTAACTGTTTAACTTTGATGTCTTAAATATCCTTCAGATGCAATCAATCTTTTCTCTTATTCCGGTTTTAAAGCCATTTTAACTCACACTTTTATTTATTATACTAAGGCACCATTTTATTCTTCAAAAGAGAAAGTGAAAAATACAGCATTGCATTAAATGCCGATAAAATAATATTTTTTCTTTATAAATTGTAGAATAAATTACCAAAATATCGTCAATTTACTATTAATAAATAAGGTTTATCCCAGCACAAAAAGAGATCGGACCAGTAAATCATACTATACAAATAATAAGATGTTATTCCTGTTACGATTAAAAAACTATTCATGTAATGTACATACCATCTCAATACCTTCATTCGACCGAGCAGAACGCCAAACGGTATTTTTACAGATTAGAGTGCCCACCCAAAAAAAGACAACTTTCAATATGTTATATCCTCCTCTTCTTATTTTTATAAGAAAAATAATAATTAAAATAGGAAGATCAATTTGGTTTTTCTTTTTATTTCCTACGCCGTAAATCTCAAACTCAAAGATGTAGCATATCATCAAATTTAAAATTAGGTATTAACATTAAGACATAAAAAAAATACCAATATTTTTTGTCAGAATTTTTGTTAAAATTCGACTAACAATATAACTAATAATTCTTAAAACAAGTAAAAACAAAACTATGAGTTATAAAAATGTTAATAATTTAACAAAGGATTTTACAATTTTAGGGCATATTGCTTGGTTATGGGCAAATTCTCCACTACACAGAGAATGGTCCATATCCCTATTCACTAAAAATATTTTACCTGCCATTCAACATAAGCAATATCTTCTGCTTATGCGGGATGAGTTTCCTGTAGGTTTTTGCAGCTGGGCAAATTTATCGCTAATCAATGAAGTGAAATATGTGCGTGATGTCACTTCATTAACGCTTGAGGATTGGAATTCAGGCGAACGCAAATGGTTAATTGATTGGATTGTTCCATTCGGGGATAACCATGCACTTTATACAAAGATGCGCCAGAAGTTTCCTAATGATGTATTTCGCGCTATTCGCGTTTATCCAAATTCATCAGAAGCCAAAATTATTCATGTTCAAGGAGGAAAAATTAATAAAACAACAGCGAAAAAATTAATACAGCAGTATCAGGAAGAACTCACTCAAGTTCTAAATCATCTTAAAAAATAATCAAAAAAAATTGTAAAAGGATAAAAAATATGAGTACATGGTCAAGCATGCTCGCAGATCTAAGAAAACAAGCTGAAATAGCCAAACAACAAGCTAAAAAAGGCATTGATGTAACTAAAAATGGTCTGCAATATGGGGTAAGCCAAGCAAAATTACAAGCGTTGGCAGCAGGTAAATCAATTCAAAAATACGGTAATAAATTAGTCTTAGTTATTCCAAAAGACTACGACGTAAATACTGGTAATGGTTTTTTTGATCTAGCGAAAGCTGCTGAGGAATTGGGTATTCAAGTAAAATATATTGATCGTAATGATCTGGAAATTGCCCATAAAAGTTTAGGTGTGACAGATCAATTTTTAGGTTTAACTGAACGTGGTCTGACGTTGTTTGCACCACAATTAGATAAATTTTTACAACAACATTCAAAAATTTCTAATGTTGTCGGTAGTTCTACCGGTGATACCGTAAATAAACTGGCTAAAAGTCAAGCGATTATTTCGGGCGTGCAATCTGTTTTAGGTTCTGTCTTAGCGGGAATTAATCTCAACGAAGCTATTATTAGCGGGGGATCAGAACTTGAATTAGCTAAAGCAGGCGTTGATTTAGCATCTGAACTTGTTGGCAATATTGCTAAAGGTACCGCAACCATAGAAGCCTTTAGTGAACAAATCCAAAACTTTGGAAAACTGGTACAAAATGCCAAAGGGCTAGGTGGTGTTGGTCAGCAATTACAACATATTTCAGGTTCTGCATTAAGTAAAACAGGATTAGGTCTAGATATTATTTCAAGCTTACTTTCTGGCGTAACTGCAAGCTTCACCTTAGCAGATAAGAATGCCTCAACAAGCACTAAAGTGGCAGCAGGTTTTGAGCTCTCCAACCAAGTCATTGGTGGGATCACAAAAGCAGTATCAAGTTATATTCTTGCGCAGCGTTTAGCTGCAGGTCTATCAACCACAGGCCCTGCCGCAGCATTAATTGCTTCCAGTATTTCTTTAGCCATAAGTCCGTTATCCTTCTTGCGTGTAGCAGATAACTTCAATCGTTCTAAAGATATTCGAGAATTCGCTGAACGATTTAAAAAACTGGGTTATGAAGGGGATAAACTGCTTTCAGATTTTTATCATGAAGCCGGGACTATTGACGCCTCAATTACTACAATTAGTACCGCACTTTCCGCCATTGCAGCAGGTACTGCCGCTGCAAGTGCGGGGGCATTGGTTGGAGCTCCGATCACCTTATTAGTTACCGGTATCACAGGGCTTATTTCCGGTATTTTAGAGTTCTCTAAACAACCAATGTTAGAACATGTCGCCTCAAAACTAGGGACGAAGATTGAAGAATGGGAAAGAAAATACGGTAAAAATTATTTTGAAAATGGTTATGATGCCCGTCATAAGGCTTTCTTAGAGGACTCGCTCTCATTATTATCCAGCTTCAATAAGCAATACGAAACCGAAAGAGCAGTTTTAATTACACAGCAACGCTGGGATGAATATATTGGTGAGCTTGCTGGAGTTACCGGTAAAGGTGATAAAATTTCCAGTGGTAAGGCATATGTAGATTACTTTGAAGAAGGAAAATTACTAGCGAAAAAACCCGATGACTTTAACCGAGTTATTCTCGATCCAAAAAAAGGCAAAATTGATATATCAAATAGCCAAACATCAACGTTATTGAAATTTGTTACACCATTATTGACACCGGGTACAGAGTCACGCAAAAGAACCCAAACAGGGAAATATGAATATGTGACGAAATTGGATGTAAATGGCATAAATCAATGGGAGGTGAATGGCGTTAAAGAGAAAGGTGCGGTTTATGATTTTACTAATTTAATCCAACATGTACATATCAGTTCATCCGTTGCTCGCGGTGAAGAATACCGTGAAGTTCGCCTTGTATCTCGTCTAGGTAAAGGCAATGACAAAGTATTCTTGGCTTCCGGTTCAGCAGAAATTCATGCCGGTGACGGTCATGATGTCGTCTATTACGATAAAACAGATACCGGTCTTTTAATGGTTGACGGAACCCAAGCAACTAAACAAGGAGATTACACTGTTACTCGTGAATTAAGTGGTGCGACACAGATTTTAAGAGAAGTGGTAAAAAACCAAAAATCTTCCGTAGGTAGCCGTCAAGAAACCGTGGAATATCGTGATAATGAATTAGCGCAATCTGGTAATAGTAATCTAAAAGCAAAAGATAATCTGTATTCTGTTGAAGAGATCATTGGTAGTAACCATAGAGATGAATTTAAAGGAAGTAAATTCCGAGATATTTTTCATGGAGCTGATGGTGATGACTTGTTAAAAGGTAATGATGGCGATGATATCCTATACGGTGATAAAGGTAATGATGAATTGCGCGGCGATAACGGTAACGACCAACTTTACGGTGGCGAGGGCAATGATAAACTATTTGGTGGTAATGGAAATAATTACCTCAGTGGTGGTGATGGTGATGACGAACTGCAGGTATTAGGCAATGGCTTCAATGTACTGCGTGGCGGTAAAGGTAATGATAAACTTTATGGCGGAGCTGGTTCTGATTTTCTTGATGGTGGTGAAGGTGATGATTATTTAGCAGGTGGAGAAGGTAACGATTTCTATGTTTATCGCTCTACTTCAGGTAACCACACGATTTATGATCAAGGTAAATCTTCTGATTCAGATACACTGTACTTATCGGATCTTACTTTTGATCGCCTGTTAGTTGAAAAAGTTGATAATAACCTTGTGTTTAAACCTAGTGACCACAACAGTAATCGCGGTTCACTTACTATTAAAGATTGGTTTAAAACAGGTCATGGTTACAACCATAAGCTTGAACAAATCGTTGATAAAAATGGTAGAAAATTAACATCAGATAATTTAGAAACCCATTTCAATGGTACCCCAAAAACTAATTTACTTGGTTACACCGCAGAAAATCAAAATGAAAGTAACCTATCTTCTCTCAAAACTGAGTTAGGTAAAATTATTTCTAGTGCAGGTAATTTTGGTTTGGCAAAACAGGGGAATAATAATCACTCTGCTGCCTTGAATAATGATGTGGATAAACTTATTTCTTCCGCAAGTAGCTTTGCTACTGCTCAAATGGGCGGTTCAGGAATAAGGTTGTTACCATCAAACAACGCTAACTCAACGATATTAAGCGGTCTGGCCAGAACAGCTTAGTCGCATCAATTAACCAATAGCAATCCTAATATGCCTTTAGGATTGCTATTTTATTTATGGAGCCATTAATGTCCTTTAAGCAAAAAAACGATTATGGATTACATGCTTTAGTCATCCTTGCTCAATATCATAACATTGCTGTAAGTCCTGAAGAGATAAAACATAAATTTGATCCAGAGGGGAAAGGAATAGATCTCGTCGCTTGGTTATTAGCGGCAAAATCCCTTGAACTCAAAGCCAAGAAAGTAAAAAAAAGTATTGATCGTTTACCCTTTATTCATCTTCCAGCCTTGATTTGGCGAGATGACGGTCAACATTTTATCTTGACGAAAATTGATACTCAAACCAATCGTTACCTTATTTTTGACTTAGAAGAACGCAATCCAAAAGTATTAAGTGCGGTTGAATTTCAACAAGTTTTTCAAGGAAATGTCATTCTTCTTACTTCTCGTGCTTCTATCATGGGAAAATTAGCAAAATTTGATTTCACTTGGTTTATTCCAGCAATTATCAAATATCGCAAAATTTTTGTAGAAGTCATGCTCGTATCTATATTTTTACAACTATTTGCGCTGATTACACCTCTTTTTTTCCAAGTAGTAATGGATAAAGTTCTTGTCCATCGGGGATTCTCGACACTCAATGTTATCACTGTTGCTTTGGCGATTGTCGTCATCTTTGAAATTGTCTTAAGTGGCTTACGAACCTACGTATTTTCCCACAGTACCAGTCGAATTGATGTGGAACTCGGTGCAAAACTCTTTCGCCACTTATTGGCATTACCTATTTCCTATTTTGAAAATAGACGCGTCGGTGATACCGTCGCACGGGTTCGAGAATTGGATCAAATACGTAATTTTTTAACTGGTCAAGCGCTCACGTCAGTATTAGATCTCTTATTCTCTTTTATTTTCTTTGCGGTCATGTGGTACTACAGCCCCAAACTCACTATCGTCATTTTACTTTCTTTGCCTTGTTATATTGCATGGTCAATCTTTATCAGTCCAATATTGCGTCGGCGATTAGATGAAAAATTTACCCGTAATGCAGATAACCAAGCCTTTTTAGTAGAATCTGTTACTGCCATTGATACAATCAAGGCACTTGCCGTAACACCGCAAATGACGAATATCTGGGATAAACAGCTAGCAAGTTATGTATCTGCAGATTTCCGAGTAACCGTCTTGGCAACTATCGGGCAACAAGGCGTACAATTGATTCAAAAAACAGTCATGATAATTAATTTATGGCTAGGGGCACATTTAGTTATTTCAGGGGATCTCAGTATCGGGCAGCTAATTGCTTTTAATATGCTTTCAGGACAAGTCATTGCACCTGTTATCCGTCTGGCTCAATTATGGCAAGACTTCCAACAAGTAGGTATATCTATTACCCGATTAGGTGATGTATTAAATGCACCCACAGAAAATTTTCAAGGCAAACTCTCACTACCGGAAATTAACGGTGATGTAACGTTCAAAAATATTCGCTTTCGCTATAAACCGGATGCCCCCATCATTTTAAATGATGTAAATTTAACCATAAAACAAGGAGAAGTAATCGGTATTGTGGGACGTTCAGGTTCTGGCAAAAGTACGCTTACTAAACTATTACAACGATTTTATATTCCAGAAAACGGGCAGGTATTAATTGATGGACATGATCTCGCACTCGCCGATCCTAATTGGTTACGTCGCCAAATAGGTGTTGTGTTACAAGATAATGTATTACTCAACCGCAGTATTCGCGACAATATCGCACTTACTGACCCAAGTATGCCCATGGAGCAAGTCATCCACGCGGCAAAACTGGCTGGCGCCCATGATTTTATTTCTGAACTACGAGAAGGTTACAACACAATGGTCGGAGAACAAGGCGCAGGTCTATCTGGTGGACAACGTCAACGTATCGCTATTGCAAGAGCATTAGTGAATAATCCTAGAATTTTGATTTTTGATGAAGCGACAAGTGCATTAGATTATGAATCTGAACATATCATCATGCGGAATATGCAACAGATTTGTCACGGACGAACAGTAATTATCATTGCACACCGCCTTTCTACGGTAAGAAATGCCGATCGCATTATTGTGATGGAAAAAGGGCATATTGTGGAGCGTGGCAAACACAGTGAATTACTCGAAAATAAAGATGGGCTTTATTACTATCTCAATCAGCTACAATCAATCTAAGGTAAAATAGTATGAAATTATGGATTAATGGACTTATAGATTTTTTCCGACACTATTACCATATTTGGCGTGAAGTATGGAAAACTCGTAAACAACTGGATACGCCTATAAGACAAAAAGATGAAAATGAATTTTTGCCAGCACATTTAGAGCTGATTGAAACTCCCGTTTCCAAAAGACCCCGTCTGATTGCCTATTTAATTATGCTATTTTTGCTTTTGGCAATCCTAATTTCTATTGTAAGCAAAGTAGAAATTGTTGCGAGTGCCACCGGTAAATTAGTCTTTAGTGGGCATAGCAAAGAAATAAAACCTATTGAAAATGCCTTGGTTAAAGATATTTTTGTCAAAGATGGGCAGTTTGTTAAACAAGGACAATTATTGTTAAATTTGACCGCACTTGGTGCCGACGCTGATTTACAAAAAACACAGGTTGCTTTAGGACTGGAAAAATTAGATGGTTATCGCTACAACGTATTATTATACAGCATTGAACATAATAGATTACCTTTGTTAGATTTTAACCAAGCTAATTTCAAGGCGGTAAAAGAAGAAGATAAAACGAATACACGCCACCTAATTACTGAACAATTTGAGACATGGCAAAAGCAAAAATATCAGAAGGAGCTAGCATATCAACGCAAACAGGCTGAAAAGCAGACGGTATTAGCCAATATCCGTAAATATGAAACAACCAGTCGTATTGAAAAGGAAAAACTAAGTGATTTCAAAAAATTATATCATGTAAAATCTATTTCTAAACATGAATTATTGGCACAAGAAAACCGATATGTTGAAGCTATAAACGAACTTTCTGTTTACCAATCCCATCTCAAAGAAGTAGAAAGTGATCTGTTGCAGGCGAAAGAGGAGTTGGAGCTTGTCACACAATTATTTAAAAGTGATCTTTTGGAAAAACTGCAGCAAAATAGACAACGTGACAAACAGCTTACGTTAGAACTTGAAAAAAATGAACAACGACAATTGGCATCTATTATTCGCGCACCAGTATCAGGCACGGTTCAACAGTTAAAAACCCATACTAAAGGTGGCGTAGTTACTACCGCTGAAACCTTAATGGTGATCGCTCCTGAAGAAGATGTATTAGAAGTAAGCGCATTAATTCAAAATAAAGATATCGGCTTTGTTGAAATCGGACAAGATGTAGTAATTAAAGTGGAAACCTTCCCCTATACCAGATATGGTTATCTCTATGGGAAAGTAAAAACGGTAACGCTTGATGCGATTGAGCATCCACAGCTTGGTTTAGTGTTTAATTCCATTATTGAAATTAATAAGAAAACATTAGCTGATGGTGATAAAGAAATTCAACTGGGGTCTGGCATGAATGTTATTGCTGAAATAAAAACCGGCGAACGTAGTGTTATCAGTTTCCTACTCAGCCCATTAGAGGAATCTATTACAGAAAGTCTACGAGAACGTTAGTTTATTTATTTCTTAATTAAAATTATTCTTTCTAAAAATCTTTTCTCATTTTAAAGAGCCTTTAATATTAGATTAAAGGCTCTTGTATTTAAAAAGCTGTTGAATGAACTCGAAATGGAATGTTGCTGCCAAATCAAGTTATTTTATTCAGTTTTTTATTTACTGAAAAGTCAACCCTATTTTTGCCTGTAAATTTATAGCATTACCATTTTTAAATTGATAATGCTCAACATTAGTGGCAAAAAACCAATTATTCTTCTCAATCATCATGCCTACACCAAGTTGAGCTAAATAGTGATCAAATGTTACGACATTATCTATTTTAATTCCACTTAACGTACTTTGTATATTATTTGATCTTGAGTTCATGAGTCTCACATAATTTAAAGTTAAATCTGGCGAAAATTTCCAATCTCCAATATAGAAATTTCTTTTTAAATGGAGACCTGATGATAAATTGATATTCGTTTTCTTAAATGCCTCAGTTAATGTGGCTAACTCTCCATTTTCCTTCAATTTATCAATAGATAAATGCACCATCTGTAACCCAATTGTTGGTTCAATACGCCAATCGTCAAAGACAATGCCATATCCAGTACGCCATTCCCCACCTAATAACCAACCACGATTACTTCCTGCGCCTAACGTTACATTATCAAACAAGCGATATTGTTTATAATCAACCTTTGCTATTTTTCCAATAATATCAGTAAACCAACTATTCTCTAGCGGCATATAACGTAATGCGACACCAGCTTCAATTTGTTTAACTGTTGCTGTTGCTTGATTTTTTGTTAAGTCAGACTGAATATAGCTTAGGTTTCCATTTAAAATCACTTTTTCATTTGCTTTATATGCTATACCAAAACCAGAATAACGGGTTTTTACCTCTGCACGTTCATCATTATTTTTTTCAGATTGATATTTTTGTCCATTACCATCCAACCAAATTTTTATTTCATCAATATTCTCGGGAGAATAATCAAATACATTATTTCCACTATTTAGCAAACGTACTATTGCTTGATGATGTAAAAATGCGAGACCATCTACATAAATACTGTTATTGACATAATAATGCAGATTTTGTAAATCATTATGTTCTACAGCTTTTTGTAACCAATCATTATAAAATCCTTTTCTCAATGCCATTTTAGTATCTCGCAGTGAAATCAGGATTTGTAACCCTTTTCTTCCCTTCTCATTAGCATTAATGTCAGAAAACGGTTTATTTAAATTAGCTTTTAATTCTACTCGATCTGGCTTAAAGTAAAGATCGTAGCGTAATCCATTATTATGTAAATTATCGCTAGATATCAAGCGCTCAAAACCACCAATATAGCTCGCCCCATCCTTTACTACTAATACATCAGCAATCGTATCTCCTGGTTTTATATTTTCTGGCAAAACCTCCGTAACAGATAATGTTCCATTTAATTCAACTAATGTATTATTACCTTGAGCAATAAAAGCTTGTGGAGATAATATATCAAGACGACTATCTATTGACGATTGAAAAGTTTGATTTACCGTTAATGCCTTAATTGCCAAAACACTACTGTTATTTACATGATCAACAGAGGTTTTACCCGTCAATGTTAAATTTCCCTCGTTAATCACTAATGATTTTAACTGATTATATTCACCCGCTAAGGTCAACTTACCACTTCCTTCTTTAGTAAGGGTATATTTTCCAATCAAATTATTTGTCCATTTATCATTTCGAGATATTGTATAGGTTTCGTCTCTTAATAATTGAGAGGGTCCATTTATCGCTTTAGACAGATTAACCAATCCCCAACCAAATATATCGTCTACCCCTTTTTGACCTAAATCCGTTGCAGTAGTTAATAAAGTATCTCTTACTTGAGTCGGTGTAAAATAATTAAACCGCTCTTTTAATACAGCCAGCGCCCCTGTCACCGTTGGTGCGGCAAAAGAAGTTCCTGCCTCATCTTGCAAACTTGGAGTTTTCTCATCTTTTTCTGCCCCCTCTGTAGCCAAAACAGTTAAGCTGCCCGGCGCAGCAATACACCAATTTTTACTTACACCACAATAATTAGAATAGTCGGCTAAGTTTTTTCCGTCATCAACAGCAACAACTGACAGGTAATGTTTTTCCAATTCAGGTAAATAACGAGGTAATGCCGCCATGATACCAGGTTGTTTTTTACTTTCATTACCAGCAGCAAATACAATTAAGGTATCATTTTTAACCGCACTTTTAACTGTATTTAAAAGCGAATTATTTGTTGCTTTCGTAATACCTTCTTTGTATTTATTATCCATGGTTTGAGCATAATCATCTAAAGGATCTTCATTCCAACTATTATTAATAGCAAATACCTTTTTCTCAGCTAGTTTATTAAAAGCCATGGCTATCACCCGTTGATGATCTTTTTCATCCGAACCGGTACCAAGTAATAGATCGGCATTTTTCTCCTCATTTTCTGAAGCTTCGTCAGCGCCATTTTGATCTTGTTGTTGCGGTTCAAAAGTAGTGATATAGACATCTGCATTTTTTGCAATACCACCTTCATACCCCTCCTGTTCTGATGATTTTGCCCCAATAATGCCTGCGACCTGTCCACCATGCATGGAATAAACCGTTTTATCCTTACCCGTTTTTTCATCTTTCTCTGTTTCTTTATCATAATGGCTAGGATCAAAAAGCAATGTCTCGCCTTTTGAATTAATGGACACAAATTTAAGTGAATGTAATTTTTCTTCATTTACAAACGGATGCTCAACCATATAGCCAGAATCCAACACGCCAATATTGACTTTTCTACCAGAATATTGTTCAGAAATTTGTTTTGTAAGCCCAATTTTACTATGAGGATTAGTTATTTCACTGTCTGTAGAATAGACTTCAGACGTCATACAGCCACAGATAAGAATAGATAATAAATGTTTTGGAAATTTACGGTTTTTCATAAAAAGAGTAACCCCTAAAATAGTATTTGAATAAATTCTTAATAACACATCATACCGAATATAAAATATTCTAAGCTTGATATTTTTATATCTAAATCCATTTATTTTGCTTAAAAAAAAACTAAAATCAAATAACAAAATCCATTTTTTAAAAATAATTAAATTATTTATGATCTAGAACAAATAAATTTTATTTAAATCTAAAAACACATCTGCTATGCTATAGGAAAAAAAGTAATAGTTATAAAATTGAAAATAATTAAATTACAATATATTTTTTACATTTAAACCTAAAATTAAACATTTTTATAACTTTTATCTTGAGATCAGACCTGTTTATTATTGATTTAATAGGGAAATTTTTATTAAAATTAGAAAATTTAAATTGATTTAGAGCAAATAAACCCTAGTTTTTTAATGGTTATTCAACCTATTATTTTTATAAAGGCGGTTATTTTGAAAATTAAAATTTATCTTAAATATATTCTGCTTATTTTATTATTTATCTTAATATTGTTATATTTTTTTGGAGAAAAAGAAAATAGACAAGATATTAGTTTTTATGTAGAAAAAGGAAATATTCATAAAACCGTGAGCGCCAGCGGTGTTTTACGGGCAGCAGAACAAGTCGATATTGGTGCTCAAGTGTCCGGACAAATTAAACATATATTGGTGCAAGAGGGGCAGCGGGTTAAAAAAGGAGATCTATTGGCAATCATTGATCCTAGTTTGGCAGAAACCGATTTAAAACTAGCAAAGACCGAATTGGAAAATGCTTTGGCAAATTTAGATGCGAAGAAAATTAATCTTAAACAACTTCAATCAGATTGGGAACGTCAGCAACGCTTAACGCTAACAAATGCAACCACGAAAAGAGAAACCGAAGAGACAAAAAGTCGATTAGATATTGCTAAAGCGGAGGTTAGAATTGCACAAAGTAACCTTAACAGCGCAGAGATTAAAGTGGAAAAAGCAGAAACAGAATTAGGTTATACAGAAATCCGATCACCTATTGACGCGACGGTAATTTCTGTGATGGCACAAAGCGGTCAAACCTTAGCAACCAGTCAACAAGTTCCTGTATTGATGAAATTAGCCGATATTGACACAATGAAAGTCTATGCCAAAATTTCAGAGGCAGATGTGATTGACTTACACCCCGGACTACCAGTTTCATTTACGTTATTAGGAAATCCAAATTATCAATTTAATGGGCAACTTGATGCTGTTAAACTGGCTCCAGTTTATATCACCGATTTATCTGATAATGCCAATAATGCGATTTACTATTATGCTACATTTAAAATTCCTAATCTTGAACATAAATTACGTATTGCCATGACGACAGAGGTAACAATTATGTTGGATAAACGTGAGAATGTATTGACTATTCCTTTATCCGCATTAGGGGAAATGATTGAGCAGGATAAATATTACGTTACATTACTACGTGAAAACGGTAAAAAAGAACAAGTCACAGTCAAAACTGGGCTAAAAGATGAATCAAAAATAGAGATTATTGAAGGATTGGCTGAGGGAGATGAAGTCGTACTCTCCGTTAGCGCAATATCTCCGTCTAATGATAGTGAAATTTATAGCATAGGATTGTGATGAAACAACCATTAATTGAACTAAAAAATATTGAGCGGCGCTATCTTAACGGTAATACTGAAACAACAGTACTAAAATCAGTTAATCTAAAAATCTATGCTGGCGACATGATTGCTATCGTAGGTGCTTCCGGCTCAGGTAAGTCAACCTTGATGAACATATTAGGTACTCTTGATATTGCAGATAATGGCGAATATTTGTTTCGAGGGCAAAATATTACTTCATTAAATGCTGATGAACTAGCTGAATTGCGCTGTCGTCATTTTGGTTTCGTTTTTCAACGTTATCATTTATTACCTCACCTAAGTGCAATAGGCAATGTAGAAATTCCTGCCATTTACTCTGCAACAGATAAGGAAAAAAGGATCAAACGGGCAACAGAATTGCTCTGTCGTTTAGGATTAGAAAAATATCTGGAACAAAAGCCATCACAGCTTTCCGGCGGTCAACAGCAGCGGGTTAGTATTGCTCGTGCGTTGATGAACGGAGGAGAAATTATTTTAGCCGACGAGCCAACCGGCGCACTGGACAGTCAAAGCAGCCATGAAGTACTAAAAGTTTTAAAAGAATTAAATCAGCAGGGGCATACCGTTATTTTGATTACCCATGATATGCACATTGCCCAACATGCAGACCGAATTATCACCATAAAAGACGGTGAAATTATCAATGATAATGATAACATCCACCTTGATACTCCGCCAAAAATTCAAACAGCTTGGAAAAAACCAAGTAAGATCACTAACCGGTTTGCTTCACTGCTCAGCTATAACGAATCTTTTATTATGGCATTCAATATGATGCGAGCACATAAAGTCAGAACATTATTAACAATGTTAGGGATTATTATTGGTATCGTCGCTGTCGTCTGTGTAATAGCATTAGGAGAAGGAACTAAAAATAAGGTCTTAAATGAATTTAGCGCATTAGGAAGCAACACAATAGACATTTTTCCCGGCAAAAACTGGGGGGATACGGAAGCGTACAAAATTCAAACGTTGAATAGTAAGGATTTAACTTTATTACGTCAACAACCTTATGTCAAAGGTGCCACGCCTAATCTGGTGTTAGAATTACCCGTTCGTTTTTTAAACAAAACGGTTAATGCCACAATAAATGGTGTAGATCAGGATTTCTTTACATTAAAAAATTATAAACTGTTGAATGGCAGATTATTTAATCGACAAGATTCAGAAACCAATCAAGCAGTGGGTGTTATTGATAAAAAATCAAAAGAAGTGATTTTTGGTACGCAAACAATAGAAGGCAAAACGGTTTTTATAGGTGATGTACCGGTTTTGATTATCGGCGTTGTAGAAGCCTCTTCTCAAATAGCAGAAGGGCAACGGGCGACCATTTGGTTACCATATAATACTATGATTGCACGCTTACGTAACCAAGCTTACTTTCAGCAAGTCACCGTACAATTAGAACAACAGATTGACCCCGTAGTTGCCGACAAAGCTATTATTGATTTACTCACTGTTAAACATGGTAAAAAGGACTTCTTTACCTTCAGCAGCAGTAAATTTTTACAATCCTTAAATCGCACCACTCAAGCATTGACCTTAATGATATCTTCTATTGCCTTTATTTCATTAATTGTCGGAGGAATTGGTGTAATGAATATTATGTTAGTTTCCGTAATTGAACGGACAAAAGAAATAGGTATTCGAGTTGCTGTTGGTGCAAAAGAAAAAGATATACTGCATCAATTTCTGATTGAATCGGCTACTGTTAGCCTTATCGGCGGTATTATTGGTATATTACTCTCATTACTGTTCGGTTCACTTTTTTCGCTATTGACCGACAGTATTAAAATGCAATTCACACTTTCTTCATTTTTTATTGCATTTTTATGTTCATCATTAATAGGCATTATTTTTGGTTATTTTCCAGCACGGAATGCCGCCCGTTTAAAGCCAGTAGATGCACTATCTAGAGAATAAAACACCATCTATTTATATTAAGTCCTTATTCATCTAACTATATAAGGACTTTAGTAATTTTTAGTTATACGGTATTTATACAACACCTATATAATGCTGATAATTTTGACCGCACTTTTTACTATCTAAGAATTTTTCCTAGTTTTTCATCAAACTGTGATCCAATTCACAGAAAAAATCTCCCCCTTTAGGTAAAAATAAAGACAAGTTTTTTTGGGGAAAATGATGTCAATATTTTATGTTTACACTATTGGAAAAACGCTTTATTCAATTCTTATTTACACTAGTTTTATTAGCGCTTTTGCTTTTTTTAAACGGAATTTATGGTTTACAGCTGATGTGCATTGCTATCTTAGGTAGCGTTTGTTTATGGGGTGTTTTTGTTACTATCAAATTATTGCAAACACCCTAGACTAAATCGCCGGCAAAATAGTCGCCACAAGTCCTACCACTTTTTCTTATTTCAATATTATCTTATTGAAAACTTTCTATTTTTTGACCGCTCTTTTCTTTAATTTCATTTTTAACTCTGTGATCTGCTTCAAGTATTTTTTTTATTAAATCAGTTATTATGTAGCGGATGGTTTATATAAAACGAGGTAAAACAATGACAAATGCCGCATTAATGCAAGAAGGTATTCACTTAATGTTTGCAGGTATGGGATTTGTGTTGGTCTTTTTATGGATCTTAATCTTCGCTATCGGATTGATGTCCAAATTGATTAATACTTATTTCCCTGAACCGGTTTCCACGTCAACATCCTCGATCGCGACGACGTCGGAAAATGATATCGAGCGTTTACGTCCAGTTATTGTGGCGGCAATCGCGCATCATCGTAAACAACATCTT
Organism: [Pasteurella] mairii; assembly: GCA_900454475.1. Classification (GTDB taxonomy): domain Bacteria; phylum Pseudomonadota; class Gammaproteobacteria; order Enterobacterales; family Pasteurellaceae; genus Actinobacillus_B; species Actinobacillus_B mairii. The sequence goes on from UGSS01000002.1 coordinate 2,291,253, forward strand.
AAATAAGATTTGGAGAACAATATGACAGCTCAAACAAAGAAAATTGCGATTACCGACGTGGTGTTGCGTGATGCACATCAATCCCTTTTTGCAACCCGTTTACGCCTTGATGATATGCTGCCAATTGCTGCCGAATTGGATAATATCGGTTATTGGTCATTGGAGGCCTGGGGCGGCGCGACCTTTGACGCTTGTATTCGTTTCTTAGGGGAAGATCCTTGGGTACGGTTGCGCGAATTGAAAAAAGCCATTCCGAAAACCCCGTTGCAAATGTTATTGCGCGGACAAAATTTATTGGGCTATCGCCATTATGCTGATGATGTAGTGGATCGGTTTGTGGAACGCGCGGTGGATAACGGAATGTCAGTTTTCCGCGTATTTGACGCCATGAATGATCCGCGCAATATGCAGCAAGCGCTGAAAGCGGTGCGCAAAAATGGCGCTCATGCACAAGGTACATTAAGTTATACCACAAGTCCGGTGCATACCTTAGAAACTTGGTTAAATACCACCGAACAATTGCTAGAAATCGGTATTGATTCCTTGGTGATTAAAGATATGTCAGGAATTTTGACGCCGGTTGACGCGTATAAATTAGTCAGTGAAATTAAGCAACGGTATGATGTGCAACTGCATTTACATTGCCATTCCACCACCGGTCTTGCCGAAATGACCTTGTTGAAAGCGGTGGAAGCTGGTGTAGATGGAATTGACACTGCGATTTCATCCATGAGCGGTACTTACGGTCATCCTGCAACAGAAGCCTTAGTCGCTGCGTTGCAAGATACCCAATACGATACCGGTTTAAATATCCCGCAATTAGAAAAAATTGCCGCTTATTTCCGCAACGTGCGGAAAAAATATGCCAAATTTGAAGGGCAATTGCGCGGCGTGGACAGTCGCATTTTGGTGGCACAAGTCCCTGGCGGGATGTTAACCAACTTGGAAAGTCAATTAAAACAACAAAATGCCTCCGACAAAATTGATTTGGTGTTGGAAGAAATTCCAAAAGTGCGGGCGGATTTGGGCTATATTCCCTTGGTTACACCGACCTCACAAATTGTCGGCACCCAATCGGTAATTAATGTATTAATGGGCGAACGCTATAAATCAATTGCCAAAGAAACTGCCGGTATTTTGAAAGGGGAATACGGACGTACGCCGGCGCCAGTCAATGCCGAATTGCAAGCTCGAGTGTTGGAGGGAGGACAACCGATTACCGACCGTCCGGCAGATCATCTTGCGCCGGAAATGGAAAAATTGATTGCTGAAGTCAAACAACAAGCCAACGAAAAAGGCATTCAATTGGCAGAAAATGAAATTGATGATGTGTTAATTGTGGCATTATTCCCGCAAATTGGCTTGAAATTCTTAGAAAATCGCGGCAATCAGGATGCCTTTGAACCGGCGCCGACCCTAGAAAATAAAGCCACAGAAAGCAAAATAAATGAAAAATCGACCGCACTTTCTGCAAAAACGTCGCAAGGTCCGGCAGTTTACACTGTGGAATTGGAAGGCAAAGCCTTTGTGGTGAAAGTGTCTGAGGGCGGTGAAATCGGGCAAATTAGCGCTGCTGCGCCAACACCAAGCGCACCCGCAACAACGCCAACCAATGCCGAAGGTACACCGGTCAGCGCGCCAATGGCGGGTAATATTTGGAAAGTCGTCGCCACCGAAGGTCAGCGTGTGGCGGAAGGTGATGTGTTGTTGATTTTGGAAGCCATGAAAATGGAAACGGAAATTCGTGCATCCAAAGCCGGCGTCGTGCAAGGTATCCGCGTGAAAACCGGCGATTCTGTTGCCGTTGGCGCTACGTTGATGACCTTAGTGTAGGCGGTGAATATGGAAAGTATTTACGCCTTATTACGTGGCATGGGGATCATGCATTTAGAATGGGGGCAGGCCGTGATGATGGCAGTCAGCCTCTTGTTACTGTGGCTTGCCATTGCACGCAAGTTTGAGCCTTTGTTGCTGTTGCCTATCGGTTTCGGCGGATTGTTATCCAATATTCCGGAAGCAGGTTTGGCGATGACTGCCTTAGATAATTTACTGCATCAAGGCTCAAGCGAACAACTGACAATTATCGCCGCTAAGCTTAATAGTGCCGCCGATCCACAGGCAATAAAACTGGCGCTCGCCAACGCGTTGCCATCTGTGCAAAACGAACTGGAAGTGATGGCGAGCGATATGGGTTATACCGCCGGCGTGTTAGCACTATTTTATAAAGTGGCAATTGGTTATGGCGTGGCGCCTTTGATCATTTTTATGGGCGTGGGCGCCATGACGGATTTCGGTCCGCTATTAGCCAATCCAAGAACCCTATTATTAGGCGCTGCCGCACAATTTGGGATTTTTGCCACCGTTATCGGCGCATTATTGTTAAATTGGATTGGTATCATTGATTTCACCTTGCCGCAAGCCGCGGCGATCGGGATTATCGGCGGTGCCGACGGTCCGACCGCCATTTATCTTGCCAGCAAATTAGCGCCGGAATTATTGGGCGCGATCGCTGTTGCGGCTTATTCTTATATGGCATTGGTACCCTTAATTCAACCGCCAATCATGAAAGCCTTGACCACACCACAGGAACGCAAAATCCGCATGGTACAATTACGTCAAGTCAGCCAGCGGGAAAAAGTGCTGTTTCCTATCGTGTTATTGGTTTTAGTTGCCTTACTATTGCCAGACGCTGCCCCATTATTGGGAATGTTCTGTTTTGGTAACTTAATGCGGGTCAGTGGCGTCGTTGAACGTTTAAACGACACCGCACAAAACGCGTTGATCAATATCGTCACTATCTTTTTAGGCTTATCCGTCGGAGCAAAATTGGTGGCGGATAAATTTTTGCAACCACAAACCCTCGGCATTTTAGTACTCGGCGTTATCGCGTTTGGTATCGGCACCGCAAGCGGGGTGTTAATGGCAAAATTAATGAACCGTTTTAGCAAAAATCCGATTAATCCGTTAATTGGTGCCGCCGGTGTCTCCGCAGTTCCCATGGCGGCGCGTGTTGCCAACAAAATGGGGCTAGAAGCCGATCATCAAAACTTCTTGTTAATGCATGCCATGGGACCTAATGTCGCGGGCGTTATCGGTTCCGCTATCGCCGCCGGTGTCATTCTAAAATATATTGCCATTATGTAATCATTTTTACCTAAATCTTATTATTTTACAAAATATAAGATTTAGGTATTAATATATGTTCTCGTATTTCTTCCTCACTTTTCAGTAAAAATAACATAAAAAACTTATTTAGATTTTTATTCCAGTAAGAATAAATTTTTACAATACTAAAATTTAAAAAAGGCATTAAAACAAAATAATTAATTAAAATAATAACTTTTAAAAGAATAAATAACTAAAAAAAGAATAAAAACAAAGATTGTAAAATATTTTTATCTATTGACTGGTTAAAATAATCCGTTATATTAAAAGCCTTATTTTTAATTGAAGGTTTAAATTATGTCAAAATCAAATAATCAACGTGAAACCTTTTCTAGCCGAAAAGCGTTTATTATTGCGGCTATCGGTTCTGCAGTAGGGTTAGGGAATATTTGGCGTTTCCCCTATGTTACTTATGAAAACGGTGGCGGTGCATTTATCATTCCTTATATTATTGCATTATTAACTGCTGGTATTCCGTTATTGTTTTTAGATTATGCTATCGGTCATCGTCACCGAGGAGGCGCTCCGCTTTCTTATCGACGTTTTAATCGCCATTTTGAAACATTCGGCTGGTGGCAAGTAATGGTGAATGTAATTATTGGTATTTACTATGCCGTTATTCTTGGCTGGGCTGCAAGTTATACTTATTTTTCCATCAATGGGGCTTGGGGCGATAAACCGATTGATTTTTTCATTGGCGAATTTTTACGTATGGGAGATATTAATCAAGGGGTAAGTTTTGAATTTGTAAGCATGGTTACCGGTCCGTTAATTGCAGTATGGTTAGTGGCTTTAGGTGTTTTAGCATTGGGTGTACAAAAAGGAATTGCTAAATCTTCCGGAATATTAATGCCTTTACTGATTATTATGTTCATAATTTTAGTTATTTCCGCACTTTTCTTACCAGGTTCAGAAAAAGGTCTAGATGCGTTATTTACTCCGAATTGGTCAAAATTATCCGATCCAAGTGTGTGGATTGCAGCTTACGGGCAAATATTTTTCTCACTATCTATTTGCTTCGGTATTATGATCACCTACGCTTCTTATTTGAAAAAAGATTCCGATTTAACTGGCAGTGGCTTGGTGGTTGGATTTGCAAACAGTAGTTTTGAAATTTTAGCAGGTATTGGTGTATTTGCCGCACTTGGTTTTATGGCAACTGCTGCCGGTCAAGAAGTGAGTGATGTAGCGAAAGGTGGTATCGGATTGGCGTTTTTTGCATTCCCGACAATCATTAACGAAGCCCCGTTTGGTGAAGTGTTAGGCGTATTATTTTTCGGTTCATTAACCTTTGCTGCATTGACTTCATTTATTTCTGTCATTGAAGTGATCATTTCTGCGGTACAAGATAAATTAAGATTAGGGAGAGTAAAATCCACTTTTGTTGTTGGAATTCCAATGATGTTTGTCTCAATTTTACTATTTGGTACAACAACAGGGTTGCCTATGCTAGATGTATTAGATAAATTCGTCAACTATTTCGGTATTGTTGCGGTAGCCTTTGTTTCATTAGTTGCTATTGTGACCAATGAAAAATTAAGTACGCTGGGTAATCACTTAAATGAAACATCTTCTTTTAAAGTCGGTTTTTTCTGGCGTTTATTTATCATCTTAACCACCGGCGTACTTGCCTTTATGTTGTTAAGTGAAGGAGCAAAAGTATTATCGGAAGGTTACGAAGGCTACCCAAGTTGGTTTGTAAATATCTTTGGTTGGGGAATGTCTATCGGTTTATTTGTGGTTTCATTCCTATTGTCCCGTTTAAAATGGAAAGATGAGCATTTGGCTGAGCATAGAGGAGAATAATGATGAGCAGTATTGCAATTTTGATGATGGTTATTGCGTTAGTAATTATTTGGGGTGGTCTATTATTTGCGGTTAAACGCCTTCCTAAAGAAGGGTAACATTATCAGATAGAAAAAAGGGTTCAAAAAATGAACCCTTTTTTATTAAAGTGCGGTCAAATTAGCGTTTGTTTTTCACTAATTTTTCTGTTAATTCGTAAGCACGTAATTTTGCTAATTCTCTTGAAAGTTTAGATGCCAACATCTCATAATTTGCATCTTTCGCGCCTGATACGATATTTTGTTCAGCACGACGTTTGGCTTCCAAAATACGATCCGCATCAAGCTCTTTTCCACGAATAGCAACATCAGCGAGCACAGTAACAACGGTCGGTTGTACTTCCAAAAAACCACCGGAAACATAAATTACCTCTTCGTTACCGTTTTCGAAGGTTAACTTTACAATACCCGGCTTAATCGCAGTCATTAACGGGGTGTGTCCCGGTAAAATACCTAACTCCCCCTCAATACCGGAAGCCTGAATACTTTTTACCTCGCCGGTAAAAATGCTTTTTTCTGCACTTACTACTGTTAATTTAAGTGTTGCCATTTTTCTCTCCTTCAAGTTTGCTGTTTTTCAGTCTTGAAGTGATTACATTTTTTTGGCTTTTTCTAGCACTTCATCAATTGAACCTACCATATAGAACGCTTGTTCCGGAATATGGTCGTATTCGCCATCTAAAATACCTTTGAAACCACGAATAGTATCTTTCAATGATACGTATTTACCCGGTGAACCGGTAAAGACTTCTGCTACGAAGAATGGTTGTGATAAGAAACGCTCGATTTTACGTGCACGCGCCACCACTAATTTATCTTCTTCGGAAAGTTCGTCCATACCAAGAATGGCGATAATATCTTTCAATTCTTTATAGCGTTGTAAAATCCCTTGCACACCACGAGCAACATCATAATGCTCTTGACCGACAACTAATGGATCTAATTGACGAGAAGTTGAATCTAACGGATCAACCGCAGGGTAAATCCCTAATGACGCGATTTGACGACTTAATACAACTGTTGAATCCAAGTGCGCAAAGGTCGTTGCCGGAGACGGGTCAGTTAAGTCATCAGCAGGCACGTAAACCGCTTGCACGGAAGTGATGGAACCGGTTTTGGTTGAAGTAATACGCTCTTGTAATACTCCCATTTCTTCCGCCAATGTTGGTTGATAACCTACCGCAGAAGGCATACGACCTAACAACGCAGATACTTCTGTACCAGCAAGGGTATAACGATAAATATTATCCACGAAGAATAATACATCACGCCCTTCATCACGGAATTTTTCCGCCATAGTCAAACCTGTTAAAGCTACACGTAAACGGTTACCCGGTGGCTCATTCATTTGGCCATAAACCAAAGATACTTTATCCAATACGTTGGATTCCGTCATTTCATGATAGAAGTCATTACCCTCACGAGTACGTTCACCTACACCGGCAAATACGGAATAACCGGAGTGTTCGATCGCAATATTACGGATCAATTCCATCATATTAACGGTTTTACCTACACCCGCACCACCGAATAACCCCACTTTACCCCCTTTTGCAAATGGGCAAATTAAGTCGATTACTTTAATACCGGTTTCCAATAATTCCGTACTGTTTGATTGTTCTTCGTAGCTTGGTGCTGCACGGTGAATAGCCCAAGTTTCTTCCGCACCGACAGGTCCTTTTTCATCAATAGGTTCGCCTAATACGTTCATAATACGACCTAAGGTTTTTGTACCAACCGGCACAGAAATAGGATTACCTGTATTTTCTACTTTTAAACCACGTTTTAAACCATCAGATGAACCCAATGCAATACAACGTACTACACCACCACCTAATTGTTGTTGAACTTCAAGTGTTAATCCCGATTCAACTTTTAATGCATCGTAAACTTTTGGTACTGCATCTTGTGGGAATTCAACGTCGATTACCGCACCGATAATCTGTACAATTTTTCCTGCTGACATTACCGTCTTCTCCATTAAATCGCTGCAGCACCTGCAACAATTTCGTTTAATTCATTTGTGATACTTGCCTGACGAGCTTTGTTATACACCAACTGCAAGTCATTTATTAAATTACCTGCATTATCTGTTGCTGCTTTCATCGCCACCATTCTCGCTGCTTGCTCAGAAGCTAAGTTTTCAACTACCGCTTGATAAACTTGCGACTCTAAATAACGAACCAACAAACTATCTAATAAGATTTTTGGATCTGGTTCATATAAATAATCCCAAGATTGTTTTTTCTCGCCTAAATTGTCATTATCCAATTCCGGCAATGGAACAAGTTTTTCAAACGTCGGTTTTTGCGACATTGTATTAATAAACTTATTATAAGCAATATAGATAGCATCTATTTTGCCTTCACGGTAAGCATCAAACATACGATTGGCAATACCGATAAGCTCTTCAACAGAAGGATTATCCCCCATACCAGAATGCTGTGCGACAACATCCAGTCCTAATGGATGGAAAAAACCAATCCCTTTAGAACCGATTAAACCAAGCGAAACTTCCACATTTTTCTCTTTCCAACCTTTAATTTCAGAAAGCGCTGTTTTAAATAAGTTTACGTTTAATCCGCCGCACAATCCCCGGTCTGTTGAAATTAACAAAACACCGACTTTTTTAATTTCTCGTTCAACTAAAAACGGATGTTTATAACCTACACTGGCTTTTGATACGTGGCTAATTACACTGCGTATTGCATCAGAATACGGACGTGAAGAAGACATTCGATCTTGCGTTTTACGCATTTTCGAAGCAGCAACCATTTCCATTGCCTTAGTAATTTTTTTCGTACTTTGCACACTGGAAATTTTGGTTTTTATCTCTTTTGCACCAGCCATTTCGTTTCTCCGTTACTGTCTCGTTACCACGAACTATTTGCTTTAAAACTATCTAAAATACCTTTCAATGTGCCTTTAATGTCATCATTGTAATTACCGGTATTAGTAAGTTCGCGCATAAAGTCAGCGTTATTGTGGTTAGCATACTCTAAAAGAGCAGCTTCAAAAGAACCAATACGATCTAACTCAACATCATCTAAATAACCAAATTCAACCGCAAACAAGACTAATGCCTGTTCAGCTACGCTTAACGGTGAATATTGTTTTTGTTTCAATAATTCGGTTACTTTTTGACCGTGAGACAATTGTTTACGAGTCGCATCATCAAGATCTGAGGCAAACTGAGCAAACGCCGCTAATTCACGATATTGAGCAAGTGCAGTACGAATACCACCCGCTAATTTTTTCACCACTTTGGTTTGCGCCGCTCCACCCACACGAGATACCGAAATACCCGGGTTAACCGCTGGACGAATACCAGAGTTAAATAAGTTAGATTCCAAGAAAATCTGACCATCGGTAATTGAAATCACGTTAGTTGGAACGAAGGCAGATACGTCACCGGCTTGCGTTTCAATAATCGGAAGTGCGGTCAAAGAACCGGTTTTTCCTTTCACTTCACCTTTAGTGAAACGTTCAACATATTCCTCACTAACACGTGATGCACGCTCAAGTAAACGAGAGTGTAAATAGAATACGTCACCCGGGAATGCTTCACGACCTGGTGGACGACGTAATAACAATGAAATTTGACGATAAGCGACCGCTTGTTTAGATAAATCATCATAAACAATCAATGCATCTTCACCGCGATCACGGAAATATTCACCCATAGCACAACCAGCATAAGGTGCAAGATATTGTAACGTCGCAGATTCAGAAGCAGATGCCACAACAACGATGGTATTTTTTAACGCACCATGTTCTTCTAATTTACGCACCACGTTAGCAATCGTTGATGCTTTTTGACCAATCGCTACATAAATACATTTAATACCTGAATCACGTTGGTTAATAATCGCATCAATCGCTAATGCAGTTTTACCTGTTTGACGGTCGCCGATAATCAACTCACGTTGACCACGACCGATTGGAACCATGGAGTCAACCGCTTTATAACCAGTTTGAACCGGCTGATCAACAGATTTACGATCAATTACCCCCGGCGCAATTACTTCAACTGGAGAAAATCCATCATTTTCAATTTCGCCTTTTCCGTCAATCGGTTGACCAAGGGTATTTACTACACGACCTAATAAACCACGACCAACTGGAACTTCTAAAATACGTCCGGTACATTGAACTTCCATCCCTTCTGCTAAATCGGCATAAGGCCCCATCACTACCGCACCTACCGAATCTCTTTCAAGGTTAAGTGCCATAGCGTAACGATTACCCGGTAATGCAATCATTTCCCCTTGCATTACATCGCTTAATCCATGGATACGAATAATACCGTCGCTTACAGAAATAATCGTTCCCGTATTGCGAGCTTCGCTGACCACATCAAACTGAGCAATCCGTTTTTTAATCAATTCACTAATTTCAGTTGAATTTAGTTGCATCTTCAATTCCTCTTATAATTGCAACTCATTTGCAAGGCGGTTAAGTTGTCCTCGACTACTACCGTCAATCACAAAATCATCTGTACGAATAATAGCCCCTGCAATTAAGCTACTATCAATGCTGCAATTTAATTTCACTTTACGAGCAAGTCGTTTTTCCATTGCGGCAGCAATTTTTTGCTGTTGTTTTTCATTTAATGGTTGAGCAGAGATAACTTCCACTTCGGTGATTTCATGATGTTCCTCAACATAATGTTGAAATTCATCCGCCACGGCAGGAAGTACAGTTAAACGCTTATTTTCAGCCATTAACCGAACAAGATTTTGCCCTGATTTATCAAGTTGTTCGCCACAAATTGAAATCACAGTATCAGCCAATTTATCAGCTGATAATGAACTGCTTAGGAAATCATTCATCGCATCGTTTTTTACCACTTCAGCGAGAAAATTTAGCATTTCAGCCCATTTTTTGACCGCACTTTTATCAGTCGCGGACTGTTCAACTGCAAAATCAAATGCTGCTTTTGCATAAGGACGAGCTATCGTAGTTAATTCTGACATAAGCCCAACCTTCCTTATAATTCTGCAACTAATTTATCAATAATGTCATTGTTTGCCGCTTCATCAACCGTACGACCCACAATTTTCTCTGCTCCGGCAACTGCAAGTGAAGCCACTTTAACACGTAACTCTTCTTGAACACGTTTACGTTCGGATTCCACTTCTGCGTATCCTTGCTCAATAATTTTAGCTTTAAGAGCTTCCGCTTCCGCTTTCACCTCATCTAAAATTTCATTGCGACGTTTATTAGCTAAATCCACAATTTCTTGCGCTTGAAGTTTCGCCTGAGTAATTTCTTGCTCAACGAATATTTTGGTATCCGCTTGCTCTTTTTTAGCCGCTTCAGCCGAAGCCAAAGCGTTAGAAATGCTGCTTTGGCGTTCTTCTATTGCTTTAATAATTGGTGGCCAAACATATTTCATGCAGAACCATACAAAAATGATAAAAGCTATAGTTTGCCCGATTAATGTTGCATTAATATTCACAACGCTACCTCCTTTAAAGTTGATTGGTCAATTACCACTCAAAAGTAGTCTATTTGATATTAACCCAACAACGAAGCAAATGGATTAGCGAAAGCAAAATATAGACCAATACCAACTGCAATCATGGCGATTGCATCTAACAAACCCGCTACGATAAACATTTTAGTTAACAAAGAATTAGCTAATTCAGGTTGGCGAGCGGCAGACTCAAGGTATTTACCACCTAAAAGACCAAAACCGATACCTGTACCTAAGGCAGCAAAGGCAAGCATGATAGCTGAGGCGATGATAGTTGCACTGATTACAGTTTCCATTGTTTTTCTCCACTAGAGTTAAATTAAGGCTTTTAAGCCGATTGGTTAAATAAAAATATTAATGTTCCTCTGATTTATTATAGGCAATACCTAGATAAACCACAGTCAACATCATGAAAACAAATGCTTGCAATACAACAATTAAAATATGGAAAATAGCCCAAGCTAATTGCAATGGTAAACCTAAGGCTGCTATTGCCATATTAGCACTGTACATTACTGCAATAAGAATAAAGATAAGTTCCCCAGCATACATATTACCAAATAAACGTAATGCCAAAGAAATAGGTTTAGATATTAAAGTAACAGTTTCTAATAATAAATTAACCGGAATAAAGACAGGATGATTAAAAGGATGCATTGTATACTCTTTTACAAAACCTCTCCAACCTTTTGATTTTAAAGTATAAAAAAGAATCAAAAAAAATACACCTATTGCTAAACTAAAGGTAATATTCATATCAGCTGAAGGAACTGCCCTGAGATAATGAACACCAAACATATCCGCAATTTGAGGAAGGTAATCCACTGGGAATAAGTCGATCAAATTCATTAAAAAAACCCAGATAAAGATGGTCAATGCTAAAGGCGCAACCAGCTTCCTACTACCGGAAAAATTTTCTTTTACCACTCCGTCAACCCATTCAACTAGCATCTCAACAACACATTGTAGCTTACCGGGAACACCCATTGTCATTTTTTTACCAGTTTTATAAAAAACCGTCAGAAAAAGCCCCCCGGTAATGAGCGTAAAAATAAGTGAATCAACATTAAAAGACCAAAATCCGTCACCAGAGGTTAAAAATGTCAAATGGTGCTGAATATATTCAATTGATGTTTGAGCTGCCATAATTAGTCCTTCAATAATATTTAAAATTAAATTCCAGAATACTTATCAACCACAAAGGGTAAAATATTATTAAGTAGAATACAGATAAAATAACCTACAAAAAATGTAGCATACGCGATCGAAGAATATAAATTGAAGCAAGCTATAAGGCATACAACGGTTAAGATAAATTTCATGATTTCACCGCGATAAAGCTTAGTCAAATTTCGATTATATTCTTGTCGAGTAAAAAATATAAGTGTAACAAAAAAACAATGCGGAATAAAAATGGCACTTGCACCCAGAATGAAGGATAACGCATTATTCCATTGCCATGCTGCCAGCAAACCAAAAATCACCAAAAAGCAAACGATTTCTATTCCTAATGCTAATTGGTATTTTATTCTTGTTCGTTTAATAACTGCAGACATTATTTAATATTGCAAAAATTAATAAAAAATCTATTTCATTATACGCTATTTTTTGTTCTATTCAACTGAAAAATAAGCAAAAAGTGTTAAATAAATCACAAATTTATAAATTAAATTTAACAATAGCAAATCTATTTTTACGCTTATCACCGCAAGTGATCATTTATGTGCAATCAATACCAAATGGCGCTCGCCAATTAATTCAGGAACCTGCAATTCAATAACTTGTTGTATTACAAATAAATTGCTTAATTCTTGTACTTCTTGCTGATGATATTGTCCTTTTAAAGCATAAAAAAATCCGCTTTTATGCGGTAAATGCTGGCACCATTCGGTCATATCTTTAAGCGAAGCAAAGGCGCGACTTAATACACCATCAAATTGTTGATCTGGCACATAATCTTCCACTCGACTTAATACCGGTTCCACATTGGCCAATCCAAGTTCGCGTACCGCATTACGAATAAAACTTATCCGCTTACCCAAACTATCCAACAGCACAAAGTGCTTATCCGGCTGCACAATTGCCAACGGTAAGCCCGGTAAGCCCGGACCTGTTCCTACATCAATAAAACGCTCACCTTGTAAATAAGGACTTACCACAATGCTATCTAAAATATGTTTCACCAACATTTCCTGCGGATCACGCACGGAAGTCAAGTTATACGCCTTATTCCATTTATTTAATAATTTCACTAAATCGATCAGCTGTTGTTTTTGCTGATCGGTTATCAAAAGTGCGGTCTGTTTTAGCAAAGAATTGAGTTTTTCCGCTAACTGTTGTTCCAAGTTAGTCATTATTCACCTCGCTTTAACATACCCTGTTTTTTTAAATTCACTAACAAAATGGAAATTGCTGCCGGTGTAATCCCTGAAATACGACTTGCCTGACCAATTGACACCGGGCGATGTTGCTCTAATTTTGACCGCACTTCGTTGGACAAACCAGACACTTTGCTATAATCAAAATTTTCCGGAATAGCGGTATTTTCATGGCGTTTATGACGCTCAATTTCTTCTTGTTGATGTTCAATATAGCCTTGATATTTAATCGCAATTTCAACTTGTTCTACCGCTTCTTTATCCTCCATTGCTGGTTTAAACGGTGTAAGTGCGGTTAAAATTTTGTACGTTATTTCCGGACGGCGCAACAAATCTTCGCCACTTGCTTCACGAACTAAAGGGCTACCTAGCACTTGATTGGCTTCCGCTAAATATTCTGAACGCGGGTGTAACCAAATTTGACGTAAACGCTGTCTTTCTAACTCAATATTTTCCATTTTTTGGTTAAATCTTGCCCAACGTTTTTCATCAATTAAGCCTAATTCATGAGCAATTGGCGTTAAACGAATATCCGCATTATCTTCTCGTAACAACAAACGGTATTCTGCACGTGAAGTAAAGACGCGGTACGGTTCTTTCGTACCAAGAGTGCAAAGATCATCCACTAATACGCCTACATAAGCCTGATCTCGTTTTGGGAACCAAGCCTCTTTTTCCTGCACAAAAAGACCGGCATTAATTCCAGCCAACAATCCTTGCGCCGCTGCTTCTTCGTAACCTGTGGTACCATTAATTTGACCGGCAAAGAACAAACCACGAATGGCTTTGGTTTCTAAGGTCGGTTTTAAATCTCTCGGATCAAAATAATCATATTCAATGGCATAACCTGGTTTAACAATGCGCGCCTTTTCCAACCCTTTCATAGAATTCACAATGCCCATCTGCACGTCAAATGGTAAACTGGTAGAAATTCCGTTCGGATAAATCTCATTACTGGTCAATCCTTCCGGTTCAAGATAAATTTGGTGCGAATTGCGTTCAGCAAAACGCATCACTTTATCTTCAATAGACGGACAATAACGCGGTCCGATCCCTTCGATCACGCCAGTGTACATCGGGCTGCGATCCAAATTTTTACGGATCACCTCATGGGTTTGTTCATTGGTGTGGGTAATATAACAAGGGATCTGACGTGGATGTTGATCAACCGATCCCATAAAAGAAAAGACCGGCAATTGCTCATCGCCATGTTGTTTTGCTAATACATCAAAATTAATAGTACGTGCATCAATACGCGGTGGCGTACCGGTTTTCAAACGTGCAACCCGTAAATTAAGATCACGTAAACGATCTGCCAACATCACCGATGCCGGATCACCTGCACGTCCGCCCGTATAATTTTCTAATCCAATATGGATCTTACCGGCAAGGAAGGTTCCCGCAGTTAAGACTACCGCTTTAGATCGAAACTTCAATCCCATTTTAGTCACCGCACCCACTGCACGATCTTGATCCACTAAAATATCCACTACTTCTTGTTGGAAAATATCCAAATTAGGTTGATTTTCTAACGCCATTCTGACCGCTTGACGATATAAAACCCGATCTGCCTGCGCACGCGTTGCACGTACGGCCGGACCTTTACTGCTATTTAAGGTACGAAATTGGATCCCGGCTTTATCCGCCGCGCTCGCCATTAATCCGCCCATGGCATCAATTTCTTTCACCAAATGTCCTTTACCTATTCCGCCGATTGCCGGATTACACGACATCTGACCTAAAGTATCGACATTATGCGTAAGCAATAAGGTTTTTAATCCCATTCTTGCCGGTGCTAATGCAGCTTCTGTTCCTGCATGACCGCCACCAATGACGATCACATCGTAGCTTTCTGTGTAAAACATATTTCTCAATGATCCTTGATCCTAAAATTAGGCGCTATTCTACTGAAATTTGCGCTTGCTTAAAAGTAAGAATTGATCTTAATGGGTAAACAAGTTAAGTGGGAAAAATAAAAGGGATCATTTTTTTTGAAAAAAGGATCGCGTAATAATATAAGATCTTTTATTTATATATAAAGATCTTATTATGATGATTATTAGGATCGGCGATCCTTGTGTATAAGATCCTTTTTTTATTGCAAATGAAGAAGTTAGATCTTTTTAAAAACGGTAAAGATCAGGTTGAGCTGATCGGTATTTGTTGTGGATAATCTGCCAAGTTATCCACAATTGGATCATTGATGATTTTTATTAATCGGATAAAAACAGCTTATCCCGCCTTTTATTCGGATCTTATCCACAATAGGATCAAACAAAAAATGAAAGATTTTGCGTAAAATTGGGCAGCCATTGTTCTGCTTCTTGTTCAGGATTAAAGGTATTTTTCATGTCAATTTTTAAAATTGGACAAATTTGTACCGCACTTTTTTGCTGCAAAATATGTTCTATCCGATTGGCGGCGTAACAAAAGGTATCATAATCGGAATTGCCTAAGCCGATCACAGAAAAATGCAGATTGGATAAATCCATTTGCTCTTCTTCTAAAAGATCAAAGAGCGGTCTTAAATTATCAGGAATTTCTCCGGCGCCATGGGTTGAGGTAACGACAAGCCAATATTGATATTCGATCACTTCCCCTAATTCTGGACCATGGTAGAGATGAGGTTTGAATCCCTGTTGTTGTAGCAGATCTTCGATATGTTCCGCTAAATATTCTGCGCCGCCTAAGGTGCTGCCAGTGATGATACAAACTTCAGGTTTCATGTTTTACTCCTAAAAAGAAGGCTTAGATTTAATCTAAGCCTTGGTGAAAACCGTAAAAATTAAACATTATCAATGCGACCTAAAAGAGAACGTAAACGTTCTTGCCAGTTATGATGTTCTGCTTTTAATTGTTCATTTTCATTGCGTAATGCTTCGTTGGCTTGCTGTGCTTGGTTATTTTTGTCTTTTAATTCTTCTACTTCAAGTTGAAGTAATTGAATGGTTTCAACTGCTTGTTTAATTTTTTCATCTAATTGATCTAAAATTTCTAATGACATTGCTGTTTCCTCTAAAAAGTGTTCATTAAGTTTGGGTATTCTACCTTAGTTAAATCGGTTTGTTAAACAGTAGTAATGAAATTATTATATCTTATTGTAGTTGATTTATAACAACCTATTTGTAATTTGTGACAGTAAAGTAATCTGGCAATTTGAACTGTTTTGTAGGCTTAGGTTTTTCCTAATACATTAGCGAAAAATAGACCGCACTTTGTCTTAGCCAAAAAGGGAAAAATTTGCTATAATTCGGTCAATTTTTATTAATAAAACATAGAGAAACTTTATGGCAGATAAAACCCCAGAAAATTATGGTGCAAGCAGTATTAAAGTGTTAAAAGGACTTGATGCTGTGCGTAAACGTCCCGGAATGTACATTGGTGATACCGATGATGGCACAGGTTTACACCATATGGTATTTGAGGTGGTGGATAATGCGATTGATGAAGCCTTGGCAGGATATTGTAAAGACATTATCGTGACCATTCATTCGGATAATTCCGTTTCCGTACAAGATGACGGGCGCGGTATTCCGGTGGATATTCATCCGGAAGAAGGGGTTTCTGCAGCAGAAGTGATCATGACCGTATTGCACGCGGGCGGTAAATTTGATGATAATTCCTATAAAGTTTCCGGTGGTTTGCACGGGGTGGGCGTTTCTGTCGTAAATGCGTTATCGGATAAGTTGCAATTAACCATCCGTCGTCAAGGTCATGTACATGAACAAATTTATCATTTGGGCGAACCACAAGCGCCATTGTCGGTGATTGGTGAAACCACACAAACCGGAACTTCTGTGCGTTTTTGGCCGAGTCCGACGATTTTTAATAATATCGAATTTGAATATGAAATTTTGGCAAAACGTTTGCGCGAGTTGTCTTTTTTAAATTCCGGCGTGTCCATTAAATTATTTGATAAACGTGACGATCGCCAAGATCATTTTCATTATGAGGGCGGTATTCAGGCTTTCGTAGAATATTTAAATAAAAATAAAACGCCAATTCATCAAAAACCGTTTTATTTTTCTACGGAAAAAGACGATATCGGCGTAGAAGTAGCGTTGCAATGGAATGATAGCTATACAGAAAATGTATATTGTTTTACTAATAATATTCCGCAACGAGATGGGGGGACCCATTTGGCAGGTTTTCGTGGTGCCTTGACTCGTGTGTTAAACAAATACATGGAAGAACACGCCAATAAAAAAGACAAAAAAGAAGTGGCAGCATCGGGGGATGATGCACGAGAAGGCTTGGTCGCTATTATTTCGGTTAAAGTACCGGATCCGAAATTTTCATCGCAAACCAAAGATAAATTAGTGTCTTCTGAAGTGAAAAGTGCGGTGGAATCAGTGACCAATGAGCGTTTGCAGGAATATTTGGAAGAAAATCCGAATGACGCTAAAATTATCGTGATGAAAATCCAAGAAGCGGCGCGGGCGCGTGAAGCGGCAAGAAAAGCGCGGGAAATGACGCGTCGTAAAGGCGCATTGGATATTGCGGGTCTTCCGGGAAAATTAGCCGATTGTCAGGAGCGCGATCCGGCGTTATCCGAATTGTTTTTGGTGGAGGGAGATTCCGCCGGCGGTTCAGCAAAACAAGGGCGCAATCGTGAAAATCAGGCAATTTTGCCACTGAAAGGGAAAATTCTTAACGTAGAAAAAGCTCGTTTTGACAAAATGCTTTCTTCACAAGAAGTCGGTACGTTGATTACAGCCTTAGGTTGTGGCATTGGTCGCGATGAATATAATCCGGATAAATTGCGTTATCATAAAGTGATTATCATGACCGATGCGGACGTGGATGGTGCGCATATCAGTACGTTGCTTTTGACCTTTTTCTATCGTCAAATGCCGGAGTTAATTGAGCGCGGACATATTTATATTGCGCAACCGCCGCTGTATAAAGTGAAAAAAGGGAAACAAGAGCAATACATCAAAGATAATGATGCTATGGTGCAATATGAGCTGAATTTGGCGTTGGAAGGGGCGAGTTTGCATACCAATGAAAATGCACCGGCGATGAATGCGTTGATGCTGGAAAAATTGGTGGGCGAATATAATATGGTACAAAAAATGATTAGTCGCCTATCCCGTTATTATCCGGAGAGTTTGTTAAATCAATTAATTTATCAACCGAAATTGCACATTGAGATGATGCAAGAACAAAGTGCGGTGGAAAATTGGGCAAAATCTTTGGTTGATCAATTGGTTGAAAAAGAAAATAGCGGTAATCATTACAACTACAAAGTGAATTTTAACCAAGAACGTCATCTACATGAAATTGTATTAACCATTCGTACCCATGGCGTCGATAATAATTATTTCCTTGATTTTCAATTTGTTAACGGAAATGAATATGCGCGGATTATTAAATTGGGCGAGCAATTAAACGGATTGTTGGAAGAGGGTGCTTATGTGGCTCGTGGCGAAAGTCGTTACCCAGTTAGCTCCTTTGAACAAGCTATTGATTGGTTAGTGAAAGAATCTCGTCGCGGATTGACAATCCAACGTTATAAAGGGTTGGGTGAGATGAATGCTAATCAATTGGCGGAAACTACCATGAAACCGGAATATCGGACGTTATTGCAGGTGACGATTAAAGATGCTGTGGCAGCGGATCAATTATTCAGTACCTTAATGGGGGATGAAGTGGAACCGCGTCGCGAATTTATCGAAGCCAACGCGTTGCGTGCAAATTTGGATATTTAATTTGTTTGAACAAGAAAAAGGGTGCATTAAACACCCTTTTTTAATTCGTTAACCAGCTTTCGACTAATTGCGGTGTGGTTTGTTTGTGGGTCCACATACTGCCGAATTCAGGCTCGGGATATTGGGAATGGTTATAGCCGATAAACTCACGAAAATCAAACACTGCGTGCGGATAATCGTTGATCAATAAAAAGGCTTTATAACCGTCTTCTGACCAACAAATTTGAAAACGTCGCGGTTCTTGGCGACTTTCTTGTTCAATATCATGAATACTATATACAAATAAGCGATCCACCACAGGTTGCGACTGGTGTAAATCCATTGCATAAAAATAACCGGTTTCACCGTCATCTTCAAACATCACTACCAAATGCTCATGGGCGATAGAATGTGCGCCATTACGGTAGGCTTCACCCAGCAGAAGTTGATCCGTTAAGACGGAATATAACATTTTACACTCCTATTTTTATAAAAAATGCCAAAAAAAGACCGCACTTTATAGAAAGTGCGGTACAAATTTTCATTATTTTTAATGCCTTAATTGTTAAAATTAAGATTACGCTTGACCTTTAACCGCTTTTAAGCCTAAGAACGGTGCTTTATCGCCCAATGCTTCCTCAATACGGATTAATTGGTTGTATTTCGCAATACGGTCAGAGCGACTCATTGAACCGGTTTTGATTTGACCTGCTGCGGTACCTACTGCTAAATCCGCGATAGTTGCATCTTCGGTTTCGCCAGAACGGTGTGAAATCACTGCGGTATAACCGGCATCTTTCGCCATTTTGATTGCTGCTAAGGTTTCAGTTAATGAACCGATTTGGTTGAATTTGATTAAGATTGAGTTTGCGATACCTTTTTCGATACCTTCTTTTAAGATTTTGGTGTTAGTTACGAATAAATCGTCGCCCACTAATTGAACTTTGTCACCTAACACTTTAGTTTGGTATGCAAAACCTTCCCAGTCTGATTCATCTTGACCATCTTCGATAGAAACGATTGGATATTCTTTACATAAACCTTCAAGGTAATGAGTAAATTCTTGAGAAGTGAATGATTTACCTTCACCTTTCATTTCATATAAACCGTTTTCTTTGTTATAGAATTCAGAAGAAGCGCAGTCCATGGCTAAAGTCACGTCTTTACCTAACACGTAGCCTGCTTTTTCAACTGCTTCTTTGATACAAGCTAATGCTGCTGCGTTTGATTCAAGGTTAGGCGCAAAACCACCTTCATCACCAACCGCTGTGCTTAAACCTTTTGCTTTTAATACTTTAGCAAGGTTGTGGAACACTTCCGCACCGATACGCAATGCTTCACGTAAGGTTTTCGCGCCAACTGGTTGAATCATAAATTCTTGAATATCCACGTTGTTGTCCGCGTGTTCACCACCGTTGATGATGTTCATCATTGGCAATGGCATAGAATATACGCCCGGAGTACCGTTAAGTTCAGCAATGTGTGCATAAAGTGGTAAACCTTTTGATGCGGCGGCGGCTTTCGCGTTTGCTAAAGATACCGCTAAGATTGCGTTGGCACCGAATTTAGATTTATTTTCAGTACCATCTAAATCGATCATGATTTGGTCGATTTCTGCTTGGTTAGATGCATCTTTGCCCACAACTGCTTGTGCAATTTCGTTATTTACTGCAGAAACCGCTTTTAATACACCTTTACCTAAGAAACGTGATTTATCACCGTCACGTAATTCTAATGCTTCGCGTGAACCAGTTGATGCCCCTGATGGCGCCGCAGCAAGACCAACGAAACCGCCTTCAAGGTGAACTTCCGCTTCAACAGTTGGGTTACCGCGTGAGTCGATAATTTCACGACCGATGACTTTAACGATTTTTGCCATTTTATTTTCCTTCTATAGTTAATCTAAAATAGGTATATAAACGAGCAATATAGTAAAGCTATTTCGCACGTTTGTCTTGTAAAAAATCACTTTTTTTGATCTTAGTCTAAATCTTGCTAAAAATAATTTTGTAATTTATTAATATACCAACATTATGGATCATCCAAGGCGATACCAGCCTCTATTTCATTCCAATTTTTCTGTATTAATACCAATATCTATCTGCGCTGAACCCTAGGTAAATAACACAAGAAATAGAGCAACTTTTATTGTTAATAGAGGCTACGACATTCTTCCATGTTCAATTTGAATTATCTGATCACAAATTGCCATGGTAGACGCGCGGTGGCTGACGAGAATCATCAATTTTTCTGCTTTAACATTTAATAAAGATTGCAAAATGATAGATTCATTCAAACTGTCTAAATTGCTCGTTGGTTCATCCAGTAAAATAATGGGCGCATTATGCAAAAATGCACGAGCGATACCAATACGTTGTTTTTCCCCATCAGATAAACTATTGCCCAATTCGGCGACTTTAGTGTCATAACCTTGCGGTAGGCTCATAATAAAATCATGAATTGCCGCCTTTTTACAAGCCTCAATCACTTCATCATTACTCGCACTACGTCTTGCCATTCGTATATTTTCATAAATACTTTCGTTAAAAATATAAGTTTGTTGCGTAATATAAACCATATTATCACGTAAACTTTGCGTATTAATTTGGCGTAAATCTTGTCCATTTATTGCAATGTGACCGACTTGTGGATCATAAAAGCGCATGAGCAATTTCAATAAGGTACTTTTCCCGCTGCCACTACGCCCATGAATTCCCATGATCTGCCCTTTTTTTAGGCTAAAGGTTACATTTGATAAAATTTGTTCATTATCATAAAAAAAACTAATATTTTTTACGTCAATTTGCTTAACCTGTTGCAAATTTTCGCCATGGATTACCGCTTTTAATTCTGGTTCTTCAGCCAATAATCCCAATACTCGTTCGCCGCTTGCAAGGGTTTGTAATAAATTATTGGATAAATTGCTCAATGCAATCACAGGACCATAACTAGACATCAGCAAAATAACCGCAATGACCAAACCGGAAAAGGCGATTTGCTGATAGGTGTAAAGTAGTAAGCCCGAAAATAAAATTAATAGGTTAAATAGTGAAACAGCTAAGTCGGTATAAAAGCGAATTTTGCCCTCTTGCGCTTTGATGCGTAAAAATGCCTGATCGATAGCTTGGCTATGTAACTGAATATTTTCCAAACGGATTTTTTCATGGTTAAACAACTGAATTTCTTTCATACCACGAATACTATCTAAAAAATAATCGTTCATATCGCCCACTAATTCACGGTATTTTCTGCCCTCTTCACGAGCGAGTTTCGTGGTGAAAATAGGCAAAACGACACCGATAGTGAAATAGGCGAATAATGCAATAAGCATCAACCAAAAAGAGATATGCCCGAATAAAATCAACAATATGGTGGACGTGAAAAACGCAATAGCAATAGGGGCAATGGTATGCGCATAAAAGACTTCCAATAGCTCAATATCATTCGTGACTAACGCGAGCAATTGTCCGGCTTGTTTATCCTGTAATTTAACAAAAGCCAATTTTCGTAATGCAGTGAATACCTTATCTCGCAATAAGGCTAATAATTTGAACGCGATATAATGCCCTGACATTTGTTCCAAATAACGCAAAATGCCGCGAGAGATTGCCAGTACAATAAGTGCGGTCAAAATTTGAGGGAATGTGAAATGCGTTGGAAAATCCAATAAATTCATTAACCCCATTGCCCCGAATACCGTAATAAAAATGGCGGCAAGAAAACCGAGTATCCCCATTATTATGGTAAAACTCATGATATGAGCCAAAGGCGTGACTAACTTAAATAACTGCCACATAATAACAACACCACTTTTACGCATTTTCTCCTCCAATCGCGACAGTTTTATTCTCTTTTCTAATATTTTCTAACTGTTTTTGCTGATTAAACATTTCACAATAACCCCCCTGTTTTGCCATCAATTCAGGATGTGTCCCTTGTTCGATTAATCGCCCTTGTTGCAACACATAAATGCGATCAGCTTGCACCGCATTGGCTAAACGATGAGAAATCATCACAATCGTTTTTTCCTGTTTCAACTGTTGAATCAAGCGTAAAATAATTTCCTCGCTTTCCACATCAATATTGCTCGTCGCTTCATCAAAAATATACAAAGACGCATTGTGCAACAAAGCTCTGGCTAAAGCTAAACGTTGAATTTGCCCGCCGGATAAATTGCTACCACGACTAAGTAACTTCATATCCAATCCGCCATTTTCCCGCACAAACTGCGCCAAATTAACCTGTGCTAAACAAGCATAAATATTCTCATCTGTCGCCATTGGATCAGCCATTTGCATATTCTCGCGCAATGTCCCTTTAAAAATATAACTACTATGTCCGACGAAAGACACATGACGATAAAAGGAAGTGCGGTCAATGTCTTTTTGATTTTGTTGATTAAATAAAATTTGCCCTTGTTGCGGTGCATAAAAGCCCATTAACAACGACACTAACGTCGATTTGCCGCAACCGCTTTTCCCGACAAAAACCGTCAGCTGGCGAGGTTCAATTTTTAAATTTAACGCTTGGATTACCCTTTTTTCTGGAGTATAAGCAAAATACAGCTGCTGAATATCCACCTGAATTGGGGTTTCCACCATAACATCTACCGCCTGTTGCGGCAGTTCAATCGGCGTATCTAAAAGGGCAAAAATCTTGTCTGATGCTGCTTTTCCATTCATTGCCACATGAAAAAAAGACCCCAGTAAACGCAAAGGAATAAAAAACTCAGAAGCAAGCAAAATAAATAAAATTACAGCAAAAATACTTAATTCACCCGCTTGATATTGTAAAAGTGCGGTCAAAATCCCCACAGCCGCGCCACCGTAAGCTAATAAATCCATCAGCGAAACGGAATTAAGTTGCATGGTTAGCACTTTCATGGTGATGGTGCGGAAATTTTCCGCTTCAATATCCAATTGTTTTGCTTTGTAGGCATCATCTTGATAGATTTTTAATGTCATCAACCCTTGCAAATTATCTAAAAAACTGCTGCCTAACCCCACATAAATTGACCAATATTTATGTAATAATTTTTTTGCAATTTTGTTTACTGCAATAATAGAGAAAGGAATTAAAGGAACGCAGGCTAATAAAATGAATGCGGTTTGTGCATTGAAAAATACCAAAAAAAGAAACAACGTAAGCGGGGCAAGTAGGCTATAAAACAGCTGTGGCAAATAGCGTCCAAAATACATTTCTAACTGTTCCACCCCTTCTGATGCCACTTGAATAAGAGAAGAGGTGGATTGTTGCTGTAGCTGGCTTAATGGCATGGCGGACAACTTCTGATAAATCAACGTTCTTAGTTGATGTTTAACTTTCGTGCTCGCTTGATAAGAGGCGTTTACTGCCATGTTACCCGCCCACATTCGCAAGCAAAGTGCCGCCAGTAAAATGAGCAAAAAAATCACCGCACTTACCAAGTTTAACTCCCGAACAAAGGCTTGTTGCAAAACCCAAGCAAATACTACCGCACTGACTATGCTGGCAAATAGCGCAATCCAATTGCATAACACATGAATTGCAATCCATTTTTTACTATCATCAACGCTATTAATTAGTCGTTTATCGATCATCATAAATCATTATTCCTTAAATAATACAGCCCTATCAAATAGGCGTTTTGCGGTTATTCACAAGGAAAAACCGAAATAAAGAAGGTATTAAAAAGTCAGTTCCGCATTAAATCTGAAATGACGTCCTGGCGAATAAAAACGATTTATTCCTTTTCCCGTATTTTGATCAATTAAATTACTGGTTCCAAACGGACGAATAGAACGCGCGGATTCCCAAGTAATATATTTACGATCCGTTAGGTTATATACCCCAAATTGCAAGGTAAGATTTTCAATTGGTTTGATATAACCGATCAAATCCACCAAGGTATAAGAATCGCTGCGCCATTTTATGGCGTTGTCATTACTTGGGCGAGAGGGATCATCTTTGGCATACATATCAAAGGTATCTTTCGCTTTTTTCTTGCCAACATGGGTAACATATAAATCCACGCCGAATTTATTGTCTTGGTGAGAATAACTTAAGCCATAAATAGAGGTGGTCGGTTGAATGGCATTCATTGGAATATCGCCCTCTATTCTTCCTTTTTGATAGGTATATTTATAACTTAAACTGAATCCATCTAACGCCTCAACGAACTCACCCAAATAAAGTTTTGAATTAATATCAATGCCGGTGACTTTGGCGTTATCACGATTTACATTCTGATATAAAATAAAATCTTGCGCTCTTGATACCCCACCAACCGTGTTGGATTCATTTTTTATCCCGAGATAGGTTAAATCAATAAAATTTTCGTATTTTGTTTTAAATATACCGGCAGTAATAAAACCGTATTTACCATAAAACGTTAAGGCTAATTCTTGGGTTTTGGCGGTTTCAGGTTTTAAATTCACATTAGGTAAAATACTGAAATCCGGATGTTTAAAAGTAAAATAAAGTTCATCTGTCGTTGGTGCTCTAAATCCTTTAGCATATTTTACTTGTACTCTTAAATATTCCGTTGGATCAATGGTGCTGGCAAAGGAATACGAATTTGCTTGATATTTTTTAGGTCGAGAGAAATAATCAATATTTTCCTGTGGATTATTTTTAGCCGCTTTATCATACTCTGCTTTTTTTCTATTATATTCTGTACGAGCAGCATGATATTTTTCCCAATTATAATCATAACTTGCATAACTCGGTTCATGCCCCGGATGTGGTACAGAAATGGGAATAAATAACCCTTTTACCATATCATCAGGAATTCGCGGTGAAGAGGCATTATAATCCGGTTGATATTTCACGCGATCATAACGATAACCTACATCAAAACTCAAATAATGATTTACTTTAATATTATCGCTTAAATAAAATGATTTATTTTTATTTATAACCGGAATTAAAAAAGACGAAACATTATTTCTTGGACATAAAAGTCCATTCCATTGATCGGCACCGCTTACGTTATCACAGGTCGCAATCTTATTGCTCCAACTAGAGGTCATACCTAAAAAACGTTTTGCCCACCAAGTAGGATTGACGCCATCAAACCCCCCTTTATTAATCATCTCCTTATGCGTTTTACTATAAGAAAATCCATATTTAAATTGATTTTCTATCTCAAATAAATCCACCCATTTGGTCAAATCAATATTAAGTTGTTTCGTATTGGTATTTAAATCACGTTCTTTATAATCGCGTTCAAAATAACCCTTTGAGTTAGGAAGAATAATAAAATCATTCGATTTTAAATTTTCAGGTTGAGCAAAGGTTTTTCCGGCATATTCTACTTTACGCTTTAAAGGTTCGCTTTTTTTCGTAATAGGATCGCCAGTCCAAGAGGCGGGCACATTAAAATATTCAATATTTTTATCACAATTAAATACGCCACAATCTAACCAATATTCTGAAAATCGAATATTATTAAAATAAGATTTTTGCGTATCTGTGGGTAAGATATGAGGATATTCAAGCGGTTTATTCTCGTTATCTACAATAATAAGATTTTTATTTGCATCTCGGGTTAAATTTAGCGGACTTCCATTCGCATCTACCAATTTCCCATCTTGATAATTAATGCCTAATGGATTGGCATAAGGATATAAATTCCCCTCACAACTTTTTTCATCACAATAATCATCCGTTCTGGCGCGATTTCTAATTTTTTGTTGTGAATAAGTAACCTTGAGCGTATCCCATAAAAAATTCTGTTGATAATTTTCATAATTAAACGCATAGTTTTTACGTTTACTGGAATCATCTGTATGGCGTGTGGACGTGTTGGGTTTATCCGGCTGTGTTTTGGTGACATTTAAACTATAAGATAAATCTGATCCTTGCGAGCGATTGTTATATAAATCAGCTACGACAGAAAAACGGTGGTTTTCACTCGGATTAAACGCAAATTTAATTAATGTACTGTCTTTTTTGATGCGATAAGGATCGGTTTTTTCTCTAAGTTTGCCCACAATATCCGCCGCATTTTTATAATCATAATTTTCTAATTCATGCCCATTGCGTTTAGTTTTCACCAGTAACATATCAAACCATTTATAGCGCCCCGCGAGGGTCAACGAGTGCAAACGTTGATTATCCGCGCTAAAGTAACCGGTTTTATAACCAATGTGATAATCCTTTTCTGTTAAATAATCTCGAGCATCCTTAGTATCAAACACCACAGATCCCCCCAAACCGCCAGATCCAACATTGATCGAATCCGCGCCTTTCACAATGGTAGCCTGTTTGAGGGTTTCTATTTCTACCGAATTTCGCGTATTATTAAAATTACCATATCCCTCAAAAAGCTCTTTAAAACCTTGCGAAGAAAGGGTTTCCGCTTGTTGCAATCCATCAACAACAATCGCCACACGATTTTCATCCACACCACGAATGGCATAACCGCTATTTCCCATACGCCCCGCTTCAACAACCGTAACACCGGTTTCATAGCGTACTAAATCACGACTATCCTGTACTTGCTGCTTAGCGAGCAGGTTAGCGGTTTTTTGTATTTCCCCTACTTTATGTTCTTGAATATTATCTGCATGGTCTGCACCTTGAACATGAATTGTTTCAAGTGCGGTCGCCTCTTCCGCATCAGCAAAAGCAAGTCCGCTATACCCCAAAATAGCTGCTGTTATTACAGAGCAAGTAAAAAAATTATGCTTAGCATTTGGCATAACAATAACCCTTTTATAAAAAAATTAATAATCATGTCATTATAAATTAGAACCGCAAATAATAACAATTATCAATACTAAAAAAGAATAATCGAAGAGAGATTATGCTTAGGGTTTGTACATTGATTGGGTATTTATTTGGTAGATAAACGAGGTGTCTGTAGCAATGGGGACCTAGAAACGGTGGCAGGGGGGTTATGGACGCCAAGCGCGGCGTCCAAACCTGGATTAGCAACTGTGAATTATCGACAGTCTTTTTTCTGGTTTTCCTTGGCGGCTTTGACAAAACCGGCAAATAATGGATGTCCGTCGCGCGGTGTAGAGGTAAATTCTGGGTGGAATTGGCAAGCGACAAACCAAGGGTGATTTGGCACTTCGATAATTTCTACCAATTTTTTATCCGCACTTAACCCCGTCACCTTTAAGCCGGCAGCTTCGATTTGCGGGCGTAACACATTGTTGACTTCGTAACGGTGGCGGTGGCGCTCTTCAATAGTTTCTTTGCCATAAAGTTGACGCGCAAGGCTGCCTTCTGCCAAATGACATTGTTGTGCGCCCAGACGCATGGTACCGCCTAGGTCGGAATTATCGCTGCGGGTTTCGATATTGCCTTCCGCATCTTGCCATTCCGTGATCAAAGCGATAACCGGCTGCGAACAGTTTTTATCAAATTCAGACGAATTCGCTTGGGTCAAACCGGCGACATTGCGCGCGTATTCAATAAATGCCACTTGCATACCTAAACAAATGCCTAAATAAGGAATATGGTTTTCGCGGGCGTATTGCGCGGTTAAAATTTTGCCTTCGACCCCGCGATAACCAAATCCGCCCGGTACCAAAATCCCGTCGAGATCTTTTAATACATCCGTGCCTTTGGTTTCGACATCTTGCGAATCAATATATTTGATATTAACGGTTAAGCGATTTTTTAAGCCAGCATGTTTTAACGCTTCGTTGACGGATTTATAGGCATCTGGTAATTCCGTATATTTACCGACCATACCAATGGTCACATCCCCAGTTGGGTTAGCTTCTTGATATAGCACTTGCTCCCATTCCGAGAGATTTGCCTCCGGACAAGTTAAATGGAACCGTTGACAAATAAAATCATCCAGACCTTGCGATTTTAATAATGCCGGAATTTGGTAAATAGAGTTCACATCTTTTAAAGAAATAACCGCTCTTTCTGGAACATTACAGAACAGCGCAATTTTGGCGCGTTCGTTAGGCGGGATCATGCGATCGGAACGACAAACTAAAACATCCGGTTGAATACCGATAGAAAGCAGTTCTTTAACGGAATGCTGCGTCGGTTTTGTTTTCACTTCGCCGGCGGTTGGAATATAAGGTACAAGGGTGAGGTGCATAAAAAGCGTGCGCTCGCGTCCCACTTGTACTGCCAACTGGCGCAAGGCTTCTAAAAATGGTAGAGATTCAATATCGCCGACCGTGCCGCCCACTTCCACAATTGCCACGTCGTGCCCCGCGGCACCGTCGATAACGCGCGCTTTAATTTCGTTAGTAATATGCGGGATGACTTGGATAGTCGCGCCCAAATAGTCGCCGCGCCGCTCTTTGCGCAACACTTCGGAATAGACTTTCCCCGCAGTAAAATTATTGCGCTTGGTCATCTTAGTGCGAATAAAGCGTTCGTAATGACCTAAGTCCAAGTCTGTTTCGGCGCCATCTTGCGTCACAAACACTTCGCCATGTTGAGTCGGGCTCATAGTACCGGGATCAACGTTAATATAAGGGTCTAATTTCATCATAGTAACATTAAGACCACGCGCTTCAAGAATGGCGGCTAATGAGGCGGCGGCAATGCCTTTTCCTAAAGAAGAAACCACGCCGCCGGTGACAAAAATATAATTGGTAGTCATAGTAAACCTAATTTGTATTGGAATGAAAAATCTTGCTTGACTTGTGATTAAGACGGGAAAGCAGTTTACACCAATGTAGGCGCTAACTCAATGAGTTTCCTTGCCGAGCCCTTCGGTTTTTATGGCTTACGCTTTTTGTGGTGTGTTATTTTAACGGTTAAATGAGCGTTTATCTTTCAATCCATTTTCAGAATAGCCATTTTTCATTTTAGACCCCAGCTCTTACCGCTGCAATATATGCTTTTGTAAACTCTTCTCTTGTTAATAAGCCTTGAATATATTTATCCGCAATATCTAAAAAAGTAATACCTTCTAAACCAACACTCACTTTGGCATATTCAACCGCTTCACGTCTTGCTTCTTTTTCAGTTTCAGAAATCATAATTTACCTCTATAACGAAAAATGCCCTATTTGGGGGCATTTTTACTAATCTTTTAAAATAGCTTCAACAATATCTTGTACTTCGGATAAGATATAATCTGGTACAATTTCAACTCTTTTGGCATTTCTGCCTCTAAAATCAATCGTTTGGGCTTGATATGCAACAACGATACCTTGTGTTCTGCAACCTGTTCCAGCTAGTGTTACCGCAAAGCCATTTTCTCTAGCTAGCTCTGCATTCCCTTGTGTAATTGGGGCTATCATCATAAATCCCAATTTGTGAAATTCACTATCACTTAATACTAATGCTGGGCGTTGTTCGCCTTGTAACTCACTTCCTACAACGGGATTTAAGCAAACGGTGATAATATCACCTCTTTTAAAATATTGTTTAGCCATTAAATTTCATTTCCTGTTGGCGTAAGTAAATCCCATTCTGGAATAACGGGCAATTCTTTAGATGAGGTCATTGCAATGCGTTCATCTAATGTTAATCGTTTTCTTTTTGTAGGGCTATTAGGAACAATAACTACTTTAACCGTATTATTGTTAATTTTTTCCAGTTCTAAAAAGTCTCCCGTATTCAAATTCATAGCGTTAGTAAAATCCTTTGGTAAACGGATTGCTTTACTATTGCCCCATTGCTTCACTTGTAATCTCATATTCATATTGCATATGGCTGACAAAACTCTTATCTCTTGATAAGCCAAAATTCAGCCTCTCCTTATATTAGGTTAATCTCTTCGTGATACTGTATCATTTAGTGATACTTTATCAGTATAACTTTAATTCTTCCGAAGTTAAATAAAAAATTGCTTGGGCGTATTCTGTTACACAAATAAGGCGATAACGTTAAGATAGCTATACTATTTCGTTCAATAAATAACCTTTGTTAATTGATTTTACAAGATAAAAACATTATATTATGCACCATTAGATAGCCTTTGGTTATCTGATATTTAGTGGTGTTTCGCTGCCTCAATGCGAACTTTAAAAGAATAACAAAAGAGGGCATTATGCTCTCTTTTGTTGTATAGGGGAATGGAAAAATGTTATAAAACGAAATAATCCTTACTTCTCCAAAATATCCTGCGATTTTAAAAAGTTAGAAGCAGCTGGTGATAATTATTCGCAATAGCTGCACTGACATTTTACATAAATTCCTTTTCAACTTAAGTAAACAGCGCGGCGTGTTGCGTCGGATACTTTTTCTAAAAATCGAATAATACCCTTTTAAAAATAGCGGTTGTTGACAATCTATCAACAATGTGGCGCGGGATTTCTCTTTTTAAAATCAAATGGTTACGAAATTACGTAAAATCCTGAGGAATTTTTTGTAAAAATGTTAAGAATAAATTGTATTTTTTTTTTTTTTTTTACAATAGGAGAAATTTTGTCTTTTTGGGGATGAGGCATGCGCAAGGAGGGTTAAGGATAAATGAACTTTTTATGCTTTTATGCTACAAAATTTAAGTGCATATCCGTTTTCTCTTTTTGGGTCGCTGTGACGCATCTGTAAAAAATCCAACGAATTATCTTTCAATTTCTCAATTAGGAATATGTCATGAATAAAGTATTTAGAATTGTCTGGAGCGAAGCTCGTCAGGCTTGGTTAGTTGTTTCTGAATTAACAAAAATAAAAGGCAAATCTAAAGCCGAAAGCCAAGGGCAAGACATCCAAAGTGCGGTCGCTTTTTCCTCTATTTTTTCTTCCTTTCCATTCCATCTGTTACCGCATATCGTTTTATTAGGCTTATTTAGCTTAGCCTTGCCGGCAGAAGCTGCGACAGTGACCTTGGGTGGAGGAGTATCTCAAACTGGAGATGAGAATACTGTTGCGATTATTGGGACTGCTGGTCCGGGCTCAATTGCTATTGGTGGGGGCGATAGTAAAAAGACAACTGCGACGGGTAGAACTAGTGTTGCTATTGGTTATAAAGCTGATACTGATAATTATGGCAATGCGGTTGCGGTGGGAAATTTGGCAAAAGGGCTTGGCAATAGTTCGGTAGCGATTGGTGATAATGCAGCAGTGAATGGTGGGGCAGAAGGTGCTGTAGCGATTGGTAAGGGCGCACAAGCAATGGTAAATAATGCCAAAATGGAAACTAATGGTGTAACTGGTGGGGATACTCCGGCAGGTGCAGTAGCAATTGGTAGAGAAGCAAAGGCAGCTTATGCGTCAGTTGCGCTGGGACACAAAGCACTTGCTAATGTTTCTCAATCAATTGCTATTGGTGACAAAGCACACTCGTTACACAATAATGCTGTTGCGATAGGGGTATGGGCTAATGCAACTAAAAATACCTCTAATGCCATTGGTTATAAAGCCAATGCGACGGGAGATTATGCAACCGCATTAGGAGCTGAAACCACAGCATCAGGCAAGAGCGCTTTTGCAGTTAATTACCAAGCGAATGCTTCCGGTGGTGCGGCAATTGCAGTTGGGCGTTTAAGTAAGGCAACTGGATTAGCTGCGACAGCACTTGGATCAGGTTCGCAAGCATTAGCAAATAGAACCATTGCTATTGGGGAAAATAAAAACGCTAGTGATGGACATTCAGATGGTGGGGCAAAAGCCTCGGCAGAAGATGCAATTTCAATTGGTACCAGCAGTGCGGCAAGTGGTAAAAGTGCGGTTGCCATGGGGCGTGAAGCAAATGCGACGAAAGACGACGCTGTAGCATTGGGACATAACGCAACGGCAAGTGGTAACAATTCTACTGCATTGGGTACTGGTACGACAGCGTCAAATCACAGCTCGATTGCTATTGGTAGTAGTACAGAACAAGGAAAAAGAACTAGTGCCAATGCCACCGCGCAAAATGCGATTGCGATTGGCGGCGCGACTGCATCAGGTTTTGATTCTATTGCCATGGGATATAATTCAACTGCTGGTGGAAACAGTACTCGTCAAATTGCGATTGGACGTGACGCCAAGGCATTAGAGGCGCAATCCGTCGTATTGGGGAGCAATTCCATCTCTAATGCATCAGGCGCCATTGCATTGGGGAGCGACGTTATCGCAAGTGGCTACAGCAGTATTGCCATTGGGGGCGATGACTTAGATAACACCACCTATCAAGAAAAGGGCGGTAGTAAATATATTAATACCACCTCGGCTGGTAAGGGTTCCGTTGCAATCGGGGCAAAATCCAAAGCGAATAGTGATGGTTCGGTAGTGTTGGGGGTAGTGGCGAATGCTACCGGCAATGAGTCAATGGCGTTAGGGGCGTTAAGCCATGCAAACGGAACACAAACCGTGGCATTAGGTGCATCAAGCAACGCGACCGCTGAATATGCCATTGCTATTGGGAGCAACGCCAGCGCCGCGAGCCATTCTGTTGCAGTAGGTAAAAACAGCGTTGCCAACCAAACTGGTACCACTGCCCTAGGGGAAAGTTCTTTTGCTACTAAAGAGCGAGCAACCGCGCTGGGGAATAACTCCAATGCGACCATTGCAAATGGCAGTGTGGCGATTGGTTATCAATCGGTCACCACAAAAGATAAAGGCGATCAAGGCTGGAAACAGAATAGCAGTAACTACAGTTCATTGAGCGGAAATGTACAAACTGCTACACATGCCGCGGTGGCAATTGGTAACAACAGTACGGTTACCCGTCAAATTACCGGTTTAGCCGCCGGTTCTGCGGACACCGACGCGGTAAACGTCGCGCAATTAAAATCCCTTACTTTGGAATTAAAAGCGGGTAACGACGAGGGCAATGTTACCCTATCCAATGAAAAATTAGAGATTAAGGGCGCTAAGGGGATTACTACTAATGTAACTAATAACGTAGTTACTGTGACCGGTTCGGGATTAACCGTTACTCCAGATTCTAATGGTACTTATAGTTCGGAAACCTCTACGTTGGAAATTAAAACCAATGATAATTGGAATGCGGACAATAATGGCGGTCGTTATTCCGGCGATAATATCGAAACGCGGAAAACGGCTAACGGAATTTTAATTGGGATTAAAGAAGAGCCAACGTTTAAAAAAGTGACAATTAATGGCAATGGACCGGTTTTGTCTAGCACCGGCATTGACATGAATAATAAAAAAATCACTAATTTACAAGCTGGTGAGCAAGATACCGACGCAGTCAATAAAAAACAATTGGATGCCTCAATTGGTAGTACAACCTATAAAGCGCAACATGGTGAAGCAAGCGGTTATAAAATTAAGCATAACGAAAATAAAACAATTACGATTAAACCGGGGGATATTAACAATAGTGGTACGTTTAAAGCCGCTAATCTTGCCACTTCGGTAGATAGCACAGGCAATATCACCATCGGTTTTAAAGAAGATCCAAGCTTTAAAGACGTTACTGCGAGCAATTCTATTAAAATTAACGGCGGTATCACGATCAATTCCACTGGGATTGATATGGGCGCAGGCGGAAATCGTAAAATTACCAATTTAGCTAATGGTACAGACAGCAATGACGCTGTGAATTTCTCACAATTGCAAGAAGTAAAAAATAGTATCCAAAATCTTCAAGGGGGGAACGTAAAAGTTCAAAGTACAAGCCCTAATCAAATTACTGCTACCAAAGAGGGTGATACGATTAAGGTTGGCGCTAAGGTAGTTGATGATATTGAGACTGGGGCAGATGGTAAGGCGAGCTTACCTAAGAATTATGATAAACACGCTCTCGTAACCGCAAATGCGACTATGGCGGCGGTAAATGACGCCAGTTGGTTGGTAAAAACCACGGATAAAAGCGGTTGGGGTAAAGGAGACTGGGTGTATATTAACCCTGGCGATAATGTGGTTTATGCAAACGGTACCGGCACTACTGCGGAAGTTTCTAATAAAGTAGACAATGGAAAAGATACGTTAACAGTGAAGATTAACGTTAATACAGGAACGACTGAAGTTGATAATACTGGTAAAGCGAAGCCAAAAACTGACCAAGATAATAATAAAATCGCTACTTTAGCCGATATTACCAAAACTATTAATGAGACCTCTTGGACGGTGACTTCCGATTTAGCCAGCGGCGGTTCGCGCGAGGGGGATGCGAAAGAAGAGAAAGTTAAAGCGGGCGATAAAGTTACCTTAAAAGCCGGCGATAATTTGAAAATCACCCAAGATGGCAAGTCTTTTACTTATGCCCTCACTAAAAATTTAAATAATATTAGCAGTATTTCTAATGGTGCGAACAATGTCGGAACGAAAATCACCCTTTCGCCGGATAGTAAAAATATTGATGTAGGTGGCGCGAATATTAGCAATGTTGGCAAACCGATACACAGCAATGATGCCGCTAATAAAGCCTATGTAGATGAACTTGCTGGAAAAGGCATTACCTTTCAGGCAAATACCAATAAAACCAGAGCAATTAAACTTGGGGATACGGTAGATATTGTTGGCGCTAATACTAATCAAATTACAACTACCGCAGATGGAAACGGTAAAGTAAGTATTGGCGCTAAAACTATACGTGTTGATATTGGGGAATATGGTAGAGCCCAACTCGCTCAGGCTGATCTAAAAAATGGAGGAAAAGGGGAAAGTTTAGTTACTGCTGATACTCTTGTTAGAGCAATTAATGAAGCTGGCTTTTTAGTAAAAACCACGGATCAAAGCGGTGACCCTGATACTAAGAAAAATAGAGACTGGGCATGGATAAGTCCGGGCTATCGCGTAGTTTATGAAAATGGTACTGGGACAACGGTTAGTGTTTCGCAGACAAAAGATCCAAAAGCAAATGTTAAGAAGAATACACTTTTGAAAGTGAAAGTGGATGTGAATACCGGAAATTCGACAGTGAATAGTGATGGTAAAGCAGAGCCGACTACAGCGGATGATAAGGATAAAATCGCGACGATAGGCAATATCACTAATACCATTAATAACACGTTCTGGAAAGCGACCTCTGGTGTGGTTGATGGCGGTGAACAAGGTGGCACAGTTACTCAAGCGCAGATTAAAGCTGGGGATATGGTGACATTGCAAGCGGGTAAAAATATGAAAATTACCCAAGATGGCAGCACCTTTACCTATGCGTTAATGGATACTTTGAGCAATATTACGTCCATTTCGAATGGCGGAGATAGCGGAACGAAAATTACGTTGTCGCCAGATAGTAAAAAAATTGATGTGGGCAACGCGAATATTACCAACGTTGCTGCACCGACCGCAGAGACTGATGCAACAAATAAAAAATATGTAGATGAGCAAATAACCGCTAATCAACAGAATTTTACTGTGGGGGCAGATAGTCAAGGTACTGCACAGGGGATTTCTGTAACCAAAGATCAAAACCGTTTTGATATTGTCGGCAAAGATGGCGTTGCCACGAATGTCAGCGGGCGTCAAATTGAAGTGGGCTTAGATCCTGAAACCAAGGGAAAAATTGAGACTGCGAATACTGTGGTTACAACTAAAGGTATAACCTTTGTTTCTGATGGCAATGGCAATAACAGAACTCATCCGATTAAATTGGGCGAGGAGTTAAAAGTAAGCGGCGCATCAAATATTAAAACCTCAGTTTCTAGTGATGGCAAAGCGCTTAATATTGGTTTAGAGAACAATGTAACGCTGGCGCAAGAAGGGAAAATTACCATTGGTCCGGAACGTAGTATTCATACTACGTTGGAATTTGATGGATTAACGATCAAAACCGGTAAACCAGATACAAAAATTTCGGTCACTAAAGATGGTATCAAAGCCGGCGATAAAAAAATTACGGATGTTGCAGCAGGCGATCTGAAAGAGAATGGTACAGATGCGGTAAATGCAGGGCAATTATATACGGTTCAGCAAGAAGCAAAAAAACGCACATCGGTGAAAGCCGCGGACGGTCAGCAGGTGGTGAAAGTTGAGAAATCAAAAGATCCAAATTCAACCGGCGGTGATGAATATGTGGTTGACGTTGATACCTCAAAAGTGACGTTGAAATATAAAGCCAATAACAAAGACCCTCAAACCGTGAGTTTAACTGATGGCTTGGATTTTACCGATACAGATAATATCACAGCCACGGTTGAAGCAAGTGGCGTGGTTAAACATGCGTTAAAATCGGCGTTAACCGGTATTCAATCCATTGCAGGTAAAACAACGAACGGTAAAGAAGCTACAACGATTACTTTATCGGAAGATCCAAATGATAAGAAAGTAACATTAAATACTGCTAAGTTAACAGGATTAAAAGAGGGCGCTGTTTCAGAAAATAGTACGGACGCGGTTAACGGTAAGCAATTGCATAACTTTGTTAAAGTGAATAATAAAGCGGCAGAACAGGGCGGCTCGGTGAATTTTGTGAATAGTACGACGACCAGCGTATCCGCAGATAACGGTAATGTTTCAGTCAATGTGAACAATACCACCTTGCCTGTCAGCAACGGAAAAGTCTCTGCGTTAGATGAGGCGAATAAAACGAAGTTTGTTAATGCCGGCGATTTAGCGACTGCATTAGGGAACTTGAGTTTTAAAGTCCAAGCCACGGGAGCTAATTTGATTGAGGGAGCTAAAGATACTGGCGCACAAAATATCAAGTTTGGCGATACCGTGCAATTTGAAGCGGGCGATAACTTGTTGGTCGGTCGGACAGATAAAAAATTCACTTACCGTTTGGCGTCAAATTTAAGCAACATTACGTCGATTTCTAATGGTGGTGATAAAGGAACGAAGATTACGCTTTCACCAGATGAGAAAAAAATTGACGTTGGTGGCGCGAGAATTACTAATGTTGGTACCCCTTCGCAAGAAAGCGACGTTGTTAATAAAAAATATGTAGATGAGATTAGTAACGATCTTGGCAATAAAGGGATTACGTTTGTCTCTGATGGCGATAAGAGAACTAAGGCGATTAAACTGGGTGAACAGCTAAAAATCGTTGGTACTAATCCAAAACAAATCACGACCACCGCAGATGGAAACGGAACGATTAGTATTGGTGCTAAAACGGTCCCTCTTGAGGTTGGGAATGATGGTAGAGCCAAACTTCCATCGTGGACACCGACAAAAGAAAACACTAATGGTGAAAATTTAGTTACTGCCGAAAAAATTATTACCGCAATGAATAATATTGGCTTTAAGGTAAAAACCACGGATGGAAGCGGTCTTAAAATTGAAGGCGAGGAAGATAGTAAAGATTGGGCATGGGTGAGTGCGGGTTATCGGGTGATTTATGAAAACGGTAACGGAACAACGGTTCAAGTCTCGCAACAGAAAGATCAGGGCGCAGATACTAAACTCGATACCCTTTTAAAAGTGAAAGTAGACGTGAACACCGGAAATTCAACGGTTGATAATAATGGTAAAGCCAAACCGACCACTGAGGAAGATAAAAAGAAAATCGCAACCTTAGAGGATATTACAAATACCATTAATGGCACTTTCTGGAAAGCAACTTCTGGCACCGTTGATGGCGGTATCCAAGATGGGCAGACTTCCGTGGTCAATATGAAAGCTGGCGATATGCTGACCTTTAAAGCGGGCAAAAACTTAAAAGTAAAACAAGACGGTAATAGTTTTATTTACTCGTTAAATGATGCCTTAAGCGGGATCAGTTCGATTAGTAATGGTGATGATGGCGTTGGCACAAAAATCACGCTTTCTGATCAAGAGAAGAAAGTGGATGTTGGTGGCGCGAAAATTACCAATGTTGCTAAACCAACAGAAGA
Source organism: [Pasteurella] mairii (assembly GCA_900454475.1). Lineage (GTDB taxonomy): Bacteria > Pseudomonadota > Gammaproteobacteria > Enterobacterales > Pasteurellaceae > Actinobacillus_B > Actinobacillus_B mairii. Next base: position 2,329,395 of record UGSS01000002.1, read on the forward strand.
TGGTGATGCGGCAAATAAAAAATATGTTGATGATCTTGGTAATACGCTTAGTAATAAAGGGATTACGTTTGTCTCTGACGGTAATACAAAGAATAAAACTAACCCGATTAAATTGGGTGATGAGTTAAAAGTAACCGGCGCCTCAAATATTAAGACTTCTGTTTCAGAGGATGGCAGCGCACTGAATATCGGTTTAACGGATGATGTACAACTTTCGTTGGAAGGTGAAGTGACGATCGGTCCTAAGAGCGGTAATCGTTATACTACGTTAGAATATGATGGTTTAACTGTAAAAACAGGTACTCCAAATGCCAAAGATATCGCAGTCACTAAAGATGGTATCAAAGCCGGCGATAAGAAAATTACGGATGTTGCAGATGGTAATGTGACTAAGGATAGTAAAGAAGCGGTGAATGGTAGTCAGTTATATACCGTTCAGGAAGAAGCGAAAAAACGCACATCGGTGAAAGCGGCGGATAATCAACAGATAGTTAACGTAACCAAATCACAGCAAGCCAATGAAACAGGTGGCGATGAATATGTGGTTTCCGTTGATACATCAAAAGTGATGTTGAAATATAAAGCCAATGGTAAAAACGATCAAAACGTGAGTTTAACGGATGGCTTGAATTTTACGGATACTGACAATATCACCGCCACTGTTGATAAAAACGGTGTGGTTAAACATGCACTAAATTCAGCATTGGTTGGCGTTACTTCAATTACCGCGAAAAAAGTTGCTGATGGCGAGGAAGAAGCGACGAAAATTACGTTGTCGGAAGATCCGAATGATAAGAAAGTGACGTTAAATAGCGCTAAAATTACTGGTTTACAGGATGGCACCATAGCAGATAACAGCTCTGATGCGATCAACGGTAAACAATTACATAACTTAGTTAAAGTGAATGGTAATGCTGCCGAGAAAAATGGATCGGTGAACTTTGTTGATAGTGCTACTACTAGTGTCTCTGCCGGCAATGATGGAAATGTCACTATTACTGTGAACAATACCACTTTATCTGTGAATGGCGGTAAAGTCACTGCGCCGACAAATGATGCGGATAAAGCGAAATTTGTTAATGCGGGCGATTTGGCTAACGTATTGGGGAACTTGAGTTTTAAAGTACAAGCCACGGGAAATAATTTGATTGATAGTGCTAAAGATACTAGCGAAAAAGAAATCAAGTTTGGCGATACCGTTCAATTTGAAGCGGGCGAGAATTTATTAGTCGGTCGAACCGATAAAAAATTCACTTACCGTTTGGCGTCAAATTTAACCAATATCGGCTCGATTTCTAATGGTGAAAACGGTAAAGGAACGAAGATCACGCTTTCACCAACGGAGAAAAACGTAGATGTCGGAGGGGCGAAAATTACCAATGTTGGTGCACCGCAAGATAACAGTGATGCAGTTAACAAAAAATATGTAGATGATCTTAATAAAGCGCTTAGTAATAAAGGGATTACCTTTGCTACGGATACAGGGAAAACTAATCCGATTAAATTGGGCGAGCAAATTAAATTTACCAGTGGAAATCCAGATCAATTGACAACTGAAGTGGATAAAAACAGCGCGATTAAAATTGGACTTAAAACCATAGGTTCGCTCGGTGTTGGCTGGGATGGTAAAGCATATGTTGATGATGCTCATAAAAATAGTCTTGTCACTGCAACAGGCGTTATCAGTGCGGTTAATGATGCGAGTTGGTTGGTAAAAACCACGGATCAAAGCGGTTTAGATAATAAAGGCAATAAAGACTGGGTGTATATTAACCCGGGCGATAACGTGGTTTACGAAAACGGTGTTGGTACCACTGTTAAGGTTTCTAATAAAGTAGAAAATGGAAAAGATACTGTTACAGTGAAATATGATGTTAATACGGGCACGTCGACCGTTGGTGATAATGGAAAAGCGAAACCGACAAACGGTGATGCCGATAAGGATAAAATCGCGACCTTAGGTGATATTACTAATACGATTAATAGTACGTTCTGGAAAGTGACGTCTGGTACTGATGGCGGTAGCGAAGCAGAAGGTACAAAAAAATCGGAGCAACCAATCAAAGCCGGTGATATGGTGAGCTTAAAAGCGGGTAAAAATTTAACCATTAAGCAAGATGGCGCTAATTTTACCTTTGCCTTAAGTGATACGCTTAAAATTGATAATTTGAATGTAGGCGAAAAAGGGGCTGATGGTAAACCGGGTGAAGACGGTAAGATTAGTGTTAATGGTAAGGACGGTTCTTCTGTTGTGCTTAATGGAAAAGATGGTTCGATCGGATTGAATGGAAAAGACGGTAAAGACGGGGTGACGATTAAGAGCGCTGATGGTGCGGCGGGCTTAGACGGAAAACCGGGCGAGCACAAAACTCGGATTGTGTATGAACGTAAAGATCCGAAAGATCCAAACAAAACCATTACGGAAGAAGTGGCAACCTTGGAAGATGGTCAGCAATATTCTGCCGATAATTATGCGGAACAAGACGATAACACCGTGATTAAGAAAAAACTAAATCAACGTCTTGAAATTAAAGGCGGTGCGGATGGTTCTAAATTAACCGACAATAATATCGGCGTGATTGTGGATAGCGGTGTTTTACGAGTGAAATTAGCGCAACAAATTAATTTAGGCAATGAGGGCGCATTAATTACCGGTAGAACTAAAGTGAACAATGATGGCATTACGATAACCCCAACTACGTCTGCCGACGGTAGCACGAAAAAACCAGTAAGCTTAAGCGAGAACGGATTGGATAATGGCGGTAATCGTATTACGAATGTAGCTAATGGCGTTGCTGACAGTGATGCGGTTAATAAGGGGCAATTGACTGCCGCTGCGAAAGGGGCGAAAACCGAGGTGCAATCAGAAGATAGCTCCATTGAGGTAACGGAGACTCAAGGTAAAGATAAGCAGACGATTTATGATCTTTCTGTGGTGAAATCTGGGTTGACGGTGTCTGATGATAAACGCACGCTGACAGCGGATAAAGCCGGCAATGCTTTTGTTACGGGCGAAACCGTGGCAAATGCGGTGAATACTGCGACTGCGGCGGCGAGAACCGAGGTGACCTCTGATAATGGTAGCATTACTTTGGATCCAACCGTTGGTAAAAATGGACAGGAAATTTACGACTTAGCAGTCGCCAAGTCGAATTTAACCATTAGTCCGGATGGAAAAACGGTGAGCGCGGATAAACAAGGCGAGGCATTTGTGACCGGTGCTAATGTCGCGGATATGTTGAATAAGGCAGTCGCCTCGGCAAGAACCGCGGTGGAAGGCGGAACGAATGTTCAAGTGAGCGCGCAGAATGCACCAGATGGACACGATATTTATACTGTAAGTGTTGAGGGTGATTTGACGAACATTAGCTCTATCAGCAATGATGGCACTCAAATTTCCTTAGGTAAGGATGATAAAGGAAATAAAGCGGTTAATGTTAATGGCGCGAAGATTGGCGGAGTGGCTGATGGTGTCGCTGACAGTGATGCGGTTAATATGGGACAATTGACTGCCGCTGCGAAAGGGGCAAAAACCGAGGTGCAATCAGAAGATAGCTCCATTGAGGTAACGGAGACTCAAGGTAAAGATAAGCAGACGATTTATGATCTTTCTGTAGTGAAATCTGGGTTGACGGTGTCTGATGATAAACGCACGCTGACAGCGGATAAAGCCGGCAATGCTTTTGTTACGGGCGAAACCGTGGCAAGTGCGGTGAATACTGCGACTGCGGCGGCGAGAACCGAAGTCGTTGAGGGTAAAAATATTCAGGTTGTGGAACAAACGGGTGAACATGGGCAAAATGTTTATAATTTGAGCATCAGCGGTTTACCAATGGAATATGTGACAACCGATAATAAACCTGTAGTTAATATGGGCGGTAAGTTTTACTTGGAAGAAGTGAAAGACAGCGGCGAGGTGAAATTAACGCCGGTGGTCAATAACAATGGTAAATTCTTAACGCAAACTATTAACCCAGACGGTACGATAAGCCTTAATCCAATTCAAGTTAAGGTGAATTTAGCGAATAAAACGCCAATGCAATTGGGAAATATTGCAGACGGTACAGCGGATAATGACGCGGTGAATGTAAGACAGCTTAAAGCAACAAAAACCGAGGTTGAATCCACGGATAATAGTGTTGTTATTAGCGAACGTCAGGGAGAGAATAAACAGACGGTTTATAATCTATCTGTGGCAAAAACTGGCTTGACATTATCTGATGATAAGCGAACTGTTAGCGCGGATTTTGCAGGAAATCATTTTGCGACAGGTGAAGAAGTGGCGAAAGCGATTAACGCAACCGCAGCGGCAGCAAGAACAGAAGTGATTGGTGGGACCAATGTAAAAGTGAAAACGGAAATCGGCGAAAAAGGACAAAACCGTTATACCTTGAGTGTTTCCGGCGATCTCACGGATATTCATTCCATTAGCAATGGTGATACGAAATTATCTTTAAGTAAAGATAATGAGGGGAACCCGGTTGTGAATGTGAATGGTGCGCGAGTGTCTAATGTTGCTGATGCAAGAGCGGACGGTGATGCGATTAATGCAAAACAACTGAAAAATGTGGTGAATGCTATCGGTGCAGGTATGGATAGATTATCACGTGATATTCAGAATGTTGATAGCAACGCGAGAGCCGGTATTGCCGCAGCCGGGGCAATGGCTAACTTACCACAGGTGTATTTACCAGGTAAAAGTGCGGTCGCTATCGCCGGCGCATATTATCGTGGGCAATCTGCTTATGCCTTGGGTTATTCCAGAACCTCCGATAATGGAAAATGGATTATCCGCGCTTCGGCAGCAAATAATACCCAACAGGATGTGATGGTGGGGGCTGGCGCTAGCTATATTTGGTAAGTGATATTTAATGTGTTACAGCTACCGACATAAGTAAAACGCTTATGTCGGTACTGAATCAAATTAATGAATTATTTTCCTGCCCAGACGATCATGACTTTATCGTTGCCAAGTTCGCGGGTGAAGGCAAAATAAGGCGTATTTTTGACCGCACTTTGTTGTTTTCCCGCGCCAATAGCGGGGTGGTGTTGGCGGAATTGGCTGAGTTTTTGCCAATGCGTTAATAGCGCATTTTTGTCGGCGGAGTTGGCAATTTCTTGCCAATTCATATCTGATCGCGTGCCTTGCATTGGATCAGAGCCGGTGGCGCCGAATTGTCGTCCGCTTTCATCTCCATAATAGATTTGTACGCTGCCGGGAGCGAGTAGCAATAAGTTCGCGGCAGTTTTTTGTTTTTCGATATTTTGCTCGGCATCAGAATGAAAAAATAATCGGGTATCGTGGGAAGATAAATAACTTAACACATTGATTTCTTGTAATTTTTCATTCATGGTTTGATATGTGCTATCAATATTGGCAAAGCAATCCAAGGCGTTTTTTGCCTGCTCTTGAAAGTCAAAGTTGATCATGGCGTCAAATCCATTTTGGTAATAATCGCTGTTAAAAACCCCATGTCCCCAAGCCTCGCCGGTCATCCAAAATGGTTGTTGAAAACTTTCTTGTGGATGGGCATTTTGCCATTCTTGTAGCGCTTTTTGCGCTTGATTTTTTAATGCCAGCCAAGTGGATTTTTCCACGTGTTTGGCGGTATCAACGCGAAATCCGTCCACACCGTATTTACGTACCCAATCTGATAGCCAAGTGATTAAATAATCACGGACTTTGGCGTTCGGCAAATAATGGGCATTGGTGGATTTATACTGCAAAAATAGCGGTAAATCCACCGCACTTTCAGATTCGGTTTTTAAATCCGGCAAGGAGGATAATGACATGGTCAGATCGTCAAATTGCGGGCGATCGTAACCGCCAATATCAGAACGTACCCAATTTTTTCCCCACCAATTTTGCCATGCTTGTTTATCAGCAAAGTTAATATAATCATTAAAACTATGCCAATTTTGGCGTTCGCTGGGTTTCCATGTTGTCCAATGTTCACCCAAAATCCGTTGTTTTTCTTCTCCTTTAAGATAAAGTGCGCCGAAGCCGAATTCTTGCATATCGGCGAGGGTGGCGTAACCGGTATGGTTCATTACCACATCAAACAGAACGCGCATTCCGCGTTGGTGCGCCTGTTGAATAAAATGTGCCAAATCGGCTTCACTACCCATATTAGCATCCACTTTGGTCCAATCAAGATGATAGTAGCCATGATAAGCATAATGAGGAAAATCCCCTTTACTGCCGCCGCCAACCCAACCGTGCATTTGCTCCAGAGGCGAACTGATCCAAATAGCATTCACGCCAAGTTGTTGTAAATAATCCAATTTTTGCGTTAATCCGGCTAAATCGCCGCCATGAAAGGTACCAATTTCTTGCATTCCGTCTTTTTGGCGTCCGTAGCTGTGATCATTTGCGGGGTTGCCGTTAAAGAAGCGATCGGTTAACACAAAATAAACGGTGGCATTTTTCCAATGAAATTCTGCCGAATTTTTGACCGCACTTTTATCTGCAACTTTTTCTAATAATAACAAACCATTAGCCTCTTTTGCCGGCATAAATGTCACTTTCCCATGTTTTACTTGCGCCTGTTGACCGGAATAAAAATCCCGAATTTGTTCACCATCCGCAAAGGTACCTGAAACATCAATTTCAACAGCTTTTTTATCCCATGCCGGACAGGTTTTCATGACTTGCGGCGTTGCTTCTTGCGCTTGAATAATGCTGATACGCAAGGTTGGAGTACCGCTGCGCATATCAATTTGCGCCTGATAATCAGCGGATTTAAATAAACGCAGTTGCGGTACATCGCCGCTGCAAGGGATAAGCGATACTGTTTGATTTAATTTGACCGCACTTTGCGCTTGGAAACATTGATTATCCTGCCAAAATTGCAGCGGGTAATTGCCTTTGGTTAAGCGAGCATCTGCTTGAAAAAGGGTATTTTGTTCAAGGGCGTTAAACGCGTTAAAGTGGGGATGTTGCCAGTTTGTGGCGTAAGCGGAAAAACTGAGCGAGCCAAATAATGCGAGAAAAAGTGCTTGTTTTTGCATAGCGAAGCCTCACGGAAAATTAGGTTGGAAAGTGAAATCGGAGCAAAAATTTAAGAGAAATCGGCGTGAAAATAAAGGTGGGCAAACGCCCACCTCTCATCGAATTACCCTTTCACGCCACCAGCGGTTAAACCGCCAACTAACCAGCGTTGTGCGATCAGGAAAACCGCGGTAATTGGAATGGCGGATAACACTGCCGCTGCGGCAAAATCGCCCCACAAATAGTTTTGCGGATAAAGATATTGTTGCATTCCTACCGCAAGCGTGTAGCTGTTAACATCACGTAGCAACAAGGATGCGACCGGCACTTCAGTAATCGCGGCGATAAAGGAAAGAATGAATACCACCGCTAAAATTGGTACGGAAAGAGGCAATAAAATGAGACGGAAAGCCTGCCAAGGCGTTGCACCGTCTAATGATGCCGCTTCTTCTAAGGATCCGTCGATGGTTTCAAAATACCCTTTGATGGTCCACACGTGCAACGCAATTCCGCCTAAATAAGCGAAAATTACGCCGGCATGGGTATTTAATCCTAAGAATGGCACATATTGTCCTAAGCGATCAAATAAGGCATATAACGCCACTAATGACAACACTGCCGGGAACATTTGGAAAATTAGCATCCCTTGCAAGATGGTTTTTTTACCTTTAAATTTCATGCGCGCAAAGGCGTAGGCGCAGGTGGTGGATAATGCTACGATACCGACAGAGGTGATGGTTGCCACTTTTACTGAATTCCATAACCAACGAAGTACTGGGAACGGTGGCGGAGTGACGCTGCCATCTGCGTGTAGCACATTAAAGCCTAAGGCAAGTTTCCAGTGTTCCCACGAAATTTCACTTGGGATAATATCGCCAATCGCGAGGTTTCCCGGGCGCAGTGAAATCCCGATGACCATTAAGAGCGGAAACATAATCAACGCGACGAAACAGATTAACAGCACATGAGTTACCAACAAACGGTAACGCATGGATTTAGGTTGTACGATAGCCATAATAATCTCCTAATCTAATTTCATTTTTGTTGCTTTGATATTTAATAAAGCCAGTCCGCCAACCAACAGGAAGATGATGGTGGCAATCGCCGCTGCCAAGCCGAAATCTTGTGAACCGCTACCTTCAAAGGCAATACGATAGGTGTAGCTCACCAATAAGTCGGTATAACCCGCCGGTGTTGTCGTACCGATCATATCTGGGCGACCGTTGGTTAATAGTTGGATCAACACGAAGTTGTTAAAGTTAAAGGCAAAAGAGGCAATCATCAACGGGGTTAATGGTTTGAGCAACAACGGAACCGTGATTTTGCTGAAATTTTGCCAAGTGGAAGCACCGTCCATCGCAGAGGCTTCGTATAAATCTTGTGGAATGGCTTTTAATAAACCCATACATAAAATCATCATGTACGGATAACCCAACCAAGTATTGACGATTAAAATCATCACTTTCGCTAAGAACGGATCGTTAAACCATTCAGGGCGGATACCAAAGAGATTGTGCAAAATCATGTTGATTTCGCCGAAACTTTGGTTAAACAAGCCTTTAAACACGAGGATGGAAATAAACGCCGGTACTGCATAAGGTAAGATTAATAATAAGCGGTAAATCGCTTTGCCGCGTAATGCTTCCCACTGCACCACGCAAGCGAGAACCATACCAATAATCACGGTGAAAATCACGGTTAACACCGAAAAGACCACCGTCCAAATAAAGATCTGTACGAACGGTTTTTGGATGCCTTCATCAGTGAAAATTTTGACGAAATTATGAAAGCCGGTAGAAACCGTGTAACCTGGTTCTAAGGTTTCTTTTTCCCAATCGCCATTGGCGTTAATGGCTTGGAAAAAACCAATATCATTGTTCGCACGATAACGTTTTCCGTTTTCGTTATTAGTTAAAATTTGGCTTTCTTCATCATATTGATAGCGGGCTTTTTGTTCGGAAAATTGGCGCAATGAACTCATGGTCAAAGCATTTCCGTTAAATAATACAGTCATTTTTTGTAATGCCGCACGATTTTGCGTAATCACTTTTAATGGCGCGACTTCGCCTGTCGGGGTGGCTTGTTCGCTGACGTTGACTTGTTCATCGCTTAATAATACCGGCTCGGAGACAAAATCTTGCGCGCTGTTATTATTGTGGAGCGAGAGGATATAACGATTATCCGCTTGCGGGTAAAGTTTGAAGTCAAATTTGTCGCCAGAGAAATAATGTTGATCACGTAAAACATTTAACGCGCGCTCAAAGGCGAGTTGGTTGGTACCGCTGTAGTTGGTGAACGCGATGGCGATGGTGGCCACCAATGGAAATAAAATAAAAATCACCATTCCCATAATACCAGGGTACACATAGCGCCACGCATAGACTTTTTTACTGCTAAAAATGTAGATTCCAGAAGTTAAAATAACGAGTGTCAACAAAGCAAATAAATATTCTCCTTGCGAATACATTAAAAACACCAAATAGAAATCAAGCAGGAGAACACCGCCGATGACTAAATATTTTAGCCAAAGGGAGGAGGATTGCGATGGAGTGGAGTAATCCGTTTGTTGCATAATGCACTTCGAAAAACAAAGAAAAAACAGACCGCACTTTTATGTGGAATAAGGTGAGGTATTTATCGGTGGGCAGGATGCCCACCTTGTTATAGATTATTTACTCATCCCTTATTCCGGTTTTTGGATACGAGAACGTGCATCATCTAATGCTGCTTTCACCTCTTGGCGACCGCTTACTGCATTAATGATAGCGCTTCTTTCCGCATACCAGAACGCTGACATTTGAGGGATATTTGGCATAATCTCACCATTTTTTGCGTTTTCCATTGTTGCCGCAATGCGCGGATCTTTGGCTAACACTTCTTGGAATGATTTTAATGCCACTGCACCCAATGGTTTGTCTTTATTTACCGCATCCAAACCGTCATCGGTCAAAAGATAGTTTTCTAAGAATTCTTTTGCTAAATCTTTGTTCGGGCTGGAGGCATTTACACCGGCACTTAACACACCAACAAACGGTTTAGACGCTTTACCGTTTAAGGTTGGTAATACCGCAACGCCATAGTTAATGTTACTTTTTTCGATATTGCCCCAAGACCAAGGACCGTTGATGGTTAATGCACTTTCGCCTTTGTTAAAGCTGGCTTCAGCCACCGCGTAATCCATATCGGCATTGATCACTTTATTTTTCACCATATCAACTACGAATTGTAAGCCTTTTTGTGAACCCTCGTTGTTCACGCCGATATCGTTGGCATCATATTGTCCGTTAGCAAATTTAAACGCATAACCACCGTTGGAAGCGACAACCGGCCAAGTGAAATACGGTTCAGAAAGGTTCCACATAATCGCGTGTTTACCTTGTGATTTGAATTTTTTATCTAATTCAACGATTTCTTCCCAAGATTTTGGCGGTTCAGGCAATAAATCTTTGTTATAAATTAAAGAAAGAGATTCGATCGCTACTGGATAAGCGATAATTTTGCCATTATAGGTTTCCGCATCCCAAGCAAAATCTACAAATTTTTCTTTAAACTCTTTGCTTGGTTGTACTTCCGCTAACAAACCGGATTGCGCGTAGCCACCGAAACGGTCGTGCGCCCAGAAAATAATGTCTGGACCGTCGCCAGTTGCGGCTACTTGTGGGAATTTTTCTTCCAGTTTATCCGGATGCTCGACTAACACTTTGACACCAGTATCCGCTTCAAATTTTTTACCGACTTCCGCTAAACCGTTATAGCCTTTATCACCATTGATCCAAATAACCAATGTACCTTCGCTCATTTTTGCCATCACCGACGTAGAAAGTAATAAACCGGCAGCAGCAGTTAACGTAAATTGAAAGATCTTTTTGCTCATGTTGATACTCCTTAAAGTTTGTAGTCGTAAGCAGGTCTTGCGATTGCCCACAGGATAAGTGGAAAGGATAAATAACAAGATGAATCCTATTACCCAATTTACCGCCGATTATATGTATAAATATTTTTCTTTGTTATCCTCTCCCCCCTCTACTCCCCACCCCTTATTTCACCCTTTTTTGGTACTTTTTGTCAGATATGTGATCTGTGTCACAAAATGCCAAAAGCAAAATGCGATCAAGATCACAAAAGTAGGGGGATTTTGCCTCATTTGTCGGTTATTTAGGCGAATTATTGATAATTGTTGATTTTTCGTTCTAATCCTTATTTTTTTTAGCAAAGGAGGATTTTTTCTAAGCCGAGATCACGCATGATGAGTGGCAATTAGTTAAGTAAGTCAAAATGACACAACAACGCAGAGGTTTTTATGGCAAGTGTATCGCTACGTAAAGTAGGTAAATCTTACGGCAATGTTCATATCTCAAAAGATATTAACTTAGACATTCATGAGGGCGAATTCGTTGTATTCGTTGGACCTTCCGGATGCGGTAAATCCACCTTGCTTAGAATGATTGCGGGTCTTGAAGATATTACCACAGGTGAATTGTATATTGGCGATAAATTAATGAATGATGTTCCGCCGGCAAAACGCGGGATCGGGATGGTCTTCCAATCTTACGCCTTATATCCGCATCTTGATGTTGCGGAAAATATGTCTTTCGGCTTAAAACTTGCCGGTGTGAGTAAAGCGGAACGTGACCAACGGGTTAACCAAGTTTCTGAAATTCTACAACTTGCCCATTTATTAGACCGCAAACCGAAAGCCTTATCCGGCGGTCAGCGTCAACGTGTTGCCATTGGTCGTACTCTTGTGTCTCAACCGGAAGTCTTTTTATTAGACGAACCGTTATCCAACTTGGATGCCGCTTTGCGTGTACAAATGCGAGTGGAAATTTCCAAACTACATAAAAAATTAAAACGTACCATGATTTATGTTACTCACGACCAAGTAGAAGCCATGACCTTGGCGGATAAAATCGTGGTATTAAATGCGGGTGGTATTGCGCAAGTTGGCAAACCGCTAGAACTTTATCATTATCCGGCAAACCGTTTTGTCGCCGGCTTTATTGGCTCGCCAAAAATGAATTTCTTACCGGTAAAAGTGACCGGTGTGGAAAAAGAGCGGGTACAAATCGAATTACCGGATGCGAATCATCATAGCTTCTGGATCCCCGTCTCCGGTCAAGGCGTCAGTATCGGTGACAACCTTTCATTAGGCATTCGTCCGGAACACTTAGTGCCGGCAGAACAAGCCAGCGTAACCCTAAAAGGCAATATCCAAGTGGTCGAATTATTGGGCAATGAAACCCAAATCCATCTTGAAATTCCGGAAATTAAACAACCGACCTTAGTTTATCGTCAAAGTGACGTAGTGTTAGTAAATGAAGGTGAGGAATTTAATATCGGTATTATCCCGGAACGTTGCCATCTATTTAAAGAAGATGGCACAGCCTGTCAGCGTTTATTTAAAGAAAAAGGTATTTAACGCATTTGATGCACAATTTTTATTGGGCATCAAGAAATCGTATCAATTAATTGATACCCCCTAAAATACAGTAAATGTAAAGATAAGAGGTCAAAAATGAACAATAAAAAGACTTTGCTAGCAGCAGCGATTACCAGCGCACTTATCGCTACCAGTGCAAGTGCGGTTGATTTCCATGGTTATGCCCGTTCCGGTATTGGTTGGACATCTGGCGGTGGTGAACAAACAGCTCTTCAAGTAAACGGCGGTGGTTCAAAATACCGTTTAGGTAACGAAAATGACACTTACGTAGAATTTAAATTAGGTCAAGAGTTATATAAAGACGGTAACCAATCAATCTATTTAGATACCAACTTGGCTTATGGCATAAAACAGCAAAATGACTGGGAAACAACAGATCCAGCATTACGTGAAATTAATGTTCAATTTAAAAACTTTGCTGAAAATTTATTACCGGGCGCGACATTATGGGCTGGTAAACGTTTCTATCAACGTCATGATGTACATATGAACGACTTCTACTACTGGGATATTTCCGGTCCGGGTGCAGGGGTTGAAAATATTGATTTAGGCTTTGGTAAATTATCTTTAGCTGTAACGCGTGATACTGAGTCAGGTGGTGCATATTCTTGGACGCGTGACAAAGAAACCGGAAAATATGTATCAAACCAAGATCGTGATGTGTATAACGATATTTTCGATATTCGTTTAGCTGATTTAAATGTCAATCCAAATGGTAAATTAGAAATCGGTTTTGATTATGCTAATGGTCATACTAAACATGACGGAAACTTTAATAATGGCGCAACTAAAAATGGTTATATGATTACCTTAGAACATACACAAGGTGAGTTCTTCGGTGGTTTCAATAAATTTGTTGTACAATATGCGAAAGATTCTATGACATCATGGAATAATGGACACGCACAAGGTTCTTTAGCAGGTAACAAAGGTCATATGTTACGTTTAATCGATCATGGTGTCGTACAATTCTCACCAAAAGTAGAAATGATGTATGCTTTAATCTATGAAAAAACAGATTTAGACAACAATCAAGGTAAAACTTGGTATTCTGCGGGTATTCGTCCGATGTATAAATGGAATAAAACAATGAGTACCTTACTTGAGGTTGGCTATGATCGTATTAAAGATCAAGCAACAGGCAAGAAAAATGATCTTGTAAAAGCGACAATCGCACAACAATGGCAAGCTGGCGACAGCATTTGGGCGCGTCCAGCCATTCGTGTCTTCGGTACTTATGGACACTGGAACGATAAATTTAATATCACAGATCGTACCAACGCAGGTTATGATGCAAAAGATGCTGAATTCGTAGCCGGTGTACAATTCGAAGCTTGGTGGTAAAGCTTTTTATCCTGCTTCAATAATAATCATAAAACGCTATTTCGGGAGAGAAATTTCTCTCCCTTTTTCCATCAATTATCATGAGGTTAATATGAAAAAAACATTTTTAACAACCGCACTTTTATTAGCTAATATGTTTATTGTTTCACCGAGTATGGCAAATACGGGTACGCCAACGCATATTAACTCAACAGAATTAGCTCAAGTTCAATGGCAAAATGTGTCATTTGAGCAAGCCTCTAAAATCATGCTAACCGAACAGCAAAAACAAGCAGTTACAAGTCAATTTGCGGGCATTGCAAGCCCTATAGCGGCTTACCGGATTCCGGCTAATCAAGGCACTGTCGAAATTGAGATTGAAAGTCCCGTGCTTGAAGATCATGTTTTTCTTCCAACAGCAGTTATCTTAGACAGCCAATTCAACGTAGCGGCAACTTACCCATCGAGTGAGTTTAAATTCCAAGAAGAGGGGGGCTTTAAAGGAAATCGTTTTACTGCGAATATGAATTTAACGCCGGCTGCCGGACAAGATTATTTATATTTATTAGTTTATACCACACAACAAGATATTGCGAAAACAACCCTAATTCCTCATCCGGCAAAAGTATATGCCAAAGCCACGGGAAAACAACCGCCGGCAATTAATGATATTGAAGTTAAACACAGTTTAAACGGTGAAGTCATTGTAAATGCCTCCACATCAAATGGGACTAAATTTATCGGTATCCCAACTACTATTTTCAGTAGTAAAGCGCCGGCGCAACCGGTCGGTAATGTTCAACTGTCAGTGGCTGCAAACAATAGCAAAGCCTTAAGCGCACCGGTGGACAAAGATACGGAGGCCTACTTTAAACAAGCGGTCAGCAAAGCACTTAAAGAAAATGATGTAAACCGCGCGTTGAATTTAGTCAACGAAGCCGAAAAATTAGGCTTAAGCTCACCGCGTAAAATTTTTTTACAACAAGTTTCCTCTAAATAGTCATCTTAATACGTCTTTTTCATTATGATGGAGTTTTGCCACCAAGCAATTGGTGGCTTTTTTTATCCGAAAAGAAGCGAAGCAAAGTGCGGTCAATCTTTGTTTAAAATTAGCGAGATAATGACGTAACCAAATAATGGGAATGAGCCGAGATACCTTCTCTCGTTATCAACAAGACGTTATCGTGATAATTTGGATAATCCTGCTTTTGGGCAAGTACGAGTAAGCAATGAACTTCGTAAACAAGGTATCTTTGTTTCAGCGGGTACTGTGCATATTACCTCACAGAGCAACTTCTATTTTGTTCTATCTGCCAAAAAAAGACCGCACTTTTAAAAGTGCGGTCGAATTTTATTTTGTTTTTTTACGCCATTATGCTTTTGGACCGGCGGCAATTAAGGCTTTACCTTCAGCATTTGTTGCATATTTTTCAAAGTTTTTCACGAAACGACCGGCAAGATCTTCCGCTTTGCTTTGCCATTGTGCTTTATCCACATAAGTATCACGCGGATCTAAGATCGCAGGATCGACGCCTGGTAAGGCTTTTGGAATTGCCAAGTTGAAAATCGGTAATGAACCCATTTCCGCTTTTTCAATTGAACCGTCTAAGATCGCATCAATAATACCGCGGGTATCTTTGATGGAAATCCGTTTACCTGTTCCGTTCCAACCGGTGTTCACCAAGTAAGCTTCCGCGCCAGCTGCTTGCATACGTTTCACTAACACTTCTGCATATTGTGTTGGGTGTAATGACAAGAATGCCGCACCGAAACAAGCAGAGAAAGTTGGTGTCGGTTCGGTAATACCACGTTCTGTACCCGCAAGTTTCGCCGTGAAACCAGATAAGAAGTAGTATTTGGTTTGTTCCGGTGTTAATTTAGAAACCGGTGGCAATACGCCGAATGCATCTGCGGTTAAGAAAATCACTTTAGTTGCATGACCCGCTTTGGATACCGGTTCAACAATGTTGTTGATGTGGTAAATTGGGTAAGAAACACGAGTGTTTTCCGTTTTTGAACCATCAGCAAAGTCAATAGAACCATCTGCGCGCACTACCACGTTTTCTAACAAGGCATCGCGTTTGATCGCGCCATAAATATCCGGTTCGTTTTCTGCAGAAAGATTGATGGTTTTCGCATAGCAACCGCCTTCGTAGTTGAATACACCATCATCGTCCCAACCATGTTCATCGTCACCGATTAATTGACGTTTCGGATCGGTGGAAAGCGTGGTTTTACCGGTACCGGACAAGCCGAAGAATACCGCAACATCACCCTCTTTGCCAACGTTAGCAGAACAGTGCATTGATGCGATACCTTTTAACGGTAGGAAGTAGTTCATCATAGAGAACATCCCTTTTTTCATTTCACCACCGTACCAAGTACCGCCGATTAATTGTACGCCTTCGGTAATATTGAATGCGACAAAGTTTTCAGAATTTAATCCTTGTTCTTTCCAATTTGGATTGGTGACTTTAGAACCGTTCATTACGGTAAAATCAGGTTTGAAGGTTTGTAATTCTGCTTCTGAAGGACGGATAAACATATTTTTCACGAAATGCGCTTGCCATGCCACTTCAGTTACGATACGCACCGCTAAACGAGTATCCGGGTTTGCACCACAAAATGCGTCAACCACGAACAAACGTTTGCCGGAAAGTTGTTTGGTAACCAACTCTTTCAAACTTTGCCATGTGGCTTGGTTCATCGGTTTATTGTCGTTTTTCGCCACTTCGCTGGTCCACCAAACGGTATCTTTGGTTTTTTCATCCAAAACGATATATTTATCTTTCGGCGAACGACCAGTGAAAATACCGGTATCAACAGCAACTGCGCCGGATTGGGTCACAACACCTTTTTCAAAGCCTTGCAAGCCCGGCTTGGTTTCTTCTTCAAATAACTGTTCATAACTTGGGTTATGCACCACTTCTTTCACATCATAAATGCCAAGTTCACCCAGCTCTTTGATTACTTTGTTTACATCAACCATATATTACCTCTATTTAAAGTTTAAAGTTTAAAGTTAATCATTAAGTGGTAGGGATTTTATTAAATTTTTCCTAAAAAAAATGTTACCTTGATCTCAAAAATGAAAATTGATGTGTAATTTTTTGTATTTTCAAACAGAAGTGGGATTCCATAATTTTTTATGTTGACGAATAATATCGATAAACGGTTGGGCAAAACGCTCTAATTTGATGGTACCAACCCCGTTAATTTGCAACATTTCTCGTGCGCTGGTAGGTTGATATTGTGCCATTTCTTGCAACGTAGCATCATTAAACACAATATAAGGCGGGATGTTTTCCCGATCGGCAATTTGTTTGCGCAAAAAGCGCAAGCGGGCAAATAAATCTTTGTCATAATTAATCGGCGCATTTTTCACTATCGATGTGGTCACCGATGAAATGCGCGGCATAGCCAAGGATAAGGCAGCTTCGCCTTGCAAAATCGGTTTGGCACTTTCCGTCAGTTGCAATGTGCTGTTAAATTGATCCACGACTTGACGGATAAAGCCAAGATGAATCAGTTGGCGGATAACTGAATGCCAATATTCTTTCGTCCGCTCTTTGCCAATACCATACACACTCAACTTATCATGCTGATTTTCTTTGATTTTTTGATTTTGCATCCCGCGTAACACTGTAATCACATAATGTGTACCAAAACGTTGTCCGACCCGGTAAATAGTGGACATCACCTTTTGCGCATCAATTAATCCGTCATATTTTTTCGGCGGATCTAAACAAATATCACAGTTGTTACAAGGCGTTTGACGCTGTTCGCCGAAATAATTCAGCAAGACTAAGCGGCGGCAAGTTTGGCTTTCGGCAAATTCGCCTATAGCTTGCAATTTATGTTGTTCAATTTGGCGTTGTGGCGTTTCCGGTTTTTCCAACAACATTTTTTGCAACCAGGCATAATCTGCCGGTTCGTAAAATAATACCGCTTCTGCCGGCAAATCATCCCGTCCAGCGCGACCGGTTTCTTGATAATATGCCTCGATACTGCGTGGTAAATCAAAATGCACAACAAAACGCACATTGGATTTATTAATGCCCATGCCAAAAGCAATGGTCGCTACCACCACTTGCACATTATCGCGCTGAAAAGCCCGTTGCACCCGCTCCCGTTGGCTATTTTCCATACCGGCGTGGTATCCTTCTGCCGCCACACCTTTTTTACGCAAACTTTCCGCTATGCGCTCAACTTTATTGCGACTGTTGCAATAAATAATCCCGCTTTTGCCCTTTTGTCCCAGTACAAATTGGCTCAATTGTTCCATTGGTTTGAATTTCTCAACCAAGGTATAGCGAATATTTGGACGATCGAAACTGCCGATATAACAATGCGGATCTGCCAGTTTCAAATGCTGCAAAATATCCAAACGTGTGGTTTGATCGGCAGTGGCGGTCAATGCCATGATTGGCGCATCAGGAAAACAGCCTTTTAAACCGCCGAGTTGGGCATATTCCGGACGAAAATCATGTCCCCATTGCGAAATACAATGCGCTTCATCAATGGCAATAAAACTCACTTTACAATGAGAAATAAAATGGAAAAAACCGGTGGTCATCACTTTTTCCGGTGAGACATAAAGCAACTTTAATGCCCCTGACATCACGCGATTTTGCACCTCTTGCTGCTGCTCAAAGGTTTGCGTGGAGTTTAAATAATCCGCGGCAATTCCGTTGGCAGAAAGTTGATCAACTTGGTCTTTCATCAATGAAATTAAGGGGGACACAACTAAGGTCACCCCGTCAAAACACAGTGCTGGAATTTGATAGCACAAGGATTTTCCGTTGCCGGTCGCCATAATCACAAGGCTGTCTTTGCCTTGCAAGGTGGCATTGATGACTTCCTCTTGCCCTTGACGGAAAGATTGATAGCCAAAAATAGCGTGCAACACCTCAAGTGCGGTCGAAATTTGTGGATTTTTGACCGCACTTTTCGTTGTAGATATTGAAGAAATTGAGGAAAAGGACATTAAGCGAAATGTGCGTTTTCACCGTGGGCTGCACAGGCTTCTTCTAAACATTGCCAAAACAATTTACCGTCACGGGCAATCCATTGTCCGTCTTTAAAGGCAAAATGAAAACCACCTACTTTGCTGGCAAGCCAAAGTTCAAGCAAAGGTTCTTGCTTATTGATTACCACTTGGCTACGGTCGGCGAAGGTGATCGTAAACACCGAACCTTGCGTATCGCAATCCACATCACAATCTTGCGCTTCTAATTGTTCTTCAATATTCAGCCAGATTTGTTCGATATTTTGATGAAATTCTGCTACGTTCATAAAATTCCTTCCTGATTGACAAAATAAAGTTAAATTATAGAGATTTTCGTTATATTGTGGTAGCACAAAGAAAAATTTAATGGTAAAAAGTGAAAATTAATTTGTATGAGGAAGATTTCAATGAAAAAAACCATTTCCATTCTACTCTTAAGTGCGGTCACTTTTTTAATCACTTCTTGTGGAGTCAAAGGTCCGCTTTATTTTCCTGAAAAAGCACCACAGCAACAACAAACCAAATAAGGAACATTATGGATTTTTTCCAATATAAAAACGATCAGTTAATGGCGGAAGATCTGCCCGTTAGCAACATTGCGGCGCAATTTGGTACTCCACTTTATATTTATTCACGAGCAACGTTGGAACGCCATTGGCACGCCTTTGATGATGCCTTAGGCACCCATCCACATTTAATTTGCTTTGCAGTCAAATCCAATCCGAATATCGCGATTTTAAATCTGATGGCGAAATTAGGTTCAGGCTTTGATATTGTCTCGCAAGGAGAATTAGAACGCGTGTTAGCTGCCGGCGGCGAGGCGGGAAAAATCGTCTTTTCCGGTGTGGCAAAATCAACACAAGAAATTGCGCGCGCCTTGGAAGTCGGCATTCGTTGTTTTAACGTGGAAAGTGTGGCGGAATTGGAACGGATTAATCAAGTTGCCGGCGAAATGGGAAAAATTGCGCCAATTTCATTACGCGTCAATCCGGATGTAGATGCGCATACGCATCCTTATATCTCCACCGGTTTAAAAGAAAATAAATTTGGTGTCAGCGTTGAACAAGCGCGTGAAGTCTATCGACTGGCAAGCCAATTACCGCATATTCATATTAGCGGCATGGATTGTCATATTGGTTCGCAATTAACGGAATTACAACCTTTTTTAGATGCAACCGATCGTTTAATTGTATTAATGGAACAACTTAAACAAGATGGCATTTCACTAAAACATTTGGATTTAGGCGGTGGTTTAGGTGTGACCTATACCGATGAAAATGCGCCGCATCCTTCTGAATATGCGCGTGCTTTGCTGGCGAAATTAAAAGATTATGCCGAGTTGGAAATCATCCTAGAACCGGGGCGGGCGATTACTGCCAACGCTGGTATTTTGGTCACCAAAGTGGAATATTTAAAAAGCAACGAAAGCCGCCATTTTGCCATCGTCGATACCGGCATGAACGACATGATCCGTCCGGCGTTGTACCAAGCATACATGAATATCATCGAAGTTGACCGCACTTTGGGACGCGAAAGCCAAGTGTATGACGTGGTCGGTCCGATTTGCGAAACCTCAGATTTTCTCGGCAAACAACGCGAGCTTGCCATTGCGGCAGGCGATCTTATCGCGCAGCGTTCCGCCGGTGCTTATGGCGCCAGCATGGCATCCACCTACAATTCCCGCCCGCGCGCCATTGAAGTGTTGGTGGATGGCGACAAGGCGCATTTAATCAAACGTCGCGAACGCTTTGAAGAATTGTGGCAATTGGAATGTTTGGTGGATATTGATTAGTACAAACCCTCTTACCTTAAGGAGGGCGGCTAAATTTTTAGCATCCCTCCCATCAAAATCATCTTATCTAGCAATAATTAGCCGGATGCCTTTTTTAATCAAAGCCTGTTGAATTTCATCAGTAATGCCGGGGTCTGTGATTACCGTTGTGATTTTTTCGAGTGGACAAACAATATTTGGGCTGCGACGTTCAAATTTGCTTGAATCAGTCAAGACAATAATTTCACGGGCTGCATTACACATTGCCTTACTTACACCGTGTACTTCATTAAATGTAGTTAATCCGACTGTTAAATCAAATCCGTCTGTACCGATAAATAATTTATCGAAATTAAATTTTTCGACTGTTGTTTCCGCTAAAATACCGTGAAATGAACCTGATTTAGAACGGTAAGTACCACCACACATTAATATTTCAAAATCAGTATTTAAGGATGTTAATGCATTAATAATATGCAAGCTGTTTGTCATAATGGTGAGGTTTTTAAAATGTACCAAATTAGATACCATTTGCAGTACTGTGCTGCCTTGATCCATTATGATAGAGTCGCCATTTCGAATAAGTTCAGCGGCAGCTTTTCCAATTTGAGTTTTTACTGCCAAATTGATTGTCGTTTTATTAATAATGGGCGGATCGATTTCATCACTTGCTTGAGTTAATACAACGCTACCATAGGTGCGTAATACTTTCTTTTCACTCTCAAGTATAGTCAGATCTTTACGAATTGTGGTTCCGGTGGTTTGAAAATATTCAGCAAGTTGATCCACAGGGGTTCGTCCGTGGACTTGGAGATAATCTAAAATAGCCTGTTGTCTGTCTCTTGGTTTCATAATGAAATCTATTTCAGTTGAATTGCTTCTACGAGGGCTTCTCGTGCATTTTTATTCGTTGGAAAAATGGTGAAAGGATTGATTTCATCATAATGTAACCCATTTAATTCCGGCATAGATTGCGGTTTTGAAAATACCGTCCATCCTTTCATCACAATATTATTTACTATATAACGATCTTCATTAAAAGCAAGCGCAATGATGATCTTGCTTTTAAACCGTCCCTTAGTTCGACCTATTCCCACATTTCCTTGCTCACTCAGCAACATAAACGCTTGATTAAAACGATTAACTTGCCACCAACCCAGGACAATTTGTAACACCCAAGCCATGATAGCTAAAAGAATAAGAACATTCGTTGCATTCGACATAGATTATCTCATAATTTAAAAGAAAAAATTAGTGCTAATTCACATTATCAAAGGTGATAAGTTTTAGCTGTGAACATTGTTTCTTTATCACTTATCCACAAGGTTAAGATGTTTAAATTAATGTTTGACGTTTAAACATCGTTTCCCAATCAGTTTCAAATTTCTCCACTGCGGTAGATACAGCGGGATCGCTTAAAAACATCTCAGCCACATCCGGCGGAATCGTAATCGAACCACAGCCAACTAACAAGCAATCTAATGCCTGACGTGGAGTGCGGAAGCTAGCAGCACATACTTTTGCATTTAACTGATGTTGCTTAAGTAAAGTTTGCAATTCTGAGACTGTTTCAATCCCATTACCGCCTTGTGCATCAATACGATTAACGTAAGGTGCGATATATTTTGCCCCAGCTAATGCCGCTAAAAAACCTTGTACCGCACCATACACTGCTGTCCCTAAAGTAGGAATACCTAATGTTGAAAGTACTTTAATGGCAGCTAATCCTTCAGGAATAACGGGAATTTTAATAATAATATTAGGGAAATGTTCACGGAGTGCCAATGCGTCAGCAATGATTTGTTTTTCAGAACGTCCCATAGTTTGAGCAAAGAGTCGTTTATCTTCACCCACAATGGATTGAATGTCGCTTAATACGTCAAAAATTTCACGTTTTGATTTAGCAATAATGCTAGGGTTTGTTGTCACACCCGCTAACGGTAAAGTGCGGTGAAATTTTTCGATGATTTTGACATCAGCCGTATCAAGATAAAGTTCCATTAATATTCTCCATAATAAATTGGGTGGAAGAAGTTATCCGCCCAACTATATTGATTAAAACATAACTTGACCGCCGGTAATATTAATTGATTGTCCTG
Source organism: [Pasteurella] mairii (assembly GCA_900454475.1). GTDB lineage: Bacteria > Pseudomonadota > Gammaproteobacteria > Enterobacterales > Pasteurellaceae > Actinobacillus_B > Actinobacillus_B mairii. Next base: position 2,352,027 of record UGSS01000002.1, read on the forward strand.
TACAATAGGAGGCTTCTTCACTGGCATAGAATTTTAATACATTTAATACGTCTTGGTAATCACAACCGCGTTTGAGCGGTACTTTATTGATATAAACTTGTTCCACTTCACTTTCAAGAATACCTAATTTTTCTGCGTATTGAGGAATTAAGGATTGGAACATGGGGGATTTTAATAAATTTCCTAACATCAAGGAATGAACTGTAATCCCTTTATCAGCTAAGTCCAAAGCCAAGGATTGTGTTAACCCCACACCACCAAATTTTGCGGCACTATACCCAGAGTTATATTTGCTACCCACTTTTCCTGATTTTGAGTTAATTTGAATAATTCGACCTTTTATTCCATCGCGAATCATTAAACGAGAAAAATGTTTAGCAGACAAGAAATAACCGACTAAATTGACCTTCACTGACACATTAAACTCTTTCAATTCAAAATCCCAAATTGGCGAAGCTTTTGCAGTGCCTGCACTATAAACCAGTAAATCAACTCGTCCAAATTTGTCATCTGTTGCTTTTGCTAAGGCTTCTACGCTGGTTTCATTTGTTGCATCAACTTGAACGCCCAATGCATTGCCCACTCCATATTGGCGATTAATTGATTCAGCAACTTTATTGGCATTCTCACCGTTTAAGTCAGCAACAACAATTCGATAACCTGCATCAGCAAGCCCAGTAGATAAAAAGGCACCAAGGGTTTGACCGCCGCCAACAATAACTGCAACTTTTTTTGTATTACTCATTATATTTTCCTTTTAATTTATAACATGCTATAACTCAACACGTTTAATTTTTAAAACACTATTTTCTTTAACCGCACTTGGTATTTCACCAAGAATATGAATCGTTCCAGGGTATTCAGCAGTTGTCGCCCCATCAAATCGCCAAGTAACATGCCCCAGTTCTTTCAAATTAACGCTTGCCACATCGCCAATCGCAGTAATGGGATAAGCAACGCCATCAAATTCAGCAATATCGCCCACTTGTAGCGCTGTGGTCAGTTCACCGTGGCTATGAATAAAGCAGTAATCTTCTAAATCAGCGGGTGCACCTTGTTTAAAGATAATCAACATATTTTCCGTTAGTGCATCTCGTGCAAAGTCACCTACTTTCGTAAATTCTGTTTCATAAATAATTGTCATTTTTGCTTTCCTTATGCTTGAAAATTGGCAGTCTAACAAGCTCATCTTAAAGATTTATTGATAAATAAATCCTGATACAGCCCATGCCATCAATACCGTTGGCGCCCCAGTTAAAAAACGACTTACTAATATAGATGGTACGCCAACGCGAACAGTATCTTGTTTTGCTTCTGCCATAGAAAGCCCCACCGGAATGAAGTCACAAGCAGCTTGCGCGTTAATGGCAAATAATGCAGGTAGTGCAAGAGCTGGGGGAATATTGCCTAACCCAATTTGAACTCCTACAAGCACACCAATAACCTGAGCAATCACAGCGCCCGGCCCTAAGAATGGAGAAAGCAAAGGGAATGAGCAGATCAGAGCCAGTGTCACTAACCCAATAGAACTACTGGCTAACGGTGTTAAACCATGGGCAATCTGGTCACCTAAGCCGGACGCAATGATAATTCCGATTAGTGCAGAGACAAATGCCATAAATGGAAGAATCGTTTTCAGCACAGTATCAATGGTGTCACGACCCGCTTGGAAGAAAACAGCAACGATAGACCCCATTCCCATACCAATACGAGCAAGCAAGCCTTCACTTTGTTCGGTAATTTTTTTCGAACTGTCGTAATCTTTGACCGCACTTTTCTCCACTTTAGGTGCTGACACAGGTCCAGAAAGAGCAATATCTGCATTGATCAATTTGATGTTATTTTCTTTTACCGCAGAAACATAAATATCTTCGACAATAAATTCCGCAAGAGGACCTGATTTTCCTGTGGCATGAATATTGATTGTTGGAATACGGCGTTTAGGATATAAACCACAACGTAAAACACCCCCGCAATCAATAATCACAATACCGATTTCATCTGCTTCAGGTTCGCCATTTTTGAAACCATCTATGGCTTCCCAGCCAGTCAGTTCCACCAATTTATCAATAATGTTTGGGCGAGCACCAGCCGTCATATAAAGAATTTTTTTGCCTTCAATAATTGGTAATGTTAAAGGACCGCCCCAGCCACCATTACCTTTTTCAATATAAATGGATTTCATCATAATTTGTTACTCCTACTTGAGTTGAGTCAATGCTCAAGTTTTCTTTATCTTAGATCCACGCGACACTGAACTATTTACTTAAATTAACGGTACGATCTAAAGTAATCCCCATACGTTTTTCAAAGAATGTGGTAGTAAAATCAGTAATCCAACCACGAAAGAAATTCGTCACCATACCCACTAATAAATAGCTCACTGCAAGTGGACCAAGAGGTAAACCTAAAGTAGTTAGTCCATTTGCAATACCAAGATAAACAAATAATTCACCGGGATTAATATGCGGGAATAAACCATTCATACTGTGGCAACTATAAGAGGCTGCAGCGTAGTAACTCGGTTTGTAATATTCAGGTAAAAAACGACCAAGACTTAATGTCATCGGATTACAAAAAACGAATGTACCGATAACAGGTAAAATCAAATAACGAGAGATCAGGTTGCCCGCGCTACGTTGTGCCAAGCGTTCAATACGCTCTTGACCAACAAATTTAATTAAGGCATTCATAACGACAAGAAGTGAGATAAGTAATGGCAAGATCCCCATTATCATACCGACAAAGGTCTCTCCACCTTTTTGAAACAGTCCAATGAACCATTCCGCACCATATGTGATGTATTCCATATACACGCCCCATAAACTTTCATTCTAAAATAATTTTTCATCTGATTAATTCATTTTATATCAATTTAATTAACCATTGATAACTATAATATTTCAAAACAAAATAAAAAACCGTGATATAGATCACACAATATAAATATTTATTTCAAATTAAAATGTATTTCTTTTATTTGAAAACTTTAAAGGGGTGAAGTAAAATATAGGCTTTCTAAGATTTGGAAAGATAAAACTAAATATGATAGAACACAACGAGTATAGCTCTATCAATAATCCAGCGATATTCTTGCAAAAGATTTATGTTTAATGAGCATGTAACCTATTGAATTTCCATACGCCGTCTATCAAAATCAATGCCATGGAACCAATCAAACAAAGAAATAACGGATAGCTTTCAGAATCGACTTTTTCGCCGATAATAAACGCCACCACTAGCATCATAATCGGCTCGGCATAGCCCAGTAACCCTAGCACATTGATGGGTAATAAATTGCTGGCGGCAATATAAAAAATAAAAGCGATACCGCTCATTAAGCCTAATAACAACAAGAGCCAAACAATGGGTGGATTAACTTGTTGTACTGCGTCAAGATCCACTTGTAGCGCCAAATAAATACACGCCGGTAACAGCAAAACCATTTCAATGGCAAAACTGGCAATATCAGCAAAATTAAGCTGTTTGCGAACCATAAAATACACTGCGTAACCACAAACCGCGACACTTTCCCAAGACAAACCGCCCTTAATCGCAATATTAGAGAACACGCCGATCGCTGCTAAAAGCACCGCAACTAATTTCACTTTAGAAATGCTTTCTTTAAAGAAAATCCGTCCCATTACCACCATTACCAGCGGGAGCAATAAATAACCGAGCGATACACTCAACGCCCCGCCATTATTCGGCGCCCACAGAAACAACCACATTTGAAATCCCATCATAGCGGCGTTAAATAAAAAGACTAAAACTAACCAAGGTTGTTGACGAATGCGCTTTAAGTGTCTGACTAATAAATATTTTTGACGAAAAATAAACACTGCCGCTACCACAAAAGGTACGGTAAAGACGACACGATAACCAAAAATATCTTCTCCGCCCAAAGGAAGTAATAAGGTAGAAAAATAATAAATATAGCCAAATAATAACGAGGCAAGGAGCGAAAAACTGATTCCTTTTAACATAGCGATACCTTGAATTATCAGTTAAACCATTATAAAAGTGCGGTACAAAATTTCATAATTTCTCACTGCACTTTACCCCAACATTTCCCAAAATGCACGAATTATCGGTTGCTCAAGCCGCTTTCGTTGCACGCAAATCCCTAATTCAAAAGGATCAATTGGAAAATCCACTGCCAAGGTGGACACTTGGCTTATCATAGGGCTGTTTTTCATTACTACATCCGGCAACATTGCCACCCCGCAGCCCAGCGCCACCATCGGCATAATCCCTTCATGCCCAGACACTGTGGCATAAATTTTCGGATATTTAATTTTTTGTTGCTTAAACCATTGGTCAATACGCTGTCTTGCTGGTCCCTCCACTGGTAAAATAAACGGAATTTGCTGCCAATCAATTGGCGATTGTTGTAATAATTGCTTTGTTGGACAAGCGATACGCGGTGCAATTAACGATAATGGAATATCATCAATATAATGAAAAATAATACTGTTCGGCAAATGTGCTGGTCGTCCAGCAAAAGCTAAATCAATTTGTTGAGTTTGAATTTGCTGCACCGCCAATGCTGGATCACCGGTCGTCAATTGAATTTCTACCTTTGGATAGTGCGAACGAAAACGTTCCAAAATAGGTGGCAAATGACTATAGGCAGCCGTCACCGAGCAGAAAAGGCGCAATTCGCCGCTTAATTCCTGCGGATCAGTACTTAAAGATTGTTTAAATTGTAGCCATTGCTGCCAGTTTTGTTGCGCAAATAGGCGAAATTTTTCTCCGGCTTCGGTCAGCGACACCTGACGATTATCGCGCAGCAACAGCGTTTCCCCCAATTCTTCCTCCATACGCTGAATTTGGCGCGACAGCGTGGACGCCGACATAAAATTTTGACTGGCGGTTTGACTGAAATTTTTACTTTCGGCAAGGTGTAAAAATAAATGTAAATCGCGAAAGTCCATGGTTCACCCTCCTAAATTTGGTGAAATATTGGCGATATTTGCCAATAAAAGTGCGGTCATTTTTTGCTATGTTTTATTGCAAAAAATGCAATAATAAATCGCAATAATATCAATTTACGCAATGTAAAAAAAGCGATAATCTGTTTACAACAACATAAAACAATATGCAAACACAACATCATCCAAAATATAAAGGATCCTATTATGGCTAACTATTTCAATACATTAAACTTACGTCAACAACTTGACCAATTAGGTCGTTGTCGTTTTATGGACCGTGGCGAGTTCGCTGATGGTTGTAACTTCTTGAAAGGCAAGAAAATTGTTATCGTAGGTTGTGGCGCGCAAGGCTTAAACCAAGGTTTAAATATGCGCGATTCCGGTTTAGATATTGCTTATGCGTTGCGCGCTGAAGCGATTGCAGAAAAACGCGCGTCATTTACTCGTGCTTCCGAAAACGGTTTTAAAGTGGGTACTTACCAAGAATTAATTCCAACTGCTGATTTAGTGGTTAACTTAACCCCAGACAAACAACACTCCAAAGTAGTCGCTGATGTCATGCCATTGATGAAACAAGGTGCGGCATTCGGTTACTCACATGGTTTCAATATCGTTGAAGTGGGTGAACAAATTCGTAAAGACATTACCGTTGTGATGGTTGCGCCAAAATGTCCGGGTACCGAAGTGCGTGAAGAATATAAACGCGGTTTCGGCGTGCCAACCTTAATCGCGGTTCACCCTGAAAATGACCCGCAAGGCGAAGGAATGGCAATCGCGAAAGCCTGGGCATCTGCCACCGGTGGCGACCGTGCGGGTGTATTAGAATCATCTTTCGTCGCCGAAGTGAAATCTGACTTAATGGGCGAGCAAACCATCCTTTGCGGTATGTTGCAAGCTGGCTCCATCGTATGCTACGACAAATTAGTGGCAGATGGTAAAGATCCAGCCTATGCTAGTAAATTAATCCAATACGGTTGGGAAACCATTACCGAAGCCTTAAAACAAGGCGGAATTACCTTAATGATGGATCGTTTATCCAACTCTGCGAAAATCCGTGCCTTTGAATTAGCTGAAGAAATTAAAGCGCAATTAAATGATCTTTATTTAAAACATATGGACGACATCATCAGTGGCGAATTTTCCTCTACCATGATGGCAGACTGGGCGAGCGGTGACGCAAACTTGTTAAAATGGCGCGAAGAAACCGGCAAAACTGCCTTTGAAAATTCACCAAAAGCAGACAGCATCAAAATTTCCGAACAAGAATATTTTGATAATGGCGTAGTGATGGTGGCAATGGTAAAAGCCGGTGTTGAAATGGCATTTGATGCCATGGTAGCAAGCGGCATTTATGAAGAATCCGCATACTACGAATCATTACACGAATTACCGTTAATCGCTAACACCATCGCGCGTAAACGCTTATACGAAATGAACGTGGTGATTTCCGATACCGCAGAATACGGTAACTACCTATTCTCACACGTTGCAACCCCAATCCTTGCGGAAAAATTAATTCCAATGTTGCAAAAAGGTGACTTAGGCGAACCAACCCCAAGTGCGGAAATCGACAACGTTTACCTACGCGACATCAACGATGCCATCCGCAACCATCCGGTTGAATTAATCGGTCAAGAATTGCGCGGTTATATGACTGATATGAAACGTATTTCTGTTGGTGGTTAATTTTTAATTACAATTAAACAAAAGTGCGGTTAAAATGACCACACTTTTGTTTTATACAGAAAAATAAGCCCTATCTCCTCCGCCATAAACGCCATTCTCTTTTTACTTGAATTCATTTTTTTATTTCTTTTAAAAATGCAATAAATTTTTCATTTTTTATTTTAGCTTTCTTATTTTTCTACTCTTGATAAGCACTTTTTGCCTAAAAATGGGTCAGGACAAAAGAAAAAATTTGATCTCTGTAGCAAAATAGAACAAAAGTATTTGTTAAAACAAAAATTGAAATATATATTTCAAAATAAGAAAACGTTGCAAACTGTTTTCATCCTCGCATTGTTGTATGCAATGACCAGAAACCCGATATAAGGAAATTATTATGTTAGCTTTTATATCATTTGTTGGATTTACCGCTTTGGTTGCTGTGCTGGCGTGGTGGTACACTAGAAAAGACGATTTAAGCAATTCAGAAGGTTATTACCTTGCCGGTCGTTCACTAACCGCCACTTTTATTGCCGGTTCGATGTTGTTAACCAATCTCTCCACCGAACATTTAGTCGGCTTAAACGGATTAGCCTATCGCCAAGGTTTTATCGTTATGGCATGGGAAGTATTGGCAGCCATTACCATTGCCGCATTTGCGCTATATTTCTTACCGAAATATTTAAAATTAGGTATCGCCACTATCCCAGAATTTTTGGAACGACGTTTTGACAAAGGCACATTATTAATCACTTCATTACTTTTCCTCGGTTGCTACGTCATTTCTTTATTACCGATCGTGCTTTACACCGGTGCTCTCGCATTGGAAAGTTTGTTCCAAGTCTCTAATGTTTTTGGCGTTGATAAAACCACCGCACTTTGGATTATGGTATGGGGAATTGGTATTTTAGGTTCTATCTATGCCATTTTCGGTGGTTTAAAAGCGGTCGCAGTTTCCGATACAATTAATGGTGTAGGCTTATTGATCGGCGGAATTATGGTAACCGTATTAGGCTTGGCTTATGTGGGCGATGGTAATATGTGGGAAGGACTAAAAGAGGTTTATCATGCCAACCCAGATCATTTTAATTCCATTGGTGATGAAAACTCCGTCGTGCCATTTTCTACTCTATTTACCGGGATGATTATTTCTAACTTATTCTTCTGGTGTACCAATCAGTCCATTATCCAGCGTGCGCTAGGTGCCAAAGACTTAAAAGAAGGGCAAAAAGGGGTGTTACTTTGTGCATTCTTAAAACTACTCGGTCCATTATTAATCATTCTACCGGGGATTATTGCTTATCATATTTTTCAAGGAAAATTAGATATTCCTGACCAAGCTTATCCAGATTTAGTCCATTTAGTGCTACCAGATGCTTTCGTCGGTTTCTTCGCCGCCGTGGTTGTTGGTGCAGTACTTTCCACTTTCAACAGTGCGCTAAATTCTTCCGTTACCTTGTTCTCACGTAATGTGTATAAAGTCAAAATTAACCCAAATGCCAGCGATATGAAATTAGTAAGTGTCGGTAAATGGGTGGGAACCATTTTAGCCGTAGTTTCCATGATCGTTGCACCGTTAGTGGCAAACGCACCGGATGGTTTATATTTCTTAATTCAAGAGTTACAAGGAATTTTCAACGCACCAATTTTAAGCGTGGTAGTCGTCGGATTATTAACTAAACGCGTACCACCGATTGCAGCAAAATTTGGCTTAATTTTTGGTATGGTGGCTTATGTCGTATGTACCTATGTGATCAAAGTAGATATTCACTTCTTCCATTTGATCGCAATTTTATTTGTTCTGAACGTTGTTGTTATGTTAATTATCGGTAAATTAAAACCAATGGAAAATCCGTATCAAGAAGAATACACCAAACAAGTGGATATTCAACCTTGGGCATTTGCAAAAGCGGTTTCATTAATTGTCACTTTCGCCTCATTTAGTATGTATATCTTTATGGCGAAAGATGCACCAGAATTTGTTTGGATTGGTTATTACTGCTTCGGCGCATTTACTTTATTATATTTCATCTATGTTTTCGCCAGAGAACGGAATAAACAATTTAAATCTTAATGCTTGTTTTATATAGCCAAAGCAGAATTAAAAATCAAAAGCACGAGTTCTCACTCGTGCTTTTATTTTTACCCGCTAAAAGTGCAGTGAAATTTTTGCAAATTTTACGTTCAGGACGTCATGGGGCGTTGTTGCAATTTTACAAGAAAAACCACCGCGCTTAACGTCCATATCCCGCTAATAAATGTTGCCAATGTTGTTCGGAGAAGCCAATACCGAGGCGTTCGACTTCTTTGACAAAAGAGCGGTGCAAACGTTGTAAGTTTTCGGCTTTCCAAAAATCACCGGATTTTTCACCGCACTTATCAAAATCCAACAACCAATACTTTTCCGTTTCGGCTGTGTGTTGCACTAAAATGTTGTGTGCATTTAAGTCAGTATGGCAGATTTGCATATCATGTAGGCGGCGGATTAAGCTGCCGATTTGTTGCCATGCCGCGGCGGATAATTCGGAGTGTTGTAAAAGTGCGGTCAAATCCTGCGCGTTTTCAATGCGTTCTGTCAAAATATCGGCGCTGTAGCAACCCAAGGCGTGTTGATGCACGCGCGCGCCTATTGGTTTGGGTACCGGTAATTCGGCTTGATAGAGACGATTTAAGAGATGAAATTCGGCAAAACTGCGCGTTTCTTGTAGTGACGTGAAATAATAACGATCTTTGTTGATTTTACCCCAAAGTCCGCCACGATAATAATGGCGCAGAGCGCAATTGACACCAAATAAATCCTGAGTTTGCACAAACCATGTGGTTCCACGCCCTTTGGCAGAACCTAAAATGCGATTTTGTTGTTGCCAGTAGTCAGGCTCAAAAAAATGCGCTTGGTCAGCCAGCGGTTGGCTGAAATTAAAAATAAAAAACTGTTTTTTCAGTTGGAATTCAAGCATCATCGACGAATTTCTTATAAAATAGAGCAATAGCCATATTCTACGGTAAAATCAATAAAATACCAAAAGTCATAGGAAAAGATATGCCACTTTTTACACAACAGCCAAAATCCCTTTGTATCCTCCGTTTATCCGCTATCGGCGATACTTGCCATGTACTTGCTGCGGTGCAGCAAATTCAGCACCATTGGCAACAAACACAGATCACATGGATCATCGGTAAGACGGAAGCCGCGCTTTTTCGCCATGTGAAAGGAATTCGTTTTGTGGTGTATGACAAAAAAAGTGGCTGGAAGGGCGTGTTGGCGTTGTGGAAGCAGTTAAAAGACTGTCATTTTGATGCGCTACTCAATATGCAAACCGCCTTTCGTGCTTCATTGCTTTCATTGGGCATCAAAGCCAATTACAAAATCGGTTTTGGTAAACAACGCGCTCGAGAGGGACAAAGGTTGTTTACCAATCGGCGCATTGAGGATCCGGCAACGCCACACGTATTAGACGGTTTTTTAGCCTTTGTCGCTTACTTGGGGGTTCCGGTAAGTCCGCCAACTTGGGATTTGGGGATAACCGATGAAATGCGCCAGCAAGTGGTACCTTATTTGGATCCAAACAGACGTAATCTCTTGATTTCTCCTTGCTCCAGCAAAGCGGAAAAAGATTGGTTGCCGCAACGTTATGCGGCGATTGCAAATTACGCCAATCAACGCCATATGCACGTTATTTTATGTGGTTCGCCGGCAGCGCGCGAAATGGCGATGGTACAAGATATTGTGGCACATTGTGATTTTACGCCAACGAATTTATGCGGTAAAACCTCGCTCTTAGAACTTTCGGCATTGATTGGTTTGGTGGATTTGGTTATCGCACCAGATAGTGGTCCGGCACATATCGCCACTACGCAAGGCACACCGATTGTTGGGCTATATGCCTATCATAATCCGTTGCGCACCGGTCCTTATTACAATTTGGACAATGTCGTGTCCGTATATGAGCAAAATGTGCGAAAAGAATTTGGCAAACCCTCAGCCCAATTGCCTTGGGCAACAAAATTAAAAGGCAAAAATCTGATGGCAGAAATTCAGGTGGAAGATGTGATTGCCGCGATCGAAAAAATAGAAAATTCAAAAGGATAACTGATATTAAATAAAATTTTCTCGTGGTTTGAGAAACAAGTAGAAACCTGTCCAGTTCCCTAAAAATTGCCGAAAGGCTTAATTCCCTTTATTTGATCAAGTTTAGAGGGAACCAAAAAATGGATCCTGCTACTCATTATTTTGGTTATCGGCGTTGGCATGATGGAAGCCATTTTATACGCGATAATATTATTTACGAGCACTGAATGCGGTTGATGAGGAAATGAGCAATATCAATGAACATGCCAAAGGCGACTTTTTTTCAGATATACAGTAAATGCGATAAAAGCGCGGTCGATTTTGCCATAAAAAATGCCTGTGTTAACACAGGCATTTTCTTCAAAGAAAACTTATTTTGCTGGATAATCCCACCAAATATCGAATAATTCACTGATTTCGATTTGTTGTAATCCATTTTGCTCCAGCCAATTTTTGACTAAAGTGCGGTGGTTTTCGTCGCATTTGCCCAGTTTTTCCAAGCAAACTAAACCTTCCCAATGCAAATAACCGCTTCCTTCATAGGCAAGTCCGTTCGGTTGAATTACTTCGGTGATAAAGCGATCAACGACTTCATCCACTTGTTCAACCGGCGTATTTTCCGCAAATTGCCAGTTCACTAAAAAGCCCAATTCTTGGAATTCGGCAAGGTGCATTTTTTTACGTTGTCTTTGATTACGTTTGATAGCCATATTTTTCTCCGATTGATGTCATCAACAGACGTGATGAACGGTTTTACTCGGCGTTAATGATAACATACTTCCGTTATCCACGCTTAATAAAATACAAATCCCATACGCCATGCCCCAAACGATGTCCACGCGCTTCAAATTTGGTTAACGGGCGAAAATCCGGACGAGGAATATAATCGTCAGTCGGCGAAACATTGCGTAAATTGACCGCACTTTTTAACACCTCCAACATCTGTTCGGCATAATTTTCCCAGTCCGTCGCCATGTGGATAAATCCGTTCGGCGCTAATTTTTGGCATACCATCTCCACAAATGCCGGTTGCACAATGCGACGTTTATGGTGCTTAGCTTTATGCCAAGGATCCGGGAAAAACAGTTGCAACCCGCCCAGCGTGTCATCAGCAATACAATCGCGTAAAATTTCGGTGGCATCATGACAAATGACCCGTAAATTTTTCACTTGCTTTTCCACTGCATAAGCAATACAAGCCCCCACGCCCGGTGTATGGACTTCAATACCAAGATAATTTTTATCCGGATTTTGTATCGCCATCTCCACCAAGGATTTCCCCATACCAAAGCCGATTTCCAATATCACTGGATTGGTATTGCCATAAATGCTGGCAAAATCAAAGAAAGAAAGTTGATGCTCTAATCCATAAAAAGCCCAGTTGGCATTCATCATATCCCGTTGAAAATCGCTTAATCGTCCAGTACGCAAAACAAAGCTGCGAACTTTTCGCTTATAGCGTCCGTCTTCAGTAAATTCGGCGGTTTCTACAGTTTTACGTTTTTGATCAGCAAAAGTCTCTTGTTTTATCATCATTATTTATTGTTTATGTAAAAGTGGTGTGAATTATAAGCGGTTTACACCAAATTGCAAAGTGCGGTCATTTTTGGGTGAATTTATGCAATAAATTACCGGAAAACTTTTAGAGAAAAGAAGGTTGAAAAGTATACTGCAATAAATATTGAAAATACGACAAATTGGATGGAAGGTTTATTAAATATTTACAATAGATTATCGAAAAAACATAACTTATATTGATAAAGGATTTTTTAATAAAAAGAGTTGCTAACATTTTGAAAAAATAAACATTAGCAACAATTTTTCTACTCTATCTAAGAGATTACAGGTGCCAAAATCAGCCACAATTGCGTCTCAAGTTTCATTAAGACTGCCTAATTCTATGCGTTAGTTTTATAAGCTTTTACAATATTCATTTTATTCTCCTAATCGTCTTGTTAAGACAACCAATTCATTGGTGTAATGACAATTTCAGGGAAGAAACACATCGCGAGCAAAATAATAAAATAAACAAGTAAAAATGGCGCTATTCCCCTTGTGAGCTTAGCAATTCCTATCTTAGATATGCCCTGTCCTACATAAAGTACTGTACCGACGGGTGGTGTTATTAAACCAATTGATAGATTAATAACCATCATAATACCAAAATAAGCTATATCAATATTGTACGCCCTTAATAGCGGTAATAAAACCGGCACGAAAATTAGCACTGCAGGAATGAGATCCATTACACAACCAACCAATAATAAGAAGATCATTATTACCAACATTAGAACAGTTGCATTATCAGTAATTCCTTTGATAAAACTTACTAATTCCATTGGTATTTGTGCTACTGTAATTGCAAAAGCCGAGATCATAGCGGCGGCGGCAACAAACATTACCATTGCCGTTGTCTTGATTGTGTTTAGGAAAACTTCTTGTATTTTAGACCAAGTTAAAGTTTGATACATTAAACTTATTATTGCTGCATAAATTGCAGCGGCTACCCCTGCCTCAGTAGGAGTAAAAATTCCCCCTCTTAATCCGACAATAATGATTACCGGCAATAATAATGGCCAAAATGCTTGTTTAAATGCGTCCCATCTTTGAATAGCTGTTTTTTTAGGTTCCAGATTGTCTTGCTGTGTTCTATACAGAAATTTCCACATTAACCATAAACCAAATACCATTAATAAACCTGGTACTGTTCCCCCCATAAATAATTTTGTTATAGATGCACCAGCCGTAATTCCATAAACAATCATTGGTATACTAGGGGGAATAACAACAGAAATAATACCAGCTGCACAAGTTAACCCTGTTGATCTTGCTACATCATAATTTTTGCTAGCCATCATCGGAATTAAAATCGCGCCTAACGCTGCGGTATCAGCAACAGCCGATCCTGAAAGCCCAGCAAAAATTAATCCTGAAATAATAACAACATATCCTAGCCCGCCCTTAATATGGCCAACCATACTCATTGCAAAATTAATAATTCTTTCTGAAATTCCTCCATGTTTCATTATTTCGCCTGTTAGCATAAAAAATGGAATTGCCATCAAAGGGAAGTTATTTGTTCCCATAACAAAATTTTCAGCAATAATTTGAGTATCAAACATATCCATATGCCATAGCATAAAACTTGCACTTAATAACATAGATAATGCTACAGGGACACCAAGAAAAAGAAATAAAAATAAACTACCTAAAAATAACCATAACATTTTATTTTCCTCCTTGACTTGCCCATTTAATATGTTTTACTAAATTAGTAAAGATTATTAAAAAATAGGATATAGCTGAGATAACGGCTGCGAAATAAAGAACAGATGATGATATTTCTGTAGCAGGCATTTTTTGCGTATATGTAAGTAACATTAATTGATATGCACCGTAGGTGATAAGACTAAGAGATATTAAAACTAAAATATCTGCTAAAAATAAGAAAAATACTTGATATCCAGCAGGTAATGTTGATACAACTATGTCTACTGTAAGATGTCCTCGCTCCTTAGCCACTAAAATGATACCTAGAAAAATCATATAGACAAAACAAATCCTTGCAAACTCTTCTGACCATGCTATTCCAGAATCAAAAAAATACCTTAAAATCGCATTGAAAAAAACAAGAAGAATCATGGAACATAATGCTAATATAGATACAGTTTTTAGCGTTTTTTCTAAAGTATTAGATATTTTCATTTTTTTATCCTCTTTAATATTGGCTACTTATATATTATCTAAGTAGCCTTATTTCTTTATTTCACTGAATCAATACGTTGAACTAACGCTTTAGACCAAGGATATTTTTGATAAAAGTTTTCATATAATTTTTCAGAGGCTTTTAACATATCAGATTTAAATTCTTCACTTGGTATAATGATTTCACTTCCATTTTTAGTAAGAAATTCTTTTACATTTTGTTCCGTTTTAATGGCTAGTTCCCACTCTTTTTCTTGATATAATTTAGCTGCCTCTAAGAAAATATCTTGATCTTCTTTAGGAATTTTATTCCATGTTTTCAAGCTAATCTGTAAAAGACCAGGTGAAAAAATATGATTAGTTTGAATAACGTATTTTTGCACCTCATATAATCCAGAATCTTTAATTAAAATATATGGATTTTCTTGTCCATCAATAACTTTCTGCTCTAGCGCTGTAAAAACTTCACTGAGCGGCATACTTTGTGAATTAATTTTCATTGCATTAGCCCAATCGACAAATAGGGAGTTAAGTGGCACTCTCAAACGAAGCCCCTTGAAATCATCAAATTTTTCTAATTTCTTATTGGATGAGATAACTCGAAAACCATTCATACCGTAAGCTAACAATTTAATTCCATATTTTTCCATTTTATCTCCAACTTCTTTAGCTATCGGAGATTCTAGAACTTTTTTAGCCTCTAAATTATCTTTAAATAAATATGGCCATTCCCATATACCAAAAATAGGATCAATATTTTGTAAAAGTAATCCTGTAATACCCGCCTCAATAGTTCCGTTTCTCAGACCATTAACAATCTGATCTTCTCCACCTAATTGATTATTTGGATATATTCTAATTTCATATTTATTATTCGTTTTTTCTTCTATCGTCTTTTTGAAATATTCAACTAAGGCAATATTTGAAGGGTGAGTATCAGAGTTATAATGTCCTAATTTAATAATTGTTTTAGCAAAAACAGGCGTACTAAATATTAAAGTAGATATTAAGAGTGCTTTCGTTAAGCTTTTAAGTTTCATATTATTTTCCTTTTGATAGATTTAAAATTTAGCAATCACTTTTAGATATTTATCAGGATTATCTGAAAGTTTCTGTACGTATTCCGGAATTTCATCAAATGTAATAACTTCACTAATAATTTGATTAGCTTTTATCTTTTCTGTTGATAATAGCTGTATAGCTTCATTAAACTCCCCTTTACTTGTTCTTGAACCACAAATATTTAGTTCTTTAAATGTAATAATATTAGTTGGCAATGATGTTTCTGTTTTCGGCCAGCCGGTTAAAGCAATTCTGCCAGCGAACGAAACATATTTTAATGTGTTTTGAATACAGATATTTGCACCAGAAGCCTCAATAACGACTTCTGCCATACGTCCCTTAGTCAACTCTCGTATTAATTCAAGCGTATTTTCTTTATTTGGATTAATTGTATGATTAATACCTATAGAACTTGCGTACTCTAAACGCTGATCTAATACGTCAATTAAGATAGGCGTTGCACCATACACTTTTGCGACTAATGCAGCCATTAAACCAATGGCGCCTGCACCAATAATAACAACGTGTTCATTTTTTTTGACTTGTGTTCTGTGCAGGGCATGCAGTGAAATAGTAAGAGGCTCGGCTAAAGCTAATTTTTCAATTGGCAAATCAGGAGCTTTAACTATTTGATTCGCTGGGTGAGCTATGATTTCTTGCATTCCGCCATTAATGTGTACGCCAAGTACTTTTAAAGATTCACAACAGTTTGTTCTTCCTATTGAGCAAGGATAACAATGCCCACAATAAATATAGGGATCAACTACAACTCTATCGCCAATATTAATATCTTCTGGCATACCAATTCCAGCTTCAATAATCGTTCCAACAATTTCATGACCTAAAATCCTTGGATAGGTTACCAGTGGATTAGTTCCTCGATATGCACCAATATCGGA
The DNA here is from genome assembly GCA_900454475.1 of [Pasteurella] mairii. GTDB lineage: Bacteria > Pseudomonadota > Gammaproteobacteria > Enterobacterales > Pasteurellaceae > Actinobacillus_B > Actinobacillus_B mairii. Next base: position 2,368,364 of record UGSS01000002.1, read on the forward strand.
GCCACAAATCCCCATGCTCTCAACTTTTATTAATACTTCATTAGCTTTCTTGATTGGTGGATCAACCAACTTTATACTCACGTTAGTTGGCTTATCTAATAAGATCGCTTTAATTTTTTTATCCATGTTATTTCTCCAAGTTAGCAATAAATATAACGTTTTGATTAAAATTCAAGTGATACTAATCGCGTATATACTACTACTACTAACACTATGGTATTCCAATATTTTATTTTTGTGATAGAACTCACAAAAATAACCAACTGGCATTCCAATTTGAATGAGAAAGAGGGTCGCGAAGGAGGGGAGGAGACGAGAATAACAAATAATATTCAAAATTATAGTCACGCCAAAATAGTTAACCAAATCAAAAAGGCATTTATGGCTAAGTCGATAAAGTAGGTGACAAACAGCCAACAAAAGGAGAAATATTAGACAACTTAAATGGCACAATTAACCTATTATTCGAGAAATGATTATTCTGTTAGAAGATAAAAAATTTACTTAACATGCTTAATCAGTAAAAGTGCGGTCGCTATAGCCGGTACATTATCGTAGGTAATCTGCTTATACCTTGGATAAAGGAAAGGGAATTTAAATACTATTTAGTTAAAGTACCGAAGAATCTAAAGATACTTAAAACACATGTTCTTAAGCAACGGTAAGCTGTATGATAGTGTAAAAAAGTGGCTGGAAAAGTAAGATAAGGCTGTATAGTAGCATAAAAAAGCGATTAAAGAGTCAAAAGTAAGTGGTACAAAGACCACTTACTTTCAACAGTAACTACTTGATATATAAGTAACTACTGCCATAAGCACGACACTTGTCGCACTATTTGATAATTTTCGCTACAACACCCGCACCTACTGTACGTCCGCCTTCACGGATTGCGAAACGTAAACCTTGGTCCATTGCGATTGGGTGGATTAAGCTTACGGTCATTTTGATGTTATCGCCTGGCATTACCATTTCCACTCCTTCTGGTAATTCGATTGTACCAGTTACGTCAGTTGTACGGAAATAGAATTGTGGACGGTAACCTTTGAAGAATGGAGTGTGACGTCCGCCTTCTTCTTTTGATAATACGTACACTTCGGATTCAAAGTCAGTGTGTGGGGTGATTGAACCTGGTTTCGCCAATACTTGACCACGTTCGATTTCTTCACGTTTGGTTCCACGTAATAATGCACCGATATTTTCACCTGCACGACCTTCGTCCAGTAATTTACGGAACATTTCAACACCGGTTACGGTAGTTTTCGCAGTTTCTTTAATACCAACGATTTCAACCTCTTCACCTGTACGGATGATACCACGTTCTACACGACCAGTTACTACGGTACCACGTCCAGAAATTGAGAATACGTCTTCAATTGGTAATAAGAACGGTTGGTCCACTGCACGCTCTGGCTCTGGAATGTAAGTATCTAAGTGGTTCGCTAACTCAAGAATTTTTTCTTCCCACTCTGCTTCACCTTCTAACGCTTTTAATGCTGAACCGCGTACGATTGGTGTGTCGTCACCTGGGAAGTCGTATTGCGATAGAAGTTCACGCACTTCCATTTCCACTAATTCTAATAATTCTTCGTCATCCACCATGTCGCATTTGTTTAAGAATACGATAATGTAAGGTACACCTACTTGGCGACCTAAAAGAATGTGTTCACGAGTTTGTGGCATTGGACCATCAGTTGCCGCAACGACTAAGATTGCTCCGTCCATTTGTGCCGCACCGGTGATCATGTTTTTAACATAGTCGGCGTGTCCTGGACAGTCAACGTGTGCATAGTGACGAGTTTCTGTATCGTATTCAACGTGTGAGGTGTTGATGGTGATACCACGCGCTTTTTCTTCTGGCGCGTTATCGATTTGGTCGAATGCACGCGCTGCACCACCGAAGTGTTTTGCTAATACGGTAGTGATTGCTGCGGTTAAGGTTGTTTTACCATGGTCAACGTGGCCGATTGTACCCACGTTTACGTGCGGTTTTGTACGTTCAAATTTTTCTTTAGACATTGCTAATGTTTCCTTTATTGAAATTCCATAGCACATGATGTGCTATGGAGTTTTGGGAGTTTTCAAAAAATTATTTTTTGCGCGCTTCAATAACAGCTGCCGCAACACTTGATGGTGCTTCAGCATATTTCAATGGTTCCATTGAGTATGAAGCACGACCTTGTGTTTGTGAGCGAAGATCGGTTGCATAACCAAACATTTCTGAAAGTGGTACTTCTGCATTGATCTTAACTACAAATTCATTGGCTTCTTGACCATTCACCATCGCGCGACGACGGCTTAAGTCACCAATTACATCACCCACATAATCCGGTGGAGTTTCAACTTCCACTTTCATAATTGGCTCAAGTAGAACTGGGTTTGCTTTAGCGAACGCTGCTTTGAATGCTAAAGAAGCGGCTAATTTAAACGCTAATTCTGATGAGTCCACATCATGGTATGAACCGAAGTGTAAGCGTACACCAAGATCAACTACCGGATAACCTGCTAACGGACCAGATTTAAGTTGTTCTTGGATACCTTTGTCAACTGCTGGGATATATTCGCCAGGGATTACACCACCTTTGATTTCGTTAACAAATTCGTATCCTGGACCTTCTGGATCTAATGGATACAAGTCGATTACAACATGACCATATTGACCGCGACCACCAGATTGTTTTGCGTGTTTACCTTCAACATCATTAACACGAGTACGGATAGTTTCACGGTAAGACACTTGTGGTTTACCGATATTCGCTTCAACTTTGAACTCACGACGCATACGGTCAACGATAATATCTAAGTGTAACTCACCCATACCAGAGATAATGGTTTCACCGGATTCTTCATCTGTGTGAACACGGAATGAAGGGTCTTCTTGCGCTAAACGACCTAATGCAAGACCCATTTTTTCTTGGTCAGCTTTAGTTTTTGGTTCTACCGCAACAGAGATTACCGGCTCTGGGAATTCCATACGCTCAAGGATAATTGGCGCATCAAGCGCACATAACGTATCACCAGTACCAACGTCTTTCAAACCAATCGCAGCAGCGATGTCGCCCGCACGAACCTCTTTGATTTCTTCACGTTTGTTAGCGTGCATTTGCACGATACGACCAAAACGTTCACGTTTATCTTTTACAGAGTTTAATACTGTTGCACCAGACTCAACCACACCAGAATAAACACGGAAGAAAGTTAAGTTACCCACAAACGGGTCGGTTGCAATTTTAAATGCCAACGCAGCAAACGGTTCATCATCGCTTGCATGACGCTCACCTTCAGACTCATCCGGATTAATACCTTTAATCGCTTCGATATCTGTTGGCGCTGGTAAATAATCAATTACTGCATCAAGCATTGCTTGTACGCCTTTGTTTTTAAAGGCTGACCCACAAGTTACCAAAATGATTTCGGTCGCTAATGCACGTTGACGAAGACCGGCTTTGATTTCTTCTTCAGTTAAATCTTCACCGCCTAAATATTTTTCCATTAACTCTTCTGAAGATTCCGCCGCCGCTTCAACTAAGTTTTGACGCCATTCTTCACAAGCGGCTTGCATATCAGCAGGAACATCTTCATAAGTGAAAGTCATACCTTGATCTGCTTCGTTCCAGTTGATTGCTTTCATTTTGATCAAATCAACTACGCCTTTGAAGTTATCTTCAGCACCAATTGGCAATTGTAGAGGAACAGCATTACCACCTAAACGAGTTTTGATTTGTTCAACAACACGTAGGAAGTTTGCACCAGTGCGGTCCATTTTGTTTACGAACGCAATACGAGGTACTTTATATTTGTTAGCTTGACGCCATACGGTTTCAGATTGAGGTTGAACCCCACCAACCGCACAGTAAACCATTACCGCACCGTCAAGAACACGCATTGAACGTTCAACTTCAATAGTGAAGTCCACGTGTCCCGGAGTATCGATGACGTTGATACGGTGTTGCGGGAATTGTTGTGACATACCAGACCAGAACGCGGTGGTTGCCGCAGAGGTAATAGTAATACCACGCTCTTGTTCTTGTTCCATCCAGTCCATTGTTGCAGCACCATCGTGTACTTCACCAATTTTGTGGCTTACACCGGTATAGAATAAGATACGCTCAGTAGTCGTGGTTTTACCCGCATCAATATGCGCACTGATACCGATATTACGGTAAAGTGAAATAGGGGTTGTACGAGCCATTAGTTTTTCCTTTTTGGGAACGTAATAAATATAAAATTTTAAATATGGATAAGGCTCCATCACACAAATCTATGAGATGAAGCCTGAAAAACCGACTTGCTAACAGATTACCAACGGTAATGTGCAAACGCTTTGTTAGCTTCAGCCATACGGTGAACGTCTTCACGTTTTTTCACCGCTGCACCTTTGTTTTCAGACGCATCTGACAATTCGTTAGCTAAACGTAAAGCCATTGATTTATCACCGCGTTTACGTGCAGCTTCCACAATCCAACGCATACCTAACGCGTTACGACGAACTGGACGCACTTCAACAGGTACTTGGTATGTAGAACCACCCACACGACGAGATTTAACCTCAACCGTTGGGCGCACGTTTTCTAATGCAATTTCAAATGCTTCTAACGCTTCTTTACCAGTACGTTGTGCTAACGTATCAAGCGCGTTATAAACGATTTTTTCAGCGATAGATTTCTTACCATCTACCATTAACACATTAATGAATTTCGCAAGTAATTCTGAACCGAATTTCGGATCTGGGAGGATCTTGCGTTGACCTACATCACGACGACGTGGCATTTTAATTTCTCCGTATTATTAATCTTCAGGATTATCCAAAACTCTATTGCAACAAAGCTGCTGATACTGGAGTTTATGGTTAATTAATTTAGTTAATTAGCGTTTGGCCTTACTTAACGGAGAACCATTAAGCTTTAGGGCGTTTCACGCCGTATTTAGAACGACCTTGTTTACGATCTTTAACACCGGCACAGTCTAATGCACCACGTACGGTGTGATAACGCACACCCGGTAAATCTTTAACACGACCGCCACGGATAAGCACAACACTATGCTCTTGAAGGTTATGACCTTCACCGCCGATATAAGAGGTTACTTCGTAACCATTCGTTAAACGAATACGGCACACTTTACGTAATGCAGAATTCGGTTTTTTAGGTGTAGTTGTGTACACACGAGTACACACGCCACGTTTCTGCGGACAAGATTCCAAAGCAGGAACGTTGCTTTTTACAACCTTTTTAACACGCGGTTTGCGTACTAGCTGGTTGATAGTTGCCATTAAAAAAGCTCCAGTTTTATTAATTGTTATTCACAAAAAAATGTTTATTTATTGTTCTACTCAAAGATGAATAGACGCCGAATTTTAATCTCGAACGGGCAAGATGTCAAGAATTAAGCAAAACTCGCACAAAAATGACCGCACTTTTTCGCCAAGTTATCCCGATTATCCGCTAAGTGATCGTGGCTTATCTCATGATTTCTGCTTCAAATAATGCGCTTTTAACGCAGCAAAAAAAGAATCCGAGGCATACTTTTTGGTATAGGTTAATTTATGAATTGACGTTTTCGCGGTAATCTGCGCATACAATTCAGGATCAAATCTATTTTTAATATTTTTTGCCAATAGATGAGGAATGGTGTCATCAATCACTATTCCTCGTTTATCCGGAAAATAATGATGGATGAATGTATTCATTAAGATCTGAAAAAAGAAATAGTGCGGTATATTATTTTGCGTTTTCCAAAAAATTAGCAATAAATTAAGTAAACTATGGATAACAAAATCATTTTGTTTGGCACAAATAAAACTATTTAAAAAATTAATTTTATGTTCCTCTTCCCAAGAAAAGTATTGATTGGGTTTTGGCCATAATGCTTTATTTTCTGAATTTTTATCCCGTTGAAACATAAAAAAAGATTGTTCTCGCATTTCATCCGGAATTTCTCCAGTCAATAATATCGTCGCATCCATCCATATACCGCCGTAAGTATCCAATAGTGCTAAACGTAAAAGATCCGCAAAAAATGCATATTTAAACGCTGGATTTTTGCGTTTTTCCGCGACAAAATCCGGTAAATCTAAATATTCCTCAATATTCTTATCATTTAAACGGATAATGCGATAACCATCGGCAAAACGCTCGGCAGATTTAAAACAGATTTGCACCGTTTCCGGCAATTCATGAAATTCACAAGGCTGTCCCCAATATTGCCAAATGATTTTTTGATCGGGAAAAGTTTGCTTAGCAGAAAGTGTAAATGCAGGAATAGCACCTGATAGATAATGTTCAATTAACACATTCCATGCGCGCGCAATTTTCTCTTGTTTTATCAAGTTAAGTTTTCGCTCCCAAAGGCGACGCAAAAATTTGGGAACCAACCCTCGATAAAACGTGCGATATGGATATTTTTTATTTAAAGTCGCAATGAGATTATCCCAAAAAGAATCCACTAAAAAAAGATGTTCAAACTTTTTTTCCATACCCTTACCGATGTCTCAAATCAAAAATACGTTTTTTCATTTTATCTTGGATTTTATAATATTCTCTTTTTAAGCGAATAAGTAAGGTGCGATTGGCGCGACCTTTATCAATCGGTACATTACTTTCCAATGCAAAATTCGGTTCAAGACAAAACGGTTTTAATGCCAAGTAAGGAACGTTATTTTCCCAATAGCGCTCCATGGTAATATCCACATCAAAAATCCATTCTTGTGCTTGGGCTAAAAATTTTTTTGCCGCTTTTGGTGTTAAATAATAGCCGGTGGTATTGCTCCACTGACCATAAAATTGCGCCACATAATTATCGCTATTAGGAATGGCATAAATCGGTTTTTCCGGCTGATTGCGTTTTGCCGGAGAAGGTGGGCTAAGCCATAAAAATTCAAATTGATTGGCGCCCTGACAAAGAAAGTGGTAAGCGGATAAAAAGTTTTGCTGCAAAATGGCATCATCTTCCAACACCACGATCGGCGCATTTAACGCAACACATTTTTCCCATAATAAATAGTGGCTCGCAAAACAGCCCAATTGCCCCAGGGTAGACACGCTGCCTTTGCGTTCAAAACGTTTTTTCGCATTATGTTTTTTAAACAAAGGAAAATCCGGATTGTCTTTACCGTTTATCGCTTCAAAAAACTGATAGTCAATGTGTGCGGCGGGATGATGTTGCATTAAACTGTCAAATTGATGTTGAATAAAGGCTTTTCTATCAATCGACGTTTTCATATTGATAATAAAGAGGGGAACCAAGGTTGCTGTCATAACAATTCCGATTTTCAGATAAAACAAAACCCCACAATTGTAGGGTTTTGCCGATAAAAATCCAAATTATTTTTTGCTTGGAATGCTGAAACGTTTGTTGAAACGTTCTACACGACCGCCGGTGTCAACCACACGTTGTTTACCCGTGTAGAATGGGTGGCAATTACTGCACACGTCCAAGTTTAAATCTTTACCCACGGTTGAGCGAGTTTTGATCACATTACCGCAAGAACAAGTTGCAGTAATTTCTTTATATTCTGGGTGAATACCTTGTTTCATAGAAAACCTCAATCTGAAGCCACTCCGCTCTCCGAAACTGAATTCGGCACCGAGTGTCGTTAATATTACGCCATAGCTGGCAACCTTTACATTTAAGGTGGCAAATTATACCGCAAAAAAAGGAATATTCAAGCCTTGCGATAATTTCGTTATAATGGAGCAAATTTTTTCCTTAGGTGATATATGCAACTTGTTCGTATCGCGTTGGCGGTTCCTTTGTTTCAGTTTTTTGATTATCTCTTGTCGCAGGGTCAAACCCCGGCGTTAGGTTGTCGCGTCTTGGTGCCTTTCGGTAAACAAAACAAAGTTGGCATTGTGGTGGGATTTCCGAGGCAAACAGAAGTGCCAACAGAACAATTAAAAAGGCTCATCGCTATCCTTGATGAGCAATCGATCTTTCCCTCACCACTTTGGCAATTATTGCATTGGGCAGCAGATTATTATCAAACGCCGCTCGGTGATGTATTATTTCAAGCGTTGCCCGTTAAATTGCGCCAAGGCGAAAGTGCGGTCGAAAAAAGCAAAACATTGTTTAAATTGACCGCACTTGGCGCGCAAACTTTAGCCGAAAATCCACTTAAACGGGCGCTAAAACAGCGAGAAGCCTTGCAATCTCTCAAGGAAATCCCTTTGGAAAAAGGCAACAACGCTTTTAATTCTGCCATTTGGTCGGCATTAAAAACCAAGGGTTGGGTTGAAGAAATTGAGCAGGAAATGCGCCCATTAAGCTGGCAACAGCAACTTGCCGATCGTCCGATCGTCAATCAACAAAATCGCTTAACCCTCAATAAACAGCAGACCTTAGTGATAAGTCAATTGGTCTTCCATGAAGGGTTTGCCACTTGGTTGTTGGATGGTATTACCGGTTCAGGCAAAACGGAAATCTATCTACAATATATCGAAGAAATTCTGAAAAAAGATCAGCAAGTTTTAGTGTTAGTGCCAGAAATTGCCTTAACGCCACAAACCGTACAACGCTTTCAATCTCGTTTTAACGTCGCTATTGACGTACTGCATTCCAATTTAAACGATACGCAGCGCTTACAAGTGTGGCAACGGGCAAGATCGGGACAAAATGCCATAGTAATTGGCACAAGATCGGCACTTTTCACACCATTTTTACAACTAGGCTTAATTGTTATCGACGAAGAACATGATCCCTCCTTTAAACAACAAGAAGGCTGGCGCTACCATGCGCGCGATTTGGCGGTGGTGTACGCCAATCGCTTAAATATTCCGATTATTCTCGGCTCGGCAACCCCCTGTTTGGAGAGCTTAAATAATGTAAAACGCGGCAAATATCGCCATTTAGTATTATCAAAAAGAGCAGGAAATGCCACCGCACTTCGCCATTGTGTCATTGATTTAAAACAGCAACGCTTGCAACAAGGCTTATCTGATGCCTTGCTTAATGTGATGCAGGAACATTTACAGCGTGGCAACCAAGTGCTACTGTTTTTAAATCGACGAGGTTTTGCCCCAGTATTATTGTGCCACGAATGCGGTTGGATTTACCAATGTCAACATTGTGATAAACCCTACACTTATCACCAATCGCACCGCGTATTGCGCTGCCACCATTGTGCGTCGCAAAAACCCATTCCAATGCAATGTGGCGCTTGCGGCTCAACCCATTTAATCACCACAGGACTCGGCACGGAACAACTAGAAGAAAGCTTAAGCGCGCGCTTTCCGCAATTTAAGGTGACGCGCATTGACCGCGACAGCACCGCGCGCAAAGGATCTCTTGAACAACATTTAGCGGATATTCGCCAAGGCAAAAGCCAAATTTTAATCGGTACACAAATGTTAGCCAAGGGTCACCATTTCCCCAATGTCACCTTGGTTGCCTTATTGAATGTGGATAACGCCTTGTTTTCTTTGGATTTTCGCGCCGAAGAACGCCTTGCTCAATTATATATTCAAGTTGCCGGTCGCGCAGGACGCGCGGAAAAACAAGGTGAAGTGGTGTTGCAAACCCACTATCCCGACCACCCGCTACTACGCTGTTTGCTGATCAAAGGTTATGGCGCCTTTGCCGACCAATCCTTACAATTAAGGCAACAAATTGGTCTTCCACCATTTAGTGCGCAAGCGTTATTTAACGCGCAAAGCAAAAAAACCGAAGACGCCGAACAGTTTTTACAACAAATTGCTGAGGATTTTTATGCTCTACGTCAACAGGCGCAAGATCTGGAACTGCAAATTTTAGGACCACTGCCTGCGCCATTTAGCAAGAAAGCGGGCTTTTATCGTTGGCAATTGTTGCTACAGCACCCATCACGCATGAAACTACAGCATTTCTTGCACCAAATTCAACTGCAAAATCTGTCCAAATCCGCTCAAGTGCGGTGGATTTTAGACGTAGATCCCTTGGATCTCAGTTAAAACTGGAAAATTTTCTATTTTTCAGTAGAATTAGGCGTATTTTTTGAATAAGTTGTCGATCAATCGTAGAAAGTAGAAAGGTTATATCGTGGCAAAACGTGATTATGCGCCTCGCGGAAAGAAAAAAAAATCCGCCCCCAATAAATCGTTATTACTCATTCTTGCCCTTTGCGTGGTCGCAGGCTTTGCCGCTGGTTTGTATTTTTTAAAAGAAAAATCCCCACAAGTACAAGTTGCTGTAGAGAAAACGGAAAAGCCGCAACCGAAAAGCGTTTTGCCAACGCCGCCGGAAGAAGTGTGGAGCTATATTAAAGCACTGGAAACCAGAACCGTGCCCGTGGATAATCATTCGCAGTCGTTGGAAAACAATATGCGTTTGACGGAAGAACAGAAAAAAATCCTGTTGGAGATGGAAGAAAAGCAAAAACAAGCAGAATTAGCCAAAGCCAAACAAGCCGAAGAACGTAAAACAGCGGACAGCAAATCAGAAGCAGTAAAACCGGCTGAAGTGAATGTAGTAGAAAGTAAACCGGCAACGCAAAGCGCGCTAGTAGCCCCCCAAACTGCAGAAAACAAAACCACTGAAATGAAAAAAAACGAGCCAGAGAAAAAAACAGCTGCCCTATCAAATCACGATAAAAAATTCGGTTTACAATGCGGTGCATTTAAAAATCGAGAGCAAGCAGAAAATATGCAAGCACGTTTGATCATGGCAGGATTTAATGCCAGAGTGAGCAGTAGCGCCGATTGGAATCGTGTTGTTGTTGGTCCAATTGGCGACAGAAGTACGACCAATGTGGCATTAAATAAGGCGAAATCGGTGGGAACCTGTGTGGTTATCGGGATGTAAGCGGAGAAAATTCGCTTAAAGTGCGGTCAAAATGATCGCACTTTTTTTATTTTAAGGTTGCGAAAAACGAAAAGTCTATTAAAATGAATGAACGTTCATTTTCTTCTATAATGTATATATTTTATCGGTACGACAAGGATTATTATGCAATCACCCACTCTTCAATGCGAAAGCGAAATGCCAGAGCATATTTTTAAAGCAATTGAACGATTAATGGCGGAAGAAGGGCTGCACAACCTTTCTATGCATAAAATTGCTAAAGAGGCAAACATTTCTGCCGGTACGATTTATATTTACTTTAAAAGTAAAGATGAATTATTGGAAAAATTTGCATACCATTTATTTCTCAGGTTTGACCAAGTATTAAAAAAAGCGAAAAATAATTCCTGTAGTTATTTTGAACAATATCAAAAAATGTGGTGGGATGTTTGGTCTTTTTTTAATGATAACCCAACATCTATCATTAATTTAAACCAATATCAATCGCTCCCTCATTTTCATCAACTTTGCGAAAACTGGGAAAAAGAAAGTTACTGGGCAAATTTTTGTCAAGACGCGATTCAAGCTGATGTATTATGCGATTTACCCGCTCACATTCTCTTTTTATTAGGTTTGGGCAGCGCTATCAAACTTTCCGCTAATTGTCACTTGTTAAAAAAAGAATTATCAAATGAAATTTTAGAAGATGTCATTGAGCGCACGTGGCGTTCAATTCAAAAATAATCTATTGTTTACCATGGAGCTTTATTTATGAGTATTCAAACTCACCCAAAAAACGCAAAACGTTCCCATACATTCCTAATGAAAGGAACGTTAGCCCTTATCGTGATCATTTTTATCATTGTTATCGGGTTGAATATGTATAAAAGTGCTAAAATCAGTAAAGTGTTAGCGAACATGGGCGAACCTATCAGCCCCGTTACCGCAATGAAAATTACTCCTCAAGTATGGACTCCGGTGATCGAATCCACTGGGTTTATTCGCCCTAAACAAGGTGCAATGTTAAGCGCCCAAACTTCAGGCGTCGTCGCTCATGTATATGTCACATCAGGACAAAAAGTCAACAAAGGGGATGTATTGATTGACCTAGATAATTCTGTCGAAAAAGCAAATTTAGCGGCAGCACAAGCACAATTGCCAGCAATTAGCCAAACCTATAAACGCTACGCGGCACTTTATAAAACAAAAAGCATTTCGCGCCAAGAAATGGATAATGCAAAATCAAATTATGATGCGTTAGTGGCGAATATTGCCGCATTAAAAGCCACGATTGAACGTCGTCAAATCGTCGCACCTTTTGATGGAATAACCGGTATCGTTAAAGTCAATGTTGGTGAATATGTCACTGTTGGTACTGAAATCGTAAGAGTTGAAGATCGCCGCTTGATGCAAGTTGATTTTTCACTTGCGCAAAATGAGCTAAAAAACTTGCATGTTGGACAAAAAGTAACCGCTACGACTGACGCATTACCAGGTGAAAGCTTTTCTGCCACCATTACGACCATTGAACCGGCGGTTAATGCCTCTACGGGATTGATTGATCTTCAAGCCACGTTTGAGCCGGAGGAAGGTAAAAAATTATTATCCGGTATGTTCGCCCGCTTACAAGTTGCCTTACAACCAGAAACAAACCAAATTGTCGTGCCTCAAGTTTCCATCAGCTACAATATGTATGGAGAAATCGCTTACATTTTAACCGCACTTTCTGCAGAAGATAAAACCAAATTTGCTGGAAACAAAAATGTAGATAACATGTATCGTGCTAAACAAATTACCGTCTTTACCAAAGACCGACAAGGCATTTATGCTCAATTAAAAGGTGATGATGTTAAAATTGGCGATATTATTGTAACAGGCGGTCAACAAAATATCGGCAATGGCAGCCTTGTTATTATTTCAGACAAGCAAGGTGTCGGCACAACCGAACCTACAATAAAAACAAATCTTTAATATTTAGGACTTACTGAATGAAATTTACAGATATATTTATTCGACGTCCCGTTCTCGCAATTTCACTTAGCTTGCTTATTATTATTTTAGGCTTGCAAGCCATTTCGAAATTGGCTGTACGTGAATACCCTGAAATGACAACAACCGTCATTAATGTTACGACAACTTATGCCGGAGCGGACGCCAGCCTAATTCAAGCATTCGTTACCTCAAAACTAGAAGAAGCGATCGCTCAAGCGGATAATATTGACTATATGTCATCTTCCAGCCGAGCCGGTTTTTCTAAAATCATGGTAAAAATGAAATTAAATACGGATCCTAATTCAGCGTTAGCCGACGTATTAGCAAAAGTCAACTCCGTTCGCTCTGAGTTACCATCAGGAATTGACGATCCCAAAATAGTCTCCTCCACAGGAGGATCCGGGATTATGTACATTAGTTTCCGCTCCAACAAATTAGATGCCAGCCAAGTGACTGACTACATTGAAAGGGTTGTAAAACCGCAATTTTTTACTGTTGAAGGGGTGGCTAAAGTAGAGGTCTTTGGTGCGGCACAATATGCGTTACGCATTTGGTTGGACCCACAAAAAATGGCGTCGCAAAATCTCTCTGCCTCACAAGTCATGGCAGCATTATCGGCAAATAACGTACAAACAGCCGCTGGGAATGATAACGGTTACTTTACCGTCTATAAAAATAAAGTGGAGACGACCACTAAATCGGCTGCACAATTAGAAAATCTCATTGTGCATTCACAAGGCGGTAAACTTGTCAGATTACGTGATATCGCAACCATTGAGTTAAATAAAGAAAGTGATGATAGTCGCGGCGTGGCGAACGGCGCGGATTCTGTTGTGCTTTCAATTGAACCCATTTCATCAGCAAACCCACTGACAGTAGCAGAAAATATCCGACCGCTCTATGAAAATATTGTTAAAAATATGCCTGACAGTATGCAATCAAAAGTGTTGTACGATAGAACCGTTGCGATTAATAGCTCCATTGATGAAGTGGTCAAAACCATATTAGAAGCAACAGTGATCGTATTGGTTGTTATTACCTTATTTATCGGCTCACTTCGTGCAATTATCATCCCGATTATCACAATTCCAATCTCGCTAATCGGCGTAATCATGTTGTTACAAGCCTTTGATTTTTCTATCAATCTGATGACATTATTGGCTTTAGTTCTCGCAATAGGATTAGTGGTTGATGACGCTATTGTGGTATTAGAAAACGTTGACCGCCATATAAAATTAGGCGAAACGCCATTTCGTGCAGCAATTATCGGCACCCGAGAAATTGCAGTACCGGTTATCTCAATGACAATAGCATTAATGGCAGTGTATTCACCAATGGCATTAATGCAAGGGATTACCGGCTCCTTATTTAAAGAGTTTGCGCTAACGCTTGCCGGTGCAGTCTTTATTTCTGGTATCGTTGCACTAACGCTTTCGCCAATGATGTCCAGCAAGCTATTAAAAGCACATACTTCACCATCAAAATTAGAGCAAAAAATTGAATCTGTATTAGGTAAAGTAAATCGCACCTATGAATATATTTTAGGTCTGGTCATGTCAAACCGAAAATGTATGATTGCTTTTGCCTTCGTCATTTTTGCTACCCTACCGGTTTTATTTAAATCCCTCTCAACGGAATTAACACCAACCGAAGACAAAGGGACATTCTTAGCGATAGGTACAGCACCGTCTAATGTAAATATCGACTATATTCAAAACGCCATGCATAGTTTTGAAAAAATCTTGGAAGCAACAGATGAAGTACAATTTTCGCTCGTAATTTCTGGGATACCAAATACTAACCAATCTTTAAATATCATCACATTAAAAGATTGGAATGATCGACAACGCACCCAAAGCCAAGTGATGGCAGAATTAAATCAAAAAGCAAAAATGATTCCAGAAGTTGCTATCAGCGGATTCGCGTTCCCTGAAATTGAAACCGGTGAACAAGGAACCCCGATCGGCTTTATCATTACCACTGCAAATGATTACAGCGAATTAGCTAACGTTGCTGATAAATTCTTAAATGAAATGAAAAAATCAGGCTTATTTGTGTACAACTCGTTAGATTTAAAATTTGACACTGCACAAATGAAAATAACGATAGATAAAGAAAAAGCCGCCACTTATGGCGTGACAATGAAACAAATTAGCGATACCCTAGGCAGTTATCTTTCTGCGGCAACCATAACACGGGTAGATATTGACGGTCGTGCATACAAAGTGATCTCTCAAGTCAAACGTGATGACCGCCTTTCTCCAGAAAGTTTAAAAAATTATTACGTCACTGCAAGCAACGGTAAATCAATACCGCTTAGTAGCTTAATTAGCATAAAATTAGAAACTCAACCTAATTCTTTGCCTAAATTTAACCAACTAAACTCCGCGGTATTAAGTGCTGTTCCTGCGCCAACCAGCAGTATCGGTGATGCAATGAATTGGATAAAAGAAAAAGTACCGGAAATGTTGCCACAAGGCTATTCATATGATTTTAAAGGCGAAGCAAGACAATTGGAGCAAGAAGGTAATGCCTTGGTCATCACCTTTATCTTAGCGGTCATTATCATTTTCTTGGTTCTCTCCATTCAATTTGAATCTATGCGAGATCCTTTTGTCATCATGATTTCCGTACCACTTGCGGTTAGCGGAGCATTATTATCCTTGAATTTATTTAGCTTCTTCGGCGTAACGGGAACAACATTAAATATCTATTCCGAAGTAGGGTTAATTACTCTCGTAGGGCTCATTACCAAACACGGTATTTTAATGTGTGAAGTAGCAAAAGAAGAACAATTAAAGCATGGCAAAAATCGTATTGACGCGATTATTGAAGCAGCCAAAGTGCGGTTACGCCCAATTTTGATGACCACCGCCGCAATGATTGCCGGTCTCATCCCGCTATTATACGCCTCCGGCGCTGGTGCGGTTTCCCGTTTTAGTATCGGCATTGTAATTGTCTCTGGGCTGGCTATTGGTACCTTATTTACGCTATTCGTATTACCGGTCATCTACTCTTATGTCGCAAGCCAACATAAGCCACTACCGGAATTTGACGAAAGTATAAAACCGCTAACCTCGGATTCACATCATTAAACATCAGCCAAAGTGCGATTGATTTAATCTGCCCCCAAAAGTTGAACTAACACCAACGGATTAAAGGGCAGATTTTTTATGGCTAAAAATACAACTAAACTTCAAATAACTATGTCGAGAATTTCTATTTCGAACCTCACAAAAATCTTCCGTTCATACTTCATCATTTCAATTTATCCGATAGGACCGTTAGACGAGGGGGTACTCAAGTTTTATTGAGGCGTTGTCTAAGGGATTCAAAGATAAATTATAACCACATAGTGATTATGGATTACTACATAATTAGTTTATTACTCTACTTGTACCTTACTACGAAGGTGGTTTTTTATTTTTTGTAAATATCTATATACACTAGGTTCGGACATATTTAGTATTCTAGATACTGAAGAAATAGAGCCTTTTATATTAAAAATGCCATTTAAATAAAGCTGTTTTATATACTTTTCCTTTTGTTCAGAATTAAAAGTGTATTTTTCGTCATGTATTCCTGTAATTTCTTCGACTAACTCATCTACTGATTGACTCAAGTTCTCCAAAATAAAGTCTTGCTCTGTTCTCTCTTTTGATAAATCTAAGTCATTTTTGTTAAGGGAAGAGTGTGATGTAAAGATACTTTGCAAATTCTCTAAATGAATTAGATCACCTAAAACTTTTTGCATTTCAGTGTTGTCGTAATTTATACATAACAATCCTGTTAGCTCTCCATTCTTGTCTTTTATAAAAAAAGTGGAACCGAGAACAGTTTTTTTATCTGCAATAAGCGCTTTATAACCATGAACAAAATCTTTGTATAGATATACCTTGTCTTGAATTAATTGGTTTGCAAAAGCAGTTAGGGGGGAATCTAATGTTCTGCCACTAATATGATTATTATGTATCGCAGCAATATAAGTGCCTCTCTTAGAAATGACGTGATATACAACTTCGTACCGTGGACCCAATGCAGTTCCTAAAAAACTAACTAACTTGGTATAGAAAGTCTTATCTGTATAAGTTTTCATGTGCTATCTCTTTTTAGTTGAAATAAGAAAAATTCAAAATATATATTGATAATATTTTATCATTTTGATAATTTATTATCAATCTGGTTGTGTGTAGATTAAAGAAAGTTTCCTATTATTACCAATAAGAGGAGGTAACATTATGATTGGACTTCTTTTTTCGTTACTATCCATTGCATTGCTTATATTTCTTCTTTACAAGAAAGTAAATGCTCAAATGTCACTATTATTATCAGGGATCGTATTACTTATTTTTTCCTTGGTATTTCAATCTCCTTTAGTCGTAAATTTCTTACAAATTAATGGGTTAGATTTCCTAATCTTGCAAGAAAAACCTATTTTATCAGAGAAGCAATCTCTCCATTTTGGTTTATTTGATCTATTTCAAGTAATTAATACCAAAATGTCTTCAACGTTATCAGGACTAGGATTAACATTGATGGCAATTGCTGGTTTTTCAGCTTATATGGATCATGTAGGGGCTAGTTATGCCTTGTTTAAAGTATTTGAGAAACCATTAAAATCCATAAAATCGCCTTATGTATTACTCATACTATCATTTGTTATTACTCAGTTTATAGTTATTTTTATTCCGTCTCATGCCGGCTTAGCATTATTATTAATGGTTATGATGTATCCTATTCTGGTCAGAAGTGGGGTCTCTAAACTCTCTGCGCTTTCAGTGATTGGTACATGTCAGTTCATTGATCATGGTCCAGGTAGTGGCAATGTAATCTTAGCAGCACAAACGGCGAACATAGATCCTGCAACATATTTTGTCTATCACCAGCTCCCTACTACGATTCCAATTTTAATTGCTGTTGCGGTTACTAACTTTTTTGTACAGCGCTATTTTGATAAGAAAGAAGGGTTCGTTTTTAATGCTGAATTAGTTGAAAAAGAGTTGAGTGAAAATGATAGTTCAGTACGTAACGTTCCTAAAATGTACGCAATTTTACCAATTATTCCCCTCATATTAATTCTTGGTTTTAGTAAGATTTTTGGTTCTCAAATACAAATGAATGTACCTGTAGCTATGCTTATTTCAACATTTATTGCTATTTTCTTTGAAATTATATACAGAAAAAGTGTATTTGAACCTCTTGATTCTATTATGATTTTTTTCAAAGGAATGGGAAATTTATTTGTAATTACTGTTAGTTTGATTGTTTGCGGGCAGGTTTTTGCAACAGGTTTAACATCCGTAGGTTTTGTAGATGCTCTGATTGATTATGCCAAAAATTTTGGATTTAATGCAATTGCAATCATCATTTTTGTATCAATTCTCTTAGCTGTATCTGCGTTTCTAATGGGATCGGGAAATGCGGCTTTCTTTAGTTTCGCACCATTAATACCTAATATTGCCAAATCTTTTGGTATTGACACTATCACAATGATTGCGCCAATCCAAATTATGACAGGTTTTGGAAGATGCGTAAGTCCGATTGCACCAGCAATTATTGCTGTAGCTACCATGGCTAAAGTCAGCCCCTTGCAAGTTGTTAAGCGCACAGCAATTCCAATGTTAGTCGCCGGAATTGTAAATCTAATTTGTACCTATATTTATATTTAGGAGATGACACATGAAAAAAGATACTAAATTAATTCACTGTGGTAGAGGTGATCCGTCGTTAGAAGCCAGATCAGTTAATCCTTGTGTTATGAGAGCATCAACCATTTTATTTAAAAATCATGACTCTTGGCAAAAGTATAGAGAACTTAGAAAAACAGAACGTGTTTTAAGTTATGGTGCTCGAGGAACAACGACAAATTTTGAATTAGAAAAATTAGTTTGTGAATTGGAGGGAGGATATAGGGCGCAGTTATTTCCTACTGGACTTGCTGCATTAGCAATGGTTCTATTAAATTATGCTGAAAAAAATGCTCATTTTTTGATTACCGATGGAATTTATGGTCCTGTTAGAAGTATTTGTGAGAATTTTCTACAAAAACTTGATATTGAAATTGATTTTTTAAAAGCGGATGCAAGTGATGTTATACAAAAAATAAAACCTAATACAAAATTAATTTTATGTGAAAGTCCCGGTTCCATCTTATATGAAATCATTGATTTACCTAAACTGTGTCATATTGCACATCAACATAATATTCCGGTTGCAATTGATAACACATATTCTAGTGGATATTTACTTAATCCACTTTCATTATGTGTTGATATTTCAGTAATTGCTGCAACAAAATACCTTTGTGGGCATTCAGATGTCACTATGGGAATTGTTGTTGTCAATGAAAAAGAATGGAAAAATTTTAATAAACTTCCAGAAATGTTTGGGTTCACAGCAAGTCCTGATGATGCTTATTTAGTCTTAAGAGGAATGAGAACATTGGCTGTCAGAATGAAAGCTCATGAGCAAAGTGCCGATAAGGTGGTCTCATTTTTGAAAACAAGATCTGAAATCAAAAATATATTTTACCCTAAGTTAGATACACACCCTAACCATGATGTCTTTATACGTGATCATAAAGGTACTAACGGTATGATTACTATAGAATTTACTAAAAATATATCAAAAGATTCCGTGATTAAATTCATTGATAGTTTGGAGTATTTTTCTATTGGGGCTAGTTGGGGCGGTTATGAAAGTCTTGCAACTCAAACAACTCCACCTAGAACAGAAACAGATTTATCAAATTGTGGTTATTTTGTTCGTTTTCATGTTGGTTTAGAAGATCCAGAAGATCTGATTAAAGATATAAAAAATGCACTAGATATGTTGCAATAAACAGGGGGGAAATATGATTAGCGTTTTTGACATGAAATTATTGGAAGATTCTTGGAGTACAGCTGAGATGAGAGCTGTATTTAGTGAGAGTAATCGAATTCAAAAGTGGCTAGACGTTGAAGTAGCATTGGCAAAAGCTCAAGCTAGTTTGAAAATTATTCCACAAGAAGCCGCTGAAGAAATTGCTAAGAAAGCTTTTTTCGAAAATATGGATATGGATTTTATTTTCAAGGAATATAAGAAAACCAAACATCCTTTAGTACCTACTATTAGAGGTTTGGAAAAAGCTTGTGAATTTGGATATGGAGAATTTGTACATTTTGGAGTCACAACCCAAGACATCATAGATACAGGTCTAGTGTTACAACTCAAAGAAGGGATGACAATAATAAAACGGGATCTTAAAGAAATAGCAGGTTATTTGCTTAAGTTATCTGAACATCATAAAAATACGCCAATGATGGGACGGACATTGGCATTACAAGCCTTACCTATAACTTTTGGACATAAAACTGCTATTTGGTTGGATGAAATAATTCGGCATTATGATCGAATTTTAGAGTGTGAGAAGAGATTATATGTTGGTTCTATTGTAGGTGCTGTTGGCACTAAAGCAAGCTTGACAGAAAAAGCAAATGATGTTGAGAAATTAACTCTTGATAATTTAGCCTTAGAAACACCGGATATTTCGTGGCAACCTGCAAGAGATAGATTTATTGAGTTAGGGTATGTTCTTTCGAATATAAATGCCACATTTAATAAGATTGCTCATCAAATATTACTTTTATCACATAATGAAATTAATGAAGTACTAGAACCATTTATGTCAGGACAAGTGGGAAGTTCAACTATGCCACATAAAAGAAACCCTGCTGTGAGTGAAAATGCTGTTACAGTAAGTAATACATTAAAGGCTAATTTTGCAATTTTAAGCGATATTGAGCGTCACGAGCATGAAAGAGATGGACAAGTTTGGAAAATGGAGTGGAAGTTATTGCCTGAGATTTTTTTAATGCTTTCTGTGATTTTAGATAATATGAAATTTGTATTATCTGATCTTTATGTTAATAAGGATGAAATGTTAAAAAACCTTAATAAGTTAAACGGTTTTATATTGGCTGAGAGAGTAATGTTTGCTTTATCCGAATATTATGGTAAACAACATGCACATGAAATCATATATGAACTTTCAATGCACGGTATAGAAACAAATCAAACCTTTAAAGATGTTCTTATGAAAAATCATCTTGTCGCAGATTATTTAAATGAACAACAGATTGATGAGTTATTAGATCCAACTACTTATGTTGGATATGCTCCAAAACTTGTTGATGAATTTATTGAAAAAATACAAAAGGCAAATATTTGGAAATAAAGGAGGATTAAATGACATATAGTGAAAAATATGCTGATTTTCTTTTATCACTTAAATTAGAGAATATACCTGAATCTGTTATAAATAAAGCCAAGGAGTTAATGATTGATACTATCGGAACTGCATTAGCTGGTTCTCAACAGGAAACCGTTAAATATTTTCTAGATGGAATAAGTTCTCTTGTATTAGCGAGCGGAGACTATCAAGTTTGGGGGAGAACTGATAAACTCTCTCCAGAATATGCGGCAATGATTAATGGGATATCTTCTCATATATTAGATTTTGATGATACACATACGGAAGCTATTTTACATGGAAGCGCTATCTTTACGCCATTATGCTTAACATACGGTTTTAGCCAATGTAAAGATGGAAAAAAAATTATCAAAGCATTTATTGCTGCCTGGGAAATCGCAGCAAGAGTAGGGAAAACTAGCAACGGGTCATTTCATGAGAGAGGATTTCATTCTACAGCTATTTCAGGGATTTTTGGTGCTGTAGCCGCTATGGCTATAATTCTAGATTTAAATCAAAGTCAAATTATTAATGCTTTTGGAATTGCAGGGAGCTTTGCTAGTGGTATAAATGAATTTTTGTCTAATGGTTCAAATTCAAAAGTACTACATATTGCGAATACGATACAAAATAGTATATTAATTGCTCATCTTTCGAAAGCAGGAATTACCGGTCCCAAAACTGTATTTGAGGGTAGAGACAATATATTTAAATGTTTTGGTATACAAAATAACTCAAGCTTAGATAAGCTAGATGAAGGATTAGGAACAAACTGGGAAATCTCCAATGTATCAATAAAACCTTATCCTTGCTGTCATTTTGCTCATGGCTTAATCGATTGTATGAAAGCTATAAGAGAAAATGGTATTATTGAACGTGATATTGCTAAGATTACATGCTTCGTAGATCCTATTCCAATAAGCTTTATTTGTTCTCCTCTTGAACAAAAACAATGTCCACAAACAGAGTATGAGGCAAAATTCTCAATGCCTTTTTTATTATCATTAATGTTCTTTGATGGAAAAATAACGCTTGATTCTTATAAGGATTTGAACAGACCAGAGGTACTTGCGCTTGCAAAAAAAATTTCATATCAAGAAAGAACGTCTTGTGGTTTTCCAAAATATTTCCCTGGACACTTAGAAGTAACGCTAGTAAATGGAGAAATTATCAGAAAAGATATATTTATAAATAAAGGTAATAGTGAGAATCCGTTATCTAAAGAGGAGTTAGAATATAAGTTTCTTCATAATGTAGAAAATATAGTCAAATCTCCTTTGCACGTTTTTAATTATATTTATTCTTTAGAAGAGCAAAGTTCAATGATAGATTTTCATATGAATAACTCATAGTTTTAAGATTGAAATTGCAAATAAAGAGCAAAGTGATCAACTAATTTCGTATCCCCGAATAAGTTTTTTAACATCGTAATTTAAATTACTTTGTTTACTATGCCTAAAATCACCGTCGGTTATTAACGCCGGTGCCAATATGACAGGATTATGTTGTTGCACATAATCCTGTTTCAAATTGGTTTTTTAGCGGATGTCGATCCTGATATATTCGGTATCATACCTTTTAAATTTAAAGCCATTCTTACGCGATAAGAGGTAGCGCTGTAAAAAAACTATACAGTTTCAAAACTTGCTTTAGACAACATCAACCTGTAATTTACCAAGTGAATCCATACCCACAACTATTTTATCACCGCGAACAACTGCCCCCACACCCTCTGGCGTACCGGTAAAGATGACATCGCCCGGTTGTAATTCAAAGTAAGTTGATAAATACGCCACCATTTCTGGTACGGACCAAATTAAATCACTCAAATCGGTACGTTGTTTGTATTCACCGTTGACGGTCAACCAAAGGGAGCCAGAGTTGAAATGACCAACTTTGCTGGCGGGATAAATTGGTCCTATTGGCGCGGAATAATCGAATGCTTTACCAATTTCCCAAGGACGTCCCATTTCACGCATTTTTATTTGTAAATCACGACGGGTCATATCCAAACCTACTGCGTAGCCCCATACATAATCAAGGGCTTGTTCAACGGGAATATTGCTACCGGCTTTACCAATGACTGCCACTAGTTCCGCTTCGTAATGCAAATTCTTGGTTTTTGTCGGATAAGGGAAACCATAAGTTTCGCCACTTTTAACTGGAACAACGGAATCTGTTGGTTTACAGAAGAAAAACGGTGGCTCGCGATCGGGATCAAAACCCATTTCTCTTGCGTGAGCCGCGTAGTTACGCCCGACACAATAAACACGACGCACAGGAAATAACTGATCGCTATCAACAACGGGTACGCCGACTACTGCCGGCGGATTAATAACATATGACATTTACATCCTCCTAATCTTAAAAAAATTAACTTCTTTGTTCTCTTAAAAGCCCTAAATTGCTTAACAAATAACTAAATAAGACTACATTCTCTACTTTTGGTAGTAATTGTATAAAGGTTGCCATCACCGGCATTGTGACAACGAATTACTGGCACAAAGATAGTGTTCACCAACGTATTACGGTACCAAAAGCCCTTTGCGATAAAATGAGCGCTATAAATATAGCTTATAAAATAACAAAAAAACTATATTAACAGGCTGAAATTTAAAAATTTTTTGAAGTTTTAACCGCGCTTTTGAAGGTTTTTTGCGAGTAAAAAATGATTTTCCAAAATGGATATTAAGGGGAAAATTTATTATTTGAGGGGAAAAGTGCGGTGGTTTTTGAGTGTTACTTTTCTTTGCGTTGCCAAAAGAAAAGTAACCAAAAAAAGGCAACCCTGTTTCACCTTTTCCCTGCGCTTGATTACCATTTCTTTGACGGAAAATTTGAAACTCGCTTGCGTTGCAAGCTCAAACACGACAAATTTTCCTAGAAATGGTAAGTCGCTTCGGCGGTGAAAACGGGGGAAATGGAAAGAGCGGTGATTTTTTTGAGAGAAAATGAAAAGGCACGAGCCGATGCTCGCGCCAGCGGTTTGGTTAGAAAGATAAGCAATACTCACACCAGAGATTGATTGGAAATATGAGAAATACTCGTGCAAACAATCACCTTATCTATTTTATTGGTGGGCGTACAACTTTCTGCAAACTTCCTCAATCTGCGGTTAAATAAATATCAAATCGGTGGTTTTTGGTTTCGCGGCTGAAGTGCGGTGCGTTTTGTGCGAGAAATTCAGCGTAATCAGGGCGTTTGACGACAACGCGTTTGCGGGCGAGTTGTAGGGCGGAGGGGAGTAATTCCGCCGCGTCTAAATCGGCGCCGACCAAGTGTTGAAATACGCGCATTTCTTTTTTGACTAATGCGCTTTTTTGTTTATGCGGATACATGGGATCGAGGTAAACCACGTCGGCGAAATCCACCTTAGGATCAAGGGCAGCGATATGGTGTTGTGGCAATAATTGCATATTTTGTTGCACCATGGCGCCAATTTCAGCATCCGCGTAAGCGCGCTGTAATCCATCTTGCAGCAGCAAATAGACCACCGGATGACGTTCGATTAATTTCACCCGACAGCCAATTGCCGCCAGCACAAAGGCATCACGCCCAAGTCCAGCGGTGGCATCAATCACGGTGGGCAAATAGTCTTTTTTAATGCCCACCGCTTTCGCAATTGCCTCGCCACGTCCGCCGCCAAATTGACGACGATGCGCCAGCGCGCCATGCACAAAATCCACAAAAATAGCACCGAGTTTCGGTTCGTCTAATTTGCGTAATTCCAAACGTACCTCGTCTGCCACTTGCGTTTGCACTAATGCCAACGGGCTGCTTTCATCATGCGTTAAGCCTTGCTGTTGGCAAAGTGCGGTGAAATTTTGTGCATTTTCGGTTTCGCAAATCAATTGAATGGCGACTTTTTGACGAGCCATACGCCGCACTCCATATGTTCAGTATAAGGAAATTGATCAAATAATGCCGCTTTGGCGATACGGTGTGTTTGGCTTAAATGCGCCAAATTTTCGCATAATGTCAATGGGTTACAAGAGATATACAAAATGCGCTCATACCCTTGTACCAATTTCACGGTGTCCAAATCCAAGCCGGCGCGCGGTGGATCGACAAAAATGGTATTGCATTCATATTCTTGCAAATTAATGTCGCGCAGACGGTTAAATTCGCGTACGCCATTCATTGCTTGGGTAAATTCTTCCGCTGACATTCGGATAATTTGCAAATTGCTCACTTGATTTGCGGCGATATTAAATTGCGCTGCCGCGACCGACGGTTTGGCGATTTCAGTTGCCAATACGCGACGGAAATTTTGCGCTAAAGCAATGGAAAAATTCCCGTTGCCGCAATAAAGTTCCAATAAATCGCCTTGGCTACCTTGGGTACATTCAATTGCCCATTGCAACATTTTACTGTTTACGTGCGCATTGGGTTGGGTAAAACTGTTTTCTACTTGGCGATAAATATATTGGCGTCCATTAACGGTCAAGATTTCATCGACAAAATCCTGATCCAAACAAATCTTTTGCTTACTTGCTCGCCCGATCAGTTGCACATTAAAGCCTTGTTGTTGCAATTGTTGTTTTAGCTTCAGCGCCTGTGTTTGCCATTCGTCGCTCAAGGTTTTGTGATACAACAAACTGACGATAATTTGGTTGCTTAGGGTGCTTAAATAGTCAATTTGGAATAATTTATGGGAAAGCACCCGATGTGGTTTTAGCAAAGGCGGCAAGGCTTGCATCATGCGGTTAATTAATTCACTGGCAATCGGAAATTGATCCACGCGATAACGCTGGCGGGTTTGTGGATCGAACATGATGTGATAAAAATCTTCTTGTTCGTGCCAAATGCGAAATTCGGCGCGCATACGGTAATGCTGCACAGGGGAGGGAAAAACCTGTAAAGGTGGCGCATCAAAGGGCGCTAAAAGTGCGGTCAGTTTTTGTTGTTTTTCCGCCAGAAGTTGGGAATAGTGTTCAGTCGGTAGCCTTTGCATAATCTTCTCTTGATAAGAGACAAAATGGTAGTAGAAAAAATAAAAGGCTTGAATTCTCAAGCCTTCCGTTTGCTTATTTGGGTGTTATTCTGCAGAAAAATCATCCAAATTATCCACGCCAACTACACCGGATAAGGTGTAAACGCGTTTGGTGGTGGAAATATGTGAACGATATTTATTCCATGTTTTTTCAAAGAATGTTTCCGCAGGGCGCTCGCCGCGACAAAATTGGACAAAAGCTTTTTCTTCTTCCGTTGCCGGCTCGCGCTCACCTGAATCTAATGCTTTAAATGCCTGTCCATACTGTTCTAAAGTTTGAGACTCTTTAATGGTGTAATCACCGTGACGTGCAAATCCACGCGGGTAATTTTTATCGTCAAAAAAGCGACGGGTAACGCTAAAACTTTCAGCCATAGTATCCTCAGTTATCATCTGTCAAAAATCGGCAAGCATTAAACCAATTTTTTTTGATTTTTGCAATTTTTTTATGCGATTATCAGCGGGTTATTTTTTCAATAATCCGTTGATGGTTTCCACATAATCGTTAATAAATCCTTGTTCGGTACGAGAGAGACCTTCAGGATTGATACGATATTGATTGTTAACGTAGAAATCCGGTACGCCACGCACTTGCAATTGTTCCGCTGCTTTGGTTTGTTTGTTCACCAATGCGGTGACCGCAAAGCTGTTCCAACCGCCATCAAATTGTTCAGCTGTTACACCGTTGTCGATAAAAATTTGACGAATGTCATCCATTGACGGTGCGCCTTGATTACGACTTTTCGCGGCATTTTGTGCTGCTTCAAATAATGGTTTTTTCACTTTATCTTCAGCGCCCAATGCCATTGCCAATGCCCAAGCGCGGGTTAAGTTTTCAGATTGAAAGCCTAAGAAATCAACATGATATTGTTTAAATGCAGTGCCTTCCGGTAAGCTATTTTTTACTTTATTCGGAATATCATAGCGCATTTCAAAATCATAACAATGTGGGCAGTAGAAAGAGAAAAATTCCACCACTTCCGGTTGCACGGAACGTTGACCGTTGACGGAAATATATTGTTTACCGTCTTGAATATCCAATGCGTAGGCATTAGCGGTAACAGCAAAAAGCGAGAATAATGTCAGTAATAGTTTTTTCATAAATGCGTCCTTTATTTAAGAATACCACGTGCTTTAAGCAGTGCAGTTTTGAAATCCTCTTCATAATCTTTTTTAATGCCCGGAATAGGTTCGTGTTTGTCCGTTCCGTGCATTTTGAGATGATAAATAATGACTTCGTCGGTTAATTCTGAAATCGGCTTATCAAATCCGGCTTCATCGGCAATTTTTTGCAGAATTTGCAATAAATGCAAATCCGGATCTTTAGACCAATATGGTTGGAGAAGTTCCAAAACTTCATTCAAACGATGACATTTCATACATATTCCTTATAATCGTAGCTTCAACTATTGGCGATCATACTTGAATTAGCCCGAGAAGAAAAGTAAACAATGATGGCGAATGATAAGGATTTTATGGTGCATTTCGACCGCACTTTTTGTATGCTATCCCTTATCTATTGTCGTTAATGAGGCATTTCTTATGGACAACTCGCTGATTCCCAATATCGAACTCTTTATTGCAGAGGTTTCACCGTTTAATCATTTACCCAAAGCCTTGATCAGCCAAATTGCCAATAATATTCAAATTCGTTACGTGCCAAAAGGCGAGATTGTTGTTTCAGAGCAAACCCCGCAGGATTTTTTATATATTGTGCGTACCGGCGAGGTGGAGCAAATTAATGCCGCCGGACAATTGCGCGCTAAATTGGAAGCAGGAGATGTGTTCGGTTTTAGTATTTTCGATACGTCGCACGCCGAAAAATATACCGCTTACGCTATCGAAAACAGCCTGATTTATCAAATTTCTTACCATTTTATTAATCAAATTTTAAAACAACATCCTCATTATGCGGATTATTTTTCTGCTAACACCAGTACCCGTTTAGCCAGTTTGCGCCATCAAGCAGTGAAAGGTGCGGATAATATTTTTATCAAAACCGTCGCGGAAATTGCCAATCCAAAAGTGGCGTTGGTGGCGCATACGTCCAGTATTCAACAAGCCGCATTAGCCATGACAACCCATCGACGTTCTTCTGCGCTGGTGATGCAAAATGATCGCCTTGTCGGTATTGTGACTGACCGCGATATGACAAAAAAAGTGGTGGCACACAATGTGGATGTACAAACGCCGGTGACCGCCATTATGACGCCACAACCGCCGGTCATTGCGGCGGATGATTTGGTGTTAAATGCGGTGTCTTTGATGATGCAGCACAATATCCGCAGCTTGCCAGTGGTCAATGAGGGAAAAATCGAGGGAATTTTGACCGCCACGGATTTGGTCAAATACCATAATGTGCAATCTATTTTTATTATTAATCATATTTTCCAAGCCAACAGCCTGTCATTATTAATCGACGTCGCCAAGCAACAACAAGGCGTGTTTAGCGCGTTAATCGAAAGCAGCGCTAGTTTTGACAATGTGATGAAAGTAATGACTTTAATTGCTGATGCGTTTCATCGCAAATTATTAATGATGGCGGAGCATCAATTTGGCGCGCCGCCTTGTGGTTACGCTTGGGTTGTCGCCGGATCGCAAGCGCGTTATGAAATCCATCCCTTATCCGATCAAGATAACGCGTTAATCGTGGAGCGCCCGTTAAATGAGGCAGAAAAAGCCTATTTTAAGCAGTTAGCAAGTTTTGTGAATGAGGGCTTACATCAATGTGGCTACGCCCGTTGTAGCGGCAATTATATGGCGTCCAACCCGCGCTGGTGCCAATCTTTGGCAGAGTGGAAAAATGATTTTGCCAATTGGGTACGCCATCCCGAATTGGAGGGATTACTCAATGCTTCAGTGTTAATGGATATGCGCGGGATTTATGGCGAAACGAGATTAGCCGATGAATTACAGCAATATTTTGTCGATTTAATCGCCAATAACAAACGCTTCCTCGCATTTTTAACCGCCAATGCGATTCGAGTTAAGCCACCATTGAGTATTTTTCGCCATTTTGTGGTGAGCAAGGACGGAGAAAATAAAAATATGCTGAATTTGAAAAAACGCGCGATCAGTTTATTGGTGGATCTCGGGCGGATTTATGCTTTAGCCGCCGGCGTATCGGAAACCATGTCCACCAAAGCGCGCTTTGAAATCAGCCACAAATTAGGCATTTTGGATCAAGTTACGCTTGAAAATGCGCTGGGCGCATATGAATTTGTCTGTGATCTGCGATTTAAATTTCAGCTAACCCAATTACAACAGCAACAACCGCTGACCAATCACATTGATCCGCGAGAATTAACCTCATTTCATCGTAACCATCTCAAAGACGCGTTCCGTTTAATTGCCAAAATCCAAGAGGCGGCGGAACTGCGCTTTTCACAGCGAGGCATGATACGATGAAAGGATTTTCCGCCTTATTCCAACGTTTCCATCCGCTTCACCAGCTCGAATTAGCGCGCCAAAAATGGCAAGCGCAAACCCATTTACCGGCGGAGCTGAACGCACTTTTTGCGCAGCCTTACCCGCAAACACACGCTGATTTGACCGCACTTTCTTATTTATCCATTGATTTTGAAACCACAGGGTTAAATTCCATGATGGATAATATTCTGAGCGTCGCCGCGGTTCCCATTGATCATTTTACTTTGGATTTATCCCAAACTTGGCACCAATTTGTTGCCGAACAAGAGGTTAAAGAAGATACGGTGGTGATTAATCATATCGTGCCGCAAATGCTCAATGGTGCGGAAACCTTGGATGAGGTAATGAATCAATTATTTGCGTTGATGAAAGGACGCATAGTGATTGCTCATGGCGCCAATATCGAAAAACGGTTTATCCAACATTATTTGGTCACGCGTTATCATATTTCGCATTTCCCGCTGCTTTGGTTGGATACCTTAAAAATTGAGCGTTCTTTTTTAAAGCAAAAATCCAGTTATTTACCGCCGGATTATCAATTAGCAAGCGTGCGTAAACAATACGGTTTACCGGAATATATCACCCACAACGCCTTAATTGACGCCATCGCCGCCGGCGAATTATTTTTTGCCCAAAGCGCGCGTTTATTCGGAAAGCAAAAAATGACGTTAGGTGAGATGTATAAACGTGCGGTGTAAAATAATAAAATGAATAAAAATTTGACCGCACTTTATCTGTGGCTTTTTCCTACTTATTTGTCACTTTTCTTTGCTTTGCCAAAGAAAAGTAACCAAAAGAAAGGCAACCCGATTTCACCTTTTCCCTGCGCTTGGTTACCATTTCTTTGACGGAAAATTTGAAACTCGCTTGCGTTGCAAGCTCAAACACGACAAATTTTCCTAGAAATGGTAAGTCGCTGCGGCGGTGAAAACGGGGATAAATAAACAAAAAGAGCGGTGGTTTTTTGAGATATTTTTATGATGAGTTGTTTTGCTTTGTGTTGTTGTAAAATTGTGATGACATTTTTTATTGTTTACCGGCGCGAGCGTCTCTCTCGTGCCTAATATCTATTTTTATTTATCACCTTTACTTTGGCAACGCAAAGAAAAGGAACAAATAAGGCAAAAATAAGGCAAAAATAAAGATTTTGTTGGTGTGTTTAGCTCACCCTACATAGCTACAAAATAACAAAAAGGAATAAACATGAAAATAAGTGCGGTGATTTTAGCCGGTGGGAAGGCGCGGCGGATGGGGGGCGTGGATAAGGGGTTGCAGCTTTATCAAGGGACGCCTTTGTTTATGCATTGTTACCAACGTTTGCGCGGGCAGGTGTCGGAGATTTCGCTGAATGCTAATCGTAATCAGGCGGTTTATGCGCAAAGTGGGTTGGCGGTTTTTTCTGATCAACTGGCGGATTTTCAAGGTCCGTTGAGCGGTATTTTGACATCCCTTGAGCGGGCGGACAGTGAATTTGTGCTATTTGTTCCTTGCGACAGTCCGTTTTTGCCGCTGGATTTACGCGAAAAATTAGAAAGTGCGGTCAAAAATAAAGGCGTTTTGGCGGCTTATGCCAGTGATGGCGAGCGGGAGCATCCGACGTTTTGTTTGCTGTCCACGCAACTAGCCCCAGTACTTGCGGATTATTTGCAACGCGGTGAGCGTCGGATGTTAACGTTTATGCAGCAGCAGGGCGCGGTGGTAGTGGATTTTAGCGAGCAAAAATCCGCCTTTCGTAATATGAATAACCTCGAGGATTTGCAAAACTAAGGCAAAATCTGTTGGTTACGGTGGTTTTTGGCTAATTTTGTGCAAAAAAGCAACGATTTTACGCAAGAATTCCGCCGCGTGGCTTGGATAAAGACGGGTTAGTCAGTATAATGGCTCAATTCACGCTTAAACTGGGAGCCTATATGTTGAAAAAACTTTCCGTTATTCTGATGGCAAGCACCTTAGCAGCTTGTTCAATGAATTCTGTGACCTCTTATATTCCATTTATGAACGACAAAAAACCGGTCATTAATCTAAGCGAAAATAAAATCGATCAGAAATCTTATGCTACCGCTTATGAAGCGACGATTGCCACATTCAAAGGGCGAGTAACTGCGGAATATGATGTTAATTCCTTTGCCAGCGGCGCGAATGACTGGTATTTAGGACGCATTTTAGTCCCAATCGATCAAATAAAAGCCAATCTTTACAACGGTGGCGGACATGACAGCAATGTTTACGCGTATTATAGCGGTGTGCTGTTTGCGTCGGATTTACAAGGTAATTTTAACAAGCTTAGCCCATCTTGCTGGGCGCAAGTGGATAAATCAAGTGCCACTCAAGGGATTTATGACGCCATGTTAGATTTGCAAAAAGACAAAGTGCGCTCAGAAAATGATGAATATATTGTACAAGGCAGCGAGCAGATTTTAGCGCTTTGTACCGGAAAATAAGTAAGGAAGCTGCGAATAATGAAATATTGTCGCAGCTTTCTCTTTATCTTTGTGCTGAAAGGTTTTAGCTTTCGATTTCAGTCAATGTAAAACTATCGAAACCTCAAAATAAGGAGCAAGAATGTTTAATTTACCCGAAACTAACATTCATTTATCAGCCCAAGCTGACAACAAACAGCAAGCGATTGAATTAGCAGCGAATGCACTGGAGCAAGCTGGTTATGTGGAGAGCGGTTATTTACAAGGAATGTTAGAGCGCGAACAGCAAACCTCAACATTTTTAGGCAACGGAATTGCCATTCCGCACGGGACATTAGAAACCCGCGCGATGGTAAAACAAACCGGTGTACAGATTTTTCAATTTCCGCAAGGCATTGAATGGGGCGAGGGCAATATTGCCTATGTGGTGATCGGCATTGCTGCCCGTTCCGACGAACATTTGGCATTATTGCGCCAGTTAACGCACGTTTTAGGCGATGAAGAAACCGCAGAAAAATTAGCCAAGTTGCAAGATGTGAAACAATTTCATGCAATTTTGATGGGCGAGCAGGAATATCGGATGTCGGCAGACTTATTGAGTTTAGCGGTGGACAGCGAAAGTTTATTGACCTTAACCGCGATTAATGCCGGAAAATTACAACAGCAAAGTGCGGTCAATCATCAATTTGTTTCCGAAGTGATTGCCACGCCGGCGTTGCCTTTGGGCGGCGGTTTATGGGTGACGGATGCGGTTGTCGGCAATGAAAAAAATGCGGTGGCGTTTAGCCGCGCGAAAAAAGCGTTCCAAAATAACGGAAAAACCGTGCACGCGGTATTAACTATCGCGGCGATTAATGATCAAATTAATCCGTTATTGGCACGACTGTTGGAACCACAAGTGCAGCAAACCTTGCTACAAGGCAACGCAACGCAAATTGTCAGCGCCTTAAACGGGGAAGCACCGGCGCAAGCGGTTAACGAAGCTGCGGCACCGGTTGAGGCAAATCAAACAAATTCAGCGGCAGTTGGACGTGTGGTCGGTACCTTTACCGTACGCAATGAACATGGCTTACACGCCCGTCCGAGTGCGGTTTTAGTGAATGAAGTGAAAAAATTTACCGCGAAAATTACCGTACAAAATCTGACCCGCGGTAGCGACGCGGTGAGCGCGAAAAGTTTAATGAAAATCGTGGCGTTAGGCGTAACGCAAGGTCATCGCTTGCGTTTTGTTGCCGAGGGCGAAGATGCACAAGCAGCAATTGAAGCCTTGGGTAAAGTGATCGCGGAAGGGTTAGGCGAAAGCGTTTCCGCCTTGCCGCCGCAAGAAGCGGATAGCATTGAGGTGATTGGCGTGCCAACAGCGCCGGCGGCGGAAAAAAGTGCGGTAGAAAATTCGGCAGAAAACGCCACTGGCACGGAAAATTCCGTGGAGGGCATTTTTGTCATTCAAAATGAACATGGTTTACATGCTCGCCCAAGCGCGATTTTAGTGAATGAAGTGAAAAAATATAACGCGGCAGTGACGGTACAAAATCTCGATCGCGACAGTCAACCGGTGAGCGCAAAAAGTTTGATGAAAATCGTCGCATTGGGGACAGTCAAAGGACACCGTTTGCGTTTTGTTGCCACCGGCGAACAAGCGCAACAAGCAATTGACGGTATTGGCGCGGTGATCGCAGCAGGGTTAGGCGAATAAGGAGAAAAAATGGCGAATGTAGCAACCATCACCTTAAACACCGCCTATGATTTGGTCGGGCGCTTAAAACGTATTGAGTTGGGCGAAGTGAACACCGTCGAAACCCTCGGGCTTTTTCCTGCGGGCAAGGGCATTAACGTCGCAAAAGTATTAAAAAATTTAGACATTGATGTGGCAGTTGGCGGATTTTTGGGGCAAGACAATGTGGGCGATTTTGAAGCAATGTTCCACAAACAAGGCTTGATCGATAAATTTCAACGCGTTGCTGGCAAAACGCGCATTAACGTTAAAATCACTGAAACGGAAGCGGATGTTACTGATTTAAACTTTTTAGGTTATGAAATCAGCGCAGCGGATTGGCAAACCTTTGTGCAAAATTCATTAGCGTATTGCCAACAATTTGACATTGTCGCGGTCTGTGGCAGCCTACCGCGCGGCGTGACGCCGGAGTTGTTTGCTGACTGGCTGAAAGCCTTGCATCAAGCGGGCGTTAAAGTGGTGTTAGACAGCAGCAACGCGGCATTAACCGCCGGTTTACGCGCGCAACCTTGGTTGGTAAAACCAAATCATCGCGAATTGGAGGCTTGGGTCGGTCATGCATTACCAAACCTAGAGGACATTATTGCGGCAGCGAAAAAATTAAAAGCGCAAGGCATTGCCAATGTGATTATTTCTATGGGCGCGCAAGGTTCGGTTTGGTTAAGCGATAACGCTATCGTGCGCGCGCAACCGCCAAAATGCGAAAATGTAGTCAGTACGGTGGGCGCCGGGGATTCTATGGTCGCGGGTTTAATTTATGGATTAAGCAAAAAACTTTCCCAAGCGGAAACGCTGGCGTTTGCCAGCGCGGTTTCTGCTTTTGCGGTTTCACAAAGTAACGTTGGCATCAGCGATCCGGCGTTATTAACTCCGATTTTAAACAAGGTTAACGTAACATTAATTGAAGGCTAATCTTATGAATATTTATCTTACTCAATCAAATCAATTAGGTAATGCTAAGGCCTTTTTGTTGCAACAAGTGGTTAGCGCAGCAATGAAACAGCAAGGCAATCAAGTGGTAAATCAAGCGGAGCGCGCCGATTTGGCGATTGTGTTCGGCGACAGTTTGCCGAATCATCCGCAGTTGGTCGGTAAAAAAGTCTTTTTAGCCGATGCGGAACAGGCGTTTAATGCGCCGGAAAAGCTATTGAGCCAAGCGCTTCATCAGGCGCAAGATTATGTGTTGCCAAATCCGGTTGAAAGTGCGGTCAATTCTGCGGCGATTTCCTCTAATGGCGTGAAAAATATCGTGGCGGTTACCGCTTGCCCAACCGGCGTGGCGCATACGTTTATGTCCGCCGAGGCGATTTCCGAATATGGCAAAAAACAAGGTTGGAACGTCAAAGTTGAAACGCGCGGGCAAGTGGGCGCCGGTAATCCGATTTCGCCGGAAGAAGTGGCAGCAGCGGATTTGGTGTTTGTGGCGGCGGATATTGATGTGGATTTAAGCAAATTTGCCGGCAAACCGATGTATCGGACTTCTACCGGGTTGGCGTTGAAAAAAACCGCGCAAGAATTCGATAAAGCCTTTAAGGAAGCCACAATTTACAGCGTTAGTCGCGCAGAAAAAGCCAAAGAAGAGAATAGCGGCGAGAAAAAAGGCGTGTACAAACATTTGATGACCGGTGTTTCTCATATGTTACCGTTGGTGGTAGCGGGCGGTTTGCTGATTGCCATTTCCTTTATGTTTGGGATCGAGGCATTTAAAGATGCTAATATTGCCGGCGGTTTGCCGAAAGCCTTAATGGATATTGGTGGCGGCGCGGCGTTCCATTTGATGATCGCTGTATTTGCAGGTTATGTGGCGTTTTCCATTGCGGATCGCCCAGGCTTGGCGGTTGGCTTGACTGGCGGTATGTTGGCAACTTCTGCCAATGCGGGGATTTTAGGCGGAATTATCGCCGGTTTCCTTGCCGGTTATGTAGTGAAATTTTTGAATAATATCATCAAGTTACCAGCTAGCGTCAATTCCTTGAAAGCGATTTTGATTTTGCCATTATTGGGGACCGCAATTGTCGGTTTGGCGATGGTGTATTTAATCAATCCACCGGTTGCCGGTATTATGACCGCACTTTCTGATTGGTTATCCTCCATGACCGGAACCAACGCAGTATTGTTGGGCATTATTTTAGGCGGCATGATGTGCGTGGATATGGGCGGACCGGTAAACAAAGCGGCGTATGCCTTTTCCGTTGGTATGATTGCTTCCAATGTGACCTTACCAATGGCAGCCGCAATGGCGGGCGGGATGGCCCCACCAATTGGAATGGCGATTGCCACATGGATTGCACGTCGTAAATTTAACATAAACCAACGCAACAGCGGCAACACCGCCTTTATCTTGGGCTTATGTTTTATTTCCGAGGGTGCCCTGCCATTTGTTGCCGCGGATCCAATTCGTGTGATTGTGTCCAGCGTAATTGGCGGTGCTACCGCTGGCGCGATTTCCGCCGGATTAGGCATCACCCTAAATGCACCTCATGGCGGTTTGTTTGTGATCCCGTTTGTTTCGCAACCGTTGATGTATTTACTTGCTATCGCGGTCGGATCGTTGGTCACCGGTGTGATTTATGGGTTAATTAAACCAAAACTTACGGAAAATTAACCGCACTTTATTTTTATTTGTTACTTTTCTTTGCGTTGCCACAAAACCTTTAGGTTTTGAACGTCGGCTTTGCCGGCGGCACGTAGTGCGAGCGTAGCGAGTAATGAAAAGTAACCAAAAGAAAGGTAACCCGATTTCACCTTTTTCCTACGCTTGGTTACCATTTCTTTGACGGAAAATTTGAAACTCGCTTGCGTGGCAAGCTCAAACAAGACAAATTTTCCTAGAAATGGTAAGTCGCTTCGGCGGTGAAAACGGGGGATAAATAAATGAAAAGTGCGGTGGTTTTTGGGGAGGTTTTGGGGCTGGGTGATTTGTGGCTTGCTATTTTGGCGTTAGGCGGTAAAATTTGTGCCATTTGGATGACAGAGAAAATTATGTTAGATATTGTGTTATATGAGCCGGAAATTCCGCAAAATACCGGGAATATTATTCGGTTATGTGCGAATACGGGATTTCGGTTGCATTTGATTGAGCCATTGGGATTTACTTGGGATGATAAACGGTTGCGTCGTTCTGGGTTGGATTATCATGAATTTGCCGAGATTAAAAAACATAAAACCTTTGAGGCGTTTTTGCAAACCGAGAAGCCGACGCGTTTGTTTGCGTTGACCACGAAAGGTGGACCGGCGCATAGTCAAGCCCAATTCGCGTTGGGGGATTATTTGATGTTTGGTCCGGAAACACGCGGTATTCCAATGTCGATTTTAGACACAATGCCATTGGAGCAAAAAATTCGTATCCCAATGACTGCTAATAGTCGTAGTATGAATTTGTCTAATGCGGTAGCAGTGACGGTTTATGAAGCCTGGCGCCAATTGGGTTATCAGGATGCTGTAAATTTACTTTAGAAAAGAAAACCATGACAGAAATTAAACTTAATTATCATAAAACCCATTTTTTAACTAGCGCGCCGAATATTCGGGTATTACCGGAAGACAGCGGGATTGAAATCGCCTTTGCGGGGCGTTCTAATGCGGGAAAATCAACCGCGTTAAATGCCTTGACCAACCAAAAAAACCTCGCGCGTACCTCAAAAACGCCGGGGCGAACGCAATTAATTAATTTGTTTGAAGTCGAGCCACAGTGTAAGTTGGTGGATTTGCCGGGTTATGGTTATGCCGCGGTGCCTGAACAGATGAAGATCGCGTGGCAAAAATCGCTAGGTGAATATTTGCAAAAACGCGAATGTTTAGCGGGCTTAGTGGTGTTGATGGATATTCGCCATCCGTTAAAAGATCTTGACCAGCAGATGATTGAATGGGCGGTAGCGTCGCAATTGCCCGTTTTATTATTACTGACTAAAGCCGATAAACTAAGCCAAAGTGCTAGAAGTAAGCAAGTGAAAATGGTGCGCGAGGCGATTTTACCATTGCAAGGTGATATTCAAGTGGAAGCTTTTTCCGCGCAAAATAAAATCGGCATTGACCGTCTTGCGCAGAAATTAGATCAATGGTTTGCGCCGTTATTTACATAAAATACAAAAAGCCCCTCTATTTTGTGCTATCTGCCCTTTATCCCCACCGCCATCTCAACCCGAAAGTCAAGATGTGCGGTGAAGTCGTTACGTTATCTTACCAAAGATACCCCACACCGACAGCGCCGCCAAGGTCGCCGGCGGAGTTGCTGGTGCCTTGTAAGCGGATGCTGATTTTGCCATTATCGCTCATTTTGGAGTAGCCCAAGGCAATGGCGCTATGTCCTTTGAACGCTCCAGCAGAGGCGGCAAGCATGGATTTCCCCGGTATCGCCGAGCTTGGTAAGCTGGCGGCAGCCAAGGCGCCGGCAATTCCCGCGCGCATTTCGCGGTTGGTATTGCTCAATTGGGTGCGCAGTTCATTATTTTGGCTATCCACATAATTTTTATTCACTGCAACATAGCCGCTCGCATCCGGTTTGACATTCGGTAGCAAGATTTCGCCGCGCTGACCGTCAAGAGCAATATCGCCTTGTGCTCCTTTGACCACTAAACCGTTTTTCGTTGCTATCAAGGAAGGTTCACCTGCTTGACCGGTTAAGCGTAAGCCTTGTTGTGCGGATAGGGTGGCGTGATTTACACCATCTTGCAAGCGGACGCCATCCAAGCGATAGCCCGCCGCTTTTCCGGCGTTGGCGCCTTTGCCCACAATCTCGGTTCCCTGTGCGCTCACGCGGGTTTCGCTGTCCGCGCTAACAGTTTTTAGCCCGTTACTATCGAGCAATGATTTTTTACCATGGATTTCGCGGGTTTCCACTGAGGTCATGCCTTGCAATTTATCAGATAATTTCACGCTCAACCCCTGTCCATCTTGCGCGAGCTCCACCTTAATATTGCCCGCGGCGGAAGTGTCGCTATTAAACTCCCCTTCACCGGTAATGGACAAGGTTTCCCCAAGGTGTTTATGCACTGTCAATCCATCATTGCCCACCACGTTCAAGCCAGCCCGTGCCACCGCTTGCAAGTCCGCTACGGTAGCCGCATTGGTTAAGGTAGCGCGACTGTTTGCGTTAACTAAATCGGCGATTTTATTATTAACCGACGCTAGCGCCTCACGGTAAGTATCATTTGCCACTTTTAATCCTGCCTTGGCATTGGATAAATTTTGTTTGGCTTTATCGAGCTCCGATTTGGCTGTGGCTAATTTCGCCTTTTCTGTTTCCAAAGCGACTTCTTTAGCTTTTAAGGCAGTCTGTGCTTTCGTTTTGTCATCACCATCTGGTAACGCGGCGATTGCCAGTTTTTCTGCATTAATCGCATCTTCTTTCGCATTAACGACATCAGACAAGCTGCTTAATACATCCGCTTTAGCGGAAACCGCCTCTGCTTTTGTACTCACATCACCGGCTTTTGCTTTTATCACATCAGCAAGGGCGGCTATTTTTTGTTTTTCCTCCGAGCTAGGTTCTTTTATTCCCAACCCACTCGCCACATTCCCCAAGAGAGCGGCATTATTGGTGTTACCTTGGGCGTTAACCAAAGAAAGTTGTGGATTTTCCACCGCACTTTTTCCGCCTTGCGGTTTTCCATCACGTCCCACATCTGCCGCGTGGTAGTATTTGCTATCATTGGCTTTTACTAAACGCTGACCGGCGCTGTCGGTATACACCACCGTGCCCGCTTCCCCGTTGCGTAGGGCGTTAGCTTTGTCATTGGCATTGTGACCATTTAGCCCATCTTTCGCGGTTAGCCCTTGATTTGCTGCCGCGGTTGGGTCTGTCGCCGCTTTGCCATCCCGCCCGTCAGCAAAGGTCATCTTGCCATCTTGCCCCGCCAGCGCGCCGGTCGCTGCCACCAATTGCGCTCCGTTTACTGCGTCCGTTGAGTTCTCCGCCAGTTTCGCCGCTTTAATATTGCTCACGGTCATTGGCGTGCTTTGCGGTTCGGCTTTAATCACAACTTGGGCTTTTTCAACATCAGTCAATTTGACTTTTTTACCGCCCTCCTCTTTATAGAAATTGCCATCTTTGTCTTTGCTGACTTTGATATCGTTTAAATAATAATCAAACGGACGGTTGCCGGCGACTTCTTCTAGGGCGCTGCTAAGTTGAGCATCCACGTAATTTTTATTCGCCGCGCTGGATCCATCGGAAGACGCCTCAAGATCTTTTAATCCAGTAATCGCGCCGGTGCCAGCTTTACCGTCCTCACCTTTGGCAAATTCCAGAGTGGCAGCCTCTTTACCATGGGTATTTTCCGTGGTTAAACTGACCGCACTTTGACCATCTTTGCCATGGATCGTCAGTCCATTTTTACCATAAGTAGCATGGGTTTTATCCTCACCTTTATCATCCCCCACCGTTAAGCCTTTGGCATTTAGGTTAGCGCTGTTTTTATCCTGATCTTGCAAACTCACCCCATGGCGATCGTAAGTCGCACTGTTGCCTTTATTGTCAGAGATCTGGTTACCGGCAGCGGTTTGTTTATTGGTTAAGGTCGTTGTTGGATCTTCAGCGTCTTTTGCCTGCAAGGTATTGCTTTCCGCAGTTTGGGTATTGGATTTTTCGCCCAGCGCTAAGGTGATACTGCCTGCGGTTTGGGTGTTGGTTTTTTCACCGTCTTTTAGCGTGGAGCCAAGCAATCCGTAATCGGCTTGTTTTTGTGGCGCATTTCCGTCTTTAGTCACCGGCGTTAAATGTAAGCCCGCACCGTCCAGCGTGCTGATGGCGGATAAGTCAGCATTACCCTCTAGCGATTTAGTTTGGGTGACCAAGGATTTAATCGCGCTTAATGCTTCGTTTAATGAAACTTCCAAATTACCCGCAACGGT
This sequence comes from [Pasteurella] mairii, assembly GCA_900454475.1. Taxonomy (GTDB): domain Bacteria; phylum Pseudomonadota; class Gammaproteobacteria; order Enterobacterales; family Pasteurellaceae; genus Actinobacillus_B; species Actinobacillus_B mairii. The sequence goes on from UGSS01000002.1 coordinate 2,408,764, forward strand.
TTTCACCGCGATATTATTGTTGGTTCCCTTAAACAACGCGATATCGGTCACGCCCTGTCCCACAATCGCCAAGGTTTCGCCGAGGTTTTTGTGAATATCTTTGGCGTCATTGCCGGCGAAATTAAGTCCGGCGGTGGCTAGCGCTTTAAGATCGCTAACATTGGCTGCTTTATGGGAGAAGTCTTTGTCAAGTTCACCTGCCACCAGTTTTTTCACTAAATCACGGGTCAATCCTTGTTTTATTGAGGCAATGCCTCCGTCTTTAATGTCGTCAATTCCCAACCCGGAGCGTAAATTGTCGATCACCACCGGTTTATGTGATGTGCCTTTGCCGCCTAAAGTGATGGCGTCTTTCTTGTCATCATCATATTTCACCGCGGTTTTATCGGCGTCTTCTTTGGCTTTTTTCAGCTGGTTATCTACGTAATTTTTATTAGTGGCGCTGGATCCGTCGGCGTTATCCGCAAGATCTTTTAATCCGGTAATCGCGCCGGTGCCGGCTTTACCGTCCTTATCTTTGGCAAATTCCAGAGTGGCAGCGTCTTTACCGTTTTCATTTTTTGTGGTTAAACTGACCGCATTTTTACCGTCTTTACCACTAATCGTCAGTCCGTCTTTTCCGTAAACCGTATGGGTTTTATCGGCGTCGGAATTTTTATCACCAACGGTTAACCCTTGACCATTTAATTGGGCGGTATTGCCATTTTCGTCTTTTAAGGTCGCGCTGTCGGCGGTGTAGGTGGCGCTGTTACCGTTGTCAGCCTTATCTTTTAAGACAATTTTATCGCCGGTGATTTCTACCGTTTTTTGATCTTTAGTAAAAGTAGCCGATTGCAATCCGGTTAATTGGGCGTTTAAGGCGATTTCTAATCGTTTATTATCCACGGTTTTCACTAGGATATTATTATCCGTGCCATTAAACGCTGCAACTTGCTCTTTTTTCACGCCTTTTCCTACAATTTCTAAGGTTTCGCCAAGGTTTTTGTGAATCAGATGATCGCTGTCATTGCCGGCGAAATTAAGCCCCGCGGTGGCTACCGCTTTAAGATCGCTAACATTAACTGCTTTATGGGATGATTTTTGGTCAAGTTCACCAGCCACCAGTTTTTTCACAAGGTCATTGGTTTTGCCTTGGGTAGCGGAAGCAATGCCGCTGTCGTTAATCTCATCAATTCCCAATCCGGAGCGTAAATTATTGATTTCCACCGGTGAATGTGACGTGTCTTTTCCGCCTAACGTGATGGCATTTTTACTGTCATCATCATATTTCACCGCGGTTTTATCCGCTTCGGTTTTGGCAGTGGTTAACGCATTATCCACATAGGTTTTTACCGCGCCGGCGGTGGCTGCTTTATCTTTATTCCCATTGGTCAGCAGCGTATTTTCATTAATTTCAGTTGCTTTATTTAACACAAAAGTAGCTTGACCATTGCCATTTTCACCATCTTTACTCACAGATACCGTAATATCGCTATTGCCGACAAGTTTAAACTCACTATCGAGTTTATTTTCATGTCTGCTATTCTTACTGTCTGTAAAAATCAGTTTTTTACCGCCAATAAATTCACTGACTTGTTTATCGGTGACCAGTTTAGGCGAATTTTCCGCTGGTTTGCTAATATTGGCGCCGGAACTTAAATTGGTAATCAACGTACTTTCATCTAAACCGACTTTAATGGTTTTTGATTTGCCATCTTCACTAGTTTTATCCTCGACAGTCAAGGCACTTGAATTTCCCTCTTTTGTTGTTGCATTAATTGCCTGAACCGCTTGTTTGGAAATAACATCTTTGCCATCTTGATCAAGATTATCCAATTTTCTATTGGCTTTCTCTTCAAGTTTTGAATGCAACTGTTTACCCGTTACCGCGTCTGTTGACTTCTCGCTAATATCGCCATCTTCTAAACCAGTGATTTTTTTATTAACGGTAATTTTGTCATTATCTAAAGTGATTTTTGCTCCATTACCGTTGTCATCTGTAGCATTAGTAATAGATTTAATCCCTTTTAAAGCAGTATTTAAACTATGAGTGATTTTACCATTAGCCTCTGCTTTAACCGCGATATTGGTATCGCCATTAAAGTCAAGTCCCTCGGATAGTTTCACTTTTTGTAGTTTTTGAGCGCCATTTGCTTTATAAGCGATCTCTTGGTTTTTAATATCTTCTGCATTTTTATCTGCTTTTGCATCTACCTCTTTAATTTTATTTTCATTTTGGGTTGCTTTATCAGTAACCGTTTTAATATCAGCTATATTTTTAGTGACTTTATCAGTCACAGTCTTAATATCAGAGGTATTTTTAGTTACGTTAGTTTCTATTGAGCTAACTTTAGTTTTAAACTTCTCGTCTAAGCTAATAGTGATAGTATTACTAGAAACAGAAGTTTTAATGTCTCCATCAGTACCTTTCACTTTTAATTTTTGCGTTTTAAGCGCAACTTCACCGTAAGTAGTATCTTTAGAGTTATCGGCTTCTAATCCTAAAGTTGAACTAATTCCTTGAATTTTATTATCCAAGTAAGTTTTAACTGCTTCGGTAGTTGGAACTTTTTTACTGCCTGTTTCAAGATTAGTTTCTTTTTCTAATTTAAACGAGATTTCTCCGCTAGTACTATTAGCTGTTGAAATTAAATCAGTTCCATCCCCTTTAATCTTCACTGTTGCACCAAGTTGTCGGGTAAATTCAGAACCTTTATCCCCCGCAAACTTCAAGCCTTTGTTGATGGTTTTGATGTTCTCATCAATAGCCGTTTTGAAGGTTTTTTGTTGGGTACCATCACCATTTTGACCATTTTCGTCTTTCAACTTACTGAAATTGGCATTTTTAAACCCATCTTGTCCATTATTCGCTTCCAACCCTAAAATACCGGTTGCCATATTGCTAAACACGCTGGCTACGCCATAGAGTTGTCCGCCGTTGATGGCGTCGGTGGAGGTGGCGGTGACATTTCCGGCGGCGACATGGGTGATTACACGCTCGCTACCTTGAGCGCCTACACTCACTACTGGTTTTGTATCGCTGTTGTTAGAAGTCCCCGCACCCGTCCAACTAAATTGAATGCCTTTTCCATTTCCAGCCGGAATAGTGGCGCTAGAAAGTGCGGTCTTTTTCTCGGTGGCTTTTGAGCCTTTGCCTAAGGCGACGGAGTCGCCAGCGTTTTTCTCAACCATAGCAGTGTCGCCGATAGCCACTGCGCCATCAGCTTGCGCGGTGGCGTTGTAGCCGATAGCGATTGCGTGTTTGGCGTCGGTTGTCGTGTGCGCTTTAAAACCAAAGGCAATGGAGTCCTGTCCTTCCGCGCGGTTGCTGTTGAAGTTTGACTCTTTTATTTCTTGGTCTGTTAATTTAGTCAGCTGTGATTTTTTCTCGTCACCACTATCCGTTTTAACTGCGGTATCAATTTTGGTTTGAAATTCGCCAAATTTTTTCTTCAAGTCCTCTTCAGATGTTGATGATCGTACACCTGCTTGCAGTTTATCTAGCTCTTCAATAATTTTAGTAATTTCACTTGCAGTGTTTTTAATATCATTTGTTGAACCTAATTTATCTACCTCGGCTTTAATCTCTTTTAATGCTTCGTCATTAAATGTCTCTTTCCCATTCACTTTGCGGTTTAATAAATTAGCGTATTGTCTTGCCAGTTCCACATAGCGCTCATAGGTTTGCACTGCTTTTTGACCATCGGTGATGCGTTTGGCTTCGCTGCTCGCGGACGTTTGGTCGACGGCGAGGTATGGCGCGTTGATGCCGGCGCCGCCGGAGGTGAGTAAATTAACGCGCTCTTCAAGGGATTTTAATTGCCCTACGTTAGCGGCGTCGGTATCTAAATAGCCTGACGCTACATTAACAACACGACGCTCGCTCCCTTTGGAACCTACAGAAATTACACCGGCTTGTGCGCTGGTCGGTAGAGTGATAGCGCCTTTCGGGGTATATGGTTTATGCAATAAATCCGCGTATAGATAGTCGGTTTGAGACTTATGCCCCAACGCCACGGAGTTATTTAAATAGGCAAGAGATTCAATCCCCAACGCGATTGAGTTTGTGCCTTTGTAACTATCTTGATTTTTATCAGCTGAAATACTTTTCAGAAATTCTGTATTTTTACTCTCATCCTGCACCCTAGCGCGGTAACCCAAAGCGATACTATTCACCCCCTCGGCATAAGAACGCACCCCGATTGCCATCGCATTTGTCGCACGGTTTCCCGCATAAGCATAAGACCCAATCGCAAACCCGTTAGACGCATCCGCCAACGCCGAATACCCCAACGCTAAACTGTTCTCCCACAACGCAAAAGAACGCCCACCAATAACAATCGCGTTTTTGCCATGTTCATTTTCTCCGTGAAGTTGTGTTTTTTTTATGTCTTTATCTCCAATAGTTAGCATTACGTCATTTTGGTAGCCTAAAGGCATAGTCTCATTACTATTTCCGTTTTTTAGAATAGTAGTAGCTTTTTCATCGAACTCTTTATTATCATCTAATTCAGCCGAATTTTTATTGAAGTCTCTATACAGCTTGAGCCATTTATCACCTGCCTCTTTGTTAAATTTAGCTCCTGCGCCTACCATACTACCAATCGCAATCGTGTTTTCACCGACAGCTCGAGCATTAAAACCGTAAGACATTGCACCTTTAGAGGTAGCCTCATTAAAGTTACCGATAGCGAGAGAATTTGGTGCAAACACCCGAGATTCCTGACCCACTGCTACACCACCGGTTGCACTTTGTCCAACGAAGGCGCGCATACCTAAGGTTGTAGAATGATCGGCTAAAGCGAAAGATAGCGCACCGACGGAAGTGGATAAGTTCCCAGCTGCTACTGCCCGAGAACCAATAGCGATAGCACCTATTCCGGCTGCATAGGTTGGGCTGTATATACGATTATCCTTATCACCTTTTTTCTGTATGTACTTTTGATCAAATAAATTATTACCAAAATAAGAGTTATCATTGATAAGGCTTTTGTATATTTCTCTGATGGTTTCTTCTGGAAGCATATCATTAAATTTTGCATCATCAATATCATCATTGCCAATGGCAACAGAAGACTTGCCATGCGCAAAAACATCAGCACCTAAAGCTACTGATTGGGAATTTGCCCCCGCATTATTCCCAATAGCGATAGCTTGCCCCATGCCTTCTTTTGTTTTTGCCTTTTCCCCTATTGCAATAGTTCTGTCACCTGCTGCGTGACTGCCCGTACCAATGGCAACCATGCCACTGTTAGTTTGTGAGATAACACCTACCGAGGCAGACTTACCGATGAGAACATAATCTGAATGTTTTTTAGCATTCCATTGATTAGATAAATGAACAGCACCACTTCCAACATTTGCATCTTTTCTCCATTCACTGATCTTAAAGACACCATTATCAGTCCAACTATAAACATTTTGATCAGCAAACGCCTCGTTTGCTGTCAGCATAATTAAAGCCAGTAAAGTGAGCGAGAAATGAGCAGTTGAGGGGGGGGGTAGAACGGGTAGTTTGTGAGGTAAGTTGTTGATTCGTAGCAAGTTCTGACACAACTTTGGTGACTCCAGAAGTTACGTCGTACTTGCATTTGAAAATTTTATTCATTTCAAGCTCCTTAACTTAATGTAAATGTTGTGAAAATAGTTCGATAATATGGAAATTGGCGGGAAACCCGCACAAATATGAGGGGAATTAGTATAGCGAATATCTCCCCACAGAAAAAGCAGAATTTTTGTCCTTTTGGAAAAATTTTTGTGCGCGGTTTGGGTTTAATAACGAAAGGTACAATGTACAAGAAAGTGCGGTTGTTTTTGAGAATGATCCGAATGTTGCTAAACGTGCATTGAAAATACAGCGAAAAATAGCGATAAATGCTGAAAAAAGCGAGTTGAGCCTAAAAATTCCCAGAAATAAAAAAGGCGATCAATGATGATCACCTTTTTGTAAAATCGTTGAATTGAGGGAAAACGTATTAAAAATTTACCGCACTTTTTAATTTTTTCAGCGCGCTGGTTTCCAGTTGGCGCACACGTTCAGCGGAAATGTTGTATTTTGTCGCTAAATCTTGCAATGTCGCTTTATTATCATCCAACCAGCGGGCTTTGATAATATCTTGGCTGCGCTCATCTAAGGCATCCAATGCCACGCTAAGTTGGTCAGCTGCTTGGCTTTCGTAATTTTCACTTTCCAATTCAGCAGCAAAATTTGAGCTTTTGTCTTCCAAATAACGTGCCGGCACGTAGCTTTCTTCGTCGTGCTCATCATTTGGCAAATCAAAACCAACATCAGAACCCGTCATGCGGCTTTCCATTTCAATCACGTCTTCTTTAGAAACGCCTAATTCTCGCGCCACCATATCCACTTCATTTTCATTAAACCAGCCTAAACGCTGTTTGGTTTTACGCAAATTGAAGAATAATTTACGTTGTGCTTTGGTGGTCGCCACTTTCACAATACGCCAGTTACGCAGTACGTATTCGTGAATTTCCGCTTTGATCCAATGTACCGCGAAAGAAACTAAACGCACGCCCACTTCCGGATTGAAACGTTTAACCGCTTTCATTAAACCGATATTCCCCTCTTGAATTAAGTCCGCTTGCGGCAAACCATAACCGGAATATCCGCGCGCTACATGAATGACAAAGCGAAGATGAGACAGGATCAGCTGTTTTGCTGCCTCTAAATCTTCTTGATAGTACAAACGCTCTGCCAATTCCTTTTCTTCCTCTGCGCTTAGCATCGGATATTCATTTGCGGCTCGGATATAACCCTCTAAGCTGCCTTGAGGAACCAACATCATAGTCTGTTCTTTGTTCATCATTTTCCTTCTTAGTAAGAATAAAATTTGTGTCAGTTATAGCATAATTAAAAATAAGATCAATAGATTTTGACAATTAATCTTATCATTTCGTACAGAAATTAGACCGCCCTTTTCGGGAGAAGTTCATCAAAATTGCCTTATTCTTATGATTTCCCGCGTTTATTTTACAGCGCGCTTAAATAGCCTTGCCAATCAAAATATTGACCGGGATCGATTTTTCTGCCCGGCGAAATATCGCAATGCCCGACGATGCGATCCTTGCGGATATGCGGATAAGTTTGCATCAGGCTTTGGCTTAAGCGAATGAGTGCGGCATATTGCGCGGGGGTAAAAGGTTGCTCATTGCTGCCCTCCAATTCGATGCCAATGGAAAAATCGTTACATTTTTCCTGCCCTTGAAAACAAGATAGCCCCGCGTGCCAAGCGCGATCATTAAAATTGACATATTGTGTGATCTGCCCTTGGCGATCAATTAAACAATGAGCGGACACGCGGATTTGGTAAATTTCTTGAAAATACGGGTGCGCATCGGGATCCAGTTTACCTTGAAAAAAATCATCAATATAACCGCTACCAAATTGCTCCGGCGGCAGGCTGATGTAGTGGATCACTAGCAAGGAAATTTCCGTGTCGGACGGTCTTAAATCATAGTGCGGCGATAGGATTTTTCGCTCGTCAAGAAGCCATCCATTTTCAATTTTTATTTCGTTTTTCATTTGGGATTATTTTTGATGACATAAAATTTATTTTTGCGATCGGTATCGAAAAAATCGCCTGATCTTTTAGCCTGTCCATACTTTTCTTTGCACACTAACAATCGTCATTTTGGCATTGATTATCTCGCAAGAAAAGGAAAAAAGATGAAAAATTTACACCGCACTTTCGTTAACTCAAAAACGCCGGCGCACAGGTTATTGGCTCATCAAGGGTGGCATAATGGATTTACCTTGGTGGAATTGATGATCGTAATTGCGATTGTCGCCATTTTAGCGACTATCGCCATTCCGTCGTATCAAAATTATACCAAAAAAGCGGCAATGTCCGAATTATTGCAAGCCTCCGCGCCTTATCGTTCGGAAGTGGAGCTTTGTATTTATAACCATGGCGACAATAAAAATTGCAGTGCGGGTTCCAACGGTATTCAACAAAATAGCGGCGAGCGCGGTAAATATATTAAATCCGTCAATGTGCAAGCTGGCGTGATTACGGTGACAGGCAAAGGCGCGCTGGAAAACATAAGCTATTCGCTAACTTCCTCGGGCAATGCGTTGGACGGTGTTGTTTGGAGCGTGAATTGCTTTTCTCATGATGAACTCTTTCCCGCCGGTTATTGCAGCAATTAGAGGCAAATATGGCAGAACCGAACATCACACCGCTTGAAAATGTGCCCATGGTGGTGGCGGAAAACGGAGAATGTTTCCAAATTGCACCGCACTTATGGCAGCAAAATCAACAGCAACAAGCCTTGTTATTGCGTTATTTTGCTCTGCCTTTGCGCCAAGATGCGCAAACTCTGTGGTTGGGTGTGGACAGTTTGAATAATCTCGCGGCTTGCGAAACCTTTGCCTTTCTTAGCGGAAAAATGGTCGAGCCGGTATTATTGCCCAGCGCCGATCTGAAAGCCTTACTACAACAACTTTCGCCGCCGCAGTTTAGCGTAGAAGAAACGCCACAGGTCAGCTATCAGGCGCAAGCGCCGGAGATAGAAACGGAAACCGGTAGCGATGAACCGGTTATTCGCCTGTTGTCACATCTTTTTGAACAAGCGGTGCAATGGCAAGCGTCAGATATTCATTTGGAACCGCAAGCCCATCATTTACAAATCCGTTTTCGCATTGATGGCGTGCTGCAGCCGCAACCGAAACTTGCCTTAAATCTGGCAGCGCGCTTAATTTCCCGTTTGAAATTATTGGCAAAATTGGATATTAGCGAAACGCGTCTGCCACAAGACGGACGTTTTCAGTTTAGAACCACTTTTTCAGATCGTTTGGATTTTCGTTTATCTACCTTGCCCACTCATTTTGGCGAAAAAGCGGTGTTGCGCTTGCAGCAAAATAAACCGGTGCATTTCAGTTTTGCGGAACTTGGCATGAACGCGTGGCAACAACAATGCTTTGCGAATGCATTAAGTCAACCGCAAGGCTTGATTTTAGTGACCGGTCCTACCGGCAGCGGAAAAAGTATTTCCCTTTATACCGCACTTCAACATCTCAATAGCCGCGATAAACATATTTTAACCGCTGAGGATCCGATTGAAATTGCGCTAGAGGGCATTATGCAAACGCAAGTCAATTTAGCTATTGGCTTGGATTTCAGCCGCCTGTTACGCACTTTTTTGCGCCAAGATCCCGATATTATTATGCTCGGCGAAATTCGTGATGAAGAGAGTGCGGCGATGGCGTTGCGCGCGACGCAAACCGGACATTTGGTGTTATCCACGTTGCATACCAATGACGCACCCTCCGCGCTTTCGCGCTTACAGCAATTGGGCATTCAATCCCATGAAATTGAACACAGTTTATTATTGATCATCGCCCAACGTTTAGTTCGTAAAAAATGTCAAAAGTGCGGTCATTTTTCCTCCGATTTATGCGATTGTTTGCAGGGTTATCAAGGGCGGATTGGAATTTATCAATTCTTGCAACCCACACTTGAGACACATGGTTATCAGACGGATTTTGCGGATTTACGCCAAAGCGCGGCGGAAAAAGTGCAGCTGGGGTTAACGGATTGGGCGGAAGTGGAGCGCGTGTTGGGAAAAGCATATGGCTAACTTAAAATTATTTGCTTGGTCAGGAAAAAATAAATTACAGCAAAAACAACAAGGGATGATTGTGGCGCGGGATAAAACCGAGGCGCAATATCGCTTGTTTCAGCGCGGCTTGGCGCACGTAAAATTACAACAACATTGGCAATTGAGCAGTAAGCCGAAAAAGGCGCAACTTGTTGATTTATTTACGCAACTTTCCGTGTTGCTAAACTCGGCGGTTCCCTTAAAAGACAGCTTACAGATTTTATGGCAAAACTGTGCGCAACCGGCGTTGTATCAATGGTTGGGGCAGTTGATTGCTGATTTGGAAAGTGGCTTATCCTTTTCGCAAGCCTTAGAACGCCAAGGACGCTATTTAAATTATCAAGAACGCCAATTGATTTTGGTGGGGGAGATGACGGGGAAATTACCCTTAGTTTGTGAACAACTGGCGCAGCATAAAACGCAAACCTTGGCGTTGCAGCGCAAAATCCAAAAAATTCTGCTGTATCCTATGTTGGTGCTGGCGATTTCTTTTATCTTGACCGTATTGTTGCTGATGTTTATTGTGCCGCAATTTGCTGCAATGTATGCGGAAAATCAAGCCAGTTTGCCGACATTTACCGCTATTTTGCTGCATATCTCCGCCGGATTGCAAGATTACTTTTGGCAATTAACGCTATTGCTTGGTTTATTAAGCGCCTTATTGCGTTACCAATTTTCGCATTCTCCATCATGGCAGCGGCAAAAAGCCAAATTGATGATGCGCCTGCCGGTGATTTGTCGGGTCGTGCAATTTTCGCGGTTAATTCGTTTTTGCCACAGTTTGTCTTTAATGTTAAGCGCCGGCATTGCATTGACGCAAGGGCTGCAATCCTTTTTACCGCAACAAAAAAGTTGGCAAGCCTCGCCAGCATCAAATGGCGATATTTTGCTGATGGAATGGATTAAGGAAACGCTAAATGGCGTCAATCAAGGTTATCCGTTGTCGGCGTCGGTGAGTTCGGTTTGGTTTCCTATGCCGGCGCAACAAATGTTAAAAATCGGCGAAAATAGCGGCAAAGTTGCCTTAATGTTGCGCCATATCGCCGATACTTATCAACAACAACTGGATCATCAAGTGGATCTGTTGGCGCAATTATTAGAACCATTGCTGATGTTGATTATCGGTGGGCTTATCGGCGCCATTATGTTGGGCATGTATTTGCCGATTTTTAATATGGGGTCGTTAATTCAATGATGATGGTGATTTGTTGGCTGTATGGTAATGCGATCGGTTACGCGGTGTATCGTTATTTGAGCGGATTTTCTGCGCGCTTAAGCGAGCAGGTTTGGCTGAATTTTTGTGAAATCTTTCCGCAAAATTCACCGCACTTTGTAGCGGAGCATTGCGCGTTGGCGCCCTTAAAGTGCGGTCATTTTTTTTATTATATGTTCGGCTTCGGCGCGCTGTTGGTGTTGTTGGCATCACTTTTTGATCCTTTTACTGGATTATGGTTGGGCAGTTATGTGGCGCTGTTATTTTGTGTAGCAATTATTGATGGCTATTACCAATTAATCTCGCCGACATTATGCCAATTATTATTTGTTTGCGCGGTTGTCCGCGCGTATTTTGTCGCCATTCCGGTAGATTTAATTGCCAGTTTGCAAGGCGCTGCGCTTGGATTTTTGACGTTTTATGCACTGTATTATATGGCAAAATGGGTTTATCGGCGTGAAGCCTTGGGGCGCGGTGATTATTGGTTAATGCTGGGCTTGGGTGGCGTTACGCCGGTGGTACAATTGCCTTGGTTGGTTCTCGGCGCTTGTTTGAGCGCATTGATTTATGTAGGCTATTTAAACTATCGCGGTACGCGCGTTGAATGGGTAGCATTCGGTCCGTTTTTGAGCCTTGCCGGCGGGGGAATTTTATTGCTGAACCTGTACAGCTTGGCATAACTGTGCCAAAATTTGTGCTTCAACAAGAACATCAATAAGGGTTGTGATGACATATATTGTAGGGTTAACCGGCGGTATCGGCAGCGGTAAAAGCACGGTGGCGGAGTTGTTTGCTGAACTTGGTGTGCCGGTGATCGACGCGGATGTGGTGGCGCGCGAGGTGGTGGCAAAAGGGTCGCCGCTGTTGGCTAAAATGGTGGCGTATTTTGGTGCGGAAATTTTACTGGAAAACGGGGAGTTAAATCGCGCGGCATTGCGTGAGCGCGTGTTTCACCATGAAGCAGAAAAACAATGGCTCAACGCGTTGCTGCACCCCGCCATTCGTGACGAAATGTTGCGCCAATTACAAGAACAGGATTCTCCTTATGTGTTGTGGGTGGTGCCTTTATTAATTGAAAATAAATTGACCGCACTTTGCCAGCGCGTGTTGGTGGTGGATGTGGCGCCGGCGACGCAAATTGCGCGAGCAACGCAACGGGATAGTAATCGGGCGGAGTTAATCCGCCAAATTATGGCATCACAGGTAAGCCGCGAGGCGCGTTTGCGCTATGCGGATGATGTGATTAATAACGAGGGCGATCTGCATAAATCTTTGCCGCAATTGAAGCAAAAAGTGCTAGAATTGCATCAATCTTATTTACAATTGAGTGGAAATAATCATGACTGATGATGTATTTGAGGTGCCATGTCCGACTTGTAAAAAAGCGGTGACATGGTCGGAAAAAAGCCCCTATCGCCCTTTTTGTAGCAAACGTTGCCAATTGATTGATTTGGGCGAATGGGCAAATGAGGAAAAAGCCATTCCTTGCGATAGTGCAGATTTCGCGATGGATGAAAATTTTAGCGAAGATTGGAGCCGACATTAATGGAGATTCAACATCAATATGATGCTACCCAAGGTGAATTTTTTATTGTGGATGAGCAGCAGCGTAAAATTGCCGAATTGAGCTATTTTTTTGTTGATGCGCAAACCATTAATGCAACGCATACTTTTGTTTCCGAGGCGCTACGCGGTCAAGGGGTAGCGGATAAATTATATCAAGCATTGGTCACGTTTGTACGGGAACATCAGCTAAAATTGATCCCAACCTGCAGTTATATTGCAATAAAGTGGCAAAGAGAAAACAAGTAACAACAATTTTTCGTATCATCCATCATGCTTAGCTTCCTTTGTCGCAGCCACTTTCATCTTGAGTTATTGTTTTCCTCTTGTTAGAATTAGTCCACTTCGGTCGAAAAAGCGTTTTCGACCGGAATGTTCGGGTGAAGGTAGCTGGAGAGTAGAGAATTGACTCTACACCGACGAGGTAAAATCTTTCAGGTGCAAATAATTTTGCGAGGACTGTTACTGGACGAACCCTTGGAGAGAGCCGATATGAATAACCATAATCGGACGCCGAAGGCGCAAAAGAACGGTGATTTTTTCACGGTTTTTCAAACGCTCAGGCAAAAGGACAGGGGCAAGAGATAGTCGTGAATGTAGCTTTGGATGCTATCCCTTTTTATTTTATTCCGTAATTCTTTTCGCCTCCTTGTAAATAGTAAACTGATTTTTTACGAGGAATTTTTATGTCGTTAGAAACGATCTTGTCATCAATCAATACGTTTATTTGGGGACTACCGTTACTGCTCTTATTATCTGGTACGGGAGTTTATTTGAGCTTGCGTTTAGGTTTCTTGCAAATTGTGCATTTGCCACGCGCGTTGGTGTATTTATTTAAAAAAGAACAAGGGGCAAAAAAAGGGGATGTTTCTGCTTTTGCTGCGCTTTGTACCGCGTTGGCGGCAACCATTGGTACCGGTAATATCGTCGGCGTAGCAACGGCGGTTCAAGCCGGCGGACCGGGGGCAATTTTTTGGATGTGGTTGGTGGCATTGCTGGGCATGGCAACCAAATACGCCGAATGTTTATTGGCAGTGAAATATCGTGTGCGAGATAAGCAAGGTTTTATGGCTGGCGGCCCAATGTATTATATTGAAAATGGCTTGGGCATTCGTTGGCTGGCAAAATTATTTGCGGTGTTTGGCGTGTTGGTGGCGTTTTTCGGAATTGGTACCTTTCCGCAAATTCAAGCCATTACGCACGCAATGCACGACACCTTTAGCGTGCCGGTCGTTTGGAGCGCGGCGATAATAACCGTGTTGGTGGCGTTGATTATTTTGGGCGGCGTTAAGCGCATTGCGGTGGTTTCCTCCATTATCGTGCCTTTTATGGCGATCTTTTATGTGGCAATTTCCGTGGTGATTATCATCATGAATTGGCAACAAGTGCCGGCGGCGTTGTCGTTGATTATTCATAGCGCCTTTGATCCGCAAGCAGCGTTAGGTGGCGCTTTAGGGATTACGGTGATGAAAGCCATTCAATCGGGCGTTGCGCGAGGGATTTTCTCCAATGAATCTGGTTTAGGTAGCGCGCCAATTGCGGCAGCAGCGGCGCAAACCAAAGAACCGGTGCGCCAAGGGCTAATTTCCATGACCGGTACCTTTTTAGATACCATTATTGTTTGCTCAATGACCGGTATTGTGTTGGTGTTAACCGGCGCTTGGCAATCTGGCGTCGCGGGGGCGGCGATGACTAATCTTGCCTTTTCGCAAGGCTTGGGCAGCAATATTGGCGCCACGATCGTGACGGTTGGCTTGCTATTTTTCGCCTTTACCACCATTTTGGGTTGGTGCTATTACGGGGAACGTTGTTTCGTTTATTTAGCCGGCATCAAAGGCATTAAAATTTATCGCCTGATTTTTATTGTGTTGGTGGGATGTGGCGCCTTTATTCAATTGGAATTAATTTGGATTTTGGCGGATATTGTTAACGGATTGATGGCGTTCCCGAATTTAATTGCATTAATCGGTTTACGCCATGTGATTGTGAGCGAAACCAAAGATTATTTTGCGCGCCTGAAAGCCTCGGCGCATGATCAAGATGAAGTTGCACAAGCTTAATTGAGATAAAAATCCTATCGCGCGATAGGATTTTTTTTTAGGCGAAATATGCCAACACGCGTTCAGCGCGAATTAAATCCATCCGTTTTTCTTGGATATAGATTTGATTTTTGCCATAGGTGCCGATAAGTTTCGGATCAGTGGCGCCATAAAGGGTAATATTTTTTTTATCTAAGGCGGCACTTAGGTGCGCCAATCCGGTATCCACAGAGACTACCGCCGCGCTATTGGCAATTTGCGCGGCAAGTTGCGTGAGCGAAAGTCGTGGCAAAACCACCGCGCTTTCTATTCCCTCGGCAATGCGTTCAGCTCGTTGTTTTTCCGCCACATTGCCCCAAGGCAGACGAATTTGATAACCAAGTGCGGTCATTTTTTGCGCTAATTTTTTCCATTCATGCTCCGTCCAATGTTTTTCCGCGCGCGTGGTGGCATGAATAAACAGCACATAAGGCATTTCGCTGGTTGGCGCAGCAAAATGCGAAGCAATTTGGTAATCGCCTTGCGCGGCGGGAAGCGGATAAGCTAAACTTTGGGCAACTAATTGACGAATGCGCTCTACCGCGTGTTGTTGATAATCAATATAAAATTTGTGATCATAAAACAAAGAGGCGAGAGGTTCGCGCGCACATTGACGGTCGTAACCGTATTTTTTACCGCGGGCAAAATAGGTCACCAAACAGGCACTTTTGAGCAAACCTTGAGCATCAATGATGGCGTCATATTCGGTTTGTTGCAATAAAGTGCGGTAGTTTTTCCATTGATTTCTGGTTGCCGCTTGGCATAAATTTTTGCGCCAACGTCGGATGGCAACGGGAATGACTTGCTTCACTGCACTGTGCCAACGCGGAATTTCCGCAAAATTTTCTTCCACCACCCAATCCACTTGCAAATCAGGAATGGCGCGCTGTGCATCGGTTAACGCCGGCAAGGTATGGATGATGTCGCCCATGGAAGATGTTTTAACCAAGCAAATCCGCATTTAATCAAGCAACCCTTGTAATTTTTCCCACACCATTTGCGGCGTAATATCAATTAAACTTTGATGATACCCTTCGGCGCTGTCGTCGCCTTTGCGGATTTTAATCAAGCCACCGTCGATTAAGCGAATAATGACCGCGTTGTCGGACAATGGCGGCGTATATTGCGGGCTGGTCGGTCCATAGAGCGCCACCAGCGGGCGTTTTAAGGCGGCGGCGATATGCATTAATCCGCTGTCATTGCTAACAATCGCTGCGCAGTCGCTGATTAAATCTACCGCTTGATTAAGGCTGGTTTGCCCGGCTAAATTGCTACAATAACGTTGTAAATCCGCCGGCAACGCGAGGCGAATTTGTTCACCCACAGCGTGATCTTTGGCGGAACCGAATAGGCGAATGGCGTATCCTTGTGCGATCAATTGTTCCGCTAATGCCGCGTAATGATAATGCGGCCAACGTTTTGCCGGTCCAAATTCTGCGCCAGGACAAAAGCCGATCGCGGGACGATGTTGCGCAAGTGCGGTCTGTTTTTCGAAGATTTTTAATGTGGCGTCCAGTAGCGTTTTTTCAACCGTCAAATAAGGTATTGGAATTGGCAAATCCGCGGCGGCAGGCAAGGCGTTTTGCGCATAACCCAACGCCACATAACGCTGCACCATCATGGGATAGGCTTTTTTATTGTGGCGTAAATCATTGAGCAAAATATACCGACTTTCCCCTTTCCAACCCCGTCGTTGCGGGATTTTGGCAAAGTATGGAATAAATGCCGATTTTAATGAGTTTGGTAAGACGATTGCCATATCATATTGATTACGCAAGGATTTTCCAATGCGATAACGTTCGCCTAAAGCAAAGGCACCATGCCCGATTGGCATAGTGATCGCTTGTCGCACTTCCGGCATTCGTGCCAGCAGCGGTTTGCACCAATCCGGCGCCAACACGTCGATATTGCAATCCGGATGCTGTTGTTTTAGGGTTTGGTACAAGCTGTGCGACATCATCATATCGCCGACCCAAGAGGGACCAATAATTAGTATATTCATCTTTTTTCGGTAGAGTAACACCACGTGCGGTCAAAAAATCCAATGTTGTCAACAAGCTATTTAACCGCACAGGATTGATGAGTTATTTCCGATTAAGCCACGCCATATATTCCGCCACGCCCGTTGCCACATCTTTAAATTGATAGTCGCAACCTGCCGCACGAAGTTTGCCTAAATTCGCTTGGGTATATTTTTGGTAACGGGATTTTAAATGTTCCGGGAACGGAATGGTTTCAATTTGCCCTTTGCCATGGAATTTCACCACCGCATCCGCCACTTCTTTAAAACTTTGCGCTTTGCCGGTGCCTAAATTGAAAATGCCCGACACGCTATTTTGCCATGCCCAAATATTTACCGCTGCCACGTCACCCACGTAAATAAAATCGCGCAAGAAATGCTCACTGCCGGCAAATAATTTCGGGTTTTCGCCTTTGTTAATTTGGGTATTCAAATGGAACGCCACACTTGCCATTGAACCTTTATGCTGTTCACGCGGACCATAAACATTGAAATATTTAAAACCACAAACCGGCGAATTGGCTTCCGGTAAAATCTCGCGCACATATTGGTCGAATAAGAATTTTGAGTAACCGTAAGCATTTAACGGGCCTTCAAATTGGCGTTCTTCCACGAATTCTGTTTTATCGCCATAGGTCGCCGCACTGGAGGCGTAGAAGAAAGGAATTTCGCGGTCTAAGCAATAATGCAACAACTCTTTGGAATATTCGTAGTTGTTGTGCATTAAATATTTACCGTCCCATTCCGTGGTCGCCGAACAAGCGCCCTCATGGAAAATCACATCGATATCGCCTAAATCATCGCCGGCAATAATGGATGCCAAAAAGTCCTCTTTGTCGCAATAATCCGCAATATCCAAATCCACTAAATTGACAAATTTCGTGCCATCTTTCAGGTTATCCACCACTAAAATATCTTTACGTCCCATATCGTTTAATGCTTTCACGATATTCGCGCCAATCATCCCCGCGCCGCCCGTTACGATAATCATATACTTGTCCTCTTGTTTGAGTATGGTTGCGGGTATTGTAATAGATTTTTGCCGGATGTGCTAAGAGTGTGGTGAAAAATTAAAGAATTTTTGCTTTATTGAGCAAAATGCCTATAATAATTTCAAAATGACCGTTTTGCCCGTTTTGGAGAGATTATGCAAACAAGAGAAGATCTGATTATGCAATTGATTAATGTATCAGGGAAGGTATATGTGAATGAGTTAGCGCAACATTTTGAGGTTTCGGTGGAGACTATTCGACGGAATTTGTCGTCATTAGCAAAAAAAGGATTGATATATCGTGTACATGGCGGTGCAGTTAGCCAGACCTCAAAAGATATTGGCAGCTCTTTTCAGGTGAGACAGCGAACCAATTATGAGGCGAAGCGTTCAATTGCCGAGCGGGCAGTAGAGTATGTTTTTGAAGGTGCGGTGATTGGTTTGGATGCCAGTTCAAGTAGTTGGCATTTTGCACAATTAATTCCGAATATCTCTTGTACAGTAGTCACCAATTCTATGCATAATATTGCAGCATTAGTAAATAAAAAGAATGTAACAACGATTGCAACAGGTGGTGTATATTCCGGAAAATATGATGCGTTTTATGGCCCTTTGTCAGAGCAACTATTACAACGACTACATATTGATTTCTGTATTTTCTCTTGTTCTGGTATTGATGAAAACGGGTCGATTTGGGAATCAAACGAGCTAAATGCTTCAGCAAAACGGAAGATGATGGAAGCCTCGGCACAAAAATTTTTATTAGCCGATCAGTCTAAATTTAACCGTAAAAATTTAATTCTTTTGGCTGAATTATCACAAGTCGATATTTTGTTTACTGAGCCGCCAGTAGATAATCTCCTACAACAATATTGCCAACAATCTAATGTTCTCCTTTCTGTAAAGTAATGCCCGAATTGCCCGATTTTTATTGATTTATTTCCTAACGGGCAATAAGGCTCTTATAAATCAGTCATTTTTTGTGACCTGTGTCACGAAAAACGATCAAGTTTCAAAAAAAACTATTGCCTCTGTATTTTTTAGTGAAAAATAAAAGCCAGACAAACCGTGTGGTTATTTAATTTATCTAAGAGGAATACATCATGAGTCAATTCAAATCTACTCCGGTCAAAATTGGTATTCGCCCTACTATCGATGGTCGTCGAATGGGCGTGCGTGAATCGCTTGAAGAACAAACTATGAATATGGCGAAATCTGTCGCTGAATTATTGCAAACGCACGTTAGACATATTGATGGCTCTTTGGTGGAGTGCGTGATTGCGGATACTTGTATTGGCGGAGTTGCCGAAGCGGCGGCTTGTGCGGAAAAATTTAAATTAAGCAATGTGGGTTTAACCATTACGGTCACACCTTGCTGGTGTTATGGTTCGGAAACTATTGATATGGATCCGCATATGCCGAAAGCGATTTGGGGCTTTAACGGTACGGAACGTCCGGGGGCAGTTTATTTGGCAGCAGCATTGGCTGGGCATTCGCAAATGGGATTACCTGCATTTTCGATTTATGGAACTGAAGTGCAAGAAGCCGATGATCAAAGTATTCCAGCGGATGTTAAAGAAAAACTTCTGCGTTTTGCGCGCGCTGGTCTTGCAGTTGCCTCTATTCGCGGTAAATCCTATTTATCTATCGGCTCGGTTTCTATGGGGATCGCTGGGTCTATCGTTAATCAACCGTTCTTCCAAGAATATTTGGGAATGCGCAATGAATATGTGGATATGACCGAAATTAAACGTCGGTTAGATCGTAAAATCTATGATCCGCAAGAAGTCGAGTTGGCGTTGTCTTGGGTCAAACAATATTGCAAAGAAGGGATTGATGTTAATTTATCGGAATATCAACGCACACCGGAAGAGCGGGCGGAACTTTGGGAAAATGTAGTCAAAATGACGATTATTGCGCGCGATTTGATGGTGGGTAATCCGAAATTAGCTGAATTAGGTTATGGTGAAGAAGCGCTAGGCCACAATGCCATTGCTGCCGGTTTCCAAGGTCAACGTCAATGGACTGATCACCTTCCGAACGGTGACTTTATGGAAGCGATTCTAAATTCTACTTATGACTGGAATGGGGTACGTCCGCCGCATATTTTAGCTACAGAAAACGATTCTTTAAATGGGGTTTGTATGTTGCTCGGTCATCAATTAACCGGACAAGCACAAATTTTTGCCGACGTGCGTACCTATTGGAGCGAAGATTCTGTGGAGCGCGTAACGGGTTGGCGTCCTGAAAGTGGATTTATTCATTTAATTAATTCTGGTTCTGCCGCATTGGACGGTACTGGTCAACATTCGGATAACGAAGGAAATCCTGTGATCAAACCGGTGTGGGAAGTGACGGAAGAAGACGGTAAACGTTGCTTAGAAAATACGCGTTGGTGTCCGGCGGTACACGAATATTTCCGTGGGGGCGGTTTATCTTCTCAATATACCACTAAAGGCGGAATGCCATTTACCATGCACCGTTTAAATATCATTAAAGGGCTTGGACCGGTGTTACAAATTGCCGAAGGTTGGTCTATCGAATTACCGGAAGCGGTACATGAAAACTTGATGAAACGTACCAACGAGACTTGGCCTTGTACTTGGTTTGTGCCTCGCTTAACTGGTACTGGCGCCTTCACTGATGTTTATTCCGTGATGGCAAATTGGGGCGCTAACCACTGTGTTGCAACATATGGACACGTTGGGGCAGATTTAATTACCTTAGCGTCTATGTTGCGCATTCCTGTTTGTATGCACAATGTCGTGGATAAAGACGTATTCCGTCCAAGCGCATGGAACGCATTTGGTCAAGATAAAGAAGGTCAAGATTATCGCGCTTGCGCTAATTTCGGACCGCTTTACAAATAATCTCCTGTCTCAATTGAAATTTATTATGTCAAAAGTGCGGTGATTTTTACCGCACTTTAGGGGAGTTTTTATGTCAATTGCATTGATTTTTGACTGTGGGGCGACTAATTTACGCACAATTGCCATGAATGAAAAAGGCAAAATTCTCGCCTCGCATCATCTTGCCAATAATACGCAACCTGATAGTGAACATCCTGATTATCACATTTGGGATTTTGAGGAAATTTGGCAAAAGTTGGTGGATTGTGCAACTCATACACTGCAACAACTGCAAGCGCAACAACAGGATTTAGCCGATGTTGTTGGGATTGCGGTTACGACTTTTGGGGTTGACGGTGCGCCTTTTGATCGAAACGGAAAACAACTTTATCCCATCATTTCTTGGAAATGTCCGCGTACCTTACCGTTAATGGAAAATTTATCTCACCACCTGAATGTGGAGCAGCTTTATCAACGTAACGGAATTGGTCAGTACAGTTTTAATACGTTATTTAAATTATTGTGGTTAAAAGAAAATAAACCAGAAATTTACCAAGAGATGGATAAATGGGTGTTTATTTCTTCGATGTTAAGCCAACGTTTAACCGGTGAATTTACAACGGATCGTACCATGGCGGGAACTTCCATGATGACCAATTTGGCAGATAACGATTGGGATGATGAGGTGTTAACCGTTCTTGGATTAACGAAAGCGCAATTTCCCAAAATGGTCAGTGCCGGTGAAAAAATCGGCAAATTATCCACCGCACTTGCCACCCAATTTGGATTAAGTGAAGTACCGGTAATTTCTTGCGGACATGATACGCAATTTGCGGTGTTTGGTTCTGGTGCCGGGTTAAATCAACCGGTATTAAGTTCCGGTACTTGGGAAATTTTGATGGCGCGTACCGAACGTGCCGAACCGCACATGGAGTTTGTGCCGCAAGGGCTGACTACAGAGTTTGATGCACAACATCATCGTTTTAATCCGGCAGTGCAATGGGTTGGTTCCGGTGTAATGGAGTGGATTGGCAAGCTTTATTTTGCCGATGTTGTTGGTACAGATCGTTATTATTCCACCATGATTGAAGAAGGCAATTCGGCAGCAGTGGGTGCGAATGGAGTGCGCTTACAGGGCAGTTTTGCTGCGACAGATAAACCGGTCGGCGCAGGATTTATTAGCGGATTATCCATGCACAGTAGTCGCGGGCAGATTTATCGTGCCGCATTGGAATACATGGCGTTGCAGCTGAAAAACGGATTAGCAGTATTGCAACAAGTGAGTCATTTTAAAGCGGAAAGCTTAATTTGTGTCGGTGGCGGATCGAAAAATGCGCTATGGAACCAAATTCGAGCAGATGTACTTGGTATTCCGTTGGATATTGTGGATGTGGCGGAAAGTACGGTTTTAGGCGCAGCCATGTTTACGTTTGCCGGCGTCGGCGTTTATGCCTCACTAGAGGAGGCACAGCAAGCAATGCAGCCACAGAAAAAACGGATTTATCCTTCTGCACAATCGGCGGCATATCAACAATGGTTACAACAAATGGATTAAGAGGTCGTTATGTTAAAAGGTATTCATCCGGCAATTTCGCCTGAATTATTAAAAGTGTTAGCGGAAATGGGACATGGTGACGAATTGGTGTTATCTGACGCTCATTTTCCGGCCCATCAACTACATCATCGTGTTATTCGTGCTGATGGAATTGGTGTAGATACATTGCTTAAAGGTATTAGCCCGCTATTTGAATTTGACGCTTATGTCAAGGCGCCATTAATTATGATGCAAGCGGTTGAGGGGGATAGTTTGGATCCTTCTGTTGAGCAGCGTTATTTAGAGGCGATACAAAGTGCGGTGGAAAAATTGCCTAATTTAGAAAGAATTGAACGTTTTGCTTTTTATGAACGTGCCAAACAAGCCTATGCGGTTGTAATCAGCGGTGAAACAGCAAAATATGGAAATATTATTATTAAAAAAGGCGTGACGCCATTATTTTAAGAGGAATTTAAACATGAACAGAACAGCATTAGCTCGCCAAATTATTGATACTTGTTTGGCAATGACAAAATTAGGATTAAATCAAGGTACAGCCGGCAATGTCAGCGTGCGTTATAACGATGGGATGTTAATTACGCCAACCGGTACGCCTTATGAGGAAATGACGGAAGATTTAATCGTTTTTGTAGATAAAAACGGTCAACATGAAGCGGGTAAGTTGCCCTCCAGTGAATGGCAATTCCATTTGGCGTGTTATGAAGCACGTGCGGATATTGGTGCGGTGGTGCATAACCATGCGGCAAACTGTGCGGCTGTTTCGATTTTAGGACAACCGATCCCACCTATTCATTACATGATCGCTTGTACCGGTACGGATCATGTGCCTTGCGTACCTTATGCCACTTTCGGTACTCATCAATTAGCGGATTATGTTCGCGACGGGATTAAACAAAGTAAAGCAATTTTACTTGCGCACCATGGTTTGATTGCGGTGGATAAAACCTTAGACAAAGCGTTGAGTGTAGCGCATGAAATTGAGGTGATTGCCGATTGGTATCTTAAATTATTGGCAACCGGAAAACCGATTCCGACTTTATCTGCTGAACAAATGAGTGTGGTGTTAGAAAAATTCAAGTCTTATGGATCTTGGGTTGAGGAAAAATAATTGATTTTTTAATGGATTATCGTTTCAACAATGAAGAAGGAATAGCTTATGACTGCTAAAGTTCTAGAGAAAAAATTTGTTGTACCTTTTGTGTTAATTACAAGTTTATTCGCATTGTGGGGTTTTGCGAATGATATTACTAATCCGATGGTGGCGGTTTTCCAAACCGTAATGGAAATTCCGGCATCTGAGGCGGCGTTAGTTCAATTTGCGTTCTATGGTGGCTATGGAACAATGGCAATTCCGGCGGCATTATTTGTTAGTCGTTATAGCTATAAAGCCGGTGTGTTATTAGGGCTTTCCTTATATGCGGTTGGTGCATTTTTATTCTATCCGGCGGCATTATATGAAGAATTTACCTACTTCTTACTTTCTTTGTATATTTTAACCTTTGGTTTAGCATTTTTGGAAACGACCGCGAATCCATATATTCTTTCCATGGGCGATCCACAAACTGCGACACGTCGTTTGAATTTAGCACAATCTTTTAACCCGCTTGGTTCAATAACAGGGATGTTTGTTGCCTCACAAGTGGTATTAACTAGCTTGGATTCTGATAAACGAGATGCTGCCGGTAATTTAATTTTTACCACCTTATCCGAAGCAGAAAAAGCCGTGGTGCGGACACATGATTTAGAGATTATTCGTAATCCGTATCTTGCGGTTGGTGTCGTAGTCTTGTTGGTCATGTTGATTATTGGCTTGTATAAAATGCCGAAAACGAAAGTGGAAGAAGGAGGCTCAATTTCGTTTAAAGAATCGTTCGCTCGTTTATCTGCTAATGAGAAATATCGTGAGGGTGTGATTGCGCAAGTATTTTATGTAGGCGTACAAATTATGTGCTGGACCTTTATCATCCAATATGCAGAAAGATTAGGTTTCACCAAAGCAGAAGCACAAAACTATAATATCATCGCCATGGCAATCTTTATTACCAGTCGCTTTATTAGCACCAGTATCATGAAATACCTAAAAGCGGAATTAATGTTATATCTCTTTGCGTTGGGCGGTTTCTTCAGTATCTTGGGTGTGATGTTTATTGATGGCGTATGGGGTTTATACTGCTTAATTTTAACCTCCGGTTTTATGTCCTTAATGTTCCCTACAATTTACGGTATTGCTTTATATGGATTAAAAGAAGAATCTACATTGGGTGCCGCTGGTTTGGTGATGGCAATTGTGGGTGGTGCATTGATGCCACCGCTACAAGGTATCATTATTGACCAAGGCGAAGTCATGGGAATGCCGGCAGTTAACTTCTCGTTTATCCTCCCATTAATCTGTTTCGTTGCCATTGCAATTTATGGTTACAGAGCGTGGCGAGTGTTGAAGTAATGAATTAGAACGAGGCTATTTGGGAAACTAAATAGCCTGTTTTTATGAATTTTTATTTATATATTTGGAGATACATATAATGGTCAATCGAATGATTTTAAATGAAACCAGTTATCATGGTAAGGGTGCAATTGAATATATTGTTACGGAAATTCAATCCCGTGGCTTTAAAAAAGTATTAGTTGTGACAGACAAAGATTTAGTTAAATTTAAAGTAGCGGAAAAAGTCACCGCACTTTTAGATCTCGCAGAGATAAACTATGATATTTTTGATGAGGTAAAGGCTAATCCGAGTGTCGAGGTAATTAAAGCCGGTGTAGAGAAGTTTAAACAAATCGGTGCAGATTGTTTAGTGGCGATTGGTGGTGGCTCTCCGATTGATAGTGCTAAAGCGATTGGTATCATTATTAAAAATCCAGAGTTTAGTGATGTTGTCTCTTTAGAAGGTGTTGCCGCGACAAAAAATAAATGCGTACCTATTATTGCGGTGGCGACCACGGCGGGAACTGCCGCTGAAGTGACAATTAATTATGTGATTACCGATGAGGCGAACAAGCGTAAATTTGTTTGTGTTGATGTACATGATATTCCGGTAGTCGCAGTTGTTGATCCGGATATGATGTCAAGCATGCCGAAAGGATTGACTGCAGCAACCGGCATGGATGCCTTAACTCATGCGATTGAAGGTTATATTACCAAAGGTGCATGGGAATTGACGGATGCGTTGCATTTAAAAGCGATTGAATTAATTTCTCGCTCTTTGCGTTTAGCTGTCAATAACGATCCAAAAGGTCGTGAAGATATGGCGTTGGGACAATATGTTGCCGGTATGGGATTTTCCAATGTGGGATTGGGAGTAGTACATGGTATGGCTCACCCACTTTCTGCTTATTATGATACACCACATGGCGTAGCAAACGCGGTGTTATTACCTTATGTGATGGAATTTAATAAAGATTATACCGGCGAGAAATATCGCGAAATTGCACGTGCTATGGGCGTAAATGTTGATAATTTGTCGCCGGCAGAATATCGTAATGCCGCGGTGGACGCAGTGAAACAATTGGCGAAAGATGTTGGCATACCGGAAAAACTGTCGCAAATCGGTGTACAAGAAAAAGACTTAATCGCCTTATCACAAGATGCTTTCAATGATGTTTGCACCGGTGGCAATCCGAGAGAATGTAGTGCGGAATTGATTTTACAAGTCTATAAAAACGCCTTTTAATTTGATTAAAACACGCTAAAAATTGACCGCACTTTGAGATAGATACGAAGTGCGGTTTATTATTAAATGTATTTTACGCTTTTATTTTATTACGATGACATTGTAAGAAATATACTAAAGCAAGTAATAAAGCACAAGCTAAAGAAATTATAAATAATGTACCGAAGAAACCATTCCATTTATATTGCTCTATCACTAATGAAAGTGGTAAGCCGGCAATGGCTGCGCCAATATACGCAAATAAGCTAACAAAACCTGTTGATGCTCCGGAGGCATATTTATGGGAATTTTCAGCTGCAGACATGGCAATCAAAAATTGAGGTCCGAAAATAAAGAAACCCATCAAGAAGAATAAGGTTGACATTAATAAGCTATTGTCACTTGGAATTAACCAAAGCGAAAGAGAGACGCCAATGATACCTACAACATAAATAATATTCATTTGTGTACGGTTACCGTTAAAGAATTTATCAGATCCCCAGCCTGCAAATAATGCACCTAAAAATCCTCCAATTTCAAAGAAAGCTACGGTAGTATTAGCTTCTAATAGGTTATAACCATGGGTTTCTTTAAGATATAAATTGCCCCAGTCATTGATTCCAGTACGTACAATGTAAACCAACGCATAAGAAATAGCTAATGCCCAAATGATATTGTTTTTAAAAACATAGCTTTTGAGAATTTCCCAGGTAGATAAGCCAATTCCCTCGTTTTCATGTTCTTTTTCAGCTATATCATTACGCCACTCACCAACAGTTGGTAGTCCCATTGACGCAGGGCGGTCACGTAATAAGATGCAAAGCCCTAACCCTACTATAATCGCGATGACACCCGGAATAATCATGCCATACCGCCAACCTAAAGCAAGGGTAATAGCTCCGGCAAGAATTGGAATTAATGCTCCGCCTAGATTATGAGATGTATTCCAAATTGCCCACCATAACCCTCGTTCGTTGCGAGAATACCATGTATTGAGGATTTTTGAACACGGTGGCCAGCCCCACCCTTGGAAAAACGCATTTATCATCCAAAGCGTGACGAACATGAACACAGAAGAACTGAGCCCAAAGAGGATATTTACAATCCCAGTTATCATTAAACCTAATCCCATAAAATAACGAGGATTGGAGCGATCGCCAATGACACCGGATAAAAATTTTGATGCACCATAAGTTAGATAAAATGCGGTTCCCATTATCCCAATATCCGCTTTCTGCAAACCAAGATCGGTCAGCATTTCGGGCATAACAAAATTGAATCCTTTACGGGTGAAGTAAAATACTGCATAACCTACATAGCTTACGATCATTAAATGCAATCGCCAATAACGGTAAGTTTTGTCGATTTCTTCTTTTGACTTTATCACCGGCAAATTAGGTGCTTCTTTAAAAATACTCATGGTATCCTCCTTAATATAAATAAAAGTGGAAGTAATGTGATAAAAATCACAATATAATTTGTTAAAATTATAGAAAAGAAAAAATGTTAAAAAAGTTACATTGATCACATTTTCAAAAAATTTTTTTCATATAATATATGCAGTGTTCAATGTTATTCTAATGACGTAATAAAGAGGTAATTAAAATGCAAGTAAAAGAAATCACTAAATTTATTGATCATACAGCGCTAAGTGCGGAGAAAAATGAACAAGATATTATAAAGTTGTGTGATGAAGCTATCGAAAATGGTTTTTTTTCCGTGTGTATTAATTCTGGTTATATTCCTTTA
Source organism: [Pasteurella] mairii (assembly GCA_900454475.1). Classification (GTDB taxonomy): domain Bacteria; phylum Pseudomonadota; class Gammaproteobacteria; order Enterobacterales; family Pasteurellaceae; genus Actinobacillus_B; species Actinobacillus_B mairii. The sequence continues at coordinate 2,436,029 of UGSS01000002.1, forward strand.
GCAAAAGAAAAATTGCAGGGGACGGATGTGAAAATTTGCACGGTGGTGGGCTTTCCGCTTGGGGCAAATCTTACTTCGGTGAAAGCCTTTGAAACGCAAGAAGCCATTCGGGCTGGTGCTGATGAAATTGATATGGTGATCAATATTGGTTGGATTAAGTCGCAAAAATGGCAGGAGGTGAAAGCGGATATTCAAGCGGTTTTACAGGCTTGCGATGGCATTCCGTTGAAGGTGATTTTGGAGACATGTTTGTTGACGAAAGAAGAAATTGTGCAGGCGTGTGAAATTTGTAAAGCGTTGAATGTGGCGTTTGTGAAGACATCGACTGGGTTTAATAAAGGTGGTGCAACCGTTGAGGATGTGGCATTGATGAAACAAACCGTAGGTGAGATTGGTGTGAAAGCCTCGGGCGGTGTACGTGATGCGCAAACCGCGCTAGCCATGATTGATGCTGGAGCGACCCGAATCGGTGCTAGCGCTGGCATTGCTATTATTAAAGGTTTAAGCGATACTAGTGCTACCTATGAATTATTATTGAGCCTGTAGTGATGGAGAAAGTCAACCCACGAATTAAGAAACTTGAATTTCTTTTAAAGCAAATGGGAAAAATTCATTTGCGCGATGCTGCCGAAATTCTTAATGTATCGGAGATGACCATTCGTCGTGATTTAAGTGTGTATACAGGCTCAATTTCATTGCTCGGGGGGTATATTGTTAAAGAGCCTGGGCAAGATGAACATCGTTATTTTATTCATCAGCATCAAACTAAAAATATTGCAGAAAAAATGTATATTGGTAAGTTGGCGGCTGAATTGATAAAAGACGGTGATGTCGTGTTTTTTGATTGTGGCTCGACTATTCCCTATATTGCTTCACAAATTGATTCTTCGATAAAATTCACCGCACTTTGTTGCTCGCTTAATACATTTATGGTGTTGCAAGAAAATTTGAATTGCGAATTGATATTGTGTGGAGGGCGTTATTCGCGAAACAATTCGGTGTTTTCCGCGCTGGGTGTGGGAGCTGAACTCGGTTTGATTTGCCCGAGCAAAGCCTTTATTTCTGCTGCGGGGGTTGATTTAAAGAAAGGCGTGACCTGCTTTGATTTTGATGAGGCAAAAATTAAAGCTATGGTGATGGAAAAAAGTCAACAGAATATTCTCGTTTTCGATCACTCTAAATTGGAGCAAGTGCAATGCGCTTATATTGGAAAAATAGAACAATTTGATTTATTAATTTCTGACCAAGCGCTTTCTTCTTCAATGGATAAGTTACCGCCGATTATGTGTTAATGGTTAACCCCATTCCTTATGTACCGCGTAATCCGCGCCTTTTGCCAGCATTTTTAGTTGGAGGATGACGCGGTTTTTGAGGTGTTCGCGTTCTTTTTTGTCCATATCGAGGGCATGGGCGCCAGCGGTGAAGACCAAGGTGACGATACCTTCTGATTGGATGTAGGCGATATGTGGCGGGTAGTTGTTTTTGCCGGCGATATATTCCGCCAGTTCGTCGATAAAATGTTTGATTTCCCGTGCTGCTGCGGTGCGGAAAGATTGGGAGGTGCCGGAACTTTCGCGTAATAGTAGACGAAATACGTTCGGGCTGTTGGTGATAAATTCAAAAAAAGTTTCTACAGAAATAGCAATCACGCTGCCGCCATTGGCAATACGTTTACGCGCTTGACGCATTAATTGACGCAGCATTAGTCCAGCTTCGTCTACCATTTCTAAACCTAATTCGTCCATATCGCGGAAGTGGCGGTAAAATGAGGTTGGTGCAATACCGGCTTCGCGGGCGACTTCGCGTAGGCTTAAATTGGAGAAACTTTTTTCCGCACTAAGTTGGTTAAACGCGGCATTTACCAAGGCGCGTCGGGTTTTTTCTTTTTGAATTGCACGAATGCCTGCCATAACCTCTCCTTATTTGATTAAAATGGGTTGTATGACTTGGCTGATAGCATTTGCTATGCGCTCATAGCGGTTGCGCAGCGGTGATCCGGGGCGGTAAATCAGCGCGATGGTACGAGATGGTTCTGGCGATAAACAAGGAATATAGCGCACACCGGTACGATTGCCTTCGCTTAACACAGCCAGTTCCGGCATTAAGGTCATGCCCGCATTGGCGGAGACCATATTGCGCAGCGTTTCTAAACTGGTGGCTTGAAAATGCGGATTTTCTTTGGCACCGGCAGTAAAGCAGTAACCGAGGGCTTGATTGCGTAAACAATGTCCGTCATCTAACATTAACATCTCACAATTTTTGAGTTCTTCCATTTTAATGGACGTTTCATTTGCCCACGGGTGATCCTCTGAAATAGCGAGTAGCATTTTTTCATCAAAAATAGGAACTTCAATAAATGCTTCGGTTTCGGCGACAGAAGCTAATATTGCGCAATCCAATCGCCCAGTTTCCAATTGTTCCAGCAATTGATGGGTTTGCGCTTCATATAAAAAGAGTTCAAGATCGGGAAAGGATTGTTTTAATACCGGTACAATGTAAGGCAATAAGTAAGGTCCGACAGTTGGGATAACGCCAATATGTAATGGACCCGTCATTTCTTTACCCTGATTACTTGCCATTTCTTTTAATAGTTTTATTTCGCGCAAAACGGTTTTGGCTTGATTGACGAGCAATAAACCGGATTGGGTAAATAAAACCTTACGACTAGTGCGCTCCAGCAAAATAATGCCTAATTCATCTTCCAGTTTGCGGATTTGTCCGCTTAATGTAGGTTGGCTTACGTGGCAAGAATCGGCGGCGCGACGGAAATGTTTATGTTCTGCGAGTGCGACAAGATATTCTAAGTCACGAATATTCATTTTTACCTCTTTATAGAATATAACAATTAAAAAGATAGGAATTAATTGATTGTAACTATATCATAAAATAAACTATAATCCATCTCATCAGTAATAATTAACCCCCAAACTATAGGAGAATTTAGGATGACAACAATGGAAGGAAAAAAAGTTCCTCAAGTGACATTTCACACACGTCAAGGTGATCAATGGGTTGATGTGACCAGTGCCGAATTATTTGATAACAAAACTGTTGTGGTTTTCTCTTTACCGGGCGCTTTCACCCCAACTTGTTCCTCCACTCATTTACCGCGCTATAATGAATTAGCTTGCGAATTCAAAGCATTGGGTATCGACGATATTATTTGTATTTCCGTGAACGATACGTTCGTAATGAATGCGTGGAAAGCGGATCAAGAATCTGAAAATATTACGGTTATCCCAGATGGTAACGGTGAATTTACGGAAGGCATGGGGATGCTTGTCGGTAAAGAAGATTTAGGTTTTGGTAAACGTTCTTGGCGCTATTCTATGCTAGTGAAAAACGGTGTCGTAGAAAAAATGTTTATCGAGCCAAACGAGCCAGGCGATCCGTTCAAAGTCTCTGATGCGGATACCATGATCAAATACTTAAAACCGGATTGGACTGCAAAACCGTCTGTTTCTATTATTACTAAACCAGGTTGCCCGTTCTGTGCGAAAGCGAAAGGTTTGTTAAAATTAAAAGGTTATGCCTTTGAAGAAATCGTATTGGGACGTGATGCCAGCACGATTTCTGTGCGCGCGATCACTGGTAAAACCAGCGTGCCACAAGTTTTTATCGGCGGTCAATATATTGGCGGCAGTGAAGATTTGGAAAAATACCTTGCGTAATGACTTTTCGCTAGTATTAATATTGGGAGCCTTCAAGGCTCCTTTTTTATGTGCATTAATAATGTGGCGGTGGCGTTTCTTCTGCTTGCGAAGCGATATTTGACGGTTGCATATCTTTCAATTTGCTTGCTAAATAACGAATTTGTAGCTGCATTTTTTCGATAATAAGTTGTTGCTCCACCAGTGATTGATTGAGATCATCCACATTTTTTTCTTGAAAAGCGATTTTCATCTCCAATTCAATGATTCGTTGTTCTAAAATTTGTTGAATTTCCATAAATAATCCTTAAAAAAGGTTGTTAATTTGTAAAATACAATTTAACCTATTCCAGTCTATTACTCTGTCTATTATAAAGGATAAAAACAATGTTAAAAATTCAAAAATTGTCAATGGTGGCATTAGCGTTAAGTGCGGTCGTTTCTGGACAAGTTTTTGCAGTGGGAAATGATGACAAACCGTTTGCGGAAGATGCCTCTTATGCGGTTGGTGTGTCTTTTGGCGCGTATTTGAAAAGCTCGTTAGATGCACAAAAAGACGTGATTAATTATGACAATGCAAAAGTGTTAGCGGGGGTTTCTGATGCTTTGGGCGGAAAAATTGACTTTAACGACAAAGCGCAAATGGAAAAATTAGAAGCGTCGTTAACCGCGGTGGATGCAAAAATTAAGGCAGCTGCCGAAGTGAAAATGGCGGAATTAAGTAAGAAAGCGAAAGCAGAAGGTGAAAAATTCCAAGCAGATTTTGCGAAGAAAGAGGGCGTGAAAAAAACCGCTTCTGGTTTGTTATACCGTATTGAAAAAATGGGCAGTGGCAAAGCAATTAAATCGACGTATTTAGTTAAAGTGCATTACACGGGCAAATTACCGGACGGTACAGTATTTGACAGTTCTGTAGAACGCGGTCAACCGGCAGAATTTAAATTAGATCAAGTGGTTCCAGGTTGGACCGAAGGTCTACAATTGATCAAAAAAGGGGGCAAAATTGAATTAGTATTGCCTCCGCAATTGGCTTACGGTGAACAAGGTACCGGCCCTATTCCGCCAAACGCTACCCTACATTTCGACGTTGAAGTATTAGATGTAACGCCTGAAAAAACAGCAAAATAAGTAAAAATAATCAAAAAATGACCGCACTTTTTAAAGTGCGGTCGTTATTCATGAAGAATTGAGGCGATCAAATGTTAACAGATAAACGACCTTTCACAGAAGAAGATCGGACGATTTTGAATTCTTATGTGGCAGTGGTTGAAGGTGTCAGTGCCTTGATTGGTAATCATTGTGAAATTGTTTTGCATTCTTTGGAAGATTTAGAACGTTCGGCGATTTGTATTGCTAACGGACATAATACCCATCGCCAAGTGGGTTCGCCAATCACCGATTTTGCCTTAAAATCACTCCATAACATGAAAACCGAAAGCGTCTCCAAGCCTTATTTTACCCGTGCGAAAGGCAATGGATTGATGAAATCGGTGACTATTGCGATTCGCAACAAATCCCAGCGCATTATTGGCTTGTTGTGTATCAATATTAATTTAGACGTCCCAGCATCACAATTTTTGCAAGCCTTTATGCCAACACCGGAACAAGATGAGGCTTCGGCGGTGAATTTTGCAAGCTCGGTGGAAGAATTGGTAACGCAAACCATTGAGCAAACCGTAGAAGAAATTACCGCCGATCGCAAAGTGGCAAATAACAATAAAAATAAACAAATTGTTATCTCTTTGTTTGAAAAAGGAATTTTTGATATTAAAGATGCCATTAATCTGGTTGCTGACCGATTAAATATCTCTCGTCATACGGTGTATTTATATATCCGACAAATCAAGCAAGATCACGAAGAAATCAAATAATGCGTTACGTTTTAGCGGTAAAACAGGCGGTTTATGGCACGCAAGGGGCGTTTTTAGCCTATCAGCTGGCGCAAACCTTAATCCAGTGTGGGCATGAAATTAGCCAAGTGTTCTTTTTTCAAGGCGGGGTAAGCAATGGCAACGGATTTGTGCATCCCGCAAGCGATGAATTTCATTTGCAAAAAGCTTGGCAACAACTTGCGCAACAACATCATATTCCGCTGCATTTATGTATTGCGGCGGCGCAACGTCGCGGCGTGGTGGATGCGCCATCCGCGGCAGATTTGCAGCAGCATAATTTGGCGCTGGGCTTTTTGTTGGCGGGGCTGGGCGAATTTAGTGCGGCAGTGTTGCAGGCGGATAGGGTGCTTACCTTATGATAAAAATTGCCTTTGTTTTTCGCCATTCGCCTCATGGTAGTGCATTCTCACGCGAGGGATTGGATGTGCTATTAGCCGCGACAGCCTTTTGTGCGGAGGAGGAAATCGGCGTGTTTTTTGTGGATGACGGTGTATTAAATTTGGTCGCCGGGCAAAAACCACAATTGATTTTGCAAAAGGATTTTATTCCGATGTTTAAACTGTTGGATTTGTATGATATTGAACAGCGTTACGCTTGTAGTGCCTCTTGGCAACAATGGGGATTGGCAGCGCGGGAAACGGTGATTTCCGTTGAAAAAATCGACCGCACTTTATTTATGCAAAAACTGCAACAAGCGGAAAAAATCCTGACCTTTTAACGGATATTCATATGCTTTATACGTTTTCACAAGCCGATTATTCCGAAGCAGAATTACAGCGTTATTTAAGCGCTATCACTGCGCAAGATGCGATCGTATTTTGGCAAGATGGCGTATTATTACCCTTTAAGCACGCCGAATTATGGTCGCAACTTGATGCCACTTGTTATGCGTTGGAAATAGATTTACAGGCAAGAAACTTGATCTGTCATATGGAAAAAGTGCGGTCAATTTCTTTGCCAGATTTTGTTGCCTTATCTGAACGTTATTTTCCACAATTGGCCCTTTAAATTACACAATACAGTCCGATTTCAGTTCTAAATAGTGACGCTTTAAGTCGTTCATTTCTATCTATAAAAATACCCCGTAACCCAATGATCTCTACGGGTTTTTCATTGACGATAAATAAGCTCATTATCCTTTATACCATAGAAGAAAACTTGTCTTTGCCAAATTAAAAATTCAGCAATCCGACAATTCCACCAAGTGATTTGTTTCTTACACCTTTAAATAAGGCGTAATCCCCCAGTGAGCTTGTGTAAATTTGTGTAAATATGATTGCAAAATGAGCGGGGGGGGGGGGGGTAAACTGCCTATCCAAATTTCTAGCTTTAAAAAAGTGGGAAATTAAAAAAGTAATAACATAAATAAGGAACAAAATATGAAGAACGTATTTAAAGTAATCTGGGACAGTTCAGCGCAGTGTTGGGTTGCGGTGTCTGAATTGGCAAGAAGTTTGAAACTCTTGCCGAACTTAAACAAACCATTCATGAGTACATTCATTACTACAACAATAAGCGTATTCAAGTGAAACTAAAAGGACTAAGCCCTGTGGAATACAGAACTCAGTTCTTAAATTAGATGAGTCTAACTTTTTGTGGGCAGATCAAAGTGCGGTGCTTTTTTTACAAGTTTTTTACTTATTTATCACGAGAGGGGCATTTCTGCTGGAGAATGCGAAATTGCTGATATTTTTAGCTGATTTTGCGCAATGAATGGGATATATTATAACAGTTCGTTTCTTAAGAAAATGTCTCCGGAGAGAACGCCGAGGGGCGTTTACTTAATGCAAAACGGATCGCGGCAGAGGGCGTTTAAGGTTTAAATTCGTTGGACAGATAACCATTATTTTAAATGGAGATGGTCAGATAGAGTTTGCTTTTCTGCACTTCTACTTAGTTTTATCATTTTTTAAAGAGGATAGTTTTATGAATAAGGTTTTTAAACTCATTTGGAACCATGCACAACAACGTTTTGATGTCACATCGGAGTTGGCACGTAGTCAGGGGGGGGGGGGAGAAAGGCATCGTCAACGTCAACATCTGCGGTGAAAAAAGCATTAAAACTAAATCTTATTACCGCAACTAGTATTCTTCTTGCGACTCAATCAGCCTACGCAGGAATGTCAATAAAAATAGATAGTCAACAAAATAATAGCGATCAAGCAGAAGGTTCAATTGTTATTGGTAACAAGGCTAAAGCAGAGCCGGTAGGTACTGGTGATAGTAGCGACAGCAGTAAATCAGGCGCATTAAATGCTGTTGTTATTGGTAATAATGCTGAGGCCAAAGCCACATCTAATATTGCGATTGGTGATGAAACAAAAGCCGATGGTGAATATACTGTTGTTATTGGGAGAGGTGCAAAAGCAGAGAATAAGAATTCAAATAATTCCATAGTGATAGGTAAAGATGCTAAAACATCAAACCAAGGCACTGTTACTCTTGGCTTGGAAGTAGAAACTAAAGGAGAACGCGCTATCGCAATTGGAGGACGTTCAGGCAATTCAGTAGGTGGTGCAACTAATACCAATGCAAAAACTGAAGCAAAAGGAACGGATTCTATTGCTTTTGGTATGGGAGCATTGACAGAGACTAAGGCTCAACACGCTATTTCATTCGGTCTTTTAGCTAAAACTATGGATGTAAATGCAATAGCATTTGGTACAAATTCTTACGCCAACGGAAAACAAGCAAATGCATTAGGTTCGTTTACAACTTCAATAGGTAATAATGCTCTTGCAGTGGGAACCAGTTCAAAATCCGCTGGTTCGGCTACAAATACTATCGGTTATCAAAGTGTTGCTTTAGGGCAAAATCTTTCTGTATTAGGGAATGATAATTTACTCGCAAAATCGAAAGAAGAGGCGGATAAAATTGATAGTGAAATGAAAGGAGAAAAATATCAAGTAATACCTTACGACCTAAACTGGATTAAAGACTCAAGTATTATTGGTAATAAGAATATTGTTACTACAAATAACACTTTTGTGATTGGTAATAATGTCAATTCCATTCAAACTCCTCAGCAAGTAATGGAAAATGGTAAAACCAAAATGGTTTTAGCACTTACAGCTTTAGGGGAAACTGTTGAAAACTCCGTTTACTTGGGAAATGACTCCATAGCGACAGCTGGTACAGCAGAAAATACCAAACATAAAAAGAAAGTTGGTAATAAACTTGTTGATAGTGATACAACAACAGCAGGTGATAAAGGAACTGTATCAAAAGCTACTGTGAAGGGGATTACTTATGGAGAGGGAACAACTATCGCATTTGCTGGTAAAAAAGCAAATGGCGTTGTAACAGTTGGGGCATCTGGAGGTAAAGAGCGTCGTATTCAAAATGTAGCCGCGGGTGAAATCAGCCAAACCTCTACAGATGCAATAAACGGATCACAACTTTATGCGGTGACTGATGTTATTGGAAATTTAGCAAAAGCAACAGCTACAAATTTAGGGGGAAATGTAACTGTACAATCTGATGGAAAACTATCTCAACCAGATTATAAAATTTATTGGGGCAATAAAGCAGGTAATCAAAATGGTAATGCACTTGATACATTTAATGGTCCGTATCAAAGCGTAGGCGCAGCTATAACAGGATTAAACAAATACATCAACGAAGGATTTGAAATCCTAGATAATAACGGAAATAAACAAGGCGTAGTAACACCTGGTAATAAAATTAAATTTGCAAATGGAAAAAATACTACAGCAAAAGTTACACAGGAAGATAGTAATGGCACCACAACAATTACATTTGATGTGGAGATTCCAAAACAAAAAAATATTGATACTACAACCTTAACAGTAAAAGGAGCTGATAGCTCACCTGCTGCAAAAGGCAATGGTGTTGTTGAAGTAACAGAGGGCGATGAAAATAAATTCGTCACAGCACAAAACCTTGTAGAGACGATTAACAAAGCTCACTTTAACTTAAGCACAGAACGAGATAATTCAGCTTTTGGTGATGATGAAAGTAGTGGAACCGAACCAGCAAAAGTACAAGCAGGAACTGATGTTAAGTTAAAATCAGGCAAAAACATCAAGATGAAAGCTGATGGCGCTGGTGGTATTACAGTTGCAACGAAAGATAACGTTGAGTTTACTACAATTACCGTACCAGGAGCAAAATCTAGCGGTAGTGGTGATGTTAGTACTCCTAAATCAATCACTATCAATACAACGGGTATTGATATGGGCGATAAACCGATTACCAATTTAAAATCAGCTATTTTCGACGGTTTGGGTTATCCTGAGGATAATGTTAATAGATTTACTTTAGATAAAGCCAATTTTAATACTATAAAAAACAACGCCGCCACTGTAGGCGATGTATTAAATGCGGGCTGGAATTTAGAAGTAAACAATGAAGCGAAAGACTTTGTTAAACCATTTGATACGGTGAATTTTGTCGGTGAAGGTGTAACCATTACTCATGAAAATAAAGACGGTAAAAATGTTGTTAAATTCAACGTGGAAATTCCTGAAATTCCAAAAGTTGAAACGACTAAGTTAAAAGTTGGTGAAAATGGTAAAGTGACGGACTTATCTGAAGAAGAAGCTAAAAAACTCGCTATAGCAGGCGATATTGCAAAAGCTATTAATGCCTCTGGCTTTATGTTAAAAACATCCGCTACCTCTGAAGGCTCAAAAGATGAAAGTTCAACCCCCGCCAATGGAGATGGAGAGCTCATCAACCCGGGCGATAGTGTTGAGATGATTGCGGGTAAAAATCTGACCGTTAAGCAAGAAAACGGAAAAGTCACTTATTCAACAAAAGAGGAAGTGGATTTTAACAAGATAACCTTATCCACCGGAGAGGCTAACCAAGTCAATTTGGTAAATGGCGCGCCGGTAGCAATGAATGCCAATGTTAATCCGCAAGACAGTCAACCAACTGCCTCGTTAAATATTACCTCTGCGGACAATAAACCAACCCAATTAACCGGCGTCGGTTCGGTGTTGAATACCATGCAAATAGAGACCAACACAGGAACTCAACCTCAAGGTTCAGCACAAAAGGGAACGGATAACTTGTTAAATTTGGGCGGTAAAGATAAACCGTTAGAAAACGATGTGCTAAACTCTGCTGCCACGGTGCGCGATTTAACCCATTTGGGCTGGGTGGTTTCCGCAAGTGGTAATGAATATAAAAACACAGTGAAAAATGCCAATGAGGTTAATTTTGTGGGGGCCAATGGAATATCGGTGACCGGTGAAACGAAAGAGAATAATGTACGCGAAATCAAAATCAGTGTAGATTCCCAAAGTGCGGTGGAATCTGCGCAATTACCGGTGGTTTATACCAATAAGGCGGGTGATAAGTTGGTGAAAGTAGGAGATAAATTCTACAAAGCTGGAGATGTGACAGATGGTAAACCCAAAAATGATGCAACGCCAGTGGAGACAAAAGATGTGATTGCCGCTATGAACAATGGCGACAACAACACGACAACCCCAATGGCATTGTCAAATCTTCAAGGCAATCTTGCGCCAACGTATAATGCTGGCGATAAGAAAGAAAATGAAAATAAAAAATTGGGTAATGACGTAGTGAGCGCGGGTGACATAACCAAAGCACAGACTGCTCCGGACAATGTTACCAATATTTATCACAATGCTGCCACGGTAGGCGATATTCTTAATGCCGGCTGGAATTTACAAGCCAATGGCGAAGGCAAAGATTTTGTTAAGGCGTATGATGCAGTGAATTTCGCCAATGGGGTGGGCACCACGGTCAATGTGGAGGTTGCTGAAGATGGCAAAACCAGTGCGGTGCGAATTAACAGCCTATTAGGGATTACGGATAAGGAAGGAAACCAAGTAGTCAAAGGCAAAAACGGTAAATACTATAAACCGTCAGCGCTTAAACCAAACGGAGAGCCGAAAGACAATGTTGTAGGAGTTGACGCCGGCGACGTACAGGTCAATGTTATCAATCCGGCAGCTGCGGATAAGGGCACGAAAGGCGATGTCGTCCAAGTGGGCAATTTAAGCAGCGGATTGAGTACGCAAAATGTAGAAACCAAACCAACTGGTAAAGGCAATCCGACAGGAAGCAGTTCATTGCTTAATCTAAACGAATTAGCAGCTGACGGTAAGAGTAATAAAGTTCCTGACAGCAATGCCGCAACGGTAGGCGATTTGCGCAATATGGGCTGGGAATTACGCGCTTCCGGTAATGACTATATTGATACGGTAAAAAATGCCAACAAAGTCGATTTTGTCGGCAGCGGATTAGCGACCGTGACAGGAGAAACCAAAGGGGATGTACGCACCATTACGGTGGATGTAGATGCCCAAGCGGTGACCAACAATGCGCGCTTACCGGTGGTGTATACGGATAAAAACGGGAAACAACTTTACCCGATAAAAGACAAAGACGGTAACATCACTTATAACACTAAACCGGATGGTCAAGGTGAGACGGTTGAACCAGATAATGTGATTACCTCCATCAATGGACCGAAAGGCACCACAACGCCGACCGTATTAACCAATGTTATGTCTAATTTACCGGAGACATATAATGATGATGTGTATAACCTCAACAAAAAAGCGGTCACCAAAACCCAAGATTTACCGCCTAGCTTGAAGGTGAACAACGCTGCCACCGTTGGCGATATTCTTAACGCCGGTTGGAACTTGAAAAACAACGGTCAACCAGGGGACTTTGTCAAAGCCTATGACAGCGTAGACTTTATTGATGGTAATGGCACGACAGCTGTGGTAACAACTACACCAGATGGAACATCCACCACCGTCAAATACAACGCCAAAATCGACAACAACACCATTAAGCTCAATGACAAAGGTGAATTGTATGCCGATTATGCTGGTGACATTGCCAAAGCGACCACCAAAGTAGCTGCTGGGAACAATATTGACGTGACCCCAGAAGTCAACCCAGATGGTAGCACAACCTACACCGTGGCAACGAAAGACGACGTGGCATTTAAAACCGTAAACGTCGGAGACAATGTCAACATCAACCGTGATGGATTAACCATCAAAGATGGACCGCGCATCACCGTTGCTGGCATTGACGGTGGAAATAAAAAAATCACTGGCGTTGCCAACGGGGATATTTCACCAACCAGCCACGACGCTATCAATGGTTCACAACTGTATGCAGTACAACAGGCGTTAACCAGCAGCATTGCCGCGTCTAAAGAAGAAGTGACCTCCACGGACAACTCGGTAACGGTGACTGCCACACCAAATGACAGTGGTGCCAATGTCTTTGACCTCTCGGTCAACACCGACAACACCACCATCACCAAAGATGCCACAACGGGCGCGCTTAAAGCCAAGACCACGACCTTAAGCAACACCAATGGCAAAGTGGATACCCCGGCACCGGAAAACGCCAACGCCTTAGTCAGTGCGCAAGACATTGCTAGCGCCATTAACCAGTCCGGTTTCACCTTAACTGCCCAAGGAGAAAACGGTTCAACGGTTCATCCGGGGGCAACGGTAGATATGAAAAATACTGATGGTAATATCGTGATTAGCAAATCGGCGGGAAGCAATGATGTCACCTACAATCTAGCCAGAGACATCAACGTAGACCAAGTGAGAGCAGGAAACACGGTATTAAACAACAAAGGGGTCACCATTGGCAGCGGCGCGAACCCAGTAGAATTAACCGAAAACGGATTAAATAACGGAGGCAACCGCATTACCAACGTGGCACCGGGTCAAGCCCCGACGGATGCAGTGAACGTCAGCCAATTACGCGGTCAAATGGGCAATGTTTACCACCAAATGAACAAAATGGATAAGGATTTGCGTGCGGGGATTGCGGGTTCAAATGCGGCGGCAACATTACCACAGGTTTACATGCCGGGTAAATCTATGGTGGCGGCGTCTGCGGGGACATTTAAAGGAGAAAATGCCTTTGCGGTAGGATATTCTCGTGTTTCTGATAATGGTAAACTTATTTTGAAACTTCAAGGCAATGCCAATAGTCAGGGGGATGTCGGTGGCGGTGTCGGTATTGGGTACCAGTGGTAATTAAGCAAAAGTGCGGTCATTAATCACCGCAAACATAAGGGCGGGAACAATCCCGCCCTGTTTTTTTTGTTTTTGGGTGATACATTATGACTTATGAACAAACCACTTTGATTGCTAATCCACCTTGTGAGGTTTCACGGTATTTGGTGTTCATATCTTTACCAGTTTCATACATGGTTTCGATTACTTTATCTAGGCTGACGCGTGGGATGGTTGTGCGACGTAACGCCATGCGGCTAGCGTTGATGGCTTTTACGGAGGCAATTGCATTGCGTTCGATACAGGGCACTTGTACTTGTCCGCCCACGGGATCGCAGGTTAACCCGAGATTATGTTCCATGGCAATTTCTGCTGCCATGCATACTTGTTCTGGCGAACCGCCTAAAATTTCGGTTAAGCCCGCGGCAGCCATTGAACAGGCAACGCCGACTTCGCCTTGACAACCGACTTCTGCACCAGAAATAGAGGCATTCATTTTATATAGTGAGCCGATAATGCCGCAAGTAAGTAAATAACGTTCGACAATTTCTGGTGTAACCAGCGAGATGAAGTGGTTGTAATACGCCAATACTGCTGGGAGAATTCCGCAGGCTCCGTTAGTTGGGGCAGTGACGACGCGACCGCCCGCCGCATTTTCTTCATTTACTGCGAGGGCAAACATATTTACCCAATCAATAATGCGCATTGGATCATTGGATAAACTCTGGTTGGCTTGTAGCATAATGTACAAGGAGGCTGCCCGACGGGGAACTTTTAACGGACCGGGCAATAATCCTTCTGTATGCAGACCATGATCAATACATTCTTGCATGGTTTTCCATACCTGTGCTAAATGGGTTTCGACTGCCTCTTTTCCGTGTAAGGCAATTTCATTTCGCATCATGAGTGTTGATATTGGTAATCCGTTTTCACGACAAAAACGTAAAATATCCTCTGCGTTTTTATACGGATAGGGGACATCAACAGGGCTGGTGTTTTGTTGGTTAAAATGGGCTTCATCTACGATAAAACCGCCCCCGATAGAGTAGTAGGTTTGTTTATATAGGATTTCTTCATTGTTGTAGGCAGTGAGCGTCATTCCGTTTTCATGTAACGGAAGAAAGGTGTTGTGGAATGTCATATTGTCATCAAAATCAAACTGAATGACTTTTTGACCTTCGGCAATGGGCAAAAGTGCGGTCTGTTTTACATAGGAAATAAAGATCGGAATAGCATCAATATCGACGTTATGGGGTAAATAGCCGGCTAATCCCATAATAATGGCAATATCAGTATTATGTCCCCGTCCGGTCATGGATAGTGATCCATAGACGTCGACTTGAATGCGGTTGGTTTGGTCAAAAAGCTGGCAGCTAAAAAGATCATCAATAAATTGTTTTCCGGCTTTCATTGGACCAACGGTATGGGAGCTTGATGGTCCGATACCGATTTTAAAAATATCAAAAACACTAATCATAAATTTTCCTTTGGTTTTATAATCAATCCCCTTTCCAGCTGAAAAGGGGATTAAGTGCGGTGGGAAATGTGTTATTTTATCGTTATTGGATCGTTAGAATAACCCGTAAACCACAGCAGAAATGGCAATTAACCCCATTACGGTCACAAAAATATTGCTTAATTTTCCCTGATAACGTTGCATTGCGGGCACTTTACGAATGGCGTACATTGGCATAATGAACAGGATAGCGGCAATGATCGGACCGCCGAGAGACTCAATGAGACCTAAAATACTTGGATTAATGACAGCGACGCCCCAAAGTGTGATCAAGAAGAACAATGCACTGCCATAATTTAATTTTTTACGATTAATGGTTTTGCCTTGACCAATTGTTTTTTGATACAAACCAACTAACCCTTCTTTTGCACCTAGATAATGCCCAAAAAAGGAGCTAGTGATGGCAAGAAATGCCACAAATGGACCAAAATAAGAAATATACGGGTTGTCAAATTTATTAGCAAGGAAGGATAAAATACTGATATTTTGTTGTTTCGCTAAAGCTAATTCTTCCGGTGTTAGGGTTAATACGCAGCTGAAAACAAAAAACATCACAAAAAATAACAATAATCCCGCTGCACCGCGTAATGATTTTCCGGCATGACGTTCGGTAAGTGCTTGATCTTGATATTGGCGTTGTTGGGATTGTGAGAAAGAGGATATTGCCGGTGAATGGTTAAAAGAGAAAACCAGAACCGGAATAGTCAGCCATAAGGTGCGGATAAAATCTTGCGAGGTCGGGATTTCATGCAAGGTTGAGGTATTCCATTCTGGAATTAAATAAATAGATAAGGAAAATAGGATTAATACCAGCGGATATACTAGGTATTCGGTCAATTTTAACATGATTTTCTCATTCATTAACATGACTGAAATCAGGGCAGCGATCAGAACAAACGATAATAGGACACGGTTTGGTGATGCCATGCCGAGCTGATTGACAATAAATGAATCGACAGTATTGGTGATCCCGTTACCGTAGATTAATAAGATCGGGAAAATGGCAAAGAAATATAATAAAGTAATCAATTTTCCGGCAGTTCTACCAAAATGCTCTTCAACGACTTCGGTAATATCGCTACCTGGTTTGGAAGAAGACAGGACGAAACGGGATAGTGCACGGTGTGCAAAATAGGTCATTGGTCCGACCAAAATTGCCATGATAATTAATGGCCAAAACCCACCCATTCCAGCATTGATCGGTAAAAATAAAACCCCAGCGCCGACAGCAGTACCAAATAAATTGAGAGACCAAAGAATATCGAATTTATTCCATTTTTTAGTTTGATTATTAGACATATATGTCACCTATTCATTTACTTTTAATATTTTGTATTATTTTTTGATTATAAAATCGCCATTAAATTTGTTGATGTAGATGGCGCAGCAGATAATATGCTTTCTGGTGTTTTTTTTAAACTGGAGGATAAGTGATTTGTGAACTAGATCTCTATTTTTCGGCTTATTTGATTAATAAATGAATAGTCAATGACAATCTTTTTACATTTGGGATTTAAAACCTCATGTCTATTAATAAGCGCAAATGTCTTTTTTGATGTCGATAGAAAACTAAGCAACCTTTTGATAACCAAGGGTACCGTCATCCATGTGTTTTTTCGGTGAACCAAGAATTTCAGCCACTTTTTCTCCCTGTTTGAAGAAAACAAAGCCACCACTTTCCATTTTGCTCCAAATTTCATTTTTAGTTAGTGGAAAGGTGGTAATTAAGGTGACTTTATCTGTATCTTGTGTGTAATTGCTAAAATCAATGATATTGTCGTCATCAATTCGTTGCGCTTTGCCGAAAGGCGCACGACGGGTGAGATAATGTAGATTGGTAGAGCAATGCGCAATCATCCATTCGCCATTGGATAAGATAAAATTAAAGGTACCTTTTTCTGCTAATTCATGAGTAATCTCTTGAATGGCAACAAATAGTCCCTGTTCTGCCGGTTTTTGTCGAAAGCGTAATTTTAATTGATTTACCATGTAGCAAAATGCCGCTTCTGAGTCGGTAGAACCAATCGGTTGGTAATAACTATTGGATAGATCAGGTAACGTAGTGAGGTTACCGTTATGGGCAAAAACCCAGTTTTCTCCCCAAATTTCGCGAATAAATGGATGGGTGTTTTCAAGATTGACTTCGCCTTGCGTGGCTTTACGAATATGAGCAACCACATTCAAGGATTTAATTTTATATTGCTCAACGCTGTCGGCAATCGGAGAGGAATGACCCGGTTTATTGTCCCGAAAAATACGCACGCCCTTGCCCTCGAAAAAGGCAATGCCAAATCCGTCAGAATGGCTGTCCGTTAATCCTGCGCGACGACGAAATCCTGCAAAGGAAAACAGAATGTCTGTCGGCGTATTGCAATTCATTCCTAATAATTGACACATAACAACAACGTGATCCTTTTGTTTTGATAACCCTGCGTTTAATTAAACACAATAATTCTTGAAAACTCAAGTAGGTTTTTAGAACGAAATGTTTGTTTACATAACTGAGGTGAATTTAATCAGTAATAGGAAAGAATACATTTATCTAGTGGCTCAAATTGAGCTACTTAAAATTTTTGTAGGGTAGGTGTTTTGGTTGTGAAAATGTCAACATTTGACAACTTTAGAAAACTTCATATCGCCTCAATGTTATTCTATTTTTTATTCAGTTAAAAGCGTTTAATTCACATGATGGCGGCGGTTGAAATATCGAAAAATTGCCATTCTCCGCGCACCTACAACCCCATGGAAAGGGGTACCCCTCGGAGTGCCTTTAGATTTGATTGGTTTTTAGCCGATATAAAAAGGGGTGAAAAACTGTAATAACGATAATATGGCGTTCCAGGGGCGCTATTTGGTTTCTTTTCGCTGAACTTTTTCCCAACTTTCACCATTGGTGGAAATTGATCACTACTTAATGACAAAAAATAAAATTATCTCTAAATTTTCTAGCTCTCCTCAAATTTGAGGAAACGCCCCCAATTTTGGGGAGCGTAGTCAAATATTAAACTTTAACCCCATGTAAGTGAGTATTTAAATCTGCCATGCATAAAAATTTAAATGATGGTGGATATTCTTATTTTGATAAGATAATTCTATCAATTTCTAATTATTGATAGAAAATTTATTTTTATGATAGTTAAATTTTAACGCTAGTACCCCTAAATTTTAACGCTATTAGTGTTAATTTTTAACTACACTATATATATTATATGCGCTTATTGACGCAATTAAAGCAGATTACAGGGCTAAAGGTTTAGTTAGGCGCGCCATATTGATTAGTAACAAATTATAGTTTTAGTAACACGATTTTGAGCTAGTTTATCACTGTGTTACTAAACGCGTCACTAAAATCTTGATATTGTATGATGTGGTGTGATGTGGAATGATACAGTCAGAAATAAGAAAAGTCTTATCGGATAAGGCTTTTTGAGATATTATTACGCGCCTGAACACGCTCTAATGGTACAAGAGCTAAAGATGGTACTATTTCAGTAATTGGATAAGAGCCAATAAAAGGGAGAACATGAAGTTCTAAACTGCCCCAATACTTCCTTACAGTTTTTTCTTCTATTTCGCCAAGTTTCTTCGCTCGCCATTTTTGTGCTATAGCTAGAAAGGTGTTAGCCTCTGCAAGCTCTAATTCGCGCGCTATACGCGCTTTGTGTGTTTGTGGATTGATCCCTTGCGCCAATAACGCCCGCCATTCTTCGCGCTGTTGGCGTGCTTGTGCAAGCGTAATATCTGGATAGTTTCCTATAGTTATTTTGGTGCGCTTATTGGTGGTGGGGTGGCTATAACGGAAACGCCAGACTTTCGCCCCTGTTGGTTTGAGCTCTAAGAATAGCCCGTTACCGTCATTTAATTCTTTTTTACCTCTTGGATCGTGCTTACTACGTTCTACTTGCGTATTGGTTAGTCCGATTATCTTACGCGCCATAAATACTCCTAATAGTACCCAAATTTTGGGGTACTATAACAAATGGGTACTAAATTGGGTACTATTTTTTGCGGTCAATATGCGTTACTGTGCGTTATTATGCACTATAAAATGGCGCAAAATGCCTTATTCTGCGCGAAAAAAAAGCAAGGTGCGTTACCTTGCTTTATTGATTTGGTGGAGATAATCGGGATCGAACCGACGACCTCTTGAATGCCATTCAAGCGCTCTCCCAACTGAGCTATATCCCCGTATGTGGCGACAATAATAAATTCCGCCACTGATGCTGTCAACTATTTATCTTCAATATTCGTTTGGCTGCTCAAATATTAAGCTTATTGTTGTTTAATAAACTCAATCGCTTTTTGCAAGCGCGCAAGGGTGCGTTCTTTGCCGACTAGCTTCGCGGTAATATCCATTGATGGTGATTGACCGGAGCCGGTGACGGCTAAGCGGAATGGCATGCCGACTTTACCCATGCCGATTTCTAATTCTGCCGCGGTGGTGTTCATTGCCTCGTGAATATTTTCCACGGTCCAGTCAGAAAGTGCGGTCAATTTTTCGGTTAATTTTTCAAGCGGTGTAACAGCTTCCGGTTTGAAGTTTTTTGCCGCTGCTTTTTCATCATAAGCCGCAAACTCTTGATAGAAATAACGACTTTGCGCCGCTAATTCTTTTAAGGTTTTGGCACGTTCGCTTAATACCGGAATAATTTCTTCTAAGGCAACGCCGCCTTCAAATGGAATGCCTTGATCTTTCATGTGCCATTCAAGGTGTTTTGCCACATAGCTTGGCTCAAGTGAGCGCATATAATGCTGATTTAACCATTGTAATTTTTCCGTATTAAACGCGCTGGCGGATTTGCTGACGGAATGAATATCAAATAATTCAATCATTTCTTCGCGCGTGAAAATTTCTTGGTCGCCATGCCCCCAGCCAAGTCGTACTAAATAGTTGACTAAGGCTTCCGGTAAATAACCGTCGTCGCGATATTGCATCACGCTTACCGCCCCATGGCGTTTGGATAATTTTTGTCCGTCATCACCTAGGATCATAGATACATGAGCATATTCCGGAATTGGTGCGTCTAAGGCTTTTAAGATATTGATTTGGCGAGGAGTGTTATTAATATGATCTTCACCACGTACCACGTGCGTAATGCCCATGTCCCAGTCATCCACGACGACACAGAAATTATAGGTTGGCGATCCGTCGGTGCGACGAATAATTAAATCGTCTAATTCACCGTTGCTGATTTCGATACGACCGCGTACTGCATCTTCAAATACGACGGAACCTTCAGTTGGATTAAGGAAACGTACTACGTGGGGCTCATCCGGCGAATGGCTGTGAGCCTCTAAACAATGGCGATCATAACGCGGTTTTTGCTTATTGACTTCTTGTGTATGACGCAATTCTTCTAGACGCTCTTTTGAGCAGTAGCAACGGTAAGCCAAGCCTTGCTCTAGCATTTGTTCAATTACTTGGTTGTAGCGATCGAAGCGCTTAGTTTGGAAATAAGGACCATGCTCCCACGCTAAATTTAACCATTCCATCCCTTCTAAAATTGCTTGTGTTGCTTCTGGCGTGGAACGTTCAAGGTCGGTATCTTCAATACGTAAAACAAATTCACCTTGGTTATGTTTGGCGTACAACCAAGAATACAAAGCGGTTCTCGCGCCGCCAACGTGCAGATAACCCGTCGGGCTTGGAGCAAATCGGGTACGAACTTTTACATTAGGATCCAAATTAAATAATGCGTCTAATTTCATTTTTTAACCTTATATTTGCGCAAAAATAGATTTTCGTATTGTACTATGAGTTTGCCAAATTCACGATAGAAAATCGTGAGTTATGCCTATTTTTAAAACAAATAAGCGTTTTTTTTGTAAAAATCTATTGACTGAAATTTGTGAGCAATTATAATGCCAGCTCACGCATGAGGGCGATTAGCTCAGTTGGGAGAGCACCTCCCTTACAAGGAGGGGGTCACTGGTTCGAGACCGGTATCGCCCACCACTTTTTAAGTGTTCTTATGTGTGATATTAAACTAACGTGGGCGATTAGCTCAGTTGGGAGAGCACCTCCCTTACAAGGAGGGGGTCACTGGTTCGAGACCGGTATCGCCCACCACGCTAGTTTAATCCCAGATGTAAATCCTAAGTGGGCGATTAGCTCAGTTGGGAGAGCACCTCCCTTACAAGGAGGGGGTCACTGGTTCGAGACCGGTATCGCCCACCACTTACGATTTACATACCGCATTAACTTTTTAAGTTATCGCCGGGCGATTAGCTCAGTTGGGAGAGCACCTCCCTTACAAGGAGGGGGTCACTGGTTCGAGACCGGTATCGCCCACCACTCTTAATCCTTATATCCTTTTATTAATCGATTGATATTCCATGTTGCTAATTCAACATATTGCGCAATACGTTGACGCTCATGGTCATTCATTTCCGTTTCTCCACGTAATGTCAGCCCATCATGCCAAGTGTATTTAACGTAAGGTTGGGTAGATAAGTCAGTCACCCCCGTGCTATCTGCCCAAAGGACGCTATTTTGCGCGAAATTGTATGCCGACAGGTCTTCTTGTGCCAACAAATTGCGCCCGCCGAGATTGACATATTCCACTTCTGATAAACTGACCGAATATAGGGTTGGCATCACGTCTTTATGTGAACCAAAACGGTTTTTATCATAGCGCAGCGCAAGATGTGCTTGAATGGCTTTTGGAACAGAAATAAAAAAGGGAACCGCATAGGCATAAAATAAATCCGTCGGCATTTGATATTTTACGCCGCGGACATGGTGATCGCCGGTGGCAGCAATGATGGTTTTGTTTTTGAGCGCACTCTGTTTGATTTGCGTAATAAAATCTCCCAACGCGCTGGCGGCATATTGATAGGCACAAAGGATATTGCGTCGTTCGGTTTCGCTTTGTCCGATTTTATCAAGTAAAACATCCGGATTGACTGTTTTCGGCTGATAGCCTTTCGGCGCTTCATATGGCGGATGGTTCGTGATGGTTAACACAAAAATAAACAGCGGTTGTGTGCTTTTTTCCAGCAGATCTTTGGCTAACGCAAAGGAGTACTCGTCTGCAACACCCCAATAAGACAGGGTGTTTTTCGCTTCCGGATAGCTATCCATAATGTCATTTTGATCATAAATTTCATCCACTGCCTGTTGCGGGAAATAGGTTCCCACGCTGCGCCACATGGCATTGCCCGACGTAATAAAGACAGTTTTATAACCTTGGTTTTTGTAGGTTAAAAAAGCACCATACGGAACTTGCACTTTTTGATCGGAAGACTGGCTGATATTTTGATCGGTGCTGTGTACGCTGATGGAAAATAACGACGCCGCGGTTCCGTTGTTGGATGACGTGAAACGATCAAAGACAAAATCTTGCGCAAAGTGCGGTCGTAAATTACCTAATAAATCGTTTGTAACGGGATCATCAAATCGTAACAAATTGCTGCCAAAACTTTCCATTAAGCTGAACACCACATGGGGTTTATTAGCGGCTAAAAAGGCATTTTTTTCGGTTTGCAAGGTAAGTTTATCAGTGGCAAATAATTGCGTGAGCAATTGTGGTCCTTGTGCTTTATCCACCGCGCTAAAGCTGATGTTCTTTTTATGTTCTTTGATTGCCCATTTAAACGCAATTGGACCGTTCGGCACCATATAATTGATGGCGCTTAGAGAAGAAACTTGAGCATGAATTTTGGACAGCGGCTTTGAGAGAATGGTACCGCGGATAAGCAGTACGGACAAGGCAACATAAAGCAAACTGAAGCCATAATGTGGCGATATTTCGGTTTGTGAGCGGATAACGAGAAACGCCAAAAAGCTAGGAATAAACGCCATGCTGAAAGTAAATAACAGGGCTTTTATCACCGGATAATCGTCATAAATATTTTTCAATACCGCGTTTGTATCTTCTTCCACAAGACCAAAAATAAAAATATCGTAATAGGTGTGGTAGGTTTGGTAGTAAAAATAATTGCCCAAGGTTAAGGCAGTTAACAAAAAACCAAAAATAAAAATTAAGCTAAAAAAGACCGCACTTATTATTGCCGGACTAACAGAAAAGGAGGCTAAAAGGACGCTAATAAGGTAAGGCGGTAAAAGGAGGCTTGCCACAACCTTAGCATCAAAGCGTAAACCTAATAATTGCATTCGTTTTAATGGTTGCTGGTGAGTTGGGTTTTGCTTGATATCTTGGGCTAAAAAATGCGCTATCATCACTTGGCGCTGGATAACAAGAAAACCGAGAAAAAAGAGAAAAAGTAAACTCGTAATGATGGTTAACATAGTGACGACTTATTGCGTATAAAATAGAAATTGAGGGGAATGATACAAATTTTTTGTTTGTTTTTCATTAATTTTTTCGTTATACCGAAATGAAAAGAGAGCCATTTACGCGACTCTCTTGGTTAACATATCCATTATTCAGAGAATATTAATGCAACATATCTACCACATCTAAGAAAATTTTCAGTGATACGTTGTTGAGTAAGTCGATAAAAAACGCCCCGACCATGGGTACAATCAAGAACGCCTTATGGGACGGACCGAAATGCGAGGTCACTGCTTGCATATTTGCTACCGCAGTTGGTGTGGCGCCTAACCCAAAGCCACAATGTCCCGCGCTTAATACGATGGCATCATAATCTTTACCCATTAAACGATAAGTCACAATGATCGCATATAGCGCCATCACCACCACTTGGATAAGCAACACGATCAAGACCGGAATTGCCAGACCGGCAAGCTCCCATAATTTAAGTGACATTAATGCAATAGCAAGGAACAGGGAAAGTCCAACCGTTCCCAGTACGTCAATGGCTTCATCAGCCACTTTGAATTTGAAAATATGAGCTAACGCATTACGAATGATGGTACCGGTAAATAAACACCAAACAAAGGTCGGTAATTGAATCGCGGTGCCTTTGGTTAATGCATCGAGATATTGCCCTGCGAACAAACAGATAGACATCATGGTAATGGTTTCAATGATGGAGCGCGTGTTGATTTTACGACGGTAAACCGGTTTTTCAAACGCTTCTTGTACATCATCAATATTTTCATCTTCTTGCACTGTTTCTTTGTGCGCACGTTTAAGCAAGAAACTGGCAACCGGACCGCCTAAAATACCGCCGAATACCAATCCGAAGGTCGCACAAGCCATTGCCAATTCTAGCGCGCCATGAATACCGAAACGGTTGGTTAAGGTTTCCGCCCACGCTGCACCGGTACCATGACCGCCGGTTAAGGTCACGGAGCCGGCAATTAAACCGTAAGCCGGATCCAATCCCAGCGCCATGGAGGAGAAAATCCCTACAGTATTTTGCAGCATAATCAAACCTAATGCGGCGCCTAAAAAGATAATTAATGGTTTTCCGCCTTTGGCTAGACGGGCGAAATTTGCGCTTAAACCAATAGAGCTAAAGAACACTAGCATCATGGTTGTTTGTAAGTTGGTATCGAAAGAAAAACTTAAGCCCCAAGTTTGGTGAACGACAGTTAAAATAACCGCGACAATAAAACCGCCAACCACGGGCTCGGGAATATTGAATTGATTTAGAAAGCGAACGCGTTTAACTAAGAAATAGCCTAGAAGTAGCACGAGACAGGCAAGTGCCACGGTTTGATAAGTATCAAAAGTCATATTGTCCTCTTGTAATTGTTATAATTTCCTTAATTTTTAGGAAATAAAATAAAAAAATCTAGAAATAAAGTACTAGAACTGGATTGAGAAAACAGCCTTGCAATCGTAAAAAACGGGTTAAATCTAGCAAAAAAAGGCGTGTTTAGCTAGCAAAACACGCATCAAAACCATGGTTAAACATTTAACCAAAAGGTTACTGGTCCATCATTGGTTAAACTGACCTGCATATCGGCAGCAAATTCGCCGCAAGAAACGCGGATTTTTTCACCGCACTTTTGAATAAAATAGGCATATAATTCATTGGCAAGATCGGGCGCGGCACCTTTGGAAAAACTTGGGCGTAAGCCTTTTTGCGTATCGGCGGCAAGGGTAAATTGCGAAACTACCAATACCTCTCCTTGAATTTGTTGTACATTTAGATTCATTTTGCCATTTTCGTCGCTAAATACCCGATAATTTAACACTTTTTCTACCAATTTATCGGCTTTTTGGCGGTCGTCTTCTTTTTCGACCCCCAATAAAACTAACAACCCTTGTTGGATTTGCCCAACGATACGTTGATCGACTTCGACTTTGGCTTGGCTAACGCGTTGAATTAATGCAATCATAGGTTTTCCTTTTCTATTGTGGGAGTTGAGGTTAAAGACGGATCACTTAGCTCTGCAAGTACTGCGGAAAGTTGCGCCCCGAGCAAGACCACCGTCCAACTTAATTGGATCCAAAGCAACATAATCGGCAGGGTTGCCATGGCGCCATAGATCAATTGATACGACGGAAAGGTCGTAATATACCACGTAAACGCTTGCTTACCTAAGGTAAAAAAGACCGCGGCGATAAGCGCACCGGCGGCGGAATGTTTAATGCTGACTTTTTTATTCGGCACCACCATATAAAGTACGGTGAAAATAAACCAAGTTAATAAAAACGGAATAAAACTTAACAATTGCACGCCGAAAGGCAGTGACAATTCGCTGTCAGCTAAGGATAGCGCAAAGGAAGTGACATATGAACTGATCCCGATCCCCGTGGCGATAATCACTGGTCCTAAGGTCAAAATTAACCAATAAATGGCAAATGAAAAGATCATCGGACGTGAACTATTATCTCGCCAGATGGAATTTAACGTGCGATCAATGGAATTGATTAACATCAGCGCCACAATAATTAAGCTGACGATCCCAACCGCACTCATCTGCTTGGAATTATTGACAAATTGATCGATATATTCGCCCACCATATCGCCGGCAGAGGGGGCAAAATTGGTAAAAATAAATTGCTTTAACTCGCCGGTGACTTCGTTGAAAACCGGAAAGGCGGAAAAAATCGAAAAGACCACCATAATCAGCGGTACAATTGCCAACATGGTGCTATAAGTCAAATAACCTGCGGCTTGGGTCAGTTTATTTTGTTGAAATCGACAGTAAAATAAGCGAAAAAACGCATTTAGTTGTTGGGTTGACATTAGGTTAAAAATCCTCCGCAGCAATGTTTAAATTTTTTCCCCGAGCCGCACAGGCAAGGTTGTTTGTTGCTTGGCAAGGGAACCGTCGGATCGACAAAATACCAAACGCCGTCAATTTGTACGAATAATGAATTTTCGTGATGCACTTGTCGTTGATTTTGTTGCATAAAAAACGCATTAAACGCCACGCGACTATGTTGTATGGGCGCCGTTTTAGGGGAAAGTGCGGTCTGATTTTGCACAATTTCTAACCCGATCCATTGGGTGGATTGCGCCCAGTCGCTTAGCGCTTGCGCATCCAATAAATGTTGCTGGGCGGGCGCGGTGGTGCGGATAATATAGTCAATATCGTGCAAAATAAACGCGCAGTAGCGCGAACGCATTAAGGCTTCCGCGCTTGGGACGTGCGTTTGTTGATGGTATTGACCGCAACATTCGCCATAATGTAAACCGGATTGACAGGGACAAAGTGTGGTACTTTTTAGCGTAATTCTGCTCAAAATCCTACCTCATTGAAAACAAATTGACGCTAAGCATAGCATAAATTTGCACTATTTTGACCGCACTTTGTTTTTCATTGGTTGACATTTGCGCGTCTTAGGGGTAACTTCGCACCCATTTGAAATTGACATAGGCGTCATGGATTATCATGACGAAAATGCAGGCGAGGTATTTTGCTTTCGTTGGCGTAGTGTAGAGGTTTTTATGTTCTTGACGATACCTGTTCTTATGTATCACCATGTCAGCCCCGCCGGCGGCATGATCAATGTCAGCCCGCAACATTTTGAATCACAATTAGTGGCGTTGAAAAAAGCCGGTTATCATACCTTGAGGGCAAGCGAATTTGCGGATTATTTACAAGGAAAGATTGACGGACGCGCTGAGCGTTTTAAAAAAGCGGTGGTGCTGACCTTTGATGATGGTTATTTGAATAATTGGGTGTATGCCCATGCGTTATTACAAAAATATGGGCTAAATGCCATTTTGTTTGCCGCCACTGGCGAAATTGGGCAAGGCGAGGTACGTCCGCATTTGTTGGATCATTCCGGAAAGGCGTTGCCACCTAGTTATGAACATCATACCAGCAAGAAAATGAAACAAGAAGGGAAGATAGATGAGGTGATGGCGCGTTGGTCGGAATTGCGCGCCATGGAACAAGCGGGAACCTTTGAAATTTTTAGTCATACGCACAGCCATCGTCGCTGGGATTTGTTGTGTGAGAATGCCGCAGAGAAAAGCGCAAAACTTGCCGAGGATTTACAACTTTCTCGTCAGGTATTAGCGCGTGAGTTAGCAAAATCCAACACGAAGCATCTTTGTTGGCCACAAGGTTATTATGATGAAGATTATGTGCGCGAGGCGGTTGCGCAGGGGTTTAAGTATTTGTATACCACAGATGCATACGGTTTTAATCGCCCACATATGGATAGCCGCTTTATTTATCGTATTTCGGTAAAAAATCGCTCCGGTGCTTGGCTGCGGCAACGACTTTTTGTGGCGCGGCACCCAATCATTGGGCGAGTTTATAACGGGCTTAAAAAATCCAAAGCTGCATAAAATGCGCCGGTGCATTGGGTCAAATCGGCATGATTAGCATGGATGCGATTTGATGGTTGGAATAAACTCGTAAAATTTTGACCGCACTTGGTTTTTTTCTTATTATTCAGCAAGACGTCTTTGCTTGAAATGTGTTGAATGAAGCAAAGATCCGTGAAGAACTACCGACAACATAAGGAACAAAATATGCAATATGTATTAGCGCAAACCGAACAGGGGCAAACCTTGGGGATTACCGCCAAAATGGCGAATCGACACGGTTTGATTGCCGGCGCAACCGGAACAGGGAAAACCGTGACCTTACGCAAAATGGCGGAAGCCTTTAGTGATGATGGCGTGCCGGTTTTTTTAGTGGATGTTAAAGGCGATTTATCCGGTTTGGTGCAAGCCGGCGAGATGCAGGGCAAAATTGCAGAACGAATTACCCAATTTAATTTAGGCGGCGAGCAATATTTATCCGGCTATCCTGTGTCCTTTTGGGATGCGTTCGGCGAAACCGGCATTCCATTGCGAACCACTATTTCTGAAATGGGACCTTTATTGTTGTCGCGCTTGCTCAATCTTAATGCAACCCAAGAGGGCTTGCTAAATTTGGTGTTCCGCGTGGCAGATGATCGCGGCTTGTTGTTGATGGATTTAAAAGATTTGCGCGCCATGTTGAAATTTGTGGCAGAAAATGCCAAAAGTTTTCAATTGGAATATGGCAATGTTTCCGCAGCTAGCGTGGGCGCGATTCAACGTGCGTTGTTGGCGTTGGAAAATGAGGGGGCGGCAAGTTTATTTGGTGAACCCGCTTTAAATTTGGATGATTGGTTGCAAACTCGGGATGGTCGTGGCGTGATCAATGTCCTTAACGCGGAAAAATTGATTAATTCGCCGAAAATGTATAGTGCCTTTTTATTGTGGCTTATGGCGGAATTATTTGAAAATTTACCAGAGGTGGGCGATCCGGATAAACCGAAATTTGTGATGTTCTTTGATGAAGCACATTTATTATTTGACGATGCGCCACAAGCGTTGGTCGAGCGCGTGGAAAAAGTGGTACGCTTGATTCGTTCAAAAGGCGTCGGCGTTTATTTTGTCACGCAAAATCCGCTGGATTTGCCGGATACGGTGTTGGGACAATTGGGTAATCGCGTGCAACACGCATTGCGTGCGTTTACGCCGCGCGATCAAAAAGCGGTAAAAGCGGTGGCGGAAACCTTTCGCGCCAATCCTAAGGTGAATGTAGTGGAAACCATTTCTACCTTGGGCGTGGGGCAGGCATTAGTTTCATTTTTAGATGGAAAAGGGATGCCGACACCGGTGGAAGTGGCTTATATTTATCCGCCTCGTAGCCAACTTAAGCCATTGGCGACGTCTGAACGTCAAGATTGGGTGAAAGCCGATGATCTTTATGCTTATTATCGTGCGTATGTGGATAATGAGTCGGCGTTTGAAGTGCTTAATCAGCAAGCGGATTTAGCCGCTGTGGCGCAAAAACAAGCAGAGCAGGCGCAAGCGGAAGAAGAAAATGGGTTGATGTACCGCTTAAGCCGGATGTTGTTTGGGCAGAAAAAACGTGGCGAACAATTGACGGTGACGGAGCAAGTGGTGAGCAGTGTGGCGAAATCTGTTGGACGCAATTTGCGTAATCAAATTACCAAACAAATTATGCGTGGCATTTTGGGTGCGCTGAAAAAATAAAAGTGCGGTCAATTTTAGCTTGATTTTATAAAGGGAAATGGGAGCATTTCCCTTTTTGTTTATTTGCGTAATTTTACCAGTTCGACTGCATGATCTTCGCCTTTGGTCAAAATTAAATTTGCCCGTTCGCGGGTTGGCAGGATGTTTTGTTTGAGATTTAGCCCGTTAATTTCATCCCAAATCCGCCCGGCGGTGGCGATGGCTTCTTGTTCGGATAAATTGGCGTAATGTTTAAAATAAGAATTCGGATCGCTAAAGGCACTGCGACGAAATTTGAGAAAGCGACGAATGTACCATTCTTTTAATAAGGTTTCTTCGGCGTCCACAAAAATGGAAAAATCCACAAAATCGGAAACGAAAATTTGATTAGTTTTGTTGCTGCCGGTTTGGAGTACATTTAACCCTTCTAAAATTAAAATATCCGGTTGATCAACCACATTAAAGCGATTCGGTACAATATCATAGGTTAAATGCGAGTAAATCGGCGCCTGTACATTGGCTTTACCGGATTTAATGTCCGCCAAAAAATGAATGAGCTTGGGGGTATCATAGGAAACGGGAAAGCCTTTTTTGTCTAATAAATTCGCTTTTTTTAATTTTTCCAAGGGATAAAGGAATCCGTCGGTGGTGATTAAATCCACTTTTCTGGTATGCGGCCAATGTGTAAGCAACGATTGCAAAATACGAGCGGAGGTACTTTTCCCAACCGCAACGCTGCCGGCAATACTAATAATGTAAGGTACTTTGGGATTATGACCGCCGAGAAAGCGGTTTAATACCGTTTGGCGGCGCAAGTTTTCTTCAATGTAATAATTGATTAAACGCGCCAGGGGAAGATAAATCGTGCTGACTTCGTCCAACGACAGTTCTTCATTAAAGCCGAGCAAGGGTTTTAAATCTTGCTCAGTAAGTTTTAACGGAACGGATTTACGCAAATCTGCCCATTGTTGGCGATTGAAGCTTAAAAATGGGCTTAATTGATCGGTTAATGAGGTTGAATTTAATTGTTCCACAATCGTTCTTTTTGTTTTTCCAGTAAAATATGCTAGGAAATATACATGATAAATGCAGATAAGCGCATAAAAATTTCATCTGAATTATTGCTTTTTTAATAAAAAATAGGCGTTTTGTTTGAGAAATAGCCGAATAAATAAAAAAAATGTTTTTTTTTGCAAAAAACGCTTGTCAGCGATAAATTTTTCCCTATAATACGCCTCACTTGCTTACGACGCCGACTTAGCTCAGTAGGTAGAGCAACTGACTTGTAATCAGTAGGTCATCAGTTCGATTCCGATAGTCGGCACCATTTCAATCGTAGCTAAGTTTATTCATTGTGCGGAGGGGTTCCCGAGCGGCCAAAGGGAGCAGACTGTAAATCTGCCGGCTAAGCCTTCGAAGGTTCGAATCCTTCTCCCTCCACCATTATTAGATGAATGCTGATGGGGTAGATGAATTTAGGAGTGCGGGCATCGTATAATGGCTATTACCTCAGCCTTCCAAGCTGATGATGCGGGTTCGATTCCCGCTGCCCGCTCCAAGCGCTGATATAGCTCAGTTGGTAGAGCGCACCCTTGGTAAGGGTGAGGTCGGCGGTTCGAATCCGCCTATCAGCACCAGCCTTTAATTTCACCTCTCCTTAATATCAATTTGTATTAATTTTGGTTAATGTGGTATATTGAACCATCAATAACCATGTTTATCTAGAGGGACTTTTCAATGTCTAAAGAAAAATTTGAACGTACAAAACCGCACGTAAACGTGGGTACAATCGGCCACGTTGACCATGGTAAAACAACCTTAACCGCAGCAATCACTACCGTATTAGCAAAACACTTCGGTGGTGCAGCGCGTGCATTCGACCAAATCGATAACGCGCCAGAAGAAAAAGCGCGTGGTATCACCATCAACACCTCACACGTTGAATACGATACAGAAACTCGTCACTATGCACACGTTGACTGTCCAGGACACGCCGACTATGTTAAAAACATGATCACCGGTGCGGCACAAATGGACGGAGCAATCTTAGTCGTTGCGGCAACTGATGGTCCAATGCCACAAACTCGTGAACACATTCTTTTAGGTCGCCAAGTAGGTGTACCTTACATTATCGTATTCTTAAACAAATGCGACATGGTGGATGACGAAGAATTATTAGAATTAGTGGAAATGGAAGTGCGTGAACTTCTATCGCAATACGACTTCCCAGGTGACGACACACCAATCGTACGCGGTTCAGCATTAAAAGCGTTAGAAGGTGAAGCAGAGTGGGAAGAAAAAATTCTTGAGTTAGCGAACCACTTAGATACTTACATTCCAGAGCCAGAGCGTGCAGTGGACCAACCGTTCTTATTACCAATTGAAGACGTATTCTCAATTTCTGGACGTGGTACCGTAGTAACTGGTCGTGTAGAACGTGGTATCATCCGTACAGGTGAAGAGGTTGAAATCGTTGGTATTAAAGAAACTGCGAAAACTACCGTAACCGGTGTTGAAATGTTCCGTAAATTACTGGACGAAGGTCGTGCAGGTGAAAATATCGGTGCATTATTACGTGGAACCAAACGTGAAGAAATCGAACGTGGTCAAGTATTGGCGAAACCAGGTTCAATCACCCCACACACTGACTTTGAATCCGAAGTGTACGTATTATCAAAAGAAGAAGGCGGACGTCACACTCCATTCTTCAAAGGTTACCGTCCACAATTCTATTTCCGTACAACTGACGTAACTGGTACAATCGAATTACCAGAAGGAGTGGAAAT
Source organism: [Pasteurella] mairii (assembly GCA_900454475.1). GTDB lineage: Bacteria > Pseudomonadota > Gammaproteobacteria > Enterobacterales > Pasteurellaceae > Actinobacillus_B > Actinobacillus_B mairii. Next base: position 2,468,162 of record UGSS01000002.1, read on the forward strand.
GGTAATGCCAGGCGATAACATCAAAATGACCGTAAGCTTAATCCACCCAATCGCAATGGACCAAGGTTTACGTTTCGCAATCCGTGAAGGCGGACGTACAGTAGGTGCGGGTGTTGTAGCGAAAATTATCAAATGATGAGCATTACATCAATAAGATGAAAAAAGGGTATCGCAAGATACCCTTTTTGTTAGTATGAAAAATAATATAACAAATTTTTATCTTTTTAATAGGCAATAAAATAATAAAATGCTACAATCACGCGTTCAGATAGGTTCCCTATTTTTAAATTGAATATGATGGATTAAATTTATGGCGTTAAAAATTGAGAAAAAGAAAAATACGCAAGATGCAGAAGCGGCACTAAAAGCAAAAGGGGTAAATTCGTTTTTGTGGTTGCTTGCTGTCGTTGTTGTTGCAGTGGCTGCGCTCGGTAATATTTATTTGGTTGAGCAATTTTCAACTCCTATTCGTGTAGTAGGTGTTGTCATTTTGTTGATTGTCGCCTTAGCCATTGTGGCTATCACCAATCAAGGGACGAAAGCGAGAACCTTTTTAACTGATTCTAGAACCGAACTAAGACGAATTGTGTGGCCAACCCGTCAGGAAGCAATGCAAACGACGCTTATCGTATTAGGGGTAACTGTGCTCGTATCTTTGATTTTGTGGGGATTAGATTCAATTATTGTGTCTATAATTACATTTTTAACAGATTTGAGGTTCTAAAATGACAGAAAATGCACCTAAAAAACGTTGGTATGTATTGCAGGCATTTTCAGGCTTTGAAGGTCGTGTAGCGGCAACATTACGTGAATATATTAAATTGCACCAAATGGAAGATCAATTTGGTGAGGTGCTGGTGCCAACTGAAGAAGTGGTTGAAAATGTCGGCGGAAAACGTCGCAAAAGTGAGCGTAAATATTTTCCGGGTTATGTGCTCGTGCAAATGGAGATGAATGACTATACGTGGCAATTGGTTCGTAGTGTTCCACGTGTAATGGGATTTATTGGTGGTACTCCGGATAAACCGGCGCCAATCAGCAATCGTGAAGCGGATATCATTTTAAATCGTCTTGAGCAAAATTCAGATAAGCCGAAACCGAGAACGACCTTCCAGCCGGGTGAAGAAGTGCGTGTTACTGAAGGACCATTCGCTGACTTTAATGGAACCGTGGAAGAAATTGATTATGAAAAAGGTCGCCTTAAAGTTTCCGTTTCTATCTTTGGTCGAGCTACTCCAGTTGAGCTCGAATTTGGTCAAGTAGAAAAAGTTAATGGTTAATTTTAAATTTATGATAAACGAAACCGCTTGTTGCCAAGGTGATAGGCGGTTTTTTCTAAATGCAAAATGCAGATAAATAAAATTGCTTGAAAAAGCAGCGCACTTTCTATATAATTCGCAGCCTATTATGAGCAAGTTATCTTGCTCATATTTTTGTAAACTAGGGAAGCCGCAAGGCGTTATTACCCATTCCAGAGGAAATTAAAAATGGCAAAAAAAGTACAGGCATACGTTAAGTTGCAAGTTGCAGCGGGTATGGCTAACCCTTCACCACCAGTTGGTCCTGCCTTAGGTCAACAAGGTGTTAACATCATGGAATTCTGTAAAGCATTCAACGCTCGTACTGAGAGTTTAGAAAAAGGTTTACCAATTCCTGTGGTCATTACCGTTTACGCGGATCGTTCTTTCACTTTCGTTACTAAAACCCCACCGGCAGCTGTGTTATTGAAAAAAGCAGCGGGCATCAAATCCGGTTCAAGTAAACCTAACAAAGATAAAGTTGGTAAAGTAACACGTGCACAAGTTCGTGAGATTGCTGAAACTAAAGCAGCAGATATGACCGGTGCAACAATTGAAACTAAGATGAAATCTATTGAAGGTACTGCACGTTCAATGGGCTTGGTAGTGGAGGACTAATCAATGGCTAAACTTACCAAACGTATGAAAGCAATTAAAGCTGGTGTGGATTCAACCAAACAATATGAAATCAACGAAGCGATTGCAGTATTAAAACAATTTACTTCATCTAAATTTGTAGAAAGCGTTGATGTCGCGGTAAATTTAGGGATTGATGCGCGTAAATCTGATCAAAACGTACGTGGCGCAACCGTGTTACCACATGGTACAGGTCGTTCCGTTCGTGTTGCAGTGTTTACCCAAGGTGCAAATGCAGATGCTGCAAAAGCGGCTGGTGCAGATTTGGTTGGTATGGAAGATTTAGCGGAACAAATCAAAAAAGGCGAAATGAATTTTGATGTTGTTATCGCTTCTCCAGATGCAATGCGTGTTGTTGGTCAATTAGGTCAAGTATTAGGTCCACGTGGCTTAATGCCGAACCCGAAAGTGGGTACCGTCACACCAAACGTTGCTGAAGCAGTAAAAAATGCAAAATCTGGTCAGGTTCGTTACCGCAATGATAAAAACGGTATCATCCACACCACTATCGGTAAAGCAGATTTTGCTCCAGAACAATTGAAAGAAAACCTTCAAGCATTATTGGCGGCGTTAACCAAAGCAAAACCAACAACTGCAAAAGGTATTTTTATTAAGAAAGTAAGCATTTCTACTACGCAAGGCGCAGGTGTTGCTGTAGATCAAGCTTCTCTGTAATCTTATTTTAAGATTTTCAAAGGCGCTAGTAATAGCGCCTTTTCTTTTTTTCCACAAAGTGCGGTCATTTTTTTGACTATTCTTTTTTGATTTTGGATGTTAAGTCACATTTCATGCAAAAAAATAAAAATTTCACTTGATACTGTATATCAGTACAGTTATTATTGTCAGGTAAAAAGTAATAACGATTTTTTCGAGGTATAACATGGCAGCTAAAGATACAAAAGACAAAGAGCCAAAAGATCCAAAAGAAGCAAAGGCGAAGGCATTGGAAGCCGCATTAGGTCAAATTGAAAAACAATTTGGCAAAGGTTCTATCATGAAATTAGGTGAAACCCAAACGTTGGATGTGGAGTCGATTTCTACTGGTTCGCTGAGCTTAGATGTGGCTTTGGGGATTGGCGGTTTGCCGATGGGGCGGATTGTGGAAATTTTTGGACCAGAATCTTCAGGGAAGACCACGTTAACCCTTTCCGTGATTGCACAAGCACAAAAACAAGGTAAAACCTGTGCTTTTATTGATGCAGAACACGCATTAGATCCGATTTATGCCGCGAAATTGGGCGTTGATGTTAAAGAATTACTAGTGTCGCAACCGGATAATGGTGAGCAAGCTTTAGAAATTTGTGATGCGTTGGTACGTTCCGGGGCGGTGGATGTGGTGATCGTTGACTCGGTTGCGGCATTAACGCCGAAAGCGGAAATTGAAGGTGATATGGGCGACTCACATATGGGGCTACAAGCGCGTTTGATGTCGCAAGCCTTACGTAAATTAACCGCGCAAATTAAAAGTTCCAATTGCTTAGTGGTGTTCATTAACCAAATTCGGATGAAAATCGGCGTAATGTTTGGTAATCCGGAAACAACAACCGGTGGTAACGCATTAAAATTTTATGCCTCTGTTCGTTTGGATATTCGTCGTGTTGGTGCAGTAAAAGAGGGGGATGAAATTATCGGTAATGAAACCCGGGTGAAGGTGGTGAAAAATAAAGTGGCGCCGCCATTCCGTCAAGTGGAATTCCAAATTTTATATGGCGAAGGAATCTCCAAAAATGGTGAATTAATTGAATTAGGCGTGAAGCACAAATTAGTAGAAAAAGCGGGAGCTTGGTATTCCTATAGTGGCGAAAAAATCGGACAAGGTAAAGCGAATGCCATGAAATGGTTAATGGAGCATCCAGAACAAGCGTTGGTGCTAGAAAATCGATTACGTACTGAATTATTGGCGAATCCAGATAAAACGCTTATGGCAGATATTGAGCAGGTCGAACATGAAGATGTGTTAGACGATAGCGATTTTTAAGCATAAAACGAGCGAAAAGTGCGGTCATTTTGACCGCACTTTTGTTAAGTGAAGAACCATTTGGCAACAAGTTATCAATTTATAGTGTGAGGAGTGGACATGTCATCATTGGCGTTAAGTTACATTGTGAATTTATTATCTCGTCGCGAATATAGCGAATTTGAATTGCGTTGTAAAATGCAAGAAAAAGCCTTTTCTGAAGATGAAATCAATCAAGCCTTAAGCCAAGCACAGCAAAAACATTGGCAAGGCGATAAGCGTTTTACCGAAAATTATATTCATGCTCGCGCACAACGTGGTTATGGCTTTAATCGCATCCAGCAAGAATTAAAACAACTGAAAGGTATTCGAGCTCAAGTAATTGATGAAATTATGGCGGAATTGGAAGTGGATTGGTCGGCGTTAGCGCGTAACACCTTGCGTAAAAAATTTCCTGATTATGCCAAATGTAAGGATCCGAAAGCCAAACAAAAAATTTGGCGTTATATGCTTTCCCATGGGTTTTGCGCGGATGATTTTAAACAGTATATTGGTATGCCGAAAGAAGAGGCAGAATGGGAGATTTAAATAATAATTATTCTTATTAACTATTTGATTTACATTATATTTTTATTTCTTTTTGTATCTTTATTTAAGGTTAATTTGATCTAATTCATAAAATCTGTGCTCTATTCATGATTTAATTTCTACCATGGTTGTCCACTACTATTTTGGGGGATTTATGGATAAATTAAGTCGGTATTCATCTTGTTCACGACGAACATTTTTAAAGGGCGCTTCTGCTGGATTAGCCGCGGTGGCGGCGGATATTTCGCTCCCGTTTAATGCAATGGCAAGCACGGAAAGCATTGCAGCGGAAAGTGCGGTCGTTTCTGAAGAAAAAATTGTGTGGAGTGCCTGTACGGTAAACTGTGGTAGTCGCTGTCCGTTAAGAATGCATGTTAAAGATAATAAAATTACCTATGTTGAAACGGATAATACCGGTACGGAAACCTATAATTTAGATCATCAAGTGCGTGCCTGTTTGCGCGGTCGTTCTATGCGTCGTCGCGTATATAATCCTGACCGTTTAAAATATCCAATGAAACGTATTGGGAAACGAGGTGAAGGTAAATTTAAACGCATTAGCTGGGATGAGGCATTAACGGAAATTGCCGAGTCATTACAGAAAAATATTGCGAAATATGGTAATGAAAGTATTTATTTAAACTATGGGACAGGAACATTGGGCGGTACGATAACCAAATCTTGGCCGCCAGGCTCGACCTTAATTGCTCGTTTGATGAATTGTATCGGTGGTTATCTGAACCATTACGGAGATTACAGTACTGCGCAAATTGCGGTTGCTTTAGATTATACCTATGGTGGCGGCTGGGCGCTTGGTAATGGAATGGCGGATATTGAAAATAGTAAATTAGTGGTGCTATTTGGTAATAATCCGGCAGAAACGCGAATGAGTGGTGGCGGTTTAACTTATTGTATTGAACAGGCTCGGGAAAAATCTGATGCGAAAATGATCGTGATCGATCCTCGCTATACGGATACCGGCGCGGGACGGGAAGATGAATGGATCCCGATTCGTCCCGGTACGGATGCGGCATTGGTGTCTGCGCTCGCCTATGTCATGATTACAGAAGATTTGGTGGATCAAGCCTTCCTCGATAAATATTGCGTTGGTTATGATGAAAAAACCTTGCCACAAGATGCACCGCGCAATGGACATTATAAAGCTTACATTTTAGGTCAAGGGGATGACGGTATTGCAAAAACTCCGGAATGGGCTGCAAAAATCACCGGTATTCCGCAAGCGCGCATTGTCAAACTTGCTCGCGAAATTGCAACCACAAAACCAGCATTTATTGCCCAAGGTTGGGGACCGCAGCGACGCAGTAATGGCGAATTAATTTCGCGCGCCATTGCCATGTTGCCAATTTTAACCGGTAATGTCGGTATTCATGGTGGCAATACGGGGGCGAGAGAAAGTGCTTATTCTATTCCATTTGTGCGTATGCCAACCTTGGAAAATCCGGTAAAAGCTAGCATTCCAATGTTCTTGTGGACAGATGCGATTTTCCGCGCCCATGAAATGACTGCCCTGACTGATGGTATTCGTGGTGTGGAGAAATTAACTGCACCGATTAAAGTGATTTGGAATTATGCGAGTAACTGTTTAATTAACCAACACGCGGAAATTAACCGCACTCACGAAATCTTGCAAAATGAAGATCAATGTGAGTTGATCATCACCATTGATAACCACATGACCTCCACTGCAAAATACAGTGATATTTTATTGCCGGATTGTACTGCGTCCGAACAAATGGATTTTGCCTTAGATGCTTATGTTGCTAATATGAACTATGTAATTTTTGCCGATCAAGTGGTCACCCCCTCTTTTGAATGTCGCAATATTTACGATATGTTATCGGATTTAGCAGAGAAATTGGGCGTGAAAGAAAAATTCACTGAAGGAAGAACGCAAGAGGAATGGTTACGTCATCTTTACGAACAATCCCGTGCGAATCTTCCGGAATTACCAACCTTTGAAGAATTTAGAAAACAAGGCATTTTCAAAAAAGTCGATCCGAACGGTTTTTATGTGGCATACAAAGACTTTAGGGAAAATCCAGAAGCCAACCCATTAAAAACACCATCAGGAAAAATTGAAATTTATTCTTCTCGCCTTGCGGAAATTGCCAAAACTTGGGCATTAAAAGAAGATGAAGTGATTCATCCGTTGCCAGTTCATGCGAACAGTTTCGAGCATTATGGCGATCCGTTGATGGAAAAATTCCCGCTACAACTCACAGGGTTCCACTACAAAGCACGTACCCATTCGACTTATGGTAACGTTGATGTGTTGAAAAGCGCCAATCCGCAAGAAGTGTGGATTAATCCAATTGATGCACAACCAAGAAATATTAAAAATGGTGACATGATTCGTATTTTTAATGATCGTGGCGAAGTACGTATTCATGCCAAAGTGACACCGCGAATTATCCCAGGCGTTGTGGCATTAGGCGAAGGCGCGTGGCATCAAGCGGATATGTTTGGCGACAAAGTGGATCATTCCGGTTGCGTTAACGTATTAACCACGCAACGCCCGTCGCCACTTGCCAAAGGGAATCCACAACATTCCAACTTAGTGCAAATTGAGAAAGCGTAAGGAGTAGAAGATGAGTAAGCAATATGGTTTTTATTTTGACTCCGAGCGCTGCACGGGGTGCAAAACGTGTGAATTAGCTTGTAAAGATTATAAAGATTTAGATACCGAGGTGAATTTCCGTCGTATTTATGAATATGCTGGCGGCAATTGGGTGCAACAGGCGGATGGCTGTTGGAATCAAGATGTGTTCGCTTATTATATGTCGATTTCTTGTAATCATTGTGATAATCCGGCTTGTGTACCGGTTTGTCCAACCGGTGCAATGCACAAAAATGCTGATGGATTTGTGATCGTCAATGAGGAAATCTGTATTGGATGTCGTTATTGCCATATGGCGTGTCCGTATGATGCGCCGCAATATGATGCGAAAAAAGGACACATGACCAAATGCGACGGTTGTTATTCGCGTATTCAAGAGGGACAAAAACCGATTTGCGTGGAGGCTTGTCCGTTACGCGCTTTGGATTTTGCACCAATTGACGAATTGCGAGAAAAATACGGTACGCAAGCGTCCATTGCGCCATTACCGCCGGCAGAAGTGACGCACCCGAATTTGGTGGTGAAAGCCAATAAAAATGCACGCCCAAGTGGTGATGTCACGGGCTTTTTAGCAAACCCGCGGGAGGTGTAGGATGAACGCAGGATTACATGAATTACCACTGATTTTTTTCACCGTGTTGGCACAAAGTGCGGTCGGTGCATTTTTAGTTTTTACTTTCGTGTTGTTGCAGTCGCAAAATGACAAAAGCCGGCGCTATATTCATCGCGTGATGTTTGTGGTGTTAGTATTATTGGGTCTTGGTTTTGTTGCTTCAATTCTGCATTTAGGTTCGCCACTACGCGCGTTTAACTCGCTTAATCGCGTAGGAGCGTCCATGTTGAGTAACGAAATTGCCTCCGGCGCGGTATTTTTTGTGCTAGCGGGCTTATATTGGCTGATTGCTATTTTAGACAAAATGCCGGCGGCATTAGGGAAACTGTGGCTGATTGTCACCTCCGTTGTCGGCTTGGTGTTTATGTATATGATGGCGCATGTCTATTTCCTTGCCACCGTACCAACTTGGCACAGCGCATTAACGCCATTGGCATTTTACCTCACGGTGGTCGTTGGCGGTTTAGCATTAGGCTATGCCTTGCTTGAACCGAATAGCGCAAAAACTTATCACTTATCTTGGGTGAAAGGATTATATGCCATCGGCGTGTTACTGATTGCTATTTGTGTAGTTTATCAAGGAGCTTCCTTGGGACAAATCCACAGTTCCGTACAACAAGCCGCGGCATTAGTTCCGGATTACGCGCCAATGATGGTGCTGCGTTTATGTTTGTTAGGTATTGCCGCTGTTTTATTGGCAAAAAGCAAAAATGCCGCAGTGTTACTGCTTGCTGTGGTGTTGACATTCGCCGGCGAATTGATCGGACGCACGCTATTTTACGGATTGCATATGACGGTAGGCATGGCGGTTGGCGGTTAATTATCACCACATTCGCTAAAAATTAACCCAAAATACACCGCACTTTTCTTCCTTTGTGAGTAAAAGTGCGGTGCTTTTTTAGGGGTACCGTATCTTTTTCAATTGATATCAATATGCCAGCGCCAGTCCGTCGTATGTTGAGGTTCCTCGTCCAATTTCGTCGATCAACACTAAACTATGTTCTGTAGCTTGATGTAAAATAGTTGCCATTCCTGTCATCTCCACCATAAAGGTCGAACGTCCCGACACTAAATCGTCGGAGGCACCGGTACGAGTGAAAATAGGATCAATCGGATTGATAATCGTACTTTCCGTCGGCACGAAGCTGTCTATATACGCCATCAACGTAATCAACGCAGTTTGTTGCATATAAGTACTTTTTCCGACCATATTGGGAGCGGTAATGATCAGTAAATGGCGTTGCCACCCCAAGCGGATTGGTAAAGGGATCTTTCAACATTTGCTCCACCACCGAATGGCGCCCGTTTTGAATATGGATACCCGTTTGCGAGCTATAATGGCGATACCTAGATCATTTACGAACTTAAGGTTGACTTTAGGACAAATAGTGCTTAATGAAATAAAGCCCCGCACCAATAACCTCGGCATTACTTTGCTGCTGCGCAATTTGAATATTAATATTATCTAATGAAAAAGTCGCTTTCGCTTCCATTTTTTTTCTTAATAAATCTAAATCATCTTGAATTAAATAAGGTGATATTTTTCCACCAAGCACAATATCTCTATCCAGCATCAAAGCAACATAGTTAAGCCCTTTTGCAAGATGGGTTAAAAACAGATTCCAACGCATTTGATAATCGCTATTTCCGGCTCGAAGCTGAGTAAAAAATAACTCTTTGCTGTCTTGTTGAAGTAACGCTGATAAAGAGCAATATGCCTCAAGGCAACCTTTTTGCCCACAATAACAGACCTTACCGTTATCATAAATTTGTAGATGTTCTAATGCGCCAGAAAATCCGTTTTTTCCAAAATCAATTTGATTATTGATAATAGTTGTTCCACCTAAATGTTCACTAATGGACAAATAGACGGCATTATTAAGATTCTTATTCCGCCATAATTCAGCAGATGCAGCACATTTTACATCATGAAATAACTTAATAGGTAAGTTGATATGCTCACTCAATTTGGCAATATTAAACTGATGGCAAGGAAATGCTTTACTATACAGCATAAATTGCCCATTCTTTTCAGCAATTCCTTGTATAGATAAGCCTATACCTAATATTTTATTCTGTGTATAGCCTGTATCTAAAATAAATTGTTCAATTAAGTGAGCAAGTTGTATAAGATAGTGTTCATCCTTTACAAAAAGGAGTACTTCTTTTTTTTGCCAAATAATATTTCCAAACAAATCCAAAACCGCGCATTTAATCTGTTCGCTTTTTATTTCAATTCCTATAGCAACAAAAGCGTCTTTGACTAATTCATAAGCGATTGCGGGGCGACCACCTTGCGACTCCATTTGTCCACATTCTCTAATCTTTTGTGTCGCTTCTAGTTCCATGACATTATGAACCACCGTCGGCAGGCTTAACTTTAATAAGAATGCGATTTGTTGTTTGGATAATTTTTCTTTTTCAAAAAACAGTCGGTAAATATTCTGGTAATTGTTTTTTTTAATCTTAGTTGCAATAGTCATATTGCCCTTCTTAAAAGAAAGATTTCTTAAATTCGTTTTGTGAATCATATCACAAAATTAACAAAAAAATGCCCTTTAATAAGTATGTTTTATAAAACATTGTTGCAAATCTCTATTGGATGCCTTATTTTATAAATCAACTTTAATAAAGTTATTTTATAAAACTATTTTTATCAACCTGTGTTGAGGAGTAGAAATTATGAAAATCTTAGAAAAAATGCGTTTAGATGGGAAAACTGCCTTTGTAACAGGCGGTGCAAGAGGGATTGGCAAAAGTGTCGCTATTGCTTTTGCCCAAGCAGGAGCAAATGTAATCATTGCAGATTTTGATTTTAAGGAAGCTGAAAAAACAGCAACAGAAATCAGTAGTTCAGAAAAAGCAACAGTTATTGCAGTAAAAACAGATGTTACCGATCAAGTAAGCGTTAATAATTTAATGGATATTATTAAAAACCGATTTAATCAATTAGATATCGCTTTTTGTAATGCTGGGATCTGCATGAATATACCCGCTGAAGATATGACATTAGCGCAATGGGCAAGGGTGATCAATGTCAACTTAACAGGTGTATTTCTGACTGCACAAGCTGCCGGTAAAATAATGATTGAACAAGGTCGTGGCGGTTCAATTATTAACACAGCATCAATGTCTGCCCATATCGTCAATGTTCCCCAACCACAGTGCGCTTACAATGCCTCTAAAGCCGGAGTTATCCAATTAACCAAATCATTAGCGATTGAATGGGCTAAACATAATATTCGTGTAAATAGTCTCAGTCCCGGTTATATAGGTACCGATTTGACATTAAACTCCAAATCATTACAGCCATTAATTCAAGAATGGAATGCAATGGCACCAATGCATCGGTTAGGTTCCCCTGAGGAATTACAATCTATCTGTGTTTATTTAGCTGGGGATACCAGCAGCTTTACTAGCGGAGCCGATTTTATTATTGATGGTGCATTCTCTTGTTTCTAACGAAGTGCAAACTCTGGATATTCCATTTTAGAACTAAAAATATAGGAAAATGAGATGAAATTTACTAAAAAAAATGTCATTTTAAACGGTCAAGGTTATTTAGGCATTGAATTAGGCTCAACCCGTATTAAATCTGTTTTAATTGATAAATTTGGTAACATTCTCGCGAAAGGAAGCTTTGAATGGCAAAATGATTTTGTTGGCGGTATTTGGACTTATCCTCTTGATAAAGTATGGCAAGGTATTGCTAGCAGCTATCGAGATTTATGTACTAACATAAAAAAAACATATTCTGTTTCGTTACAAAATTTAGCCGGTCTTGGTGTCAGCGCAATGATGCATGGCTATATTCCTTTTGATAAAGAAGGTAATCAAATTGCCGATTTTCGTACGTGGCGTAATAATACAACCGCGCAAGCTGCCGATCAATTAACAGAGGCATTTCAATATAATATCCCATATCGTTGGAGTATCGCACACTTATACCAAGCGATTTTAAATGGCGAGGAGCATACCAAAGAAATTGCGTTTTTTACTACATTGGCAGGTTATGTACACTGGCAGTTGAGTAGTAAAAAGGTGTTGGGTATTGGTGACGCTTCAGGAATGTTTCCAATTGATATTAAGATGAAAAATTACGATCAAGACTGCCTCAATATCTTTAATCAGTTGATTAAGCCTTACCATTTCAATTGGCAATTATCCGATATTTTACCGCAAATACTGACTGCTGGTAGCCATGCTGGTGTATTAACTGAAAAAGGCGCTAAATTACTCGATCCGACAGGTTATTTGCAAGCTGGATGTATGATGAGTCCGCCGGAGGGAGACGCCGGTACAGGAATGATGGCGACCAATAGTATAACCGCCAGAACAGGTAATATTTCAGCTGGCACCTCAGCTTTTGCTATGGTTGTATTAGAAAAACCGTTATCTAAACTCTATCGTGATTTAGATAGGGTTACTACACCGTCGGGTGATCCTGTTGCTATGGCTCATTCCCAAAACTGTAGCTCTGCTCTCAATGCTTGGATGCAATTATTTAACGAAGTGCTATGTGCATTTAAGCTAAATATACCGAATGATGAACTTTACAACACTTTATTTCAACAAGCGTTAAAGGCTGACCCTGATGGTGGAAATCTGCTTTCTTATGGTTTTTATTCTGGAGAACATGCTGTAGATCTTGTCACCGGTTGCCCATTATTTTTACACCCAATGAAAGCAAATTTTACGCTAGCAAACTTTATTTTGATACAGCTATACACCTCATTTGCTGCAATGAAACTTGGGATAGATACGTTGATAAAAACAGAAGGTGTTCAAATTGATAAAATTTTCGCACATGGCGGATTATTTAAAAGTAAAGAAATTGTACAAAAAGTATTGGCATCAGCACTTAATGTTCCCGTCTCGATCATAGAAACTGCCAGTGAAGGTGGGGCATGGGGTGCAGCTTTATTAGCGGTTTATACTGGAGAAAAAGCAGAAAAAACGAACCGCACTTTAAGCGAATTTCTTGAGCAATGTATTTTTTTGCAGACGAAAGATAAGGTTGTTAAACCTCAAAAAGACTGGGTTTGTGGATATGAACATTTTATGCAGCGTTACAAAGAAGGATTACCCATTGAGCGCTTAGCAGCCACTTTAACATAGTGCTCGGTTATTTAAAAAGACCTTTCTAAATAAATTATATTTCACTAAGCAGGGGGGCTTATGCAAAAACAAAATATTTGGTTAAAACGGATCGGATACGGTTTTGGTGATTTTGGTTGTAATCTTGTGTTTAGTACCATGGCATCATACCTCATGTTTTTTTATACCGATATTTTTGGTATTGAAGCGGCAGTTGTTGGAACAATGATGCTATCAACCCGCTTATTAGATGCCTTAACTGATGTTTTAATGGGATTGCTCGTCGATCGTACAAACACACGTTGGGGATCCGGACGACCGTATTTTATAATTGGTGCAATTCCATTTGCTATTTTTACAACATTGACCTTTTATGTTCCCAATTTTGGTATAACAGGAAAAATTATATGGGCATATGTGACTTATATTATGCTCTCTGTTGCATATACTATAGTAAATATACCGCTAAATACTATTGTGCCACGTCTTACCGCTGACGTAAATGAACGTAATATCTTAGTTGCTAGTCGTATGATTTGCGCTCTACTGGGAACAACAGTTGTCATGGGAATTACCCAGCCATTAGTCGATTTCTTTGGGCAAGGTGACTATAAACAAGGTTATTTCATTACAATGATGGTTTATGGCATTTTAGCTATGTTCATCTTCTTTTTTACCTTTACTCAAACGGAAGAAATTGTTACTCCCACAATTATTCGTACTAAAAAATCGTCTATTATAGACGATATGAAAGGGTTAACCGCACAAAGTTGGATTTTAGTACTAGTAAACTTTTTTTACTTTGGTTTATTCGTAGTACGAAATACATCAGTCATTTATTATTTCACTTATAATTTAGATAGTGCAAGCTGGATGACCTTTGTCGGTTTTTTCGGAATCTTATCAGGACTACCTATTTTACTGTTATTACCTAAATTACAAAAAATATTCACTCAACGCACATTAATTATTGCCTGTTGTATTCTTTATCTTGTTGGCGACGTTATTGCTTATGTTGGTAAAAATTCATTAATATTGCAAATCGTCAGTCTCGCTATTACGGGGTTAGGCATGTATGGTATCTTCGGTGTAACCTTTGCAATCCAACCTGACGTCATTGATTACTCGGAATTCGAAAAAAAACGGAGCATACCTGGCATGATTGCTTCAATGCAAGGTTTTTTCGTAAAATTCGGCATGGGTGTTGCTGGATTGGCAATTGGCTATATTTTAGAAGCTTATGGATATGTTGCAAATGAAGTACAAAGTGAAACTGCCCTAACAGGTATCGCAATTTGTTATATCGGACTGCCGGCATTAATTTGTCTATGCATTATCGGATTAATGACATTCTATAAATTGGATGCACTGCGTAATGAAATGACAAGAGTATTGGAGCTTCGCAGAAAACAGCTCTCCTGTTCTCACTTAAATTAAGAAATGCTCTCCCTAGGGGCGTTACATAGCAGATTACGCTCATCAATATTATCTATGAATATGATGTTATCTGCCAATCAAGGTGTTATCTTTGGCATATAGCATCATGCAATAAAAGGAAAAATTAAAAATACGAGAATTTTTCTGTATCATTTTTTTACAAAATGTGAACAATTTCGCAAAACGCTAAAAATCCAGTTGCTCAATTCTTATCATTTAAATAGACTTACCTTCAGTGATAAGATGTTTAAGACATGCTCTCTGATGTCGAGTTCACTTAATGTTGTAATTAAATTTATGAAAAAATAAATTATCGTTTTTATCCCGATATCTACCGATTTTGAGTCCATTATCTTTAGATTCGGTCGCAGTTGGGCATTCTCTAAATTTACGAATATTCGTTTAGCGCAATTCAATACCCGGCAACAACTTTAATAGATGGCGGGCTTATCTAAGGGCACTTTATATGAACAAAAACGGTTATCGCGTGATTTTCAGTAAAACCTTACAACGTTGGGTCGTGGTTTCGGAGTTCAGTCAAGGGGAAAGTAAAGCGACAACCGCGTTCAAGCCTTTTTTTACCCCAAGTTTATCGCATGTGGCGATAAAACCGCTGGTGTTTAGCCTTTATTGTGCCTTAGGTTTTGTTGTCTTTTCTGATTTAGCACTGGCAAATCTCATTATTCAAGCGGATACCTCTGCCCCAAAGACGCAACAAGCCATTATATTACAAACCGCTAACGGATTGCCGCAAGTGAATATTCAAACCCCAAACAGCAAGGGGCTTTCCCATAATAAATATGCGCAATTTGATGTAGATACCAAAGGGGTGATTTTAAATAACAGCCACACCTATGTGCAAACCCAACAAGGTGGTTGGGTGCAAGGCAATCCCTATTTAGCGCGTGGTGAAGCGAAAGTGATTTTAAATGAAGTCAACTCGTCTAACCCAAGCCAATTAAAAGGCTATGTGGAAGTGGCGGGTAAAAAAGCGGATGTGATTATTGCCAACCCTAGTGGCATTCATTGTGCGGGTTGTGGCGTCATTAACTCGGGGCGTACCACCTTCACCACAGGTAACCCCCATATCAAAGACGGACAGGTAGATAGCTTTACCGTTGAAAAAGGCAAGGTGAGTGTTTCAGGTAAAGGCTTGGATAATAGCCGAGTGGATTATACCGAAATTATTGCGCGCGAAACCGAAATGAATGCGGGTATTTGGTCGAATAAAAAACTCACCGTTGTCACAGGCGAAAATACGATTAAACGGACAGCAACGTCAGCCAGTCAAAACGATAACGACCATTTAAAAATTATTCACACTAAACCCACCGATAATGTCACACAGCCAACGGAAAAATACGCTGTGGATGTGAGCGAACTGGGCGGCATGTATGCGGGTAAAATTCATCTTATCGGCACTGAACAAGGTTTAGGCGTGCGCAATGCGGGGCATATTGGGGCAAGTGTTGACACTTTAACAATTGACAGCCAAGGGCGAATTGTGAATACCGGGACGCTCAATGCACAAAAAAGCGTCCAGCTTACTAGCACAAAAGGCATTGAAAATCGTGGCAAAATCGAAAACCGACGTAGCAATATTCATTTATCCACGCAAGCCGATATTCAACAAGACGGTTCGATGGTTGCACGCGCTGGTAATATCAACCAACAAGCCAACACCCAAATTTCGCAACAAGGCGAAACCGTTGCTAAAGGCAATATTACTTATTTGGCACCTAAAGTAACGGCTTCAACCTCATCATGGATTGTCGCGGGTGTTGATATTAAAGACAGCGCAGATGGCGAAGTGCGCTCCCTTGAGACTGCCTCAAGCCAAGGTCAACATATCGTCGTCACCACATCGGGCAAAACCACCTTACAAGGCAAAAATCTCGCTTCGGGCAAAATTCAAGTCAATGCCGCTGAAGCGCATTTAGATAATAGCCAAACTTCGGCTTATTCCATTCATATTGAGGCGAAGCAAGGCAACATTCTGGCAGATAATGCAATTTTAGTCGCAGAAAAAGAAATTGCATTTCGCACGCCAACGCAACTGCAGACTGAAAATAGTGTAGTGAAAGCGCAGAAAATCACCACAAAACAGACCGCACTTAACACGAAAAAGGCGGTTTGGGAGCAGACGGGTACGGATGAATTAAAACTGGATGTCCTTGATACGTTGCAAAACCAAGGTGGCACGTTCAAAACGCAAGGGGATTTACGCGTTAAGGCAAACGGTATTAATAACCAACAAGGTCGCTTGATTGCCAAGGGTAAGTTGACGATTAATGCCGCTAAAGGAAAAGTGGATTCCACACAAGGTGCTTTGGTTTCCAAACAAGATTTACGCGTAATGTCAGGTGAGTTAGTCAATGATGCTGGGGTAATGCAATCCCAGCAAAATATCGCTATCAACACCCCAGGGCAGAATTTATCGAATAAGCAAACTTTAACGGAGGCGCAAGATAAAGGGATTGTAGCGTTAGGTGAGCTTACCCTTCAGTCTCAAGCGCTTTTGAATCAAAATGGACGAATTATCGCGAAAGGTAATGCTAATATCCACGCTGAACAGTTGAAAAATGAAACTGGCGAAATACGTGTTGGACAACAAGGCAAACTTGATGCGGTGCATCTTGATAATCAGGCAGGTACGATAGTTTCTGTTGGCGGTGATTTATCTCTCACTACGCCAACAATCTTGAATAACCAACAAGGTTATATTTCAGCTAACAATACATTATCGTTGCAAACGCAAGGGGTAGAAAATCAGCAAGGGAATATTATTTCATCAAATAACCTTGTTATTGATAGCGCGGAACATCTGCTTAACAATTTAAAAGGAACGCTTTTTGCCACTCATCAAACAGAAATCCATGCGGGTGAGCTCAATAATCAATATGGCTTGATTCGTGCAGATAACACGCTTGTGATTAATACAAACCGGCATGCTTTAGATAACCGCAATACCCAAGCTATACAACAAGGCATTGTAGGGGGAGGTGAAGTGATGTTGAAAAATGTCACGACACTATTGAACCAGCAAGGTAGCTTGTATGGTGAAAATGCACTTGATATTACGACACAAGTGGAGACAAATAACCAGCAAGGTACAATTCAATCTAATGGAAAACTTTCTCTTGTCACCCCTAAATTAGATAACCGCGCAGGTGATATTGCTTCCTATGTCGGTAACATTACCGCTCAGTATATTGATAACCGTGCGGTCTCTAATAGGGGCTCATTAATTTATGGTGAGAACCTTTCTCTTGTAACGCAACAGCTTGATAACCAAGAGACAAAAGCAACAGGAGACATACCAACTCAAGGGATTCAAGGCGAAAGGCTTGCTATCCAAAGTGCGAGTTTAAGTAATCAACATGGGGGATGTATAGTACAGATACAACATCGATTACCGCAAGCCAACAAGTTAACAACCAACAGGGTGAGTTATTGTCAGCCAATGCTATTTCTGTGAAAAATAATGGCAATTTAATGCTTAACAATGAAAATGGACTGATTCAAGCCCAAAATGCGATTCATTTGACGGTAAAAGCCTTAGAGAAAGAAGGCACGATAAAAACAAAGGGGGATTTGACTGTTGAGCTACAAGATGATTTCACATTAAACCACGCCTTTGCGGTAGGCAATAATCTTACCTTTAAAACACAAGCGGATTTTACCAATAATGTTGAACAAGTGGTGGGTAATCAAGCCACCTTTATGGCAAATCATTTGATTAATCATGCCAATGCAGCGATTTCATCAAATCAAACCTTGCTCAATGCAGGAACTATCACCAACTATGGATTATTAGACGGTCGAGAAAATATCATCAAAACCGGCACATTAGATAATCGAGGCACGGGGCGAATCTATGGTGATCATGTAGCAATTCAAGCGGATAGTCTTAACAATCTCAATCAGGGTGAACAATCTGCCACAATTGCAGCACGTCACCGTGTAGATTTCGGTGTGGGGACATTAACTAATCGCGATCATAGTCTCCTATTCAGCACTGGCGATATGGCTATTGGCGGTCAATTAGACGAAAACCATCATGCGGTAGGTTATGCTAACTTCGTGGATAATGGCAGTGCGACGATTGAAGCTTTGGGGAATGGCGATATTAAAACACAACGTTTGTTTAATCATGACCTTTATCTAAAGCTTGGAGAATATCATAAGGATGAGCATATTATTGAATATGCGCCATTAACTAGTTCAAAACGTTATGCGCTACTCAATCAAGAGGGTGGCGAGGGAACTTTTGAACCCAAAAATAATAGTCGACGCGATTCAAATTCTTATTTTATTTTGAAGGACGGTACGAAAATAGCTTCTCGCTATTGGATGACTTGGGATTATAATCGCCATACGGTAACAACAACGATAGCGCACCGTGACCCCGCCAAAATTTTAATTGGCGGTCATTTATCGCTTGCCGGTTCTGATTTAGAAAATAAGGCTTCAACCCTATCAATAGGCAAAACGCTATTATTAGGGGATAGCATGTTTACGCGTAATGAGAATAATGAAAATGTAACAGCAGGTGATATCACCTTAAAAAATATTGATATTCCAGGCACGATTGATATTACGGATACGGGAACCTGGTCAAGCTTTGGAAAAGAGCGTCGACGTTATGGTGTTAGAGGTAAAAAACGTTGGGCGGTTTATAGTAATGGTTCAGGTAATCTACATGACATCCACCCGACACAACATTTCACCTTTGATAAGGTGTTGAATGAAATCGGGCATGACATTGTCGGCACGAATACCCAAATTGAGAAACAACCGGATACCAATAGGGTTACATTAAAAAGCGTTGTTACATCAGACTTACCGACGAAAGGGCAAAGCGCGCTGTCTATCCCAGCGGTAAGTGCGGTCATTTCTGGACACATTTCAGCAATTCAGCCTGAAAACTTAAGCCATCATACGTTGCCAATGATAAAAACCCTAGCAGATATTCGTTTACCGCAAGCAAGCCTTTATCAAATTAACCCTGATGCGCCAAATGGTTATCTGGTCGAAACCGATCCCCAATTTACCAAGAAGAAAAATTGGTTAAGTTCAGATTATATGTTTAACGCGTTGCGCTATCACCACGACAACGTACATAAACGCTTGGGTGATGGTTTTTATGAGCAACGTTTGATTAACGAACAAATTCATCAACTGACAGGACGCCGTTATATTGAAGGCTACACCAATGAGTTAGAACAATATAAAGCGTTGATGAACAGCGGTATAAACTATGCCAAAGCCTTTAATTTAACGGTTGGTGTAGGGTTAACCGCAAAACAAATGGCTGAACTTACGACAGACATGGTGTGGTTCGTCAACAAAGAAATCACGCTACAAAATGGCAAAAAAGTGACCGCACTTGTGCCACAGGTTTACTTAGTGGCACGGGATACCGATGTGACCCCTCAAGGCGCGGTGATATCGGCGAACAACATTTTGGGTGATGTGGGCGAACTAAACAATAGTGGCGTTATCGCAGGACGAGATTTAACTCAAATTCGTAGCCACAACATAGAAAACCGCGGTGTGATTTTAGGGGATTCGGTGGATTTATCGGCGAAACAACATCTGGTTAATTTGGGCGGACGTATTGAAGGGGTGAATACCTTGAACCTGTTTGCCGGCAAACACTTAGAGATTGCCAGCACGTTATCGTCAGCGGAAAGTGACAATGGCAAACTTGCACGCACGCAATTAGACCAGTTAAGCACAATTAAGGTCACCGGCAATGGCGGAGCATTGGCATTGCGCAGTGAAGGCAATATCGCCATCAAAGCGGCTCAACTTGAAAGTAAGGGCACAGTGGGGATAACCGCGGGCGACAGTCTTCAAATTACCACCTTAAACGTGCACAACAAAGAAAATTATGAGGGTGATGCCAATAACTACTACCACGTAGAGCAAACTTCCGAAGCAGGAAGTCATATTATGGCTCAAGATGGTGTGGCATTGGTGGTACAACATGATGTCAAGTTGCGTCAAACCGATATCCGTAGTCAACAAGGCACAACACGGATTGGCTCAAAAGCGGGCAATGTGGTGATTACTGCAGGTCGTTCGGCGGAGCAATTAGCGACCTCAACGAAATCAACGGAAAAAGGTCTCTTGAGTAAAACCACCACGATTTCGCGTTATGAGCATAATATGACGAATGCGAAGACCAGCAATATTGACGGTAACAAGGTTGCCATTATTGCGCAACAAGGCAATGTCACGGTAAGCGGTTCGAACGTAGTCGCAGACAAGGATTTAAGCCTTTTCGCCAAAGAAAATGTGTCTATCTTGTCTGATAAAAACACCTACTACCAAAACGAAGAAATCACCAAACGCAAATCCGGGGTCATGGGCAGTGGTGGCATAGGTTTTACCATTGGTTCGAAAAAAGAAAAAGTGGAACAAGACCGCACCCAAGAAAGTGCCACAAGTAGTCAAGTGGGGAGTTTAAACGGTCACACCGCCATTCAAGCAGGCAACCACTATCAACAAATGGGCAGTGTTGTCACCGCTGTCAAAGGTGATGTTAATATTTTGGCAAAATCCGCCGCTATCACTGCCGCACGTTCGGATTATGAGAGTAACTATAAATACACCATGGAGCCGAAAGGCTTGACGATTG
The DNA here is from genome assembly GCA_900454475.1 of [Pasteurella] mairii. Taxonomy (GTDB): domain Bacteria; phylum Pseudomonadota; class Gammaproteobacteria; order Enterobacterales; family Pasteurellaceae; genus Actinobacillus_B; species Actinobacillus_B mairii. Next base: position 2,489,072 of record UGSS01000002.1, read on the forward strand.
CGCTTACTGGTGCAGTCGCTAGTGCACTTCAAGCAGTAGATTTTACCGTGAAATCAGCTAAAAACATAGGTGATAGCAAAAATAACCGTATTAACGCTATGGCGACAGCCAATACAGTTTTTGAGGCAGCACGTGCTGTAGAGCAACTTCAAGGTGTTGCGCAGGCTGTGGCAAATGGCTCTACAACAGGTGGAGCAGTGGGCGTTAGTATTACCTATGGACAACAAAAAAACGTTCAAACTCAGCATACCGAAGGCAATACGATTGAAAAAAGTGCGGTCAATGCAGGCGGAAAAGTAAATATTCAAGCCACAGGAAATGGTGAACAATCCCAAATTGATATTCTAGGTGCTGATGCTTCAGGTCAGACTGGTACCCATTTAAAAGCTGATGGAAAGGTTAATATTCAAGCGGTAGATGAAAATCACCTTGAACGTAGTAAAAACAAATCCAGTGGCTTTAATGTCGGCGTGGCAATTCAATTTGATAACAGCATTGCTGCTGGTATCATTGCTGGCGGAAATGTGGCTAAAGGCTATGGCAATGGTGAAAGTCAAGCGTGGGTTACAAGCTATGTGGGCGATAAAAACAGCCAAACTACCATTGAAAGCGGTAATGACACGAATATCATTGGTTCACAAGTTAAAGGCAAACGTGTCAATGTGACCGCAGAAAACCTCAACATTGAGAGTTTACAAGATACTGCAAAATATGCGGACAAACAAGGAAGTGTCTCAGGGCAAGTGACAGTGGGTTACGGTTTCTCTGCAGGAGGCAGTTATAGTAGAAGTAAAGTCAATTCTAATTATGCAAGTGTGAAAACACAGGCAGGGATTTATGCCGGGGATGAGGGGTATGATGTTGATGTATCAAAAGGTGTTCAACTAACTGGTGGTGTAATTCTTTCTCAGGCTGACGCCGATAAAAATGCCTTATCTGCACAAGATTTTAGCTTTACAGATATTACAAACTATTCCGATGCCAAAGCGAGTTCTAGCAACTTTATGGGCGGTCTGTCTTTCGGCAAAGATCAACGTTCAGATGAAGAGAAAGCAAAAGATCAAGTTTATCGTGCTAAAAGAGAGAAAAATGGTGAAACTTTTGAGAAAGCCAATCCAAATCAGGCTAATAGTAGCCCAATTAAGTTCGGTTTAGGTGAAAAAGATGTGCATAGTGCTGATCTGTATGCAGCTGCAAAAATTGGTTTGGTGAATATGTTGGGTAATACTGAAAAATCTCAACAAGCTTCTAGCACAACATCTTCAATTATTAGCGAAGGACACTTTAATATTGGCAGTGCAGAAGGACGAGAAAAACTTAATCGTATCAAAAAAGGCAATAGCGAACAGACGAATAGTTTAGAACAGCAAAATTATCAAGCACTTCAAAAAGAGGTCGAAAATGATACTACGATTCAGAAAAGTTTTTATAAGAATGTTGCGGGTTTAACCGATGAGACATATCGCACGATGTTTATCGCAGAGCATCGGATGATGACTGCGGTAATAGATAAAAATGGCAATCCAATAAAAGACAAAAATCTTGAAAAAACGCTTAATGATGAAGCTGTTAAAATTGCGAATGAAAAATTAGAAAAAGGAGAAATTACAAAAGAACAATATCAAGAAGAAATTCGTTCTTATGTAGATAGCGAATTAGGAAAAGGTCGTAATATTTATCAATTAAGAGAAGTTTCTGACCAAGAACGAGAATATATCAAGCCAGTGACTTATACTGATCCGTTGACAGGTAAATCAGAAACCAAATATGTTGTTACCTTTAACGGTATTTTTAATGATGAAAATGCTGCGGCCAAATTTGCTTGGCAAAATTATGTAGCAAAAGAAGGTGCGAGTGGAAAAATAGATACACCAATTCATCAAGATGTTTATTTTGTTCACCATCCGCAAGCGAATAATTTTTTATCTGAACTGCTGGTAGCGGGTTATGAAAAAATGATTGAAACTTCCTTTGGTAATGTATTTGGTATGGATAATTCCAGCTTACAGGCGAAATCCCTAATGGAAAAATATGGAAAAGATCATCTTTTTGCAGGGGCACACAGCCGCGGAACACTCACGGTTACCAATGCTTTAAATGCACTAAATACTGAAGAAAACCGAGAGGCTAAGTTGTTATCAGGAACAACCATAAAAATGGTAGGACCAGCAGCAAATGTTACTCATGCAGATGAAGTACTAAGCGGATTGCAAACAGGTAAGCAACGTGAGAGTTCGGAAGGCTCAATTCGAATTGAAAACCACCAACAAGATCCTGTCGGCAGTCTTCCTATCCTTTTAGGCGGAAATCCTGCAACAATGAATGATAATACGCAAAATAGAGGTTTTATCAGAAGAACCCTAGATATGTTTGGAGATAATTCGTCTATGCATAATTGTTATGGCTTAGGTCAAGAACAATGTAAAAATGATGGATATCGTAAAGAGGGAGAGCTAATTATGAATAAAGAACAAACAATTTATGATTTAAACCAAAAGAAAGAGTTAAATAAATAATTGGAGAGATTATGAAAAAATTTGTGACTTTGATATTGAGTACGAGTTTGTTAGCTTCTTGCTCAATGGGGGGATTTAAACCGCCTAGGGCGTATTATAAATGGCATCTTGGTGATGAGCATAAAATATCATACATTTCAACATCAAATTATGTACATGAGTATTTAACTCTACGAGAGAATGATATGCGAGCTTGTGGAATGGATCCAGTTAGAGGGGAAAGTGGCAGTGCAAAAATCAATTTATGTTTAGAGCAAAAAGGTTGGTATTTAGACGGTGGTCCAGTTTGTGAAAATAAATTAATGTGGAATGAGCCTGAATGTATTAAATGGCGAGCAAAGCATAGTAAACCTAATGCTAAACCTTGGGGTAGGTAATAATTGTTAGTATTACATATAAAGAAGTAGACATCAGTAGTCAACAAGGCACAACACGGATTGGCTCAAAAGCGGGCAATGTGGTGATTACTGCAGGTCGTTCGGCGGAGCAATTAGCGACCTCAACGAAATCAACGGAAAAAGGTCTCTTGAGTAAAACCACCACGATTTCGCGTTATGAGCATAATATGACGAATGCGAAGACCAGCAATATTGACGGTAACAAGGTTGCCATTATTGCGCAACAAGGCAATGTCACGGTAAGCGGTTCGAACGTAGTCGCAGACAAGGATTTAAGCCTTTTCGCCAAAGAAAATGTGTCTATCTTGTCTGATAAAAACACCTACTACCAAAACGAAGAAATCACCAAACGCAAATCCGGGGTCATGGGCAGTGGTGGCATAGGTTTTACCATTGGTTCGAAAAAAGAAAAAGTGGAACAAGACCGCACCCAAGAAAGTGCCACAAGTAGTCAAGTGGGGAGTTTAAACGGTCACACCGCCATTCAAGCAGGCAACCACTATCAACAAACGGGCAGTGTTGTCACCGCTGTCAAAGGTGATGTTAATATTTTGGCAAAATCCGCCACTATCGCTGCCACACGTTCGGATTATGAGAGTAACTATAAATACACCATGGAGCAGAAAGGACTGACAGTATCATTAACTTCTCCTGTGTTATCGGCAATAAGTGTGGCTGAAACTGCAATGAGTTCACTGCATCAAATGGGGGAAAGCAAAAATAATCGTATCAATGCGTTAGCAGGTGCAAACACATTTTGGAATTCATTTAGCACTGTAGAAGCTGGGATGGCTGCATGGGACTCGCTAGGTAAACTGTCTCAAGGTGAAATAGCCAACTCGGGCGTAGGTATTTCTCTTACTTATGGTCAACAGAAAAGTGTTTCAATAAGCCATTCTGAAGGCACACATACAATTAGTAGCGAAATCAATACTGGAAGTAAAGTGAATATCTTGGCTCATGGTGATGGAGATAATTCGGTCATCAATGTTGTGGGTTCAAATATTGCTGGCAATCTAGGCACCAATCTTAATGCGGATGGCGCCATCAATATTGAAGCGGCGAAACAATATCACCAAGAACGTAGCAATAATAAATCCAGTGGATTTAGTGCTGGTGTGGCTATTGGAACTGATGGGATTGGTTTTACTGTCGGCGGTAATTATGGGAAAAGTTATAGCAATGGTGATGAAACGACTTATACCTATTCCCATGTAGGAAGTCAAAATAGCCAAACAAATATTGATTCAGGTAATAATGTTACCTTAAAAGGAATTCAGGTTACAGGGAAAGGTGTAGCAATTAAGGCAAATAATCTTGATATAGAAAGCTTACAAGAAACGCTTGACTATGAAAGCAAACAGAAAAATGTATCAGGCTCTGTTACTGTGGGAGCTGGCGCTTCAGCCTCTGCAAACTATAGTTCATCAAAAATGAATACCTACTATAAGCGTGTTGTTGAGCAGTCTGGTATTTATGCTGGAGATGACGGTTATCAGGTGAGTGTCACTCATCATACCAATTTAGTAGGTGGTACAGTTCAGTCATCAGATGAAGCTAAAAATAGAAATAAAAACGTATTTTCAACGGGAACTATTGATTATACCGAATTGAAAAATTCATCAAGTTATGATGCACAAGGTTATTCATTAAATGGTGGTTTTTCTATTGATGGTGATTTTCGTATTCCATTAGGGGATAAGTCTGCCAAACAAGAACCAGCCACTAGTGAGAGTAATGGAAATGAAGTCAAGGAAACAGCCAAAGATAAAACCGTTATAGATACTATCAAAGGTATGGGCGGAACGTCGTTGTTACAAAAAGAGTTGAATAAATCTGATAAAGATAAAGAGTCTGATACAGGTGTAAAACTCAATGGGCTTGCAGGCGTGTTTACCCAAGGGAACTGGGGCATTGCAAAAGCCTTATCAACAGCCATGTTGGGCTCCGTAAATCGTAATGGCAGTGAAACAGGGGTGACAACAAGTCATATTGATACAAGAGATATTAAAATTGCTCAAGGTGATGACATTGAGAACCAAGCAAAAATTGCAGAGTTAAATAAAGAAAATATCAACCAAAGGGTTTCAAAAGCGAATGCTGAACAAATTAAATCAGAGCTTGAATCAGATTTAGCAACAGCAAAAGAGTTTATGGAAAATCTCAATCAAATTGGAGATAAGCTACATTATGATGTGGAGAAACATAAGAAAAATATTTTAATAAAATATAAATTAGAAAATTGTCAGAATTCGGCACAAAATTGTGTTAAAGCTTTTGAGTTAAACCTTGACGAACTTAAAAATCGAGATTTAAAACCAGAAGAAGCAAAAATCTTATCGCATATGTATGCCCATGGTATTTTGAACCAAAATGATATGGATAGGATTAATGGTGCTATTCAATATTCTGGCAAAGACATTTTAAATAATGCAAGTGTAGTTGTTCGTAAACCTTATGCGGGCTTAGCGGAAGAAATGACATATACACTTTTTGAGCGTTTGCGTGCAGGTATTGATTTACCATCTCTCTTCGGTGCATCAAATGCTAGCCGAGAGCAGGCAATGATTTGGGATAAATTAAATACCTATAATGCCCAAAATCCAAATACTGGCGTGTCATTAGATCATGTCGCTCATAGTTTAGGTGTGTCTAGCAGTAAAAATGCAATGAACTGGGCAAAATCGCAAGGAATGAAGTTAGATAATACTACCTTGAAAAGCTATGTCGCAGGTACGTCTTATCCAATTACAAATGGCACAATTTTAGGCTCGTTAACCTTTGGATTATTGGATCAAGGCTATGTAGAAAAAGCAGCAGGGTTGTTTAAAGATGGTCAGGTAGAATATACGGCTGCTCCAAGAGATACCGTAGCAACAGGGATTGGTTTGCCATGGCAGATGGGTTCATTAAGCTTAGGGATTGGGAATACAGATACAACAGGAAATAACTTTGTAGGTATTCCATTGTGGGGGCTGATAACAGGGGATCATACTAAGGTTTATTATAAAGATGAAAGGGTTATTGATTTTATTAATCCTAAAGATCCAAGTGTATATAGTGAAAATAAAGTAGCGGAAGAGATAAAATCTTATCAGAAAAAAGTATGGGGGCAAATAGGACCTAAAACAGAAACTATAGAATTGAATAAAAGTTTTCCAAAAAATCATGAGGTGAAATAATGAATAAAATTATTTTATTACTTGTTATTTTTTTACAAAGTTGTTATTTGGCAAATGGCTCTCCATCAGAAAATGAATACTGGTTTAGAGATTCAGAGAAATTATCTTATAAAGATAGTAAAAAATGCTCTAGTCAGGTCTTTCCAAATTTAGGAGAGAGATACATATATCTTTATAATAAAAGACAGCGGGTTGGTTTCATTGAGTTCTATAAAAATAAAAAGGAAGCTGAAGAATATAATATTTATTTAGATAAAGCTGCTAAGTTATTGAGTAAATGTTACTATGGTTTAGGATATCGATTTAAGGCTCCTCCTTATTGGTGTCTTGCTCAAGATGGTGATAATACAAGAATATGTATAGAGAATATGAGGTATCGGAATTAAAACTAGTAAGAGTTTAATAAGGTGAAATGATATGATATGGATAGGATTAATGGTGCTATCCAATATTCTGGCAAAGACATTTTAAATAATGTAAGCGTGGTCGTTCGTAAACCTTATGCAGGGTTGGCGGAAGAAATGACATATACGCTTTTTGAGCGTTTGCGAGCAGGTATTGATTTACCATCTCTCTTCGGTGCATCAAATGCTAGCCGAGATCAGGCAATGATTTGGGATAAATTAAATACCTATAATGCCCAAAATCCAAATACTGGCGTGTCATTAGATCATGTCGCTCATAGTTTAGGTGCGTCTAGCAGTAAAAATGCCATGAACTGGGCAAAATCGCAAGGAATGAAGTTAGATAATACTACCTTAAAAAGTTATGTAGCCGGTACGTCTTACCCGATTACTAATAGCACGATTTTGGGGAAATTAAGTTTAGGTGTATTAGATCAAGGTTATGTAGAAAAAGCAGCTAGTTTATTTAAAAATGGACAAGTTGAATATGCGATAGCTCCAAGAGATACCGTGGCAACAGGAATTGGTTTGCCTTGGCAAATGGGGTCGTTGAGTTTTGGGATTGGGAATACGAATACCACTTCTGACACATGGTGGGGTGGAATTCCTATAATTAATCTTTTATCTGATCACACTGATGCATATTATCGAGATAAAGAAGTTATTAACTTCTTAAATAAAGATGAAGATATAGATAGTATTCTAAAGTACCAAAAGAAAACTTGGCAAGAGGAAAGAGTAAAAACTAAGATAATTAGATTTGGCAATGGAAATGCCATAAATTCAACAGGAGAAAAATAATGAAAATAATATTTCTTTTACCTTTAATGTTAAGTAGTTGCTATTTGGCTAATGGTTCGCCATCATCTTATAATTATTGGTTAAAAGATGATAAGGTTATTACCTATAATGATATACAATTTTGTGAAAGCAAGGTTTATTTTACGTTAGGTGAAAGATTTAAATATTTATTAAAAATGAAGTTAGAAAAAGGATGGATTTTGATGCGAGAAAATTATCGTCATGAATATGATGAATATATTACATATATTAAGAATGCGTCACCACAAATAAGCCAATGCTATTATGATTTAGGTTATCGTTTTACTGCACCATATTATTGGTGTTTGGCTCCTGATAGTAAAGGAAATTTTAAAACTTGTGAAATTAACCAAAAATATCGATAGTATAGAGTATGAAGAATAGTCTTCGTAAAGTGGGGTAACTTTAGTAGTAAAAATGCAATGAACTGGGCAAAATCGCAAGGAATGAATTTAGATAATACTACCTTAAAAAGCTATGTCGCAGGTACGTCTTACCCGATTACTAATAGCACGATTTTGGGGAAATTAAGTTTAGGTGTATTAGATCAAGGTTATGTAGAAAAAGCAGCTAGTTTATTTAAAAATGGACAAGTTGAATATGCGATATCTCCAAGAGATACCGTGGCAACAGGAATTGGTTTGCCTTGGCAAATGGGGTCGTTGAGTTTTGGGATTGGGAATACGGATACAACGGGAAATAACTTTGTAGGTATCCCATTGTGGGGGATGATTATGGGGGATCATACTAAGGCTTATTATCGGGATGAAGATGTTATTAGATTTATTTCAAAATCAGAGGAAGAATATCAATCAATAATAAACTCTCAACAAAAAACTTGGGGGAATACGACACCAAAAATAAATATAATAAAATTTGAAAATGAAAAAGTGGTAGGGGTAATGGAATGAAATTATTGAAGATATTCTTAGTTCTTTTTTTATCAGGGTGTTATTTAGCGAACGGTTCTCCTTCATCAATAACATATTGGTTGAAAGATGAACATCAAATATTATATGAGGAGATAAAAATGTGTGAGGAAAAAATATACTCGTTATTGGGGGAACGTTTTTTGTATTTACGTGAAAAGGATAAAAATAATAGTAGTAGCTTGTCCCCTCAAGAAAGGACTGAATATTATGGCTATTTTTTAAAGTCAAGAGAGCAAGTAAGTAATTGTTTTTATAATCTAGGATATCGTTTTAAAGCCCCATTATATTGGTGTTTGGCTCAGGATGGAGATAATTCAAGAATATGCATGGAGAATATGAAATATCGGAATTAAAACTAGTAAGAGTTTAATAAGGTAAAATGATAAACCGCATTGATTGCCTCAGGAAAGCCTTTTAAGCCATCTACGCAGGCGATAAAAATGTCTTTTAAGCCTCGATTTTGAAGCTCGGTTAGAAAATTCGCCTAGAACTTCGCCCCTTCATTTTCAGCTATCCAAAGCCCAAGTAGCTCTTTATGACCGTCAAGATTTATGCCCAGTGTCACAAAGACGGATTTATTGAATTCGTGGAAACTGATTAAGGTCTTCTGGTGTTTTGAGGGTTTTGGCAAATTCCGCTGCCAACGCGTAGAGTGGTTTTTCGTTCATAATAAAGTACCTGTTTCTGATATATTATCTCAGAAACAGGTATTTACACAATTTGGGGGATAGACTCGATTAGGCGCAATTTAATTTAAGCATTTTAGGTTTATCAAATTTAGGTTTTATCTTCTACATTTGAGCTTCTACAAATTTTGCAAAAAGTGAGTTAATACCTATTATAGGATACTAACTCACTTTCCTCTTCCTACTATACGCTAATATCCAACGAATTAACGCAATTCAACTACTTGGATAAATGGCGTTTGTCCGTTTTTTATCTGCTCTTGGGCTTTTTTTATCATTTCCTCTATATTGGTATTTAAGTGTGCTGTAACGGTTGTATGGGTATCTTTTTCAGGAGATATAATTGGTTTTACAAGATTACCGTTTACAACCAAGTTATCTTGTTTGGTATTAATATCAACAGGCGTATTGGTTTGTTGACGTTTAATATCAATGTTTGTTTTTATCTCTGCTTTTATACCAGCAATAGCTCCGTTTTTTTGGTCTTGAATTAGGTTTTTGTTCCAATCTTGGGCAGGATAAGGGGTAAATTTACCGCTACCACCCGCGGAAAGGTTAAGTTTGGTTTCGTTGATTTTATTTACTAAACCGATACTTTGTAAATCGCCCGCTATCGTTCCTGAAACCGTATTTGTGTTTAACGCGCTTCCTGTCAAGGTTGTACTACCAACATTTAACCTTGCCGAGTCACTGTTTATGATAGTACTGGTATGCGTTTGATTACGCACTACGTTGACATCTAATGAAGCACTGCCACCCGACGGTGTCCAAGTTTGTTCTGAAACACCGCCATTAAGAGATAAAATTGCACCTACATTGGTTTTTTGCACATCATTTTGTAATGCTGTAAGATTGAGATTACCTTTACCGCTGTCTAGGTTTACATTTTTGACCGTGGTTTGTATACCGGCTAAAGTAATGCCATCATGTGCTTGCACGGTTAAATTTTGGGCGTTTATTGTCCCAGTAGTGTGCGTATTTGTCGCTTCGTGGTTTACTTTAATATTACCGTTTAAACCGATAGTTGAAATATCTTTGCCAATAGATACACCAGCACCAACCGAAACATCCGTCAATTTTTTATTGTTGTTTGCTGCGGTGATGACCACATTGTTACCATTAACTTTTGCATTTTCAGCGTCAATATTTGTACCTTGAAGTAAAGTTTGTTTTCCACTTTGGATTTCGACGGATTGACCTTTCACCGTGGTGCTCACAGCTTCTTGACTGCTGCCTTTAAGTGAATTCACCGTCGCGCTCACATCTGCTGTCGGAATAGCGGTATTTGCTGCGGGTATGACTAATGCCCCTACGCCAATGTCAGCTTTAAAACCTCCACCTATTTGGTATTCTCGATCACTTGACTGTGCCAGAACCGCGCTTTCAGCTGCTGAAAGTGCTACTTTACCGCTTGCTTGCATATCTGCTTGACTGTAAAGGTTTTCTGTATTGATTGCGATATTATTTGCATTCAAACTCGCTTTTTGCGCTTTTTCAGAGGACGTTTGATTTTGTTGGTAGTTAGCACCGACATTGACCTTGAGATTGACTGTAGTAAGATCACTTGTGCTGCCACTTACACCAATATTCGCTCCTGCTTTCAATGTTTCTTTGTTAACTGAATTGATGGCAGATTGCAGAGTATGTTGTTGAGATGTGAGATTGAGGTTACCTCCAGCTTGATATTGCGTTGCAGTATCTTGTAATGTTTGAGCATTGACCGCAATATGATTGCCCGCCTCTAATTTAGTTGCTTGTGCGGTTGTTGTCTGCGTATTTTCATGCCCACCTGTTGCAGATAATTTTCCTGAACTACTAATGGCTTTTTCCTTGCTAATTTCGGAGGTAATGTGCAATCCAACATCAATATTTTTACTGCTGTCAATTTTTTTATTATCAACTGCTAAATGCTCAACTTGATTTGCTTTTTCGATAAGATTATTTCCTGCCACAAGTTGTGACCCTTGGTGTTGAATTTGCTCAGCATGTAAGTTGAGATCCTTTTTCGCAGCCAGCTGACCGGGTTGGACAGATTCTGTTTGCGTGTTTTGCTGTTGATGATTTACACCGAAAGATACCGTACTTGAGGCGCCCGAGTTATTCACTTTTGCCGAAACCGTAGTACCTACATTCGTTGATTTTTTATCGGTATTTAAGTGATCAGTTTGAGCAGATGTTTTGAGCTTTTGAGCTTGAATGGTCAAATCACCTTTGCTGGCAGTGACTTTACCACCTAAAATATTAACATCTTGTGCAACAACGTTGATATTTCCCCCTTCAATCTCCGCGCGTGTGTGCGTCTCATGACGAGATTGTTGGTTATTATTATAAATACCAAAAGTAATACTGCCTTGAGCTTCAAATTGCGTATTACCTTTGACTATATTAAGAAGATCGATTTTTTCTCCTTGACCAATCCCAGTAATAAGCCCTTTTAATGCAGCTTCAGTATTAAACGTGACTTTTGGTTTATCGCCTTTAAATGAAATACCGAACCCCGCTTCTTCTGTTGTTGATAGGCTGTTATTTTTTGCCCCGTGGACGGTAACAATCGGCGCATCAATAGTTAACGTATCTGCTGCTTGAACTTTACTGCCAATCACGTTAATTCCTTCGCTTGAAAGCAGCTGTAGATTAGAGTCAGAGGTTAAGATTGAACCTTGTGCAGTAGAAATATCACTAAAACTATTTTCTCGCGCTTTAGTGATATCAAATAAAGTGCCTTGGCGGCTATTTTTATGTTCAATAACACGCGCCTCTGCGGTATCAATGACTAATTTACCTTGATTACCTAAGACATAACCTTCGCCAGCTAAGACACGACTGCCTTTTATATTCACACCATTGCCGGCGTCAATATAAGCAAGTCCTTTTATCGTGAGATCAGTACCGTGTTGAACGGTTTCGTTTTTACCCGTACCGAGGGTTTTTGAGCCGGCTAAACCGCCCCAAAATTTTTGTCTGTCATCAAGGTGATAAGTATTTTGAGTTTCTTGACTGGCAAATTCGGCTTTACCTTGATTTTGTATGAGAAATTGCCCATCAATTTGCCCTTTAACCGCACTAAACTGAATATCGCCTCCGCCTAAGGTGGCATTTTTGAATTGTAGTTCACTGGCAATAAGGTCTTGAGTGTCTGCTGATTGTGAACTTGATCCTGTTTTTAGCCGAATGGTTTCATTTTTAAACTTACTTTCGGCTTCTGTCCACGTTGATTGGGCGACGCCTTTCAAGTCAATACCGTTTTCTCCATATATAAACGCATCTTGACTGTTTAATTTCACTGCCTCACCGGTAATTTTCCCTTTGGTTGCAACGACATTTAACTTATCTGAAGAAACCGTTGTGCGATGGACTGTTTGTTTTTGGGTGTTATCTATTTCTTCACGGAACCAAAGCCCTTTAGACTGATGTTTACGCGTATTGTGTTCATCAATTGTGGTTTGAGTACCGAAATGGGTTTCCCCGCCAATCAAACCGGCTTGTTTGGTTTGCAAATCTGCTCCGACAATATCAAGACGATTTTCAACATCAACAATTAAATTATCCGCTTTAACGGTAGTTTTTTGGTATTTTTCATTTTTGGTTGAATGATTCTCTTCTACTGTAACGCGGTTTTCCGCTAAATATTGACGGTTTTGTTCGTGGGGAACGGTTGTAATTTTCCCTTTAAATTTCGCATTACCAGCTTGCACCAGTACATCTTTTGCCTCAATATCAGCGCCAACAATATCAAGTGTTGCGCGTTGATCCGTAGAATGAATACGAATGCGATTAGCTAACATACTGCCAGCAATCTTACCGTCTAATATTTGTCCTTTTGCCTCTTCGACTTGAACAGTAAGTTTACCGTTTTTATCGCGTTTTACCGTATTTTTACCCATCACTACATTGACATTCTTTGCCCCATTGAGCTGTCCTGAAATCGTGACGGTAGGCGCAATTAAGTCTAGTTGATCTAACTGTCCGGTAACCTTTCCGGACGTGGTAAGGGCGTTTTCCCCTCGTACATCAAAATCGGTCAACTCCCCTTTATTCACTGTAGGTTTACCGACAACCAATGAGGCTTTAGGGGTGTTGATAAAACCGCATCCATCACAACTTATACCATTAGGGTTGGCTAACACATAATCCGCTTTTTGACCAAAAATCTCTTGTTTGCCTAAAAGGTTAGAAGGTTCTCGACTTACGACTTCATTTAATATGATATTTGCTGCTTGATTTTTTAAATGAGGATTTTTATCCAACTGCCCGGCTAATTCGGATTTACCCTGATGTAATGCGTTATTCAAAACCGCACCTGATTTATCCACATTAAATTTGGCGTATTGGTTATGTGATAATCCGGAGTCGGACGGTTTTGCAATATTAACGATTTCAATTTTGCCTACACGATTGACTTGTGTATTCGTATTGACGGGTTGAATTTCTGCATAGCCTGGAAGGGCGTAAGAAATGGCAAGGATCGACGTAATTTTAGACAGGGATATTTTTGGTCTGTTCATAAGATGTTCCTCTTCGAAAAAGAGAGTCTGTTAAGAAAGCGATTTTTGTAAGAGATAAATAATTATGATTAGATTTACTCAAAATCAAGCAAATGATCTTCAAATCATACCTCTTCCCATTTGTAATTTTCTGTTCAGAAAATCTACACATATCCTATCTGTTAAATGTCAAAAAAACAACCTTTCTTTTTATCAAAAAAAATGTACCAACGTTTTCTCATTTTCAAAGACATTAACCCGTATTTTTTAAGATAAAGTGCACAGAGATGGTCAACAGCGGAACAGGATAGCGCGGCGCTTTTAATTTGCCTAACACCACCTTACTACCACAATAAACTGAAAGTGAAATTCACGTTATATTCTGTTTCCCAAGGATAACCTTTATACGCCTGCATTTTTCCTTTAGCCCATTGTAAATCCATTTTCCAGCGAGGTTGTGCAATTTTCAGCCCCGCCAAATAACTGAATGCACGCCGGCTCGACGTATTTTCCGTAGCATTTTTTTGTATCCCGAAATCAACTCCGATATAAGGTTCAATATGTAACGTACCGAGTTGTGTTATCCAACTAAGCGTATTTTGTAGCAACACACTTTTTTCCGCCGATAAGGATAAATCTTGGAAACCTCTTACTGCATAACGCCCTAACAGTTCCATTTGTTCTATTGCGGGCAAAGAATCTTGACTGTATTGCGCCAACAGCCGATGCGATTGGCGAATTCCAGCTGAACCGAGCCAATGTAAATAAGCAAACTGCAAATCGGCATTCCATTTACGAAAATACCCTTCCGGTTGATGTGGCGCTTGGTTTTCACCGGTATTCAAACGGGATAATCCATACCGATAGTCTAAATTAAAAATTAAAGAACCTTGTGAAAACAGTTGCAAATGATTAAAGGAGAGTTGCGCTATGCTTAATTTAGGGCTTTGTAATACTAATTCGCTGTCGTTAAAGTAATTTTGGCTGTTTAAACGTTCAATTTGGGCAGAAATGGTAGAAATATGGTTGCTACCTCGATGAAACATGTAGTCGGCTCTTATACCAGCCTGCCAGGTTTTGCCTTTTTGTTCAGCAGTATGATAAATCAAAGGAAATTGTTGGCGAAATTGCGAAAATGTACCAAAACTGCTAAAGGTCCACCGTCCATAAGGTAAGGAGTAATAAAGTATAGCGGAGCGATTGAACGTTTTGAAGGATTTTAGCGTATGGCTAACACCAAGATAAAGGTTATCAGATAAACCGAAAGGGCTATCAATGCTAAGATCTATCCGGCTTTTCCAACGGTGATAATAAGCATTGGCGTAATTATCAAGGGTTAGGGCTCCCGAAATTGCCGAAGAGGGCGTGTTAACAAACATCAATGCTATTTCGCCATTTTTGGCAGGCAATACATCAACAGATACATCATTGCTGCTCAAACGGTTTGCTTGGTCTAAGCCTTGATCTAATACTTTAATATTTAATGGCGTCCCTAGGATCCCTGGAAAGAGCATGGATAAGTTTACTTTCGCACTGTCTCCTATCAACTTAGTCACTTTACCTTCAGTAACCCTTAACGTTAAAACTCCCGAACCATCATCTTCAAACTGAAACGGATTATAAACATAGCCCGCCTCTAAATAGGCTTGAGTTAAATCTCGGCTTAACTGATTAAGACGGTTTTCATTTAAACATTCATAGGGTAACGGAAGGAGAGGGGTAGGATCGATCAACGTTGCGCCGACAATCTGTAATCGCTGATATGGTAAACAGATATCAGACAAATTTTCTTCGATAGGCGTATTTTCGCTTGGAGGCGCTTGAAATTGATGTAGCTCTAACCAGCGATTTTGTTGCTGACGTTGAAATTGTTGTAACTGTTGTTGGTTGTCTAGCAAAGTATTATTTGCCCAGCTTGATAGACAAACTGCGCTTAAACAAAACGCAACTATTGATGATTTTATCATTTCCCATCCCTAATCATAAAAAAGAGTAGAAAGAGAACGTGACTGACAATTTTCTACTATTTTTAATGGACTAAGCTGTCAACCGAGACCCAGTGCGCACTGAAAATCAGTCAACAGCCTAAGAAATTAACGAACTCTACTGCGCAGCAGAGCATTTAAAATAATACCGATAATTAATCCGCCAAAGGCAAAAAGTATCCATTCCATTGAATACGCTTTCAACGGTAATTGCTGTACCACTGCAAAACCAGAAACGGACAAAATAGAAATTATTGTGACCAAAATAATAGCTAATCGCTGCGCCAAAATCGGCAATGGAATAATCAAATTAATTAATAACGTGATTAATGCTGTCATTGCAATCGGATAAAGGATCAACAACACAGGAATAGACTTACTAATAACCGCATTTAATCCCTGGTTAGCCAAGCCAAAACTAATTGCAGTGAAAATCAGCGCATAAGTGCGGTAGGAAATTTGGGGAAAAATGCTGTTAAAATAGGCGGAAGTGGACACCACTAAACCGATAGCAGTAGTTAAACAAGCTAACGTGACAATCACGCCTAACAACGTCCGTCCTAATTCACCAAAGGCTTGTAGCGCGGTTTCATTTAAAATATAGGTTCCTAAATTTTGCCCGCGTGAAATGACATCATTTGCCATCTCTGTTGATAATGGTATTTTGTAGCCAATCCAACCAATGGAAATATAAATGACCGCTAAGAAAAAGGCAGCGACTAAGGCGGCATAAACCGTTTGTTTGACTAATGAAGCGCTACGATCCTTACTTTTAGCCTTAATTCCATTGATTACCAACACAGAAAAGGCAAAAGCAGCTATCGCATCCATGGTTTGGTAACCGTATAAAAAACCGCTAAAAAAAGGCGTTTCCATGGTGGTGGATTTGACCTGCTCGACATCCGAATACAACGTAAATGCACGAATGATTAAAGCAACAATCGTGATTAATAATGCCGGAGTTAAAATGGCTCCAACCCGATCGATCATTTTACTCGGATTTAAACTTAGCCATAACACGATACAAAAATAAATGACACTAAAAATCAATAACGACATTGTTCCCGGTGATTTCACAAAAGGAACAATTGCCATATCATAAGCTGTTGCTGCTGTTCGCGGAATAGCGAAAAAAGGACCGATAGTCAAATAAATTGCGGTCAACAAAATGATGGAGATCCATGGGCTAATGGTGGATAACGCTTTTTTATATCCTCCTTCATAGTGCGCGGCGACAATTGTCGTAAGCAGTGGCAAACCGACGCCGGTGATAATAAACCCAAAAATCGCAACCCAATAATCCAGACCACTATTAAACCCTAATTCAGGCGGAAAAATCAGATTGCCTGCGCCAAAAAAAATAGCAAACAGCATAAAGCCTACAACAAAAATATTTTTATTCATATGAGTGATAACCTTTTGTTTATTTTGTTTTTTCTAAGTTTATTTTTTCCAATTTTTAAGGGCATCAGCAAATACATTGCCCATAACTGCCTTGTCCATTCGTCCGCGTGATGATTTGGTTGATGATAAAGTGCGGTGATTTTTTTCTTTATTTTCCGTTGGACGTTCTGCTAAACGCATGGTTAACGCAATCCGTTTTCGCCCTACATCCACTTCCAATACTTTCACTTTCACAATATCACCGGTTTTCACCACTTGATACGGATCTTCCACAAATTTATCCGATAACGAAGAAATATGCACCAAACCGTCTTGATGAACGCCGATATCCACAAAAGCACCAAAATTGGTGACATTGGTGACCGTGCCTTCTAAAATCATCCCAGATTTCAAATCGGCAATGTCCTCAACGCCCTCCATAAAGGTTGCGGTTTTAAATTCACCGCGCGGGTCGCGCCCCGGTTTTTCCAACTCTTTAAAAATATCCTGCACCGTTGGCAAACCGAATTGCTCGTCGGTAAATTGTTTGGCATCCAATTGACGGATAGTGCTGGCATTCCCCATCAAATCTTGAATAGATTGTTCAGTGGCTTGCAATATTTTTTCTACCACCGGATAGGCTTCTGGGTGAACCCCCGAGGCATCCAGCGGATTTTTCCCTTGAGCAATGCGCATAAATCCCGCGCATTGCTCAAAGGCTTTGGGTCCTAGACGCGCGACGTTCTTTAATTGCTCGCGACTGTCAAAACGACCGTTTTCATCACGATAAGCAACAATATTTTGCGCCAAAGTCTTGCTCATCCCTGCCACACGCGCCAACAGCGGAGCCGACGCTGTATTTAAATCCACGCCAACAGCATTCACACAGTCTTCCACAACCGCATCCAATTTCCGCGCCAATTGGCTTTGGTTAACATCATGTTGATATTGCCCCACCCCGATGGCTTTTGGCTCGATTTTCACCAATTCCGCCAGCGGATCTTGCAGACGACGGGCAATCGACACCGCACCGCGTAACGAGACATCCAAATCGGGAAACTCGTGCGCTGCCAGTTCCGAAGCGGAATACACGGACGCGCCGGCTTCGCTGACCACAACCGTTTGCGGTTTTGGATCCGCAAATTGTTTAATCACCTCTTTGGCAAAACGTTCAGTTTCACGCGACGCAGTTCCGTTACCGATAGCAATTAATTCCACATGGTGCTGTTTAATTAGTTGATAAATCGCGGCAGCAGCGCGATCTTGTTGACCGGTATGGGCATAGACTGTATCGGTTGCCAACAATTTACCAGTATTATCTACCACAGCTACTTTCACGCCAGTACGCAAACCCGGGTCAAGTCCCATAGTGGTTTTCGCGCCCGCCGGTGCCGCCATCAAAAGTGCGGTCAAATTTCGCGCAAAAACATCAATAGCTTCTTCTTCGGCTTTTTCCCGTAGTGCGGTCATTAATTCCGTTTCCAAATGTAGCGACACTTTAATTTTCCATGTCCAAGCAATTACTTGCTCGCGCCATTTGTCCGCCGCCTGCTGATTAAAACGCACCGCTAAATGTTCACGAATAATCTCTTCGCAATAGCTGTGGCGTGTGCCCTCTTCTTGTTCCGGATTGGCGTTTAAACTCAGCTGCAAAAAGCCCTCGTTGCGCCCGCGAAACATTGCCAAGGCACGATGAGAGGGGACATTTCGTAACAGTTCTTGATGATCAAAATAATCCTGAAATTTTTCGCCCTCTTGTTCTTTGCCCGGTAAAACTTTAGAAATTAGCACCGCACTTTGTTGCAAATATCGGCGCACTTTTGCCAATAACAACGCATCTTCGGCAAACCGTTCCATCAAAATATAGCGCGCGCCATCTAATACCGCCTTGCTATCAGCAAAGCCTTTGTCGGCGTCAATATAGGCTTGTGCGGCTTGTTCTGGATCGTTTTGCGGTTCGTTCCAAAGCAATTCTGCTAAGGGGGCTAAACCCGCTTCAATAGCTATTTGTCCTTTGGTACGACGTTTTGGTTTGTAGGGGAGGTAAAGATCTTCTAGTTCGGTTTTACTTTGCGTTTGCTGAATTTGACGACGTAATTCATCGCTTAATTTGCCTTGATCTTCAATGGATTTCAAAATGGTTTGGCGACGATCTTCTAATTCACGCAAATAAATTAAACGGGTCTCGAAATGACGCAATTGACTGTCGTCTAAACCGCCGGTCGCCTCTTTCCGATAACGCGCGATAAACGGAATAGTATTACCATCATCCAACAGTTGAATGGCGGCGATAATTTGTTGCGGTTGCACCGCTAATTCCGCGGCGATAATCTGTGAAAATTGTTGATTTAACATAGAATAAAAAGCATTGCCATAAAAATAAAATGCCTTATAGCATACTGTTTTTAGTAGCGTTGCTCAAATAGTTATTGAATAATTGGTTAAAATAGACGGTATTTTATGCAATATGTTACAATTCATATAAAATCCCAAGCTAATATTAAATTATGTCTAAATCAAACTATATTACCCGTGCTGGCTGGCAGGCCTTGGATCAAGAATTGAAATTTTTATGGAAAGAAGAACGCCCGAAAGTCACGCAAGCGGTATCTGATGCGGCGGCATTGGGCGATCGCAGTGAAAATGCCGAATATATTTATGGCAAGCGTCGCTTACGCGAAATTGATCGTCGTGTTCGTTTTCTTAGCAAGCGCTTAGAGGTCTTGCAAATTGTTGATTATGATCCGCGCCAAGAAGGAAAGATTTTTTTCGGCGCGTGGGTCGAATTGGAAAACGAAGAAGGCGAGTGTAAGCAATATCGTATTGTAGGATGTGACGAATTTGATCCGGCGAAAAATTGGATTTCTATCGACAGCCCAGTGGCGCGTGCGCTTATCGGCAAACAGGTGGATGATGAAGTCAATGTGCATACCCCATCAGGGCGGGTGACCTTGTTTGTGAACAAAATTTGGTATCAAAAGTAAGTTTACACTCCTTTTTTAATCAGATGGCAACGTTTAGTTGCCATCTTCTTTTCAAAATCAAAAATTATTCTCATTTATATTGACATTTCTTAAATTATAAATATGATAACTATTCTCATTTTATACTATTATCTATTTAATTCTAAGTTTAAGGACAATTTATGAAAAAGACAGCGTTTGTATTGCTGCCGATCGCTGCATTAGTTTCTGCACAGGTAGCCGCAGAAAATCTAGAGTTGATCAGTGTGGTATCGGAAAATACCGGTGCGAAAAGTAAAACCAATATTGTGACTGGAAAAGAAATCAATAAAAGTACCGAAACGGATTTAAGAGGGTTGTTGCGTGAAGAACCGTCAATTAATTTCGGTGGTGGCGTTGGACATTCGCAATGGCTTACTATTCGCGGGATGGCAGAAGATCAAGTGGATCTTAAAGTAGATAATACCTATTCTGATACCGCAATGTTTCACCACCAAGGGCGTTTTATGATGCTTGATCCGAGCTTGATTAAACGGGTGAATGTACAAAAAGGGACAGGATCTGCTAGCGCGGGTATTGGCGCGACCAGCGGACAAATTGTAGCGACCACAGTTGATGCCAAAGATTTGCTAAAAGACGGACAAAATCTTGGGTTTAAATTAACAACAACCTATTCAACCAACAAAAACTGGGCGAAAGGCGGTTCGGTTTATGGCAAATATGAAAATATTGATGCCTTGTTCAGTGGCAACTGGGTTGATAATCGAGAATATAAAGACGGAAATAATCAAATTGTTAATCGAAGTGGATTAGGACAACGGTCATTATTAAGCAAAATCGGCGTCGATTTTAACCAAGATCACCGCCTCGTTTTCAGCCATCGTCAAGAACGCTATCATGGCGAGCGAAACCTGCGCGAAGAATTTGATTTTGCGCAATCAGATGATTATAACAAAAATGATCCGCGCTATCGCATTACCACAGAAGATACCAGCAACCTACAATATTTCGGTAAAAATGTAGGCTGGATTGATAATATTGATTTCAACGTTTACTACAAAGAAGTTGAGCGTAAACAGTCGACTAAGACCGGTGGCAACTATGAAACAGCCAAAGTAGTGACAAGCGGCGCTAATCTGAATTTAGACAGCGCGTTAGGTGAGAGCCATATGATCAAATATGGGATAAACTGGCGTGAGCAAGAAGCGAAACCGGATCATTTTGAATATGATTATATTGTCAAACAGCGCAAAGAAGATGTCGGTCTGTATGCTGAAGGGATTTGGGGCTTTGGTCCGGTCACGTTAACCACTGGCTTGCGCTATGACTATTTCCGTTTCACAGCCATGGATAATAAATCTGCTAGCGACGGAAAACTTAATCCGAGCGTCGGTTTAATCTGGGAAGTTAATCCAAATTTAAGTTTTAACGTTAGCCATAACTACGCAACCCGTAGCCCGCGTATCTTTGAACCGGTACTGTCAACAGGTAAATCCAGAGGTAAGCAAAGAGTTATTTCTGCGGTAGATGATCTAAAAGCGGAACATTCTCGTAATACCGAAATCGGCTTTAACTACCAACTTTCCGATCAACTTTCTTTAAGCGGAAGCTATTTCTGGCAAACCATTGATGACGTCGTGGCGTTAAGAAAAGTTAAAACAGGCTTTGAAGAGCTTTATAATGGCGGAAAACTGAAAAATCAAGGTTATGAATTGAGTGCGGCTTATCGCTATGGCGGTTTAACGCTACGCGCGGGAGTTGCTGACAGCAAACCGGAATTACACGGTTCAGCAGTAGATGCTAATCGTTTAGCAATGTTAATCGGACGGACATGGACGCTTAGCACTGCCTACAAATTTGAACAGCCAAATATCGAAATCGGTTGGCGCGGTCGTTTTGTTGAAAGTGAAAAAGGATCACCAAGCAGAGGATCTAATACCTCCCAACAAGAACTTAATCGTCCAGGTTATGGGGTAAGCGACTTTTTCGTCAACTGGAAACCGCTTAACAATGATGACTTAAATATTAATTTTGCATTAGATAATGCCTTTAATAAATACTATAAAAGTCATAGCCAACGTACGGGAATTAACTCCCTACCAGAAGCAGGTCGTAACTTCAGAATTAGCATGAATTATACCTTCTAATATTTGACAAAAGTGCGGTAATTTTTACCGCACTTTTAGCAACACGTTTTGACCACCAGAATGAACTTTGTTAGAATGCGCTGTTAATTAAAAGTAATTCTCAATTTCAAATTTATGTCAATTTTTAACTACAACTAGGACGAATATATGTCGCAACTCTTCATCTTTTTACATGAATATATTGATTATATTATTCTCGGATTGCTCGGCTTGATGAGCTTTATTATGTTATGGTTTGCGCTAGAACGCTTTATCTTTTTAAGCCGAGTTCAAGTTTCCCGTTATACCAATATTCATGAATTGGATATTGATTTGACGCGTAATTTAACGACGATTTCGACCATTGGTTCAAATGCGCCCTATGTTGGGTTGTTAGGAACCGTTATCGGTATTTTACTAACGTTTTATGAACTGGGAAATTCTGGGGGCGATATTGATGCCGCGGCGATTATGCTCAATTTATCTCTTGCCTTAAAAGCGACTGCGGTAGGGATTTTGGTCGCGATTCCATCAATGGTGTTTTATAACGGATTAACCCGTAAAGTAGAAGTCAATCGTTTAAAATGGAAAGCACTAAACGGACAAAAAAATGTAGGAGCCTAAGGTGAAAAAGTTTGATGAAATCAACATTATTCCTTTCATTGATATTATGTTGGTGCTGTTAGCCATTGTACTGATTACCGCCAGTTTTATTTCGCAAGGTAAAATCCAAGTTAATGTCCCGAAAGCCAGTACAACGGTCGCCTTCAAATCGGATGATTTAGCTAAATTATTAACGGTAACTGAAGATGGCGAAATTTATTTTAACGATCAACCGATTTCATTGGAAAAGTTAGAACAAGAAGTGACGCAATGGGATAAAGCGCAAAAAGTCACATTAAAAGTAGATGCGGGTTCAACATTCCAAGATTTTGTAACCATCACCGACTTAATGGCGAAATATCAAATTACCAATGTCGCCATTGTGACCATGAAAGAAAAAGGAAAATAAATGGTCAGTAAACGTTATTCTTGGGTTGGTTTTTTCCTCTCTTTGCTCTTTCATGCCACACTCATTATCGCGATTTTCTATACTGTCAATCGAGACAGCGCAAACAGCCAAGCCGCTGAAGAACAAACCTCGATTTCGATAGAAATGATGATGGGAACGGTGATGGAGGAACCAGAGCCGGAACCGCAAAACGAGCCCGAACCGAAACAAGAAGTGATTGCTAAAGAAGAAGTCGCTGATCCTACGATAAAACCAGAACCGAAAAAAGAAAAACCGCCAGAAAAGAAACCGGAAAAGCCGAAGGAAAAAGTTAAACCTAAAGAGAAGAAAGACAAACCTAAACCGAAAAAACAAGATGATAGACCGAAAAGCGATCGGGTTGTCGATTCTGACGCTAAGATAAATGCGGTACGTGCCGGCAACGCGAATATCACGACACTAAACCCAAATCTCACAGGAAACGGGAGTAATGCTGATGAACTTAGTGCCTATCGTTCAGCGTTACGACGCGAAATAGAGCGACATAAACGCTATCCAAAGCGTGCTAAAATGATGCGTCGCCAAGGAATTGTCACAATCGGTTTTACTATCGCCGCAGATGGTGGTTTAAGCAATGCGCAGGTTGTTAAAAGTTCAGGTACGGATGATTTGGATCAGGCAGCGCTAAAAGCAGTTCAAAGTGCACGCTCGATCGGACCTAAACCTAAAGGCATGGGTAGCGCAATTAGTGTACCAATTAGCTTTAAAATTCAGTAAGTGAATTTTTAGTAAGTTAATATCTCAAATTTAATATACGAAAAACCCAATCTTGTCTTGATAAGATTGGGTTTTGTTTGATATACCAAAAATAAGAACAACTATTTTGTCCTATAGGCATATAAATAGGCATATAAAATACAAAAAGCCCCTCTATTTTGTGCTATCTGCCCTTTATCCCCACCGCCATCTCAACCCGAAAGTCAAGATGCGCGGTGAAGTCGTTACGTTATCTTACCAAAGATACCCCACACCGACAGCGCCGCCAAGGTCGCCGGCAGAGTTGCTGGTGCCTTGTAAGCGGATGCTGATTTTGCCATTATCGCTCATTTTGGAGTAGCCCAAGGCTATGGCGCTATGTCCTTTGAACGCTCCAGCAGAGGCGGCAAGCATGGATTTCCCCGGTATCGCCGAGCTTGGTAAGCTGGCGGCAGCCAAGGCGCCGGCAATTCCTGCGCGCATTTCGCGGTTGGTATTGCTCAATTGGGTGCGCAGTTCATTATTTTGGCTATCCACATAATTTTTATTCACTGCAACATAGCCGCTCGCATCCGGTTTGACATTCGGTAGCAAGATTTCGCCGCGCTGACCGTCAAGAGCAATATCGCCTTGTGCTCCTTTGACCACCAGCCCGTTTTTCGTTGCTATCAAGGAAGGTTCGCCTGCTTGACCGGTTAAGCGTAAGCCTTGTTGTGCGGATAGGGTGGCGTGATTTACGCCATCTTGCAAGCGGACGCCATCCAAGCGATAGCCTGCCGCTTTTCCGGCGTTGGCACCTTTGCCCACAATCTCGGTTCCCTGCGCGCTCACGCGGGTTTCGCTGTCCGCGCTAACAGTTTTTAGCCCGTTACTATCGAGCAATGATTTTTTACCATGAATTTCGCGGGTTTCCACCGAGGTCATGCCTTGCAATTTATCGGATAATTTCACGCTCAACCCTTGTCCATCTTGCGCGAGCTCCACCTTAATATTGCCCGCGGCGGAAGTATCACTGTTAAATTCCCCTTCGCCGGTAATGGACAAGGTTTCCCCAAGGTGTTTATGCACTGTCAGTCCATCATTGCCCACCACGTTCAAGCCAGCCCGTGCCACCGCTTGCAAGTCCGCTACAGTAGCCACATTGGTTAAGGTAGCGCGACTGTCTGCGTTAACTAAATCGGCGATTTTATCCGTCGCCCCCGTTAGCGCATTATAACGATTGTCATAGGCTTTATTGGCGTCAGATAATTGCGCTTTTGCGGTAGTTAACTCGTTTCTGGCAGTTTTTAAACTGCTTTCTACGCGCGCTAATTCTGCTTTATTTTCTTTTAGGGTCGTCAATGCTTGAGCTTTGTCATCTCCTTCCGGCATTTCATCAATGACTTGCTCCAAACTAGTTACCGCTAAGGTTAAATCAGAAAAAGCTCTAGCCTGTGCGGAAAGGGTTTTCGCTTTCTTCGCAACATCAATCGTTTTTTCATCCACCACTTTCGCCAAGGCATTCAGTTGGGCGTTTTCTTCGGCAGTTGGTGTCTTCACGCCCAACCCACTCGCCACATTCCCCAATAGGGCAGCCTTATCGGTGTTGCCTTGGGCGTTGACTAAAGAAAGTTGTGGATTTTCCACCGCACTTTTTCCGCCTTTTGGCTCGCCATCACGCCCCACATCTGCCGCGTGGTAGTATTTGCCATCATTGGCTTTTACTAAACGCTGACCGGCGCTGTCGGTGTATATCACCGTGCCCGCTTCCCCGTTGCGCAGGGCATTGGCTTTGTCGTTGGCATTGTGACCATTTAGCCCATCTTTCGCGGTTAGCCCTTGATTTGCTGCCGCGGTTGGGTCTGTTGCCGCTTTGCCATCCCGCCCGTCAGCAAAGGTCATCTTGCCATCTTGCCCCGCCAGCGCGCCGGTCGCTGCCACCAATTGCGCTCCGTTTACTGCGTCCGTTGAATCCTCCGCCAGTTTCGCCGCTTTAATATTGCTCACAGTCATTGGCGAGCTTTGCGGTTCGGCTTTAATCACAACTTGGGCTTTTTCTTCCGCACTTAGCTCAACTTTTTGATTATTATTTTCTTTATAAAACTTGCCATCTTTGTCTTTGCTGACTTTGATGTCGTTTAAATAATAATCAAATGGACGGTTGCCGGCGACTTCTTCTAGGGCGCTGTTAAGTTGAGCGTCCACATAGTTTTTATTCGCTGCGCTAGATCCGTCGGCATTTGCCTCAAGATCTTTTAATCCGAGGATAGTACCAGTGCCA
The DNA here is from genome assembly GCA_900454475.1 of [Pasteurella] mairii. Classification (GTDB taxonomy): domain Bacteria; phylum Pseudomonadota; class Gammaproteobacteria; order Enterobacterales; family Pasteurellaceae; genus Actinobacillus_B; species Actinobacillus_B mairii. The sequence continues at coordinate 2,514,960 of UGSS01000002.1, forward strand.
GCTTTACCGTCCTCACCTTTGGCAAATGCCAGAGTGGCAGCGTCTTTACCATTGGTATTTTTCGTGGTTAAACTGACCGCACTTTCACCGTCTTTGCCATGGATAGTTAGCCCATTTTTGCCATAGGTGGCATGGGTTTTATCGCCATTGCTGGCGTCTTTATCACTAACGGTTAAACCTTGAGCATCTAATTTGGCAGTATTGCCCTCTTTATCTTTTAAGCTCACCCCGTGGCGATCGTAAGTCGCACTGTTGCCTTTGTTGTCAGAGAGCGTGTTACCGGCAGCGGTTTGTTTATTGGTTAAGGTCGCTGTCGGATCTTTAGCGTCTTTTGCCACCAAGGTATTACCTTCCGCAGTTTGGGTATTGGATTTTTCGCCCTGCGCTAAGGTGATACCGCCGGCGGTTTGGGTGTTGGTTTTTTCACCGTCTTTTAGCGTGGAGCCAAGTAATCCGTAGTCGGCTTGTTTTCCTTGTTCATTCGTCGAGCCATCCGCCGGTGTTAAATGTAACCCCGCCCCATCCAGCGTGCTGATGGCGGATAAGCCGGCATTACCGTCCACCGGTTTAGCTTGGGTGACCAAGGATTTAATCGCAGTTAACGTTTCGTTTAATGAAATCGACAATTTATCATTGTCTGTTTTCACCGCGATATTATTGTCGGTTCCTTTAAACAACGCGATATCAGTCACGCCCTGCCCCACAATCGCCAAGGTTTCGCCGAGGTTTTTGTGAATATCTTTGGCGTCATTGCCGGCGAAATTAAGTCCGGCGGTTGCCAGCGCTTTAAGATCGCTAACATTGGCTGCTTTATGGGAGAAGTCTTTGTCAAGTTCACCCGCCACCAGTTTTTTCACTAAATCACGGGTTTTACCTTGTTTTATTGAGGCAATGCCTCCGTCGTTAATGTCGTCAATTCCCAACCCGGAGCGTAAATTGTCGATCACTACTGGTTTATGTGATGTGCCTTTGCCGCCTAAAGTGATGGCGTCTTTCTTGTCATCATCATATTTCACCGCGGTTTTATCGGCGTCTTCTTTGGCTTTTTTCAGCTGGTTATCTACGTAATTTTTATTAGTGGCGCTGGATCCGTCGGCGTTATCCGCAAGATCTTTTAATCCGGTAATCGCGCCGGTGCCGGCTTTACCGTCCTTATCTTTGGCAAATTCCAGAGTGGCAGCGTCTTTACCGTTTTCATTTTTTGTGGTTAAACTGACCGCATTTTTACCGTCTTTACCACTAATCGTCAGTCCGTCTTTTCCGTAAACCGTATGGGTTTTATCGGCGTCGGAATTTTTATCACCAACGGTTAACCCTTGACCATTTAATTGGGCGGTATTGCCATTTTCGTCTTTTAAGGTCGCGCTGTCGGCGGTGTAGGTGGCGCTGTTACCGTTGTCAGCCTTATCTTTTAAGACAATTTTATCGCCGGTGATTTCTACCGTTTTTTGATCTTTAGTAAAAGTAGCCGATTGCAATCCGGTTAATTGGGCGTTTAAGGCGATTTCTAATCGTTTATTATCCACGGTTTTCACTAGGATATTATTATCCGTGCCATTAAACGCTGCAACTTGCTCTTTTTTCACGCCTTTTCCTACAATTTCTAAGGTTTCGCCAAGGTTTTTGTGAATCAGATGATCGCTGTCATTGCCGGCGAAATTAAGCCCCGCGGTGGCTACCGCTTTAAGATCGCTAACATTAACTGCTTTATGGGATGATTTTTGGTCAAGTTCACCAGCCACCAGTTTTTTCACAAGGTCATTGGTTTTGCCTTGGGTAGCGGAAGCAATGCCGCTGTCGTTAATCTCATCAATTCCCAATCCGGAGCGTAAATTATTGATTTCCACCGGTGAATGTGACGTGTCTTTTCCGCCTAACGTGATGGCATTTTTACTGTCATCATCATATTTCACCGCGGTTTTATCCGCTTCGGTTTTGGCAGTGGTTAACGCATTATCCACATAGGTTTTTACCGCGCCGGCGGTGGCTGCTTTATCTTTATTCCCATTGGTCAGCAGCGTATTTTCATTAATTTCAGTTGCTTTATTTAACACAAAAGTAGCTTGACCATTGCCATTTTCACCATCTTTACTCACAGATACCGTAATATCGCTATTGCCGACAAGTTTAAACTCACTATCGAGTTTATTTTCATGTCTGCTATTCTTACTGTCTGTAAAAATCAGTTTTTTACCGCCAATAAATTCACTGACTTGTTTATCGGTAACCAGTTTAGGTGAGTTTTCCGCTGGTGATTTAAGATTAGCGTCTTTACTTAAATTAGTGATCAACTGGCTTTCATTTAAACCGACTTTAATGGTTTTTGATTTGCCATCTTCACTAGCTTTAGCCTCGACAGTCAATGCGCTAGAAGTTTTAGGCTCTTTTTCAGCTTTAATTGCCTGAACCGCTAATTTTGAGATTTCATCTTTACCGGATTGATCAAGGTTATCCAATGTTTTATTGGCTTTTTTATCAAGCTCAGTATACAGTTGCCCGCCGGTTACTGCGTCTTTTGAATTAGCTTGAATTACACCATCTTCTAAACCGGTAATTTTTTTATTAACGGAGATTTGGTTATCTTCAAGGGTAATTTTCGTTCCATTGCCATCTGCGTTTTTAGCAATAGAGGTAATCCCTTTTAGTTCTGAATTTAGCTTGTGGGTAATTGCTCCTTTGTCTTTTGCTTCAACGGTAATATTGGTATCGCCATTAAAGTCAAGCCCCTCGGATAGTTTTACAGTTTGATCACCGGAACCATTCACTTTGTATTTTATGGTTTGATCTTCAATCGCTTTTTTATTTTTTGCTATATCAGCATTTGCCTTTTGAATATCAGATGTATTTTTAGTTACTTTGTTTTCTACCTCTGTAATTTTATTTTTGTTTTCGTTTATACCATTTTGGGCTGTTTGAATGTCTTGTGTATTTTTATTGATTTTGTCATCAAAGCCAGCAATTTTATCAGTGAAAGCTTTAGCTAAACCAATAGTGATAGCCTGACCATTTTTTTCAACAGATGTTTTAATTTCATTTTCAGTGCCTTTCACTTTTAATTTTTCTGTTTTAAGCGCAACTTTACCGTAATCAGTATTGTTGGAGTTATCTGCCTCCAATTCTAAAGTTGAGCTAACATCTCCGACTTTTTGATCTATATATTCCTTAACAGCTTTAGTTGTTGGCACTTTAGTACTGCTACTACCATTTTTCTCAATATCGGTTTCTTTGTTTAATGTAAACGAGATTTCACCGTTGTCAGTAGCATTAGAAGTCAGATCCGTTCCATCCCCTTTAATCTTCACTGTCGCACCAAGTTGTCGGGTAAATTCGCCACTATCTCCCGCAAACTTCAAGCCTTGATTGATAGTTTCAATACTTTTTTCAATCGCTGATTTGAATGTGGTTTGTTGTTCTCCATCAGTCCCATCTTTCGTTTTCAATTTAGTGAAACTGACATCTTTAAACCCATCACTACCATTATCCGCTTTTTCCAACCCTAAAATACCGGTTGCCATGGTACTAAACACGCTGGCTACGCTGTAGAGTTGTCCGCCGTTGATGGCGTCGGTGGAAGTTTGAGTTACCTCACCGGCGGCGACATGGGTGATTACACGCTCTTTGCCTTTATCGCCGACGCTAACAACTGCTTTATCTTTAGTGCTATTTTGAGAGGTGCCGGCGTTTTCCCAACTAAATTGAATGCCTTTTCCGTTTTCAGCCGGAATAGTCGCGCTAGAAGGTGCGGTCTTTTTCGCCTCTGCTTTTGAGCCTTTGCCTAAAGCGACGGAGTCACCGGCGTTTTTCTCAACCTTAGCCTCGGCACCGATAGCGATCGCGCCCTCACCTTTAGCGGTGGCGTTATAACCGATAGCGATTGCGTGTTTGGCGTCTTTTGTCGCATGCGCTTTAAAACCAAAGGCAATGGAGTCCACACCCTCTGCGCGGTTACTGTTGAAGTTGGAGGCTTTTATTTCCTCTTCTGTTAAGTTAGTGAGTTTCTTTTTGTTTTCCTCTGTGTTGTCTTTTTGAACTGCGGTCTCAATTTGGGTTTGATATTTGTCAAAATCTTTTTTTAATTCTGTCGCCTCTTTCTTGGAATTAGCGCCATTCCCCATGTTTTCCAGTTCTGTAACCACGCTAGTAATATTACTCGCAACCGTAGAGGCATTATTGGGTTGACCTAGTTTCTCCACTTCCTGTTTGATTAACTTTAATGACTCTTCATTAAACGTCTCTTTCCCATTCGCCTTACGGTTTAGGAGGGTGGCGTATTGTTTTGCTAATTCCACATAGCGCTCGTAGTTTTGTACCGCTTTTTGACCGTCGGTGATGCGTTTGGCTTCGCTGTCTGCGGAAGTTTGGTCGACGGCGAGGTATGGCGCGTTGATGCCGGCGCCGCCGGAGGTGAGTAAGTTAACGCGTTCCTCTAATGATTTTAATTGCCCCACGTTGGCGGCGTCGGTGTCTAAATAACCGGACGCGACGTTAACCACGCGGCGCTCATGCCCCTTGGAACCCACGGAAATCACGCCCGATTGCGCGCTGGTTGGGATGGTGATGGAGCCTTTTGGCGTGTATGGGTCGTGCAATAAATCGTTATATAAATAATCAGTTTTGGATTGGTGCCCCAATGCTACGGAGTTATTTAAATAGGCAAGGGACTCAATCCCCAAGGCGATTGAGTTTTGTCCTTTGTAGTGTTTTTTATTTTCTTCAGTTCTGCCAGCAAGGGCTGGATTATCTTTTTCATCCTGCACCCTAGCGCGGTAACCCAAGGCGATACTATTCACCCCTTCAGCATAGGAACGCACCCCGATTGCCATCGCATTCGTCGCACGGTTCCCCGCATAAGCATAAGACCCAATCGCAAACCCGTTAGACGCATCCGCCAACGCCGAATACCCCAACGCTAAACTGTTCTCCCACAACGCAAAAGAACGCCCACCGATAACAATCGCGTTTTTGCCATTGCCCTGCTCACCATGTTTTTGTGTTTTTTTAACTTGAGTTGAACCGATAGTTAATATTACGTCTTTTTCATAATCTAAAGGCATAGTTTCACTACCGTTAGTGTTTTCGTTCTTTAGAATTTCATCAGCTTTTTTATCAAATTTACTATTATCATTCAGATCATCCGCATTTTTATTAAATTCTCTATATAATGCGAGCCATTTACTTCCTGCCTCACTATTAAATCTAGCTCCGGCTCCTACCATACTCCCAATGGCAATACTATGCTCGCCTACAGCTCTAGCATTATAACCGTATGACATAGATCCATTATTGGTAGCTTCGTTAAAGTTACCTATGGCAAGAGAGTTAGCAGCAAATACCCGAGATTCTTGACCAACTGCGATACCGCCCTTAGCACTTTGTGCAACAAATGAACGCATACCTAAAGTAGTAGAATGATCCGCTAACGCAAAAGATAATGCACCGACAGATGTGGATAAGTTTCCAGCAGCAATAGTTCGTGAACCAATGGCAATAGCACCTAACCCACCGGCATAGGTAGGGCTGTATTTTCGATTGTCATTACTACCGTTAATCAAATACTTTTGTTTAAATAAATCGTTAGTGAAATAAGAGTTGTCATTAATTAGATTTTTAAAAACAGCTCTAATCGTATCTTCTGGAAGCATATCGTTAAATTGGTCATTATCAATATCATCATTACCGATAGCAACAGAAGATTTACCATGTGCAAAAACATCTGCCCCTAAAGCTACCGATTGACTGTTTGCACCTGATAGGTGCCCGATAGCGATAGCTTGTCCCATACCTTCTTTTGTTTTTGCTGCTTCACCTATTGCGATAGCTTTTCCACCTGCTGCATGGCTACCGATACCAATCGCAACCATACCACTTTTTTGATCTTCTTCTTTTAGTGAAACAACACCGACTTTCGCCTCCTTACCAATAGCAACATAGTTCTTATAGTTTTGGAGGTTCCATTGATTAGTTAAGTGGACGGAGCCTGTACCGATATTTCTATCTTTCCACCATTCACCAATTTTAAACTCTCCATTAGTCCAACTATAAACATTTTGATCAGCAAACGCCTCGTTTGCTGTCAGCATAATTAAAGCCAGTAAAGTGAGCGAGAAATGAGCAGTTGAGGGGGGGGGGTAGAACGGGTAGTTTGTGAGGTAAGTTGTTGATTCGTAGCAAGTTCTGACACAACTTTGGTTACTCCAGAAGTTACGTCGTACTTGCATTTGAAAATTTTATTCATTTCAAGCTCCTTAACTTAATGTAAATGTTATGAAAATAGTTCGATAATATGGAAATTGGCGGGAAACCCGCACAAATATGAGGGGAATTAGTATAGCGAATATCTCCCCACAGAAAAAGCAGAATTTTTGTCCTTTTAGAAAATTTTTTGCGCGCGGTTTGGGTTTAATAACAAAGGGGACAGCGTAGAAGAATGCGCAGTTGTTGCTGGGCGCTTTTATGAAGCTGTAAAAAATAATGCGAATGTTGCTAAAAGTGCATTGAAAATGCAGCGAAAAATGGCGATATTATGTGCGAGCGTAAGTTGCCATAAATGCTGAGAAAGATGCCTTTAGGCATCTTTTTTATATATGTTTTTATTGGGAAAAGCGCGGAGTGATAGCTTAACACTCTATTCTGTAACGGAAAAAGTTGAGCCTAAACTTCCTCAAATAACGATTATGGAACAGCGCGTTCTTTTGTTGGAAGCGTATTAACGCTTAAACAGTCCGCCGAACCCGCCCATACCGCCCATCATACCTTGCATACCGCGCATCATTTTCGCCATGCCACCTTTGCGCATTTTTTTCATCATGCGTTGCATGTCGTCAAATTGTTTGAGCAATTTATTGACATCTTGCACCTGCGTACCGGAACCTAAAGCGATACGACGCCGACGGGAACCTTTGATAATTTCCGGATTGGCGCGTTCTTTTAAGGTCATGGAGTTAATAATGGCTTCCATTTTGACAAACATTTTATCATCTACTTGATTTTTCACATGATCTGGCAGATTTTTGGCACCGGGTAATTTTTCCAACATGGACATCATGCCGCCCATTTTTTTCATTTCCACTAATTGCTCGCGGAAATCGTCAAGGGTAAAGTGGTCGCCTTTTTTAAACTTCGCTGCCATTTTTTGCGCTTTTTCTTGATCGACATTGCGTTGCAAATCTTCGATCAAGGATAAAACGTCGCCCATGCCTAAAATGCGCGACGCGACGCGATCAGGGTGGAAAGGCTCAAGGGCATCGGTTTTTTCGCCAACCCCTAAAAATTTAATCGGTTTGCCGGTGATTTGGCGGATGGATAACGCTGCCCCGCCGCGGGCGTCCCCGTCCACTTTGGTTAAGATCACGCCGGTTAAGGGTAATGCTTCATTAAACGCTTTGGCGGTATTTGCCGCATCTTGACCGGTCATGGCATCTACGGTAAACAGGGTTTCGATTGGTTGAAGGGCGGTGTGAATTTGTTGGATTTCTTCCATCATCTCCCCATCCACGTGTAAGCGACCGGCAGTATCCACAATCAAGACGTCGTAGAATTTTAATTTCGCTTCAGCAAGGGCGTTTTGGGCAATTGCTACGGGGTTTTGTTGAGTATTAGATGGGTAAAAATCGGCGCCAACTGCTTGCGCTAAGGTTTCTAGTTGTTTGATCGCTGCTGGGCGATAAACGTCAGCTGAAACGACTAAGACTTTCTTTTTATGGCGCTGTTTTAAAAATTGAGCTAATTTTCCGACGGAGGTGGTTTTCCCAGCCCCTTGTAACCCCGCCATCAAAATTACTGCCGGCGGTTGCGTGGCTAAATTTAATTGCTCGTTGGCTTCGCCCATGGCGTTTTCAAGCTCGGCTTGTACAATTTTGAGAAAGGCTTGCCCTGGGGTGAGGCTTTTGTTGACTTCTTCGCCGATTGCGCGTTCTTTGACTTTGTTGATAAAATCGCGCACCACCGGTAATGCTACGTCGGCTTCAAGTAATGCCATCCGCACTTCGCGTAGCGTCTCTTTGATATTTTCTTCGGTTAAGCGTCCTTTGCCCGTGATATTGCGTAGGGTTTTGGACAGGCGATCTGATAAATTTTCAAACATTATTGATCCTAATTTTATTCGACAAAATTGCCCTCATTATACTGAAATTCGGTAGATTTTCATCATTTGAAAGAAATTTATAGCGATTTTAGCAGCGCACCGCTAGAATAAACTGTTAATTTGTATTCAGGGAGATAATTAGATGGGGTTTGCTTTCGTTTCGGTCTTGTTATATTTGCTTAGTATTTTATTGATCGTGCCTTTATTGGTGAAAGCGCATAGCAGTGGGAAAATGGAGAAACGTAAGCAATATGTCTTTTTTTTGACCGCGCTTTTCGCCCTTATCTGCCATCTTGTCAGTTTGCATACATTAATTCAGCATTTATTCAACGGACAACGTTTTACTTTGATGGACGTTGGTTCGTTGCTTAGCGTGATCATTGCGGGATTGGCGACGGTTGCCATGCTGTTTCGTGTGAATACCCTTTGGGTGTTGCTGCCGATTGTGTATTGTTTTGCGATCATCAATTTGATTTTACAAGCGTTGTTGCCGGGATCGATTGTGCAACATTTGGCGCAAAATACGGGATTGTTAATTCATATCGGGTTGGCGCTTTTTGCTTATGCGCTTTGCTTTATCGCTACGCTTTATGCCATTCAATTGCGTTGGATTGACTATCAATTAAAAAGTAAAAAAATGGCATTTTCGCCGCTTATTCCGCCGTTGATGACCGTGGAGCGGCATTTTTTCCGTTTATTGCTTACCGGCGAAGTCTTATTAACGTTGACTTTAATTTCCGGCGCGATTTATTTGGCAGATTTTTTTGCGACGCAGAATATTCAAAAAGCGTGGCTCTCGTTGATGGCATGGATGATTTTCGGGATTGCGTTGTTGGGGCACTGGAAATTATATTGGCGCGGAAAAAAGATGATTGTTTATACCATTTCAGGTATGATTTTGCTGACCGTTGCTTATTTTGGCAGTCGGGTCATGTTTTCCCTTTAACTATGGTAAAGTGCGGTTGAAAATCAACGAAAAATGACCGCGCTTTGAAGATTAATCAATATAGGATTGCTTTATTTTGGATACGATCCCCCTTAGCTCGTTAGTGATTGCACTGGTCATTTTACTTATTCTCTCCGCTTATTTCTCAAGTTCTGAAACTGGGTTGCTTGCCGCCAACCGTTACCGGATGCGTTTTTTAGCCGAAAAAGGACACCGTGGTGCGAAAAAAGCGGAAAAATTATTGAAAAAAACCGATACCTTGCTTAGTTTGATCTTAATTTGTAATAACTTGGTTAATATTTCTGCTTCGGCGTTGGCAACCATTATCGGGATGCGTTTATATGGGGATGTTGGGGTGGCTATCGCTACCGGTGTGTTGACTTTTGTGATGCTGATTTTTTCGGAGATTTTCCCGAAAAGTATTGCTGCGCTGTATCCGGAGCGGGTGGCGTTTTTTGCTAGCCATTTTTTGGCGGTATTGATGAAGTTATTAAGCCCGTTAGTGTTTTTTATGAATTTGATTATTCGCGGCTTGATGAAATTATTTCGCTTAAACCCAGAAGCGAAAGCGCATTCGCTAAGTCCGGAGGAGTTGCGCGCTATCGTTAATCAAGCGGCGCAATTTATTCCCGCTGCCCACCATGAGATGCTGTTGTCAATTTTGGATTTAGAGGCAGTGACGGTGGATGATATTATGGTGCCGCGTAATGATATTGGCGGGATTGATATTGATGATGACTGGAAAGCGATTATGCGCCAGTTAAATCATGCTGCCCATGGTAAAGTGGTGTTGTATAAAGGCAGTATGGATGAAAACGTGCTGGGCGTTTTGCGTGTGCGCGAGGCGTATCGCTTGATGTTGGATAAAAATGAGTTTACTAAAGAAACCTTAATTCGCGCGGTGGACGAAGCCTATTTTATTCCGGAAGGCACGCCGCTGAACGCGCAATTATTAAATTTCCGTAATAATAAAGAGCGGGTTGGCTTGGTGGTGGATGAATATGGCGATATTAAAGGGTTGGTGACCTTGGAAGATATTTTGGAGGAAATCGTCGGCGAATTTACAACCTCAACTGCGCCTTCTATTGATGATGAAGTTACGCCGCAGCTAGATGGCTCTATGATTATTGAGGGTTCCGCCAATATTCGCGATTTGAATAAAGTGTTCGATTGGCATTTGGAAACGGAAGAGGCGCGTACCTTTAACGGGTTGATCTTGGAACATTTGGAGGAAATCCCGGATGAGGGTACGGTGTGTGAAATTGATGGGTTGCGTATTACGATTTTGGAGGTGGCGGATAACGTGATTAAGCAAGCCAAAGTTGAGCGGGTTAAGTTTTTAGAGAGAGATGAGGAAAAGGCTGAGTAATCAGCCTTTTTTATTGGGTTATTTGGCGTTTGGGGCGCCGATAGGCAGTATGGTTTTTCCGTAGCTTTCGTTAATCACTTCCGCTGCAGCTAAGTAAAAGGCGCAAAGTGCGGTGATTAATCCTAAATATCCACCGACGTTTACTATGCTGTGGTTGCCTGTACTGTCGCCGATAGCGAGGGCGTAGAAAGTTAAGGTGAGGAAGAAAAAGACAGCTTGTAATGCTTTTGGTTTATTGAAGGTTGCCAAAAACATCATTAAGGTGAATGTTCCCCAAATGGCTAAATACCAGCCGATAAATTGCGGCGGCGTTTGACCTTTGAAAAAGAGGCTAAACAACGCCCAAGACCACCAAAATGAACCGTAGCTGATAAACGCGGTGAAACCGAAGGTGTTTCCTTTTTGAAATTCAAATATACCGGCGATAATTTGCGCGGTACCGCCAAATGCGAATGCCATTGCGAATACCATGCCAAGGCTTTGCGCGTCGAAAATGCCACCGTTAATTAACGATAGCAACCATGTGGTTAATGCAAATCCGCATAAGCCTAACGGGGCAGGATTGGCGAAATTTTCTTTTCCTATTGACATAGTCCCTCCTTAATTTGAGATGAAAAGGCGGTGATATTATGTACGATTTTGTTTTGTAAATAAAGTAAATTATTTGTTTTATTTTTGTAACAAATTTGTATTTATTGGTAATGCCTTGTTAAGGCGGGTTTGGTTCTTTGTAATTAAAATAAAAGGGGATTTTTTTCCTTTGATCAAAATCATTTTTTTGCATTTTAAAATGTAAATTTTAGGGTCTTTGCGCGGTGGTCTGAGTATAATTAATTTAGTTAAAAAAATTATTATTTTTGAAAAATTAGGAGAAATTATGATGAGTAACTCTGTTGAACATACCATCAGCCCTGCTCAAGGGGAAGTGAATGCACTGGTGGAAAATGGTTTGGTGGCGTTAGAGGCGTTTCGCCAATTAGACCAAAAACAGGTGGATTATATTGTGGCGAAAGCCTCGGTTGCCGCCCTTGATCAGCATGGCGTTTTAGCAATGCACGCCTACGAGGAAACGGGGCGCGGTGTGTTTGAAGATAAAGCCACGAAAAATCTGTTTGCTTGTGAGTATGTGGTCAATAATATGCGTAATTTGAAGACGGTTGGGGTGATTAGTGAAGATGATGTCACGGGGATTACCGAAATTGCTGACCCGGTCGGTGTGATATGTGGGATTACGCCGACAACCAATCCCACTTCGACTGCCATTTTCAAAGCCCTCATTTCTTTAAAAACCCGTAATCCTATCATTTTTGCTTTTCACCCTTCTGCACAACAATCCTCTGCACATGCGGCGCGCGTGGTTTATGAAGCGGCGGTTGCGGCAGGCGCGCCGAAAAATTGTATTCAATGGATTGAAAACCCATCCATGGAGGGAACATCCGCATTAATGAAACATCCGGGCATTGCGACCATTCTTGCTACCGGCGGGAACGCTATGGTGGAAGCGGCTTATTCTTGCGGAAAACCGGCGCTTGGCGTGGGGGCGGGCAATGTGCCGGCGTATGTGGAACGCACTGCGGATATTAAACAAGCGGTTCATGATATTGTGATGTCAAAATCGTTCGATAATGGGATGATTTGTGCCTCCGAGCAAGCGGCGATTGTGGATGCCGAAGTGTATGATGAATTTGTGGGCGAGATGAAATCTTATGGGGTTTATTTTGTGAATAAAAAAGAAAAAGCCCTGTTGGAAGCCTTTATTTTCGGCGCAAAAGCTAATAGCGCAAATTGCGCTGGCGCTAAATTAAATCCGAATGTTGTGGGTAAACCGGCGGTGTGGATTGCGGAACAAGCGGGCTTTAGCGTACCGGCGAAAACCAATATTTTGGCAGCGGAATGTAGCGAAGTTGGGGCGAAAGAGCCGCTGACCCGCGAGAAATTGTCACCCGTATTGGCGATTTTAAAATCCAATTCTACCGAAGAGGGTTTTGCCTTGTCCGAAGCGATGGTGAATTTCCACGGTTTGGGGCATTCTGCTGCCATTCATACTAAAGATGCTAACTTGGCTAAACAATATGGCGAACGGGTGAAAGCTATTCGTGTCATTTGGAATTCACCATCTACGTTCGGCGGTATTGGGGATGTTTATAATGCCTTTCTTCCTTCCTTGACCTTAGGTTGTGGTTCTTACGGTAAAAACTCCGTAGGCAATAACGTAAGTGCGGTCAATTTATTAAATATTAAACGGGTGGGAAGACGGAGAAACAATATGCAATGGTTTAAAGTACCTTCAAAAATCTATTTTGAGCGCGATTCGATTCAATATTTGCAATCCATGAAGGGGATGGAGCGCGTTGTGATTGTTACTGACCGCACTATGGTAGATTTAGGTTTTGTAGAAAAGGTGGCGAAACAAATTACTGCACGTGGCAATCATGTCACTTACCAATTATTTGCCGATGTGGAGCCAGATCCGAGTATCGAAACTGTGCGCCGCGGGGTTGATTTAATCCGTAACTACAAACCGGATACGATTATTGCGTTGGGCGGCGGTTCTTCAATGGATGCCGCGAAAGTGATGTGGTTGTTTTATGAACAACCGGAAGTGGATTTCCGCGATTTAGTACAAAAATTTATGGATATTCGTAAACGCGCGTTCAAATTCCCACAATTAGGTCGTAAAGCGCGTTTTGTCGGTATTCCAACCACCTCTGGTACGGGTTCTGAAGTGACCCCTTTTGCGGTGATCACCGAGGGCGATAAAAAATACCCGATTGCCGACTATTCTTTAACGCCAACGGTGGCGATTGTGGATCCGGCGTTGGTGATGACTGTGCCGGCGCATGTGGCGGCGGATACGGGGCTGGATGTTTTAACCCATGCGACGGAAGCCTATGTATCTGTTTTGGCGAACGATTTTACCGACGGTTTGGCGCTACAGGCGATTAAATTGGTATTTGAAAACTTGGAACGTTCGGTGAAAGAAAAAGACGAATATGCGCGCGAAAAAATGCACAATGCTTCAACTATGGCGGGGATGGCGTTTGCCAATGCGTTTTTAGGGATGAACCACTCGTTAGCGCACAAAATCGGCGGGCGTTTCCATACGCCGCACGGTCGTACCAATGCGATTTTAATGCCACACGTTATTCGTTATAACGGTACACGTCCGCAAAAAACCGCTACTTGGCCGAAATATAACTATTACAAAGCGGATGTGAAATATCAAGAAATCGCGCGGATGCTGGGTTTACCTTGCGCGACGCCGGAAGAGGGCGTGAAATCTTTTGCGCAGGCTTGTTATGATTTAGCGATCAAAGTGGGCATCAAAATGTCTTTCAAAGAGCAAAATATTGATGAGCAAACGTGGATGGAGGCGCGTCGTGATGTGGCGTTACTTGCTTTTGAAGACCAGTGCTCGCCGGCAAATCCGCGGTTACCGTTGGTGGAAGATATGCAAACTATCTTGACTAATGCGTATTATGGTTATGATGCAAGTAAATATTAATGCATTGAAAACGCTGTAAGAATTGACCGCACTTTGATCTTTTTGCGACTTAAAGTGCGGTTATTTTTGCTGAGATTTGTCATTATGTGGGGTTGTGGCGCGATTTGCTTTCGGAAGTCTGTATGTCTAGATTGTTATTTTAGCCATTTTTCATTAAAATGTGTGCAAATTATTTAAGTGACTAAGGTAGTTAATATGGCGGAGTGGGACGGTAAATATATTAGCCCTTATGCGGAGCATGGGAAGAAAAGTGAGCAAGTCAAAAAAATTACGGTGTCGATTCCGATTAAAGTATTAGAAATTTTGACTAATGAGCGGACGCGTCGGCAAATTCGTAATTTGCGCCATGCGACGAATAGCGAGTTGTTGTGTGAGGCGTTTTTACATGCTTTTACCGGTCAGCCTTTGCCAACAGATGAGGACTTGTTAAAAGAGCGTAGTGATGAAATTCCGGAGCAGGCGAAAGCGCTGATGCGCGAATTGGGCGTTAATCCGGAAACGTGGGAATATTAGACCGCACTTTTGGTTTTTTTTAAGACAAATTGCGTGGAAAAGGCTTGCGAGATGATAGAATTACTTGTATAATCTGCAAGCTTTTTATATGAAAGCCGTTTAATGTAATCATTTATTAAACGGGTGTTACCGCTCGGTAATACATAAACAATGTTCCCGATTTGGGAGCTAAAACAGGTTACTGCACTTCCCTTTCAATTTGATGTGTGAGAGGTGATGGTGTCAGTTTTATTATTAGCTAAATTTATTGGAGCTCTGGTCTAATGCAGAACCAAAGAATCCGTATCCGTTTAAAAGCATTTGATCATCGTTTAATTGATCAATCTACAGCGGAGATCGTAGAAACAGCTAAACGTACTGGCGCGCAAGTTCGTGGTCCGATTCCTTTACCGACTCGTAAAGAACGTTTTACCGTGTTGATTTCTCCACACGTGAATAAAGACGCTCGTGACCAATATGAAATTCGTACTCACAAACGTTTAGTAGATATCGTAGAGCCAACAGAAAAAACTGTTGATGCATTAATGCGTTTAGATTTGGCTGCCGGCGTTGACGTGCAGATCAGCCTAGGTTAATTAAGAGGTTATAACAATGATTGGTTTAGTCGGTCGTAAAGTTGGTATGACTCGTATCTTCAATGAAGATGGCGTGTCTATTCCAGTTACCGTTATCGAAATCGAAGCCAACCGCGTCACTCAAGTTAAAACTCTTGAAAACGATGGCTATACTGCAATTCAAGTTACTACTGGCTCGAAAAAAGCAAGTCGTGTAACTAAGCCTGAAGCAGGTCATTTCGTGAAAGCAGGTGTTGAAGCTGGTCGCGGTTTATGGGAATTTCGTACTGAAGGTGAAGAATTCACTTTAGGTCAAGAAATTAACGTTGACATCTTTACTGATGTTAAAAAAGTGGATGTTACCGGTACTTCTAAAGGTAAAGGTTTCCAAGGTGGTGTTAAACGTTGGAATTTCCGTACTCAAGATGCTACCCATGGTAACTCTTTATCACATCGTGTGCTTGGTTCTATTGGTCAAAACCAAACTCCAGGTCGTGTGTTTAAAGGTAAAAAAATGGCAGGTCACTTAGGTGCTGAACGTGTAACTGTTCAATCCCTTGAAGTGGTTCGTGTAGATGCTGAGCGTAAATTATTATTAGTGAAAGGTTCTGTACCTGGTGCAACTAATAGTGATGTTATTGTTAAACCAGCAGTTAAAGCATAAGTCTAGGAGATAGAGATGGAATTACAAGTTGTAGGTGCAAACGCACTCACTGTTTCTGAAACTACCTTCGGACGTGAGTTTAACGAAGCGTTGATCCATCAAGTAGTTGTTGCTTATGCAGCAGGTGCTCGTCAAGGTTCTCGCGCGCAAAAAACTCGTGCTGAAGTGTCTGGTTCAGGCAAAAAACCTTGGCGTCAAAAAGGTACAGGTCGTGCGCGTTCTGGTGATATTAAGTCGCCAATTTGGCGTTCAGGTGGCGTAACTTTTGCAGCAAAACCACAAGATCACAGCCAAAAAGTGAACAAAAAAATGTACCGTGGTGCGATTAAAAGCATTCTTTCTGAATTAGTTCGTCAAGACCGTTTGGTTGTGGTGGAAAAATTCGAAATTGATGCACCAAAAACAAAAGTATTAGTACAAAAATTAAAAGATATGGCGTTAACTGACGCGCTTATCATCACTGCAAGTTTAGATGAGAATCTATTCTTAGCGGCACGTAACTTATATAAAGTTGATGTACGTGATGTGCAAGGTATCGATCCGGTAAGCTTAATTGCTTTCGATAAAGTGGTTGTTACTGTTGATGCAGTGAAACAAATTGAGGAGATGTTAGCATGATTCAACAAGAACGTTTGCTAAAAGTGTTAAAAGCACCACATGTCTCTGAAAAAGCAACAAATAACGCTGAGAAGTCAAACACTATCGTTTTCAAAGTGGCTTTAGATGCAAATAAAGTTGAAGTTGCCAATGCAGTTGAGCAATTATTTGAAGTGAAAGTGGATTCTGTTCGTACTGTGGTTGTTAAAGGTAAAACTAAACGTCATGGTGCTAAAACAGGTCGTCGCAGTGACTGGAAAAAAGCTTATGTAACTCTTCAAGAAGGTCAATCACTTGACTTCATTGAAGGTGCGGCAGAGTAATTACGGAGGAATAGAAAACTATGGCTATCGTTAAATGTAAGCCGACCTCCGCTGGTCGTCGTCACGTTGTTAAAATCGTAAACCCTGAATTACATAAGGGTAAACCTTACGCACCATTGCTAGATACTAAATCTAAAACTGGTGGTCGTAATAATTTAGGACGTATCACTACTCGTCATATCGGTGGTGGTCATAAACAACATTACCGTTTAATCGATTTCAAACGTAACAAGTTAGATATCCCAGCGGTGGTTGAGCGTCTTGAATATGATCCAAATCGTTCTGCAAATATCGCTTTAGTGCTTTATAAAGATGGTGAACGTCGTTATATTTTAGCACCTAAAGGTTTAAGCGCAGGCGATCAAATCCAAGCTGGTGTGAATGCGCCAATTAAAGTTGGTAACTCATTACCAATGCGTAATATCCCAGTTGGTACAACTGTGCATAACGTTGAATTAAAACCAGGTAAAGGCGGTCAAATCGCTCGTTCTGCCGGTGCGTATGTACAAATTATCGCTCGTGAAGGTAATTATGTGACTTTACGTCTTCGTTCAGGCGAGATGCGTAAAGTATTATCTGAGTGCGCTGCTACTATCGGGGAAGTGGGTAACTCAGAGCATATGCTTCGCGTACTTGGTAAAGCAGGTGCAAGCCGTTGGAGAGGTATTCGCCCAACTGTTCGTGGTACTGCAATGAACCCAGTTGACCACCCACACGGTGGTGGTGAAGGTCGTAACTTCGGTAAACACCCTGTTACACCTTGGGGCGTTCAAACCAAAGGTAAGAAAACTCGTCACAACAAACGTACTGATAAATTTATCGTACGTCGTCGTGGCAAATAATATTCATTAATTAAGAGGAAAAGCCATGCCACGTTCTCTCAAGAAGGGTCCATTCCTTGACCTACACTTGTTGAAGAAGGTAGAGAAGGCGGTGGAAAGCGGGGATAAAAAACCAATTAAAACTTGGTCCCGTCGTTCAATGATCATTCCATCAATGATTGGATTGACCATCGCAGTCCATAATGGTCGTCAGCACGTTCCTGTTTATGTTTCTGATGAAATGATCGGTCATAAATTAGGTGAATTTGCACCGACTCGTACTTACCGCGGTCACGCTGCGGATAAGAAAGCTAAGAAGTAAGGGGTAAAAGATGGAAACTATTGCAAAACATCGTTACGCTCGCACTTCAGCACAAAAAGCTCGCTTAGTGGCGGATTTAGTCCGTGGTAAAAAAGTAGCTCAAGCGTTAGAAATTTTAACTTACACCAACAAAAAAGCAGCAGCTTTGGTGAAAAAAGTGCTTGAGTCTGCGATTGCTAATGCTGAGCATAATGACGGTGCAGATATCGATGATCTTAAAGTTGCGAAGATCTTTGTAGATGAAGGTCCAAGCATGAAACGTGTAATGCCACGTGCTAAAGGTCGCGCAGATCGCATTTTAAAACGTACAAGCCACATCACTGTGGTTGTGTCAGATCGTTAATCGTAGAGGAATAGCAAATGGGTCAAAAAGTACATCCACATGGTATTCGCCTAGGTATTGTTAAGCCTTGGAGCTCTACTTGGTTCGCGAATACACAAGATTTCGCTGATAATTTAGAGGGCGATTTCAAAGTACGTAAATTCTTAAATAAAGAATTGGCGAATGCTTCCGTGTCACGCATCACTATTGAGCGTCCGGCAAAAAGTATTCGTGTCACAATTCACACAGCTCGTCCAGGTATCGTTATCGGTAAAAAAGGCGAAGATGTTGAAAAATTACGTAACGCAGTAGCAAATATTGCAGGCGTTCCGGCTCAAATCAACATTGCTGAAGTGAAAAAACCTGAATTAGATGCAAAATTAGTTGCAGATAGTATCGCTTCTCAATTAGAGCGTCGTGTTATGTTCCGTCGTGCGATGAAACGCGCGGTACAAAATGCAATGCGCTTAGGTGCTAAAGGTATCAAAGTTGAAGTAAGCGGTCGTTTAGGTGGTGCAGAGATTGCACGTTCTGAGTGGTATCGTGAAGGTCGTGTACCTCTACATACATTACGTGCGGACATCGATTATAACACTGCTGAAGCTCATACTACTTACGGCGTTATCGGCGTTAAAGTATGGATCTTCAAAGGTGAAATTCTTGGTGGAATGGCTGCAATTGCACAACAACCGGAACAACAACCTGCCGCGCCTAAAAAGGCACCACGCGGTAAAGGTCGTAAATAAGGAGAATTGTTAAATGTTGCAACCAAAACGTACAAAATTCCGTAAAGTCCACAAAGGTCGTAACCGTGGTATTGCTGGTGGTACAGAAGTGAGCTTCGGTACTTTCGGTTTAAAAGCAGTTGGTCGTGGTCGTTTAACCGCACGTCAAATTGAATCTGCGCGTCGTGCGATGACGCGTGCAGTTAAACGTCAAGGTAAAATCTGGATCCGTGTATTTCCAGATAAACCAATTACTGAAAAACCATTAGAAGTTCGTATGGGTAAAGGGAAAGGTAACGTTGAGTACTGGGTAGCCTTAATCCAGCCGGGCAAAGTCCTTTATGAAATGGATGGTGTGTCTGAAGAAATCGCAAGAAACGCATTTGCATTAGCAGCGGCGAAATTGCCAATCAAGACCACTTTCGTAACTAAAACGGTGATGTAATGAAAGCTCAAGAACTACGTACAAAAACTGTTGAAGAGCTGAATGCTGAATTGGTTAACTTGTTAGGTGAGCAATTCAAATTGCGTATGCAAGCAGCCACCGGTCAGCTTCAACAAACCCATCAGTTAAAACAAGTGCGTCGCAGTATTGCACAAGTGAAAACTGTATTAACCGAGAAGGCGGGTGAGTAATGACTGATAAAATTCGTACCGTGCAAGGTAAAGTTGTTAGTGACAAAATGGATAAATCTTTTGTTGTTGCTATTGAACGTAAGGTTAAACACCCACTTTATGGTAAGTTTATCCGTCGTACAACTAAATTACATGTACACGATGAAAACAACGAAGCGAAATTAGGTGATGTTGTTGAAATTAGAGAGTGTCGTCCACTTTCTAAAACTAAATCTCACACTTTAGTTCGCGTTGTTGAAAAAGCAGTAGCTTAATCAACAGATTAATCTAATAAAAACCCCTAGTATTGTTACTAGGGGTTTTGTTTTGGAGATGATATTTTCTCTTTTTCGGTTTGATGTTTATTCTCGATTTCTTAAGCGAAAATGCGGTTATTTTTGCATGATTTTTGTGTCAGAAAACGGTTTATTTTTCCCGATCGTCCACGCCAATCAGCAGATATTCTCCGTTTTCATTACAAAGGCTGCGGAAACCGACGTTGGTAACTTTAAACGGGGTTTTGTCGCAGAGTGGGAGATAGTCAAAATTATCATGGTGGTGACCGTGAAATACATGACTGACGCCCATTTTCACTGCCAATGAATTGATAATTTGGAAACCAGATGGATGTGGTTTTGGGGCTTCATGACAGATTAAAATATCGGCTTTTTGTTGTTCAAGACATTCGATATCTGATGGAAAAATTGATGTGCGATGTCTTAAGGGGATGCCACCGCGCCAGATTTTTTCTTGTGAACAATATTGACAATAGTGGATGGGATCCAAAAATAAGGGTTTATTCGGCGGCATCCAAATTTGTCCTCGAAAAACGCCGCCAAGTCCGGCAATGCGCTTGCCTTGAATTTCCACTACGCGACTGTGTAAATTGCGTGTTCTCCATTCCGACCCCCACAAGGATTCAAAAGCAGCGGTGGTTTTACTGTCGTGGTTACCATGAATAAACCAGAGATCACAATATTTTGCTAAATTATCTAGTTCATCGGTATTGGTGAGTTGTAAATCGCCAAGTATGATCAGTGCCAAATCCTTCTGATTTTTAACAAAGGGATAGAGGTGCGTGTAACTTCCATGCGGGTCACCTGCAAACAAAATCATGCTTTATTTTACTCCTCAATTTTATGTTCTGTGTGTAGTTCGGGTAGTTCTTCTTCGTTTAATATTTTTTCTACAATCGCTTTAACTTGGTTATAGCGCTCTAAGTAGCTTGGTGATTCAATTTCGATATAAGGGATATTATGTTTATCCAGTAATTTTTTTAGTAACCCTTGGAAACGTTGGCGTTGTTTAGCGTTGCCAAGGCGACGCAACCCATCATTCACCCATTTGGTGTTGTTATTGAGCAAAATGGTGACATCAAATGGATATTCTTTAATCATTGAATCCAGAAACGGATGCGCTTTCCCTTCATATTGTATGCAAAAGGCTTGTGTAGTGATGAAATCGGTATCGACAAATGCGACTTTAGTGGCATGGCGCACTGCGTAATCAATGTATCGCTGGTGACCCAATGCCATTTGTGGATAATCGGAATATTGCATGGCTTGTTCATCACCACCTAATTTTTCAAAGACGAATTCGCGTCCATATTCCCACGCCGACGTGGTGTTGAATACACTGGATAATTTGTTGATCAATACCGATTTGCCGCTGCTTTCACCGCCTAAAATGGCAATGGTTTTAGCGAAGAACGGGCGCACTTCTTTTGGAATAAATTTCCAGTAATGAAACGGGTTATTGCGAATTTTGGTTGCTGATACATTGAAAAAGCGTCGTTCAGGATCCACTAACTCTACTTCAAGGTTTAGGTATTTTTCGTAAGGTGCTTTATCTTGAATTTCACTGCTGAAAACAATGGTGGGATTAAAGTTTTTCTCTTTAAATAAGATTTTAACCCGTTCTGCCCAGGCTTCCCAACCGTTCGGGTAGCTTGGTAAACCATCTTCGATAAGATGATGAATAAAGATTTTATCTTGTTGATATTTAAATATTTGTTGCATCCAGCGCAGGCGATCTTGTTCGGTCGGCATACGTTTCATTTTGCTGTCATAAAACAGTTTTAAATCCCGATCTGTATCGCTACATACGATCACATGAATTTCGTCCACTTTACTGAATGCTTCATAAATCATGTTGATATGACCGGTATGCACCGGATAAAATTTACCAAAAATTACGCCAACTTTTTTGTCTTCTTGTTCGACGATTTGTAGTACTTTATGTAAGGCTTTTAGTTTTGTTGCGCTTGGATTTTTAATTTTTCCACTCACTAATTGGTTAAAATACGCGCGTGTAATATTCGCTTGTTGGCAAACATCATTGACTTTTAAATTTAATTGTTTGCGTTTTTGTTGCAAGTAAGCAAAAGCTGACATAGCCTCTCCTTTTATGTCAAAAATAGACCGCACTTTAGGGATTTTTGATGAAAAGTGCGGTGGAAATTTGGTCAATTCCCAGTTTGTTTATTTTCTGCTTGGGCAAGGTATTGTTCTAGGCGTTTTTCTAGGTCTGCCAATTTTTCTCGGGTACGTAGCAACACTTGTGTTTGTACATCAAACTCTTCGCGAGTGACTAAATCCAATTTGGATAATTGCGCTTGTAACGTTTGCTTTAATTTTGCTTCAGCATCTTGCCCTAATTCTTTGATACCCTGTGGTAAGGTATCTTGGATTTGTTGAATGATTTGTTCAATTTTTTTTGGGTTAAGCATAAAAACCTCATATTTCCTTTACATTTTTATGATTTCTCTATTGTAGTCAATCTTATTATAAATAAAAACATTTTTTCTTCTCTGTAGATTACAAGACCGGAAGTTTTCGCTATAATAACGGGAAATTCTCAGGGCAGGGTGTAATTCCCTACCGGTGGTAAGTCAAATGATAAGCCCACGAGCGTTTACCTTAATGGTAAAGTCAGCAGATTTGGTGTAAATCCAAAGCCGACAGTGATAGTCTGGATGAAAGAGAATAAACAAGTCTTGTTTGCGAGACTTGCACTTTTTATTTTGCTGTTAACTTCATTTCTTAACGGAGAAATAAAATTTCTCATCGCCCTGATTCTGGTATCTGTCATTAATTTTATATAAGGATTTTACTATGAATCAGTCAGTATTAGCGCCTTTCGGCAATTCAGAACAACGGGTTAAAAATGCACTTGAAGCCTTCAAACAAGGAAATGGCATTTTAGTGTTGGATGATGAAGATCGCGAAAACGAAGGGGATCTTATTTTTCCGGCAGAAACGATTACGCCGGAACAAATGGCAATGTTAATCCGTTATGGTAGCGGGATTGTATGTCTTTGTATTACAGATGAGTTATGTAAGCAATTGGATTTACCGCCCATGGTGCAGGATAATACCAGCACTAATAAAACCGCATTTACCGTGACTATTGAGGCGGCAAAAGGTGTGACTACCGGCGTTTCTGCGTCTGATCGCGTGACCACTATTCGTGCCGCTATTGCGGATAGCGCGAAACCGGAGGATTTACATAGACCGGGACACGTATTTCCATTAAGAGCACAAACTGAAGGCGTTCTTGTTCGTCGCGGTCATACCGAAGCATCTATCGATCTTGCCCGCCTCGCTGGCTACAAACCTGCAGGCGTTATTTGTGAAATTACTAACGACAATGGCTCCATGGCACGTGCTCCGGAAATCGTTGCGTTTGCCCAAAAATTTGGCTATCCCGTTGTTACTATCGAAGATTTAGTGGCATATCGTTTGAAATATTCGGTTTGATTTTTTACTCAGCCTTACGTTAAGTCGCGAGAATAATTAAAATGTCCGTATCTGAATTGGTTTTTATCAGATACGGATGTTTGTTGGCTTATTTATAAGCCATTTCATTCCAACGTAATTGGTTTTTGAAATCGCTTAATTTGGTTTCTGCATGAATATGTAAAAATTCAATATCTAGGTATTCGGCGAACATCTGTAGCATTTCGGCGTCAATATCCAAGCTAAACACACTGTGATGTGCACCGCCGGCAAGTACCCAAGCCTGTGTGCCGATATCAAAATTTGGCTTTAATTTCCAAAAGGCGTGGCCTACGGGTAATTTAGGCATAGCTTGTGGTTTTTCTACCGCTTCTAAATCAGCAACGATCATTCTAAATCGATTTCCCATATCGACAATTGTGGTATTAATAGCGTTGCCACATTTTGAGCTGAAAATCAGGCGAGTAGGATCTTCTTTTCCTCCAATACCAAGTGGTTGAATATCAAGTAACGGTTTATCTTCGGCAATTGAGGGACAAACTTCTAACATATGTGCGCCTAGCACTAATTCGTTTTGTTCATCTAGATTGTAGGTGTAGTCTTCCATAAAAGAAGTTCCTTTTGTTAGACCATAACTCATTACTTTCAATGCTCGGACTAAGGCGGCGGTTTTCCAATCACCTTCTGCACCAAAACCATAACCTTGTTGCATCAAACGCTGTACAGCTAACCCCGGCAATTGCTTTAATCCATTAAGATTTTCAAAGGTATCGGTGAAGGCATGAAAACCGCCTTCTTCTAAAAAAGTTTTTAAACCGAGTTCAATCTTGGCACTGTCTAAAAGTGCGGTACGTTTTTCGCCATTTTCTTTAAGACAATCGACTAATTGATAGCTTTTTTCATATTCTGCGACCAATTGTTGTGCATCTTGTTCGGATACTTGATTGATGTATTCTGCTAATTGATAAACACCATATCCGTTGACACTGTAGCCAAATTTAATTTGTGCTTCAACTTTATCGCCTTCAGTAACAGCGACTTCACGCATATTGTCACCAAATCGCGCAATTTTTAAGTGTTTTTGATCGTAAATAGCCGTGCTTACGCGCATCCAACGATCCAGTTTTTGTCTTACGCTTTCACTTTGCCAATGTCCTACTAGGATAGTTTTAGGTTTACGTAGCCTTGCGGTAAGAAAACCGAATTCACGATCACCGTGGGCAGTTTGGTGTAAGTTCATGTAATTCATATCAATTTCATTCCAAGGAATTGTTGGATAAAATTGCGTATGGAATTGTAAGAGAGGTTTGGTTAATTGTGATAAGCCGGCAATCCACATTTTTGCTGGTGAAAAAGTATGCATCCAAGCCATTATACCGATACAAACATCCGTATTATTGGCAGCTTGGCATAAACGTAAAATATCATCTGGTGTTGTTGCTAATTCTTTTAATTTTATTTGTACAAAAGGGCGTTGTTGGTTTAGATATTGCGTGACTTGTTGTGCATGTTGTTGGACTTGTTTTAGCGCTTCCTCTCCATAGAGATGTTGGCTACCAACCACGAACCACACTTCTAATTTTTTGATAAACTCCATTGTCTCATTCCTTCTTTTAATTAAAATATCATGATTTCCTACCGCACTTTTATTGCTGCTTGTACAACATGTAGTCCATTTTGGTAGTGCTGCATAAATGTTTTATATCCTTTCACCATTTCTTGTACTGGATAAACGGTAGTGACTTCGGCATTCTGGAAAATATGCTGATCTAAATATTGTTCCAATGACAAATCGTTGGCTTTATGGAGATAACTTGCGAGCAATGCAATTCCCCAAGCGCCTCCTTCTGTTGCTGTTTCCATGGTTGTTATTGGAATATTTAAAGCAGATGCTAAAATTTTTGAGGCGACATTTTGTGTTTTAAAAATGCCTCCATGCGCCAAGATTTGTGTGATTTCGACTTTTTCTTGTTGAGTCAGAATGTCCATACCCAATTTCATTGCACCAAAGGCACTATACAATAGTGAACGTATAAGATTGGCGAGGTTGAAAGCACTGTGTGTTGGGTGAATAAGCAACGGACAACCACTAGATAAACCAAGGCTATGTTCACCAGAATAAAATCCGTAAGATAGTACTTGTCCACAATCATCATCCCCTTCAAGGGCTTTGCCAAATAGGGTTTCATAAAGTTGTGTAGGGGTGTGCGAAATGTTAAACGCTGTTAAACATTCGCCAAAAATTTTCACCCATGCATTAATATCGGTGGTGCAATTATTCGCGTGTGCCATAGCAACAGTTTTTCCTGCTGGTGTGGTCACCATATCTAAATTTTCATAAACTTGTGAGAGATTTTTTTCCAATACAATCATAGCAAAAGCTGAAGTACCGGCAGAAATATTACCAGTTCTGGCTTTGATACTGTTAGTGGCTATCATTCCAGTTCCAGCATCACCTTCCGGAGGACAAAGCGGGCAGCCTGCTTGAAGATTGCCGCTTGGATCGATTAATCTCGCGCCTTTTTCAGTTAAGTAACCAGCATTTTCTCCAGCACGTAATACTTTAGGTAAAATATTAGCGATTTTCCATGGATATTGCTTTTTGGCAATTAATTGATCAAATTTTTGTAGCATGGATTGATCATAATCACAACTTTGTGAATTGATTGGAAACATACCAGAGGCATCGCCAATTCCTAGTACTTTTTGATCGGTCAAACACCAATGTATGTAGCCGGATAATGTTGTGAGGTAGTTAATTTGAGGAAGATGTTCTTCTTCGTTTAAAATGGCTTGGTAAAGATGTGCGATACTCCAGCGTTGAGGAATATTATGCTGAAAAAGAGCGGTCAATTTTTTGGCAGAATTTTCAGTAATATTATTACGCCAAGTCCGAAATGGGACGAGTAGTTTTTTATCGCAGTCAAAAGGCATATACCCGTGCATCATGGCACTAATTCCAATTGCGCTGACTTTTGTGATGGATGTATGATATTTCTGTTGCACGGATTGTGCTAAATTTCGATACGCTTCCTGTAAACCCCGCCAAATATCCTCTTCGGAGTAAGTCCAAATTTCATCCACTAATTGATTTTCCCAATCAAACCCACCTGTGGCTAGAATTGTTCCATTTTTATCAATT
The DNA here is from genome assembly GCA_900454475.1 of [Pasteurella] mairii. GTDB lineage: Bacteria > Pseudomonadota > Gammaproteobacteria > Enterobacterales > Pasteurellaceae > Actinobacillus_B > Actinobacillus_B mairii. The sequence continues at coordinate 2,541,198 of UGSS01000002.1, forward strand.
AAGACCGCTTTAATCCTGGTTGAGCCAAATTCTATGCCGATGGCAGTTTGTATATTAGCAATTTGTTGTAAGGTAAAATTCATACTTTTCTCCTATGAGACTTTCAGAATAGTGATGTTAATAGTAATCCTGATTCTTTCGGGATGTTAGAGGATAAAATGCTATAAATATGGATAAAATAGCTACCTTATAATTCTTGTGATGGTTATCCTGTTTTTACTATGATCGAAAAAGGTAAATTCTTTAAAAATGAAATTTTAATTGAATAAAATCAACCAGATATATTATCTGGAATTACGATATTTTGAAGGGCTTAACCCCGTGTGGCGCTTGAATAAACGAGAAAAATATAATTGGTCATCATAACCTAGTTGTCTCGCTATATAGTAAATCGGGGCATTTGAGGTATGTAGTAAATGTTGCGCTTTTATCATACGTTGTTCTTCACGCCATTTAATAATACTTGTTCCCATTTGTTGGCTAAATAAATGCGCAAGCCTTGAAGATGACATATGAATGTGATTCGCAATTTCGATGATACTATAGTTTTTATTTAAATTATCCGTAATATAATGGCATGTTGCAAGAATACGATGATCAATCATGGTTTGCTTATTTGATGGATCAAGTCTAAAACATTTGATAAGTAGTTGTTCTAATAAGCACATTGACATATCTTCTGATAATAAATCATCAGAATTATATTCTTTCTCTATTTGTTGAAATAAACTAAGAATATTTTGATAGATTTCTTCATTAGGAATACGTAAACGTCCGACATGATTAATGGTATTCGTCCATGCTAACCAATTAAACCACAATCCACGCGGACGAAAGTAAATCCATTGATGGTGCCAGCTTTCACTGTCTTTTGCCCGATGGTAGTAGTGTGCTGCGTTTGGTGGGAAGAGTAAAAGATCTCCTACATTGCAATCAAATGCATTTTTATCATGAAATATACGACCTTTTCCTTTAATCGTGAGATTAATAATATACCCTTTCATGCCATTTGGACGCTTAATGATAAAGTCAAGCTGTTTATCTTTTTCAATTGGAGTACATCCAGCGACTAAATAAGCATCAAAATTGTAACCAGGAAGTAGCGGATTGGGTTGTTTATTAATCTCACTTCTAGACATCAAAAAACCTATGCTTTAATAATTTTTTGTTTATATTTATCAAAAATAACAGCAATAAGCAAAATTAATCCTCTTACGACATATTGTGCAAACGGTGAAATGTTTAATAAATTCATCGCATTTTCAATCGTACCAAGAATTAGTACCCCAGCAATGATAAAAGATATTTTTGCCACACCACCATTTAATGATACACCTCCCAGTACACAAGCTGAAATTGCTACTAATTCAAATCCAATTGATGTCATTGGTTGACCGCTGGTCATTCTCGCTGCAAGAATAATACCGGCTAATGCTGAGATTATGCCTGAAATAATGAATATGATTAATTTAGTTCTATCAACATTAATCCCCGCTAGGCGAGATGCTTCCTCGTTTCCCCCGATTGCCAACGTATTTCGTCCGTAAGTTGTGCGACTGAGCAAAAATCCAAAAATACCGATACAGATAATTGTAAATAAAATTGGCAAAGGAATACCTAAAAAAGTTTGATAACCTAAGTCAAAGAATGCTTCTGTTGTGATCCCTACTGCTTTACCATCAGAAATGATATAGCCGAGTCCGCGCGCAATTTGCATACTGGCTAATGTGGTGATAAGAGAATTAATTTTGAGTTTAGCTATTACAAAACCATTGATTAAACCGATTAACGCACCTAATGATAATCCAGCAGTAATACCAAGAAAAATGCTTTGCGTGGAATTTAAGACGACTGCTGTAACGACGCCAGCACAAGCAATGACAGATGCAACTGAAAGATCGATTTCACCAGCAGCTAGGCAGAATAGCATTCCACAAGCGACCATCCCGCTCATAGAAATAGAGAGCCCTAATCCTTTCATATTAATGACCGTTGCAAAATTAGGAATAAAAATGCAAGAGCTAATAAAAATAACAAAGAAAATTAGCAGCATGCCATAAGAGTTCCAAATTTTAGTTAATGGACTTCCTGTGTTTTTTTGAGTTAAATTTGTCGCATTCATATTATATCTCCTTAATTAAGCTGCTTTAGATTCAATCATCGCCAGTTTTAGAATTCGTTCTTCCGTCGCATCAGCTCGAACGACTTCTCCTGTAATTTGTTGGTTGCGCATTACCATAACACGATCTGATAGCCCGATGACTTCTGGTAAATCACTGGAGACGACAATAATGGCGATTTTTTCTTCTGCTAATTTAGAAATCAGATCGTAAATTTCAGATTTTGCCCCGATATCAATCCCTCGCGTAGGTTCGTCAAGTAATAACACTTTAATATCTTCGGATAGCCATCGTCCCAGAATGGCTTTTTGTTGGTTACCTCCAGATAAATTAACGATAAATTGTTCAATAGATGGTGTTTTAACATTCATTTGCGTGCGTTGTTTTTCTGCATTTTCTTTTTCCCATTTGTCATTGATAATGAATTTAAGGAAGTTGTGCGAACGTCTTGCGCTAATATTAATATTTTCACCAACGGTTGCTGTTGGGATAATACCTTCTTTTTTCCTATCTTCTGGACAAAGGACGATACCGGCTTCGATAGCTTGTTTTGGAGAAGTAATTTTTTGTGGGATGCCATCTAATTCAATAGTTCCATTTGTCATCGGGTCAGCACCAAAAATAATTTTTAGCAGTTCAGAACGTCCAGCACCAACTAAACCAAATAAGCCGAGAATTTCTCCTGCTTTTACCTCTAAGTTAAAATTACCTTTTAATTTTGTGCCGGAAAGTGCGGTGATTTTTAGGCGCGTTTTTTCAAATGCGCGAGGGCGATAATGATAAATATCACCTAAATTCCGACCGACCATGCTTTGAACGAGAATATCATTATTGATTTTACTTAAATCTGAAAAAGTTTCGATAAACTGTCCGTCTTTCAGTACAGTGATGGCATCGCTAATTTGAAAAATTTCTTCCATACGATGTGATACATAGAGAATAACTTTCCCTTCAACTTTCAACTCATTGATGACGTTAAAGAGTTTTTCAATTTCGGGCACGGATAAACTACTGGTTGGTTCGTCGAATGCAATAATTTTAGCGCCACGACTCAATGCTTTGGCAATTTCAATCATTTGCCATTGGCCAATGGATAACTCTTTTAATGGCGTCGTTGGAGCAATATTGAGTTCTAATTTGTCTAAATATTGCTGTGTTCTTGCGAGTAGGGCGGTTTGATTTACGATGCCGAAAGCATTTGGCAGTTGTCCTAAACAGAGATTTTCTGCAACAGTCATTTCAGGAACGATATTTAATTCTTGGTAGATAATGGCAATACCGGATAAGAGGGCTTCTTTGGTGTTTTTAAACGTGAGTGTTCTACCTCCAATATGTAATTTTCCTTCAGTAGGTAAATAGTTTCCGCTTAAAATTTTTAATAAAGTGGATTTCCCAGCACCATTTTCGCCCATAAGTGCATGAATTTGACCTTCATAACACTTAAATGAAATGTTTTGTAATGCTTTAACGCCGGGAAACGTTTTACTGATGTTATCAAATTCTAAATAAGGAACGTGCATACAAATTCTCCTTTACGAACCGAGCAAAGCTACCGGCCAGCTTGATAGCTCAACCAACAGCTGGATTTGAAATATTACAATCCTTTTTTAGCAAGTTCTTCTTTAAAGTTGTCTCGTTTTAGGAAAACAACATCTTGAACAGCAATAAATTTTTCTGGTTTAACACCGTATTTAATCCATTTGTACAACATTTCTGTACTACGATAACCATGTATATCTGGGCTAGGTAATAGAGAGCCTAGGAAACCGGTTGGATTTGGTTTAGAAAGTTCATTTACTGCATCAACGCCATTTATCCCGATACCAACAACATTTGCTGGTTTAAAACCTTGGCCTTCGGTTGCCCTTACCCCTCCTAGCACTGTGTTATCATTCATGCCAACGATAAGCCAGTTTTTTACTTCTGGGTGCTGTACTAGCATAGAATTTGCGGCATCAAGGGCACCGGGAATATCATTACTTTTTGTTGGCGATTTATAAATTTGCTTTTCTGGAAATCCGGCTTTAATTAATGCTGAAATAGAACCTTCAGTCCGTCTTCGGGCGGTATCAAGCTCATCTACGGCGATTACTTTTAGATCATATGCACGTGCTTTTGCTATAATTGCGGGGCCAAGTCTGGGATCCGGAGCACAAATCACAAATCCTTTGGCACCACTTGCAGCTAAATTATCAATAGCATTTAATGTCTTTTCTCCATCAGGAATGGCCATTTTAATAATTTCAACATCACCTAAATTTTTGGCTGCTTTATCTGCAAATGCCCATTCAGTTTGAAACCAAGGTTCTTCAGGTTGTTTGACGAGATAGCCTAATTTAATTATTTCAGATGAGCTGGAATATACTGGAGTAGTGGTTAACCCAGCCACAAGACAAGCCGATACTGTAAGAGCTGATTCGATAAATGTTCTTCTGCTTAATTTCATATTTACGCCCCCTGGGTTTTTATTAATATTTAACTCAATCAATAAGATAAGTTATTGAAAGAGGTAATTCACTTATTTGGCAAGAGCCATCTTAAAGAGTTTGCAAATAAAAAAATTCGATCTGGATCACATTATAAATTTATAGCATAAAAATCCATATATTTAGCTAATCAGTACTATTAATGACAAGAAGAAATGTGATTTTAGATAATAAAAATTACCACTCCTTTTCACCCAATACCGATAAGGGCTTTTTAATAGTAGGATGATTAATGAAGAACGAATTCAATTAAAACTAAAAGGACTGAGTTCGACTGGGTTCAATATAATGTCGAAAACAGTCCTTTGAATGATTGTCTAACTTTTAGGGGCAGCGCACGAGCCTATCCCAAATTCTGTGTAAACACCCATTTCAACTTAACGGTGATCGTTTAGACGATCACCAAAATCAATCATAAATCGATTCATTGCCTGTTTCCAGTTTTGAATCGGTAGCATCCATTTTTTTGACACTTCTTTCATCGCCAGCCATATCACTTTAAACACCGAATCATCTGTTGGAAACACATTGCGTTTTTTGATGACTCGGCGGATAACGCTGTTTAACGATTCCACCGCATTGGTGGTATAAATCGCTTTGCGGATATCCGGAGGATAGCCAAAAAAGGTGGCGATATTTGCCCAATTTTCTTCCCAGCCTCTTACCACAAGCGGGTATTTTTCCTGCCATTTTTGCGAAAGTGCGGTCAGATTTTTTCGCGCTTGCGCCTCAGTTGGGGCTTGATAAGCCTGCTTCAAATCTGCCGTGACCGCTTTGTAATCTTTCCACGAGACATACTTCAAGCTGTTCCGCACAAAATGCACAATACAAAGCTGAATCTTCGTTTGAGGATAAACCGCATCAAGCGGTCGATTTTGCCATTCCAGCACACGTTTTTTAACGGAATCCGTCACACGAGAAATGAGGCTGGTAGACACATCAGCATTATAGCGTTCTTTGGATATCTCAACGATTTCTTGATTACTTAACCCTTTGGCATATAAGGCAATAATCTGCTCATCCATCCCCGTAATGCGAGTTTGGTTTTTCTTGATAAGTTGTGGTTCAAAGGTGCCATCACGGTCACGAGGGGTATCGATTTCTATCTCACTTTCATCACAAATCACGGTTTTGGACGTATAGCCATTAGTGCATTTTTGCCTTTTCGGGGCTGATGCTTTTCATAGCCAAGATGGTCAGTGAGTTCGCCATTTAGAGTAGCTTCAACCGTGATTTTTTTAAGCATGCGTGAAAACTGATTAAGGTCTTCCAGTGTTTTGAGGGGTTGGGCAAATTCTGCTGCCAAGGCGTGGAGTGGTTTTTCGTTCATAATAAAGTACCTGCGTCTGATATATTATCTCAGAAACAGGTATTTACACAATTTGGGGGATAAGCTCTAGTGTAGAGGATCAGATATATTCCTCTACATTTCTATAGTTAAAGTCCGGCTTTTATTCTGCTATTGGCAAGCTCAAATGCCTTTTTACATTTCTCTATAAATTCAAAGATCTCTGCTTTATTTTGATGTTGAGAATAGTAATAACGCAAAGCTTTAGAACAAATAAAAAATTCTTTAAGTTGGGATATGATGTTTTCATTTTTTAGTTGATCATTATTCCACTTATCATCATTATCAAATTGAGTTATGAACTTTTTTATTAAGTTACTTTTAGTGTAAAGTTTTTTCTCTTGAGATTTTTCTAATTTTTAAAAGTGATGATCATATTCTGGTAATATTTTTAAGTTATTGTATCTTAAATAAATAGGTTGAGTTTCATATTTGGATAAAATTATATTAAATAATTTAAGCATGTGATCAGATAATAATTTTTTTTAAATAAATTGAGTGATATGATCTTTGCAATAGATTGTAATATTTTATGATAGTAGCTTATTTGACTAAATAGATCTGCTTTTAATTTTTCATTGGTTTGATAGATGAACCTCTAGGTTGTATTGGCTCGATAATATAAATTAACTTGTCGTATCTCTGGATGCTTCTTTTGAAGATTTAGGATTGCTTTATTTTTTGATGATATAGTAAATCCAATTTCTTTAAAAACTTCATTTGGTTCTATAATGAAGTAATTACTAAATTCTGAGAAGAAATTACTATTGGCGTGTTTATATTTTTTTCCAAATATTGTTGAAATGAGTGAGCATAAATTAGATTTACCCGTCTTATTCGTGGCAGAAAAGACGTTAATTTTCTTTCCTAACGGAATAAATTTTATTTGTTGAATATTTCATATAAATCTCTTTAAACGAAGCATGCTATAATGCTCAAAATTTAATCTAAAAATAGTGTTCTTTTCAATAGGGCTATCATTAATTTTTAATAAAAATAAATTGCTAAATTTTATGATTCCCTCTTGTACTCCCTAAATTTGCATTATGATCAGTAGCTCATTTACCCTGATTATTTTCTCGAAACTTACCATGAGCAAACTAGAATTTAATGATACTGTTATTATTACTGACCGCAATATTGAAACGGGTTTGAGCGCTTATTTAACCAGCTATTTTCCGTTTTCGCGAAAAAGTTGAATGAAAGATAATTTCAGGTTTTATTTCTCATTAGACAATAGCAAAGTATAACTATTTTATCATATTGAAAATAAAGCACTTAATGTGCATACTTGGGTTGGATTGTTGAGAAAGTTAAGCAACTGGAGCGTGCGAAATTTAACGGATTTATGGTGAATAACTTGTCAAATTCGGATAAAATGGCGCCCGTGTTCATCGTGCTTGGCGCAAAAGTGCGGTGATTTTTTTCATTGTTTTGAGGAACACTATGTCTGAATTATTAATTGCTGCAATCTTAGGGATTGTGGAAGGATTAACCGAATTTTTACCGGTTTCATCGACCGGTCATATGATTATCGTCGGTCATTTATTGGGTTTTGAAGGGGAAAAAGCAGCAACCTTTGAAGTGATTATCCAGTTGGGGTCGATTCTTGCAGTTGTCGTGATGTTCTGGCGTAAATTATTTGGTTTAATCGGCATCCATTTTGGGCAAAAACCAGATTATTCTCAACCGCACTTAAAGCTGGCACATATTTTGTTGGGGATGATTCCTGCTGTGGTACTTGGACTGATTTTTCATAAAAATATCAAATCCTTATTTAGCCCTGAAATGGTGATGTATTCGCTAGTCATCGGCGGGATTTTATTAATTATTGCCGAAAAAATGCGCCCAAAAGTGACCGCACACAGTGTTGATCAGATGACATATAAACAAGCCTTTAGTATCGGTTTATTTCAATGTTTAGCTTTGTGGCCGGGCTTTTCCCGCTCCGGCGCGACGATTTCTGGCGGGTTACTGATGGGCGTTGGGCGCCAAGCGGCAGCAGAATATTCCTTTATGTTAGCGGTGCCAATGATGTTGGGCGCGACTATATTGGATTTGTATAAAAGTTTAAGTTTTTTAACGCTGTCTGATTTACCGATGTTTGCGGTAGGATTTGTGACCGCATTTATTGTGGCATTAATTGCAATTAAAACGTTCTTAAATCTTATCAAACGAATTTCGTTTATTCCGTTTGCGATTTACCGTTTTATCGTCGCGATTGCAGTTTATTTTGTGTTTATTCACTAAGTTAATGCAATCAACAAAAAAGTGCGGTTAAAAATGACCGCACTTTTGCTCATGTTAACAAAGAGAAATAAAAAACCTTAAAATCTCCATGGTTTTAAGGTTTTTTATATGTTGAAAATAGAGCCGAATTAGACGGAGTGAAACGCACGGTTAAAATAAACCAAGCCCTTTCCATCTTGTACATTGATATGATCAAGTTCTACTAAAAATAATGAATGTGTACCGACATTACGAATGTCCACAATTTTGCCTTTTAAATTGGCGATCGCATTTTTAAGTGCCGGAAGTGCATGAGCTTCATCCGCATTATGCCAAATATCCCAAGTAAAACGTTCTTCCATGCTGCTTCCCATAAAACCGGCGAAATGCTTTGCCAATTCATCTTGTTCAGCGGTTAAAATATTGACACATAGCTGTTTGTTTTGTTGGAAAACTGCATTCATTTCACTATTTTTGTTGATACAAACTGCCAGGGTTGGTGGTGAATCAGTGACGGAACAAACTGCGGTAGCGGTAATTCCGCATTTCCCAGCCGCGCCGTCGGTAGTAATAATATTAACCGCCGCAGCTAATTTTGCCATCGCATTGCGAAATTCTTGTTGTACCGGAGTGAGCATGATTTTCTCCTTCGTATAAAATAGTTTAGTAAATGGTCTGTTTATTGCATCAAATTGCAAAATTAGCACAAAACAGACCGCACTTTTGCATTAAAATGTTATAATTTACTGATATTATTGAGATTTCCTAGGATGTTGATATCTTGAGAATCTGTTAAATGAGGGACGTTCCATCCGTTTTCATCATAATCAGACAAACATTGATCAACTAAATCAAAACATTTTTGTAAGGTGCCGTTAGCGGTTGATTGCCCTAAAACTTGTAAGCGAACTTCCTCTTGGCTGCCAGCATAGTTAATTTCGTACAATTCATGACGACCACCAAATTCTGTACCGATTGCATCCCAAAGTAATTTTAGGATTTTAATCCGTTGACGATATTCAATGTTATTTGAACCGCGTACGTATTTTTGTAGGTACTGATCAATCTCAGAGTTATTAAAATCGCGAATATGGGATGGCAAATAAATTAAACCACTGGTCACTGTTTGTTCGACAATTTTTTTAATCGTATGGTAAGCCATTGGTGCCATGACTCGATATGTTTGGATGGCTTGCTGATTTGGCATTTGGCAACCGTTTTTCCATTGATAAGAGGAACCATGCATGGCGTCCGTTAATGTCCAAAAGAGGTTGCGATACGCCATTACTTCCCCCATTTGCGCCGCTACCCCACGGAATTCAATTACCCCGGTACATTGTAGAGCTTTGTGGAGTAAACCGGTTAAGAAATCTAATTTTACCGCTAAGCGGGTACAGGCTTGCATCGGGAATAGGCTGGCAAAACCGGCATATTGAGCCCAAGTGCGGCAACGATCTAAATCTTTATAAATTAAGATATTTTCTTTTGGAATAAATACTTTATCCAAAACCAAAATAGCATCGTTTTCATCAAAGCGCGTTGAAAGTGGGAAGTCAAATGGTGAACCTGTCGCACCGGCAGCAAGCTCATAAGAATGGCGGCAAATCAGTTTTACACCTTCTGCATCCATTGGCGCAATAAACATCAAAGCAAAATTATTATCGTTACCGATGATTTGTGCGGAACCAAAACCAATAAAATTATAGTGGGTGAGTGCTGAATTGGTGGCAACGACCTTTGCACCACTCACAATAATACCATCTTCCAATTCTTCTTCAATTTTGACGTAAATATCTTTGACTTGGTCGATTGGTTTGTTGCGATCAATCGGTGGATTAACGATAGCATGATTGAAATATAAACAGGCTTCTTGAATACGTTTGTACCAAGCTTTGGCGTTGTCCGCATAATCACCGTAAAACTCACTATTGGCACCTAAAGAAGCGCCAAAAGCAGCTTTGTAATCGGGGGTTCTGCCCATCCAACCGTAGCTAAATCTTGACCAATCGGCAATGGCATCACGTTGTGCTTTTAATTCTTCAGCATTGCGGGCGTAGCGGAAAAATTTATGTGTGTAACCGCCATTACCGGTATCGGTTTCCCAACAAAGTTGATCTTTGGTTTCAGGATCGTGTAGCGCGTCATATAACTTAGCAACGGATGCTGCTGCATTACGGAATGCAGGATGTGTTGTGACATCTTCGACTAATTCGCCATAAATATAGACTTTGCGTCCGTCTCTTAAACTGGCAAGGTATTCTTCTCCAGTAAAAGGGCGGTTAGTTTCTTTTCTAAAATCATCTGGACGTTGGTGAGTTTTTCGAGTTGCTTGTGTCATAAGATAGCTCCTTTGTTTATCCTAAATAAGATAATGAAAATAATTGGAGGAGAAATTCCTCGAGAAAGTGTTTTATTTATAAAGGAGTTTTTTTTATGACAAAATGCAATTTTCAGGCGAAAAATTGTACTTTTTCGTTGCAACCGAAGATTTGTTAAATTTTTGTGATCAAGATCTCTATTTTGTACTCTGCTGATGTACAGCAAAAATTTCTTATTTTAGGATCCGATAAATAAGGCATAAATGGGGAAGGTGTATGAATTGCGATATGACAACCGTAAGTAATGTCAACATTGAAGAAACCTATGGTCCAGCAGATGAAAATTCTATTGTGCATTATGAAACCTTTGATAATTTAGCAAAATTTTATGGGCGAATTTCACCGGTACATTTTCATGATCGCTTTTATCAGATTCATTATTTAACTGTTGGTGAGATTTTTTTGCAGTTGGATGGGCAAGAACACTACCTGAAAGCCCCTTGTTTTATTTTTACGCCACCGTCTATTCCACATGGTTTTTATTCTGATGAGCATACGCACGGTTACGTTCTTACTATTCCACAGGAGTTTATTTGGCAGCTTTTAACATCGTTGAAACGAGATATTAATTATTTTTATCCATTTTGTGTGGAACTGTCGCCAGAATATCAAGAGGATGATGAAAGTATTTGTTTATTCGAAAATTTTTTTACGATTTTGGCAAAAGAATATGCCAAAGTGAGTGCGGAAAAACCGAGCGCAATGCGTCTGTATGCTAAAATCATTTTGTTAGAAGTGTATCGGTTATCTAAAACGCATCAGATCCAATATGTGCCGAGTAGTCATGAACTTAGGTTATTTAACCAATTTAATTTATTGGTGGAAGATAATTATAAAAATAACTGGAAAATCAAAGATTATTTGGACAAATTGTGTATTAGTGAAAGTCGTTTAAATTCATTGTGTCAACGTTTTTCTTCAGTTTCTCCTAAGCGCTTGGTAATTGAGCGATTATTACAAGAAGCGAAACGCAAATTGCGTTTTACTCAAGACTCTGTACATGAAATTGCCTATCAACTCGGGTTTAAGGATCCTGCTTATTTTTCCCGTTTTTTCCAAAAAGAGACGTCGTTTTCGCCAAAACAATTTCGCGATCAAGATCACATATAATTAATAATCTTTTCTGATTATAGAAAAAGTACAATTTTTCACAGGAAAAGTGCATTTTCATACCTCGTTATATCCTTTATAAATTTAACAAAAATATAACATTTGTATTAATGGTTTTGTGTGTGTTGTAAAACCGGTGATGCAAGTCCTCTATCAAGTATGCATTTCAACGAAGGAGATTGATTATGAAATCAACAAAACTTTTAGTATCCGCATTGACTCTTGCACTATCAACTTCCGTTATGGCAAATGACAAAGTGATATTAAAAATCGGTCATTTTTTACCCGCACTTTCCACAATGCATAGTCAAGTCATCGAACCTTGGTGTAAGGATTTAAACACGCAATCACAAGGTCTAATTGAATGTCAATTTTATCCTTCTAATCAATTGGGTGGCACGCCGGCACAGCTGATTGATCAAGTGCGTAATGGTGTTGCGGATATTGTCTGGACTGCACCGGGCTATACTAGCGGTCGATTTAAAATTATTGAAGGATTAGAAAATCCTCTTCTTTTTCCAAATGCAGATGTGGGGAACAAGGTTGCTTGGGAATATTTTGAAAAATATGCCAAAGATACTGAATTTAAACCGTTCAAAATGCTTGCCTTACATACAGATGGCGGTGTGACCTTTCATTCAAATAAACCAATTACGCAAGTTGATGATCTGAAAGGATTAAAATTGCGAACGCCGACTCGTTTAGCCTCCCAAATTATACAAGCTTTGGGTGGTTCAGCAATTGCTATTCCGCCAGCACAAGTGGCAGAAAGTGTTTCAAAAGGCGTTGTTGATGGCGCGATGGGGGCTTGGGAGGTGGTGCCGCCGTCCAAATTGGATGAGGTGACAAAATATCATGTAATGCCTAGTGCGGGAGAACCATTTCCGACTGTAACGGTGTTGATGCTAGTGATGAATCAACAAAAATATAATCGTTTACCTGAAGATCTTAAACAGATTATTGATCGTAACTCCGGCTCGGTTTTAGGTGAGCGTATTGCTGCGGCATGGAAAATTGCAGAGGACGATGCACGTAAACGTGTACTGGATAATAACGGAGTAATTAGTGAATTTGGGCCTGAACAAACAGAAAAAATGCGTCAGTTGACCAAAACTATTAATCAAAACTGGACGATGGAAATGAGTAAATTAGGTAAAGATGGTCAAGCAATGTTGGAGGATTTACAACAAATGGTTAGAAGTTCCAGCCAACCATAAGCTATGTTTGAGAGGAGAAATATATGACTGAATCCATACAAGGTATTGTAATTCCGCCGAAAGTTTCTCGTACTACTTTAGGGATGATACTGTTTCATGTGAGTAAATCCATGGCGATGATTGGAGGATTACTGTTTATTCTATTAATCGTTATGTCATGTTATTCCTTGATTGAACGTAAATTTGGTGGAACAGGTGTGATTGGTGATATTGAGATGATGCAAATGGGATGTGCGGTTGCTTCTTCATTATTTCTACCATTTTGTACCTTAATGGCAGAACACTTGAAAGTTGATTTTTTTACGTTGAAATTGCCGGCATATTGGCGGAATAAACTAGATGCCTTAGCAGATTTTGCCTTGTTATTTGTGGCGATACTTTTGGTTTGGCGTATTGGTTTACAAACCTTAGATATGTATGAATATGGAGAAGTAAGTACGTTACTTTCATGGCCGACATGGATTCCTAATTTATTAATATTGCCCGGTTTTTTAGTCATGGGATGCTGTTCTCTTTATTACTGCATTATCAATTTAACGGCGAGGAATTAAAAATGATGACTGGTTTAGAGATGGGGATTACCGGATTTTTTATCTTACTCACCTTATTATTACTTCGCATTCATATTGGTATCGCTATGTTTTTGGCTGCGGCAGGTTTGTATGCCTATTTAGGGCAGGGGGATTTAAATAATTTGATGTACACCCTTAATGGTTTGGCTTATGCCCGGTTATCAAATTATGATTTAGCTGTAGTACCTTTATTTATTCTTATGGGGCAATTTGCATCAAATGGTGGTTTATCAAAATCGCTTTTCCAAGCGGCAAGTAGTTTTATTGGTCATTGGCGTGGCGGTTTGGCAATGGCAGCGACGGGAAGTTGTGCCGCGTTTGGTGCTATTTGTGGTTCGTCGTTGGCGACTGCGGCAACCATGGGGCAGGTTGCCATTCCAGAACTGAAAAAGCACCATTATTCAGGCAAATTAAGTACAGCAACTTTGGCGGCAGGAGGAACTCTAGGCATTCTTATTCCTCCTTCGGTACCACTGATTATTTATGCGGTTTTAACTCAAGAATCGATCGGTAAGTTATTTGTTGCCGCGATTATTCCAGGCATGATTGCCTTATTGGGCTATATCATCGTGATTAAAATTTTGGTGACATTACGTCCTGAAGTCGGTCCGACGTCAGAAAAAGTCCCATTTATACAAGCATTAAAATCACAGATTAAAGTGTTGCCTATTTTTATCGTGTTTTTAGTGGTCATTATCAGTATTTACGGTGGTTGGGCAAATCCGACGGAATCTGCCTCCATTGGTGCGGCTGCTTGTGGCATTATTGCTTGGCTTTCTGGTGATCTGAAATGGAATGGGGTGGTTAATAGCATTTTGCAAACCGCTATTTCTAGCGCCATGATTTTTATGGTATTGATTGGGGCAGATTTATTAAATTCAGCATTAGCACTGACTCAAATGCCAAGTCAATTGGCAGATTGGGTAGTATCACAACAATTTGCCCCTTTATTTGTCTTGTTCTGCATCATTCTTATTTACTTAGTCCTTGGTTGTGTCATGGATTCTCTCGCCATGATTTTACTAACGATTCCAATTTTTTATCCAATTATTCTCGGCTTAGATTTTTGGGGAATGTCGGCACAAGATAAAACGATTTGGTTTGGCATAGTTTCGTTAATGGTGGTTGAAATCGGATTGATTACTCCGCCGGTAGGGATGAACTTATTTATTATCAATAAAATGGATAAAGATACTCCACTACTTTCAACTTCTAAATGGGTATTACCTTTTATTGCTTCAGACTTAATTCGTATTGCATTAGTGGCTGGGATACCAACAATTACGCTGGGATTGGTTCATTTACTTTAATCATGAGAATGGAGAAACGTATGTCTGCTTCGTTAGCTAAACAAATTACACAATTGACGGAATTCAAACCCACCGTTTTTGTGATTGCTTTAAATGCCGAAAATTTATTGGCTCAACATAAATCAACCTTTGAACAGGCACCGTATAAATCATTACCAATGACACCGGTAATTTATGTTTTACCCGAGGCGACACATAATCATAGCGGGTCAATGGTAACCGTACCGACGGATAAAACGACATTACGGGTAGAACCGCATTTAGGTGTGGTATTTAATGCACCAGTCTGTCGTGTCACAGTGGAAAATGCCATGTCTTGTGTCGCGGGATATATTCCGGTAGCACTTTATTCATTGCCTCATGATAGTTATTACCGACCGGATATTGAAGGTCGCTGCCAAGAAAGTTTTTGTGTTTTAGGGCAACAAGTCAATCGTCTGGCAGTAGCTTCTCCGGAGGCGGTTAGAGTTGAGGTCAGTGTGAATCGACAGGTAAGCAAATGTTATACGCAGCCGAAAATGCAACGATCTATTGCTGAATTAATAAGTTTTCTGAGTCAATTTATTCCGTTTAAGCGGGGGGATATTTTATTAACCGGTACGGATTCTAATCCAATTTTAGTAGAAAGAGGTGACAATGTAGAAGTTTCATTTGTTGGGTTAGGATCGTTATCTAATCAGATTAATTGAGGATATGAACATGAGTAAATATGCCAAAGTAATGTTCCAAAACCAAGTTCATAGTGTAGAGGTTTTGCCTAATGGATTATTAACCGAGCAACAACAATTACTTCCTTACGAAAGTGTTATCTGGTTGCCTCCCTCTAATGGAATGATGTATGCCTTGGGATTGAACTATGCAGACCATGCGACAGAGTTGGAATTTAAGCCGCCAGAAAAGCCACTAGTCTTTATCAAAACACATCATACCTATACGGGACATAAGCAAACAACTTGGCGTCCGGATAATGTGGAATATATGCATTATGAATGTGAATTAGTGGTAGTCATTGGTAAAACAGCTAAAAAAGTGCGGCGAGAAAATGCCATGGATTATGTAGCGGGTTATACGCTTTGTAATGATTATGCCATTCGTGATTATTTAGAAAATTATTATCGCCCTAATTTGCGTGTGAAAAATCGTATAGGTACTACGCCATTGGGACCTTGGATTGTGGATAAAGACGATGTGCCGGATCCGATGAATTTACATCTAAAAACTTATGTAAATGGTGAATTATGCCAAGCAGGAAATACCCGCGATATGATTTTTGATATTAGTTATTTAATTGAATATCTCTCTCATATTACGACATTACAACCAGGAGATATGATTGCGACTGGAACGCCGAAAGGATTAGCGGATGTTAAAGCGGGGGATTGTGTTGAGATCGAAATTGAACATATTGGGAAATTAACCAATTATATTGTTAACGAGCAAACGTTTTTTAGCAGTATGAATTAATTTTATAGGGAGACGATTATGAATATCATTAAACATTGGATCAACGGTAAAGAGGTGAGTAGTGAGCAAACCTTTGAAAACTTAAATCCAGCAACTGGGGAAGTCATTTGTCAGGTTGCCTCCGGTGGTGAGGCTGAAATTAATGCCGCAGTTAAAGCTGCAAAAGATGCTTTTCCTAAATGGTCAAAAACGCCAGCAAAAGAACGAGCGCGTTTGATGCGAAAACTCGGAGAGCTTATTGATAAAAATGTTCCTCAATTAGCTGAACTGGAAACGCTGGATACAGGTTTGCCGATTCATCAGACAAAAAATGTATTGATCCCTCGAGCATCACATAATTTTGAATTTTTCGCGGAAGTTTGTACTCGAATGAACGGTCATAGCTACCCAGTTGATGACAAAATGCTTAATTATACGCTTTATCAGCCGGTTGGCGTTTGCGGGTTAGTTTCTCCTTGGAATGTCCCATTCATGACTGCAACATGGAAAACTGCCCCTTGTTTAGCATTGGGAAATACTGCGGTACTGAAAATGTCTGAATTATCTCCGTTAACAGCCAATGAATTAGGGCGATTAGTGTTGGAGGCGGGAATTCCAGAGGGCGTTTTTAATGTTGTGCAAGGTTATGGTTCAACTGCCGGTCATGCGTTAGTAACACATGATGATGTAAGAGCGGTCTCTTTTACGGGAGGAACTGCGACAGGTAAACATATCCTTAAAAATGCAGGTTTGAAAAAATATTCTATGGAACTTGGTGGTAAATCTCCGGTATTAATTTTTGATGATGCGGACTTGGAACGTGCATTAGATTCAGCATTGTTTGCGATTTTCTCGTTAAACGGTGAACGTTGTACTGCCGGCTCGCGAGTTTTTATCCAAGAAACGGTATATGACGAATTTGTTAAACAATTTGCAGCGCGGGCGAAGCGTTTGCTGGTAGGTGATCCACAAGATTTTAATACACAAGTAGGTTCCATGATTACCCGTCAACATTATGACAAAGTGACAGGTTATATTCGTATTGGAATTGAAGAAGGCGCTAATTTATTAGCTGGTGGTTTAGAGCGTCCGCAAAACTTACCGTCACATTTACAAAAAGGCAATTTTATTCAACCGACAGTTTTTGCAGATGTTGATAATCGGATGCGTATTGCGCAAGAGGAAATTTTTGGACCGGTCGTTTGTTTGATGAAATTTAAAGATGAGGCAGAAGCTTTACGTTTGGCGAATGATGTGGAATATGGTTTAGCTTCCTATATTTGGACCAAAGATATTGCAAAAGCATTGCGTTTATCTAATGGAATTGAATCCGGTATGGTGTTTGTAAATAGTCAAAATGTTCGCGATTTAAGACAACCATTTGGTGGCATAAAAGCCTCCGGTATTGGGCGAGAAGGGGGGGAATACAGTTATGAAGTATTTGCTGAAATTAAAAATGTTTGCATCTCAATGCATGATCACCACATTCCACGCTGGGGCTGTTGAGTGAAATAGGAGAAACAGAATGGGTAAACTTGCTTTAGCTGCTAAAATTACACACGTGCCATCCATGTATCTATCTGAATTACCAGGAAAAAATTATGGATGCCGCGCTTCTGCTATCGAGGGTCATAAAGAGATTAGCCGACGTTGTCGAGAGGCTGGTGTTGATACAATCATTGTTTTTGATACACATTGGTTGGTGAATAGTGCATATCATATTAATTGCTGCGATTATTTTGAAGGTGTTTATACCAGCAATGAACTACCACATTTTATTCGCGATCTTAGATTTGATTATGATGGCAATCCGGCATTGGGCCATCTCATTGTCGATAAAGCTATTGCTAAAGGCGTACGTGCGCAAGCACATGAAATCCAAAGCCTTAAATTAGAATATGGGACAATTGTACCGATGCGTTATATGAATGAGGATAAAGTTTTTAAAGTTATTTCAATTTCTGCATTTTGTACTTCCCATTCGTTTGATGATAGCCGAAAACTCGGAGAAGCGGTACTTGAAGCGATTAAGGAATATGAGGGTACGGTTGCTGTTTTAGCTAGCGGATCACTATCTCATTATTTCATTCCGGATAATTTGGCAAAAGACGGGATGAATCGTTATACCCGTGAATTTGAACATCAAGTGGATTTGCACGTTGTTGATATGTGGAAAAAAGGTAATTTCAAAGATTTTTGTACGATGTTGCCGGAATATGCTGAATTTTGTCGTGGTGAGGGGGGGATGCACGATACGGTGATGCTACTGGGAATGTTGGGTTGGGATCGTTATGATAAGTCGGTTGAAGTATTAACAGATCTTTTTCCAAGTTCTGGAACGGGACAAATTAATGCGGTATTTCCTGTAGATCACATATAAGTCAGTATTGATTATCTCCCTTAGCTTGTTGTTCGGGGGGGGGGGAAATCTAAAGGTTTATTTTTATATTCGGAGGAATTATGCCTCATTTTATTGTTGAAGCGACAGATAACTTAAAAAAATCGTTTGATTTTCAACCGCTCTTTGCCGAGATACATGAATATCTTGCCTCAACCGGTGTATTTCCGCTAGGTGGAATACGTAGTCGTGTACATTGGGTGGATGTTTATCGTATGGCAGATGGAAAAGAAGATGATGCGTTTATTCATATTACATTAAAAATTGGGGCGGGGCGTTCAGTTGAATGTTTAAAACCTATTGGCGAGCAGGTTTTTAAGCGATTAACGGATTTTTTCGCTCCATTATTTGCAGAACGTTATTTTGCATTGTCATTTGAAATTTGTGAAATTCATGAGGTATTAAATTTCAAAAAAAATAATGTACATCTTCGCTTTAAATAACCTATTCATTCAAAATTTATGGAGAATAATTCATGTTATCTCGAGAAACAATTCAACAAGCGGCAGCACAATTAAATCAAGCAGAAAAAACACGTACGCAAATTAGCCAGTTTTCGTTAGCTTATCCAGAAATAACTATCGAAGATGCTTATGAAATTCAAAAGGCTTGGGTAGAAATGAAAATTGCCGAAGGACGAACATTGAAAGGGCATAAGATCGGATTGACATCAAAAGCAATGCAAAATAGCTCGCAAATTGATGAACCGGATTATGGTATGTTATTAGACGATATGTTTTTTGAAGAAAATGATGCTATTCCTTTTGATCGTTTTATTGTTCCGCGGGTTGAAGTAGAACTTGCCTTTATTTTAAAGAAATCATTGAGTGGACCCAATTGTACTATCTTTGATGTGATTGATGCGACGGATTATGTTATCCCAGCCTTGGAAATTATTGATGCGCGCATTGAACAATTTGATCGTATCACTAAAGTACCGCGTCGTGTGTTTGATACAATTTCCGACAATGCCGCTAATGCTGGAGTTGTTTTGGGCGGTAGGGCGATTAAGCCGATGGATGTTGATCTACGTCGAGTCTCGGCAGTCCTTTATCGTAATGGTGTGGTTGAAGAATCCGGCGTTTCAGCGGCAGTTTTAAATAATCCGATTAAAGGTGTGGCTTGGTTGGCGAATAAATTATATCCCTATGGTGTGACCTTAAAGGCGGGGGAAATCATTTTAGGTGGTTCTTTTACGCGTCCTGTTGCTGCGGCACGAGGAGATACGTTTCACGTGGATTATCATGAATTAGGCAGTATTTCCATGCAATTTGTGTAGGTGACATTATGCAAAATACCTTTAAACAAGCATTAAAAGAGAAGCGAGCGCAAATTGGATTATGGGTTGGGTTAGCAGATGGTTATGCTTGTGAATTAGCTGCTAATGCCGGTTTTAATTGGTTATTATTAGATGCCGAACACGCGCCGAATGATTTACGTAGTTTGTTACATCAATTACAGACAACAGCAGCTTATCCAGTGACGCCAATTATTCGTCCGGTGATTGGAGAAACTCATTTGATTAAACAAATGTTAGATATTGGTGTACAAACATTACTCATTCCAATGGTTGAAACAGCAGAACAAGCTCGCCAATTAGTACAAGCAATTCATTACCCTCCGAGAGGTATGCGAGGCGTAGGGAGCGCTTTAGCGAGAGCTTCCCGTTGGAATAATATTCCCAATTATTTGCATCAGGCTGATGAAGAAATTTGTTTATTGGTTCAAGTGGAAAATAAAGTTGGACTGGAGAATTTAGCAGAAATTGTTGATGTCGAGGGGGTTGATGGCGTATTTATCGGTCCTGCCGATTTGAGTGCCTCGTTAGGGCATTTAGGTAATCCGTCGCATCCTGATGTACAGCAAGCCATTGAAGATGCAATTAAAACGATTACGCGAGCGGGTAAAGCCGCAGGGATTTTGTATGCGGATGAGCGAATGGCGAAACATTATTTAGCACAGGGGTGTACGTTTGTTGCAGTTGGTGTGGATACTTCATTATTGATGCAGTCGTTAAAAAATTTAGCACAAAAATTTAAAGGTCATTCTACAGACGCAATGAACATGAATTCGTCTCAAGTTTACTAAAGGAGTAAATATGCATTATTTCCCGCTTCTTAAAACGCAAGCTTATATTAACGGACAATATGTGGATGCAGAAGATCAGAAAACGTTTCCCGTTATCAATCCGGCTACTTTAGAAGAAATTTGTCGAGTATCGGATCTTGGGGTAAAGGAGACTGAACAAGCGATTTTATCCGCGAAGAGCGCGCAACCATTATGGGCAAAAGTCTTGCCTAAAGAACGTGCGAATATTTTACGTCGTTGGTTTGACTTGATCATACAAAATCAAGAAGAGTTGGCGCAACTGCTAAGTTTGGAACAAGGCAAACCGATTGCAGAAAGTCGAGGGGAAATTGCCTATGGCGCCAGTTTTATTGAATGGTTTGCTGAAGAGGCAAAACGGATCTGTGGTGACCTACTATCTCCGGATAAAGCTCATCATCGTTTAATGGTGATCAAGCAACCGATAGGTGTGGTTGCGGCGATTACACCTTGGAATTTCCCTAATGCAATGATTACCCGTAAAGCGGCACCAGCATTAGCTGCTGGTTGTACTATCGTTATCAAGCCGGCAGCAGAAACTCCTCTTTCAGCATTGGCGTTAGCTGAATTGGCGCATCAAGCAGGATTGCCGAAAGGAGTGTTGAACGTGGTAACCAGTACTGACGCGATTGGGGTGGGCAAAGTATTAACGGAGCATCCGATAGTTCGCAAGGTAACCTTTACCGGTTCGACAAGAGTTGGAAAAATCTTGATGCAACAAGCTGCAAGTACAGTAAAAAAATTAGCCTTGGAGTTGGGCGGGAATGCGCCGGCTATTGTATTCGATGATGCGTCTCTTGATGATGCGGTAGAGGGGGTGTTTGCTTCGAAATTCCGCAACAGCGGACAGACTTGTGTTTGTACTAATCGTATTTATGTTCAATCCGGTATTTATGCACAATTTATCGAAAAATTCACCGAGAAAGTTCGTGAAGTAAAATTGGGGGCTGCTAATGAACCCAATGTTACCATGGGACCATTAATTAGTTCGGCTGCTGTTACTAAAATTCAGCAACATATCCAAGATGCACGACAAAAAGGGGCAAAATTGGTGTTAGGAGGTGAGGTGAGTGAATTAGGTGGCACCTTTTTCCAACCTACGATTTTGTGTGATGTGACACAATCAATGCAAGTCTCTCGTGATGAAGCTTTTGCGCCACTAGCGCCTATTTTTAAATTTGAAACTGAAGAAGAAGTGATTCAAATGGCGAACGAGACTGAATTTGGTTTGGCATCTTATCTTTTTACCCAGGATATTAGTCGCATTTGGCGTGTTTCTGAAGCCTTGGAATATGGCATGGTTGGTATTAATGAGGGTTTGATTAGTAACGAAATTGCGCCATTTGGTGGTATTAAAGAATCTGGATTAGGGCGAGAGGGTTCAAAATATGGCATAGAAGAATTTTTGGAATTAAAATATCTTTGCTTAAAAATTACGGGCTAATTTTGCTAAATATACCTGTTTTCTAACTGTTTCTGGAAGCCGGAATGGCGATAGCAGCACATTTTATTGAGAAAAATGCGCTTTTTTAATCTGATAAATTTCTCTTTTTTCTCGATCAATTTCTGCCTGAATGGAAAATGCACGCATTAAATTTTCTGGTGTTAATACGTATTCCGTTGCGCCATGGGCGATGATTTTCCCTTTGTCTAACAGGATAATTTCATCACAAAACCGGTAAGCGAGGGAAAGGTGGTGGATGGCGACAATACAGGTTTGTTGTGGCGTAATGGATTTGAGTTGTTCCATAATGTCAATTTGATAGTAAGGATCAAGCGGCGCGATAGGTTCATCTGCCAGTAACAACGGTGTGTTTTTGATGCAACAACGTGCCAATTGTACGCGGGCTTTTTCGCCACCAGAGAGCTGTTGAAAAGGCTTTTTCAGTAGATGAGTAATTGAAAACTGCGTAGAAATTGACCGCACTTTTTGTTGTTCTTCTGCTGTTTTTAATGGATAAGGTAAGCCTAAGGCAATCACATCATAAACGGATAAATCCCAGTAAATTGGTGTATTTTGTGCCAAATAAGCCAGTTGCTCGCTGCGTTGTTTGGCGCTCATGTGGGATAAGCGCTTATCCGCTAGCCAGATTTTCCCTTCGTTTAGCGGCAGAATGCCGGCGATGCTTTTCAGCAAGGTCGATTTTCCCGCTCCGTTAGCGCCCATAATACCGATTAATTTGCCTTGCGGGATTTGGCAATTGAGGTGGGACAACCCGTAGGCGAGGGTGACGTTTTCCAATTTAATCATTTGCCATTCTCCGTTGCTGCGTGAGTAAAATCCAAATTAAAAATGGCGCGCCGATAATGGAGGTGAGTGTGCCGATATAAATATGAGAAAAAAAGGGTAGATGCAAAATGCATAGATCTGATATCAAAAGCAACAGCGCGCCGATCAGGGCGCTAGTTAAATACAGTTGTGATGGGCGTTTTTTCAAGATAATGCGTGCTAAGTGCGGGGCGATTAAACCGATAAATCCGATAGTACCGGTTTGCGGAATGGTTGCGCCAACCAATAAGGCGACGCCGAAAGTGGTGATAAAAAACTGCGTTTGGGATCCATGCCCATGGTGGCGGCAGTTTCTTCGCCAAAGGTTAATACATCCAGATAGCGTCGTTGTTGATAAAGGCAAAATAAACCGACTAAAGCAATGGGGAAGGAAATGAATAGGGTGTCTAATTTAGCCCAAGCAAGCGAACCTTGCAGCCAGCGATAAAGCTCCGCTAGCGCCCAAGGGCTTTCGGCGTTAGAGAGTAATAAAGCAATCGCTGAACCCAACAACATATTGATTGCAACGCCACTTAAAATCATCATGGTGGCACCGCGATTTCTCGCTATCCAGTAAACCAACAGAAAGCTGAATAACGTACCTAAGACGCCGGCAATTAAGAGTAACGAAAAGGGTACGGAAAAATAATACAGCATAAATACGCTAGCGGTTGTTGCACCATTCGCGCTGCCGAGTAAGCCCGGGCTTGCCAGTGGATTTTGGAAAATCCCTTGCATGGCATTGCCGGCTATCGCTAAACTGGCGCCGGTGAAGACTGCTAACAAAATGCGTGGCAGACGAATATCCCACAATACTAGCGGGCGCATATCGGTTAGCACGCCCTCGGCATTTTTTAAGGCGGAAAACTGATGCAGATCGTACCAACTGGCGAGGCTCATGGTTGCCAACAAAAGGAGTAAAAGTGCGGTGTTAAATGGCGTTATTTTCATTTGATATTCTAATTTTTATTATCTAAAAGCTGCCCTATAGTGTACTACTTATCTCGCTTGAGTTGCTGATAAATCTTTTCGGCGGCTTGCCAGATACCATGATCAAAACAATAGGTATATTTTAACGGAATAGTTGCAGTTTGTTGATTTTTAAATAAATTTTGTAGCAAAGGATGATGGAATAACTCCGCTTGTTGGCTGTAGCCTTGTTTATCGGTTAAGGAAATTAACCAATTGGGTTGGCTTAATAAGATTTTTTCTAAGGAAAAGTTTTGCGTGGTCAGGGACGTTTTTAATGGGGCTAAGCCTAAAAGCTGCAACAACGTTTGATAATTTGGCAAATCACTTTCCACGATGCCAGTATCCGCTAAAATTAAAGTGTCAGTTACTATTTGATTTAATTGAAAATTTTTCGATTTCAACTGTGCAACCAGTTGTTCGGCTTCGTCACGGTTATCGGTGAGTTGCCCTAGTTGCAAAATCAGATCAAACAGCTGTTCTGCGGTTTGGGGACTGTCGTTAATCGGCAGTATTTTCACCTTAAGCTGCGCTAACGCGGTAACCAATTGCGGATAAAAGCGCTCGTTAATGAGAATTGTTTTGTCTAAATAAGGCAATAATTGACTTAATTGCGGTTCAAGCGTCGGTTTATCTTGATTAATTTTATCCAACATCATCAAGGGATTTGTTGAGTAAGGCGACATCGCCGCAATTTGCTCTGGGCGTGCGATTTCCATCAGCAGGCGATCGCTGCACAGGGTCAGCGAAACAAATTGTTCTGTGTTTGCCTCAACGGTTGCAGAAAACAGCCAAAGTGCGGTCAAAAATGGGAAAGTTTTTTTCATCTTAAAATTAAACGGTGAGCAAATGTCCACCGTTTTGCTAGGTTAGAAGCTGCCTTTTAAGCCGGCGTAAATATTGCGACCGTCTTGCCCATAGCCAAGGACATTTTCGTATTTTTTATCAAAGAGATTATTTAAGTTGACATAAACATTGAGGTTTTCCGTCACTTGATAATTCGCCCCTAAATTGACTAAAGTATAGGATGGCATTTTCGCGCGATATGATGTCCAAGTTGCTTCATCGTAATAAGTATCGGTGCGTTTGCCAACATAGGAAATATTGATATTAGATCCTAGTTTTTCGGTGATTTGGTAAGCGAGACCGGCATTCGCCATATGTTTTGGGCGACGTAGCAAATCTTGGTTTTGGCTATCGCGACTATTGGTGTAAGTATAATTGGCATAAGCTGTGAGATTATGGGTTAATTGACCGTTATAAGCGATTTCCACGCCTTTAATTTTGGTTTTCCCATCCAGATTAATTGCTTGTGTCCAAGTGGCATTTGTTGAAATGAAATTTTCGACATTCCGTACAAAATAAGTAATATCTAGGCTGTGCTTTTTGTCTGTGGATTCCATTAACAAACCAAGATCGCCACCAATACTTTTTTCCGGTTTCAAATTTGGGTTTCCGATAAAATTCCCAAAGTAGCCAAAGTATTCAATAAACGTTGGATTTTGAATTGCTTTACCGAAACTGGCGTGAGTACGGAAATTTTGCGATAAACGATAAGCGCCCGCAATTCGACCTGTCCACGCATTTTCATATTGCGAATTATCAATGTAACGCCCACCAATGGATAAACTATGATCATTTTCGCTAAATAAACGATATTCCAATGCGACACTTTTCTCGATGAGTTTTTTCTCATCAGAATAATTATTGGCATCATAGTTTGATTTTTCATAATTCGCTAAGAGACTGAGCGCTTGAGTGAGCGAACCTTCACGATCAAAATTAATATCTAATTGATAATTCGCATTGAGGCGTTTTGCATCATTGGCGCGTTTCATATTTTCAAATTGACGAGCTTCATAGTTGAAGCCGTAAGCGAAAGTGTCAATATCTGTCTTTAAATGGCTTAAACTAAATTGTTGTTTAAAGCGCTCTTTTGTATTGCCGAGATAGCCACTTAATTTAAATAATGTGTTACGCGTTCGCGTATGATCATCATAAGCAGTTTCTGCTCGACCATATGCGGTATCGTCAAAATGTACTGTTTTGCTGGTGTGTGAAGCTAATAACTCAAGCCCTTTTTGTTCATCAGCATAGCCAAAACGGGCTGAAACGTTATCACTATGGAATTTATCTCGCTCAGTGGCACCGCCCGTGACAATCTCTTTTGTCCCATCTGATGAGGTATAGCGGAATTGATCTTCACTAAACGCGGAAATTCCACGAGTACGGTGGCTATCTCCATGGAGAGAATAATAAAATCCGTTGTTATAACCTGAAAGTGTCATAGAACTATCGTAAGTACCATGGGAACCCGTACCTAAGTCAAAATCGACATTAAATGGCTTATCTTTATAAAGCCCGCTTTTGGTTGTAATGTAAATGACACCGCCTAATGCATTGCTTCCCCAAAGTGCAGATTGTTCGCCACGCAATATTTCAATTCGATCAATATTACTTAAACTTAACCCACCAAAATCAAAGCCATCCCCATTAATTGGATTTGCTCTCACGCCATCAATAATGACGGTAGTATGATTGGAATCGGCGCCACGTAGAAACAAACTGGTTACCGAACCTCGTCCACCATTTGCTCCCATTGCCACACCCGGTACGGTTTTCAAAACATCACTCACATAAGTGGCATTGCGCGTGGCAAACTCTTTTTCAGTTAACACCGTCACAGAAGAGGCGGTTTGATCCTGATTTACCGGCGTTGCATAAGCGGAATAGACATTAATCGCGGACAGATTTTCCGCCGCAGAATCAGTTTGCGCGAGGATAAATGGAGATGTCGTCAGAAAAATTGTGGTGGAAATAAGATTTTTTTTCATATTTGTTGTGTTCCTAGATGAAAAGTGCGGTCGATATTATACACAAAAATCTAAGCGCACAAAGCGAGTTACGAATTGAACAACAAATAAGATCGTGAAAAAATTTTTATTTTACATGAATAAAATTCATAAAAAAAAGTGCGGTGACTTTTTAAAACATTTTAAAAATCCACCGCACTTTTAAGCGCGTTGAGCAGTTAGGCGAATTACATCATGCCGCCCATGCCTCCCATGCCGCCCATTCCGGCGCCGAGGTCTGCTTTATCTTCTTTTGGTAATTCAGTGACCATGGCTTCGGTGGTGATCATCAATCCGGCAATTGATGCAGCGAATTGAAGTGCTGAACGGGTGACTTTAGTAGGATCCAAAATACCCATTTCGATCATGTCGCCATATTGTTCAGTGCCGGCATTGTAACCGAAGTTTCCTTCGCCATTTTTCACCGCACTTGCAACCACTGACGCTTCTTCACCCGCATTTGCCACGATTTGGCGTAATGGCGCTTCCATTGCACGTAAAGCAAGTTTGATACCCACGTTTTGTTCTTCGTTATCACCTTTGATGCTTGCAGCTACTTTAGTTGCAGCACGAATTAAAGCAACGCCACCACCGGCAACAATTCCTTCTTCTACCGCAGCACGAGTGGCGTGTAATGCATCTTCAACGCGGTCTTTTTTCTCTTTCATTTCCACTTCAGTTGCGGCACCCACTTTGATTACAGCCACACCGCCAGCAAGTTTCGCTACGCGTTCTTGCAGTTTTTCACGGTCATAATCGGAAGTGCTTTCTTCAATTTGTTGACGAATTTGAGCCACGCGGCCTTTAATTTGTGCTTCTTCGCCGATACCGTCGATAATAGTAGTATTGTCTTTGTTGATCACAACGCGTTTTGCTTGACCAAGATCTTCTAAGGTAGCTTTTTCAAGTTCCATACCGATTTCTTCAGAGATTACGGTACCAGCAGTTAAGATTGCAATGTCTTGTAGCATTGCTTTACGGCGATCGCCAAAGCCAGGTGCTTTCACTGCGGCGACTTTTACGATACCGCGCATGGTGTTCACCACTAATGTGGCTAAGGCTTCGCCTTCCACATCTTCCGCAATGATTAGAAGTGGTTTACCTGCTTTTGCAACGCCTTCTAATACCGGTAATAATTCGCGGATATTAGAGATTTTTTTGTCCACTAATAAAATGAACGGATTGTCTAATTCAACGGTTGCGGTTTCTGGTTTGTTGATGAAGTATGGGGATAAGTAACCACGGTCGAATTGCATCCCTTCAACGACGTCTAATTCGTCTTCAAGACCGGTACCGTCTTCAACGGTGATGACCCCTTCTTTACCCACTTTTTCCATCGCTTGCGCAATTAGTTGACCCACGACGTTGTCAGAGTTCGCTGAAATGGTACCCACTTGCTCGATTTCTTTTGAGGTTTCGCAAGGTTTAGAAAGGGCTTTTAATTCAGTGACAACAGCGGCAACCGCTTTATCAATACCACGTTTTAAATCCATTGGGTTCATGCCAGCGGCAACGGCTTTTAAGCCTTCGTTAACGATAGCTTGCGCAAGTACGGTTGCGGTTGTTGTACCGTCACCGGCGGCGTCATTGGCTTTAGAAGCGACTTCTTTCACCATTTGAGCGCCCATGTTTTCAAATTTATCTTCTAATTCAATTTCACGAGCCACAGATACACCGTCTTTGGTGATGGTTGGTGCGCCGAAGGCTTTGTCTAAAATAACGTTGCGACCTTTAGGACCCAAAGTCACTTTTACTGCATCTGCTAATACATTTACACCCGCTAACATTTTTACGCGAGCATCATTGCCGAATTTTACGTCTTTTGCTGCCATTTTGGTTTATTCCTTTGTTTCTGTAGGGACACACTGTGGCGTCCGTGATTAAATTTATATGATATTGATAGACACACGCGGTGTGTGTCTATGATTATTCTACGATTGCTAAAATATCGTTTTCAGAGATGATCAAGACTTCTTCACCGTCAATTTTCTCTGATTTTACACCGTAACTTTCGTTGAAAATAACGGTATCGCCCACTTTAACATCCAATGGTTGTACGCTTCCGTTGTCTAAAATGCGACCTTTACCGACCGCTAATACTTTGGCGCGAGTAGATTTTGTGGCTGCCGAACCGGTTAAAACGATACCGCCGGCGGATTTGGTTTCAACTTCTTCACGTTTAATAATCACACGATCGTGTAATGGACGAATATTCATTTTAATTTCCTTCTTAAAGTTAAAATTATCGAAAAGCAAAATCTATATGGGGGACATTTTTTGCCTTTCAAGGGAAAAAAGTAAAATTATTTAACTCTTTTATCTTCATCAACTTGGCGTTCAAATTCCGCTTCAAATATCTCGCTGTCTTGCGATTGGTTGGTGTGGTTGGAATAAAAAGTGCGGTCAGTTTTAAAGAAGAATTTGGAACGAAATGCACCAGTTTTTTTGCTGACAACACGTTGTACTAGTCCGCTACCGACTGGGCTTAATAATAACAACGCTAAAATGTCGGTAAGAAAGCCGGGGATAAAA
This sequence comes from [Pasteurella] mairii, assembly GCA_900454475.1. Lineage (GTDB taxonomy): Bacteria > Pseudomonadota > Gammaproteobacteria > Enterobacterales > Pasteurellaceae > Actinobacillus_B > Actinobacillus_B mairii. The sequence goes on from UGSS01000002.1 coordinate 2,570,537, forward strand.
AATAAAATGCCGGCGAAGATCCAGCAACCGGATTTCAGCAAGGAGGCGGTTGGTAATTCGCCTTGTGCTAATTGTTGACGCACGTTAAACAAGGTGTACCAGCCGCGGGTACGAATTAAAAATAAGCCGAACAGGGAGGATAAAACCAGCAATAAAATCACGCTGATGATGCCCAATGTGGATCCGATCCATACGATAATGGACAGTTCGGCATAAATAAAAGTAAAGGCGATTAAGCACAAAATCAGTAGCGGCATGGGTTATTCCTATTTCAATAAGACTGTTGTTCGTTATGGGGGATTATTTCTAAATTTCAAGGGATTTAGCCCTAAAAAAACTAATGAATAGCATAAAATTAAAGTCGATGAGCGACCTTGAAAATATGATCGGGATCACGTTTTTTGCTTAGTCACTTGCCTATAATGTCACCCACTGCAAATTTATTCATTTAGTGAAAGGAGATATATGATGACAACAAGAAAAGAAGTGGATTTACTGGGCGAACGCGAAGTGCCAGCGGAGGCTTATTGGGGAATTCACACATTAAGAGCGGTGGAAAATTTTAATATTTCTAATGTCACTATTTCAGACGTTCCCGAATTTGTACGCGGTATGGTGATGGTGAAAAAAGCGACCGCCCTAGCCAATGGGGAATTAGGCGCAATTCCGGAAGATATTGCTAATGCGATCGTTAAAGCCTGTGATGCGATTTTGGTGGATGGTAAATGCATGGATCAATTCCCATCTGATGTGTATCAAGGTGGCGCGGGAACCTCTGTGAACATGAACACCAACGAAGTGGTGGCAAACTTAGCATTAGAAATTTTAGGACATAAAAAAGGTGAATATCAATATTTAGATCCGATGGATCATGTTAACGCCAGCCAATCTACGAATGATGCTTATCCAACCGGTTTTCGGATTGCGGTGTATAACAGTATTATGAAATTGGTGAGCAAGGTACTTTATTTACAACAAGGATTTGAAAATAAAGCGAAAGAATTTGCTCATGTGTTAAAAATGGGACGAACCCAATTGCAAGATGCGGTACCAATGACCGTTGGGCAAGAATTTAAAGCCTTCTCTGTGTTGTTAGATGAAGAAGTCCGCAATTTGACTCGTACCGCAGAATTATTGCTTGAAGTGAATTTAGGGGCAACTGCGATCGGTACCGGTTTAAATACACCGAAAGGGTATACTGAGTTAGTAGTAAAACATTTGGCTGAGGTATCGGGATTACCTTGTGTGAATGCGGAAAATTTAATTGAAGCAACATCCGATTGCGGTGCTTATGTGATGATGCACGGTGCGTTAAAACGAACTGCGGTAAAATTATCTAAAGTGTGTAACGACTTACGTTTACTTTCTTCCGGTCCGCGTGCGGGGTTGAATGAAATTAACTTGCCGGAATTGCAAGCGGGTTCATCCATTATGCCAGCGAAAGTCAACCCGGTCGTGCCGGAAGTGGTAAACCAAGTTTGTTTTAAAGTAATTGGTAATGATACTACTATTACGTTTGCTTCTGAAGCGGGTCAATTGCAATTGAACGTCATGGAGCCGGTGATTGGTCAAGCAATGTTTGAAAGTATTGATATTTTGACTAATGCTTGCGTGAACTTACGCGATAAATGTATCGACGGTATCACGGTTAACAAAGAAATTTGTGAAAATTATGTGTTTAACTCTATCGGTATTGTGACGTACCTTAATCCATTTATTGGTCACCACAACGGTGATATTGTAGGTAAAATTTGTGCAACCACAGGGCGCAGTGTACGTGAAGTCGTGTTAGAGAGAGGATTACTCACTGAAGCGGAATTAGACGATATTCTTTCCGCTGAAAATCTAATGAATCCGACTTATAAAGCAAAATTGAAAAAATAATTGAATATTTACCCTATTCTCTAAGAGCCGAAATTTTCGGCTCTTTTTACGCCTGAAAATGTAGCAGCCTTCTTTAAGGATACCACTTTATAGGTATATTCAGTATACAGTATAAATTTTCCTATCAGCATTTAACTTTTTGAAAAGTTTAGGATTTAATTACCTCTTTAGAGTTATTTTTGTATAGTAAAATAATACTTTTTAAGATAGTTCAATCAAAATATTGATCGGGCGCAATAAATTATCAAATTTTTAAGAAAAACACGTTTTCCTCTGCTATTGTTAACATGAAATTCATCTATTTTTGTTGTGGGAATAAATAAAATGTTTTTATGTAGCACAACAAGATAATTAAGCATGTTAGTTTCTTGATTTGGAGTGATTATTGTGAACATTTTGAAAAAAACGCTATCTTCTCTTTGTGTGGTCGGCGCTATCGTGGCATTTTCGCATAATGCCTTGGCAGAGAATGGCGAAATAAAAGTGGAAGGGCTCGAAAAAGCCCCTACCTTGGAACAGTTGGCTAAATCTACTGATGTCAAGATTGAATCGGTAAATGAAAAGTTTGCAACGCGGTATGCAAGCCAATATAACAGCTGGAAAGCCACATCAGAATCTACAGAAATTGTGCCGGCAATTGAGGTTAATCCTCGCCTTATCGTCTTATGGGCGGGTTATGCTTTCTCAAAAGAGTATAACAAACCGCGCGGTCACTTTTATGCGATTACTGATGTGCGTAATATTTTGCGTACTGGCGCACCAATGGATGAAAATTCCGGTCCGCAACCGATGGCATGTTGGACTTGTAAAGGTCCGGATGTGCCACGTTTGATGGCAGAATGGGGTGAGCAAGGCTATTTCGATGGTAAATGGGCGAAGGGCGGTTCTGAAATTGTTAACCCAATTGGTTGCGCCGACTGTCACGATACGACCTCTAAAGAGTTTGCAGAAGGGAAGCCGGCGTTACGCATTGCGCGTCCAAACAGTTTACGTGCCTTGGAAGCCTTGGGCAAAAAATTCAGTACCTTGGATAAAACCGATCAACGTGCGGCGATTTGTGCCAACTGTCACGTAGAATACTATTTCGATAAAAACGTCACTAACAACGTGGTATTCCCATGGTATAACGGAGTTGATGTGAATGATATGGAAAAATACTACGACGATATCGAATTTAAAGACTGGGTACACGCCCTTTCGAAAGCGCCAATGTTAAAAGCACAACACCCAGACTATGAAACTTGGATGTTGGGCGTACATGGTAAAAACGGGGTAACTTGTATTGATTGTCATATGCCGAAAGTACAAGGTGCGGATGGTAAAGTTTATACCGATCACAAAATTGGTAATCCGTTTGATGCCTTTGAAAGCACTTGTGCAAATTGTCATGATCAAAGTAAAGAAAAATTACAAGGTATTGTGGAATCCCGTAAACATGACATCAAAGAAGTGATGACCCAACTTGAAGATCAGGTGGTGAAAGCGCACTTTGAAGCCAAAGCTGCGTGGGATGCCGGCGCTACTGAAGAAGAAATGAAAGACGCGTTAAAAGCTATCCGTCATGCGCAATGGCGTTGGGATTATTCTGCTGCCGGTCACGGTGGTCATATCCATGCGCCAGATGTGATCTTAAAAGTGATTGCCAGCGGTTTGGATCGCGCCGCGGATGCACGTGCGAAATTGGCAGTGATTTTAACCAAACACGGTGTGAAAACGCCACTTCAGTACCCAGATATCTCTAGCGCAGAAAAAGCGTGGAAAGTGATTGGCGTGGATATTGAAAAAGAACGTGCGGATAAACAAAAATTCCTCAAAGAAATTGTGCCTCAATGGGAAAAAGAAGCAAAAGAAAAAGGCTTAATTTTGGATGCTCCGGCAAAATAGAGAAAAAATGACCGCACTTTTAATGGATAAAGTGCGGTTGATTTGAGCAACAAATTTGAGGGAAGAAAAATGAATGTGGTACTAAAAACAACAGCAAAATTGACCGCACTGGTAGGGCTGCTTATGTTGTCACTGCCGAGTTTGGCAAATGACAAAGTCGCTGCGACAGAAAGTCTGTCACCGCTCACTTATGAGCCGACCTTAGAAAACCAGCGGGATCCGAATCAGTATTGTGCCAGCTGCCATAAATTTGACAGCAATGGCGAGCAATCCGGTGGCGAATTCCATTTTGGTAAATTCCATGGTCAACATTTACAGGAAAAAAATCCGAATAATGGCGAGGCCATTACTTGTGTCAGTTGCCATGGCAATATCTCGGAAGATCACCGTCGTGGCGCGAAAGATGTAATGCGCTTCCAAAGCGATATTTTTGGCGATAAAAAACCAATGTTCACGGTAGAAGAACAAAACCAAGTGTGTTTTGCTTGCCATCAACCGAAAAAATTGCAAGAAAAACTCTGGGCGCATGATGTACACGCGATGAAATTGCCGTGCGCAAGTTGCCATACCCTGCACCCAGAAAGTGATGCAATGCAAGGGATTAAACCGAAAGAGCAAGTAAAACTTTGCGTAGATTGTCACGGTGAGCAGCAAAAACGTTTAGAATCTGGATTGCCTGCCACACCGGCATTAAAACAAAAGGATTGACTATGACAGCTTGTACACGCCGAAATTTTGTTTCGGGCATGGGGGCGTTGATCCTGATGACCGGAACCTCAGCTAATGTCGTCGCGCAAAGTGCAGCGGAGAAAAAAACGATTCGTTATGCCATGTTGCATGATGAAAGCACTTGTATCGGTTGTACCGCTTGTATGGAGGCTTGTCGTGAAGCCAATCAAGTGCCGGAAGGTGTCTCTCGTTTAGAGATTATTCGTAGCCAACCCTATGGCGAATTTCCGAATGCACAGTACGAGTTTTTCCGCCATTCTTGTCAACATTGTACGAATGCGCCTTGTGTTAGTGTCTGCCCAACTGGAGCGTCTTATATTGATGTATCCACGGGGATTGTGGATGTGCATAAAGATCTTTGTGTCGGATGTCAATATTGTATCGCGGTATGCCCTTATCGTGTGCGTTTTATTCACCCTATCCATAAAACTGCCGATAAGTGCAATTTTTGCCGCGATACCCACTTGGCAAAAGGCAAACAGCCGGCTTGTGTTGAGTCCTGCCCGACACACGCCTTAACCTTTGGCGATACTAACGATCCGCAAAGTGCGATTTCCTTGAAATTAAAACAGGTACAAACCTATCGCACCAAAGTGGAATTGGGGACGGATCCGAATTTATACCATGTTCCTGCAACCAAACAGGGGGAGATTAGACGATGAACAGCCCATTTCACTTTCCTTCTTTGGTTTGGGATCATACCATTGCGATCTATCTCTTTTTATTAGGGATTTCCGCCGGTGCAACAATGTTGTCAGTGATCTTAAAACGTAGCGGTTTAGCTGGAGAAGATCCGTCACAAAACAATTTCTTACGTTGTAATGCGTGGCTGGCGCCAATTAGCATTATGATTGGTTTGCTATTGTTGATTTTCCACTTGGCACGCCCTTGGACGTTTTGGTTTTTGATGTTTAATTACAGCCATACTTCCATTATGTCCGTTGGGGTGATGTTGTTCCAAGTGTACATGGTCTTTTTGATCCTGTGGTTGGCGATTATTTTTAGAACTATCGTATTAAGCTATGTGAAACGTTTTGTACCAAAATTGGAAAATTTCGTGGCAAAATGTATCGATATTGCAACGAAGTTTACAAATTTAATCGAAATTATCACCTTGCTTTGCAGTATTGCTTTAGGCGCTTATACCGGTTTCCTATTATCCGCCTTGATCAGCTATCCAATGTTGAATAATCCAGTGTTGCCGATTTTGTTCTTGGCGTCCGGAACTTCCTCAGGTATTGCGGCGTTGATTGTGTGCGCCTTGTTATTTACCAAAGAAAGTACCCACTCAACATCTATGGCATTTTTGCATAAATTTGAGTTTCCGGTGGTGTTGGCGGAAGCCTTTTTGTTGTTTGCCTTTTTCTTCGGTTTATACCTTGGTGGCGGACAAAAAACGGTTGCTTTTGAGACCGCACTTTTAGGCGGCTTCTGGGCGAGTGTGTTCTGGATTGGCGTCGTCGGTATTGGCATTGTATTACCGTTATTACTCAACGCCTTTGCCAACGAGCAGCTAAAACACAAAAAAGGCTTTATGTTACTGGTTGCTACATTAACCTTAATCGGGGTATTCTGTTTGCGTTATTTCGTGCTTTACGCCGGACAAATGACCCTTGCCTAATTGCCATGTGAGCAATAATTTTATGTTAAAATAAACAGGTGGGCGTAGTGATACGCCTGCCTTATTTTTATCTACAGAAAAGGAATAGCAATGATCCCTGAGCTTGGTTTTATAGCCCTTATTTTTGCTTTTGTCAGCAGTGGCGTATTAGCGCTGATTCCGCATTGGGCGATTTATCGACGCCAGCAGGGATGGATGCGATTGACTTGGAATTTGAGCTATGTATTTGGGCTGTTTACCACGATTTCCATTATCTGCCTTGCTTATGCTTTTGCAGTAGATGATTTTTCTGTGGCGTATGTAGCGCACCATTCCAATTCTCAACTGCCGATCTTTTTTAAAATCGCCGCCACTTGGGGCGGACATGAAGGTTCCATGTTGTTTTGGCTGTTTGCCTTGAGCATTTGGGTGATGGCGTTTGCGTATTTTAGCCCTAAAATCGACCCCGTTATTGCGGCGCGTACCTTAGGGATTTTAGGCGCTATCTGTTTCGGTTTTTGCTTATTTATTCTGTTTTTCTCCAATCCTTTTGAGCGACAATTTCCTATCATCACCGAAGGGCGCGATTTAAACCCCATGTTGCAAGATGTCGGCTTAATTTTTCATCCGCCGCTCTTGTATTTGGGCTATGTCGGATTTGCGGTGAATTTTGCTTTAACCATGGCAGCATTATTCAGCGGTTATTTTGACGCGGCTATCGCGCGCTGGATGCGTCGTTGGGTACTTGGCTCATGGCTTTTTTTAACCCTCGGTATCATGCTAGGATCTTGGTGGGCATATTATGAATTAGGCTGGGGCGGCTGGTGGTTCTGGGATCCGGTGGAAAACGCCTCTTTGCTACCTTGGTTATTGGGATTGGCTTTATTGCACAGTCTTTTCGTCAGCGAACAGCGCGGCATTTACTATTACTGGACCATTTTATTTTCCCTGTTCACGTTCGCTTTTAGCTTGCTCGGTACGTTTATCGTGCGTTCCGGCGTATTAACTTCCGTTCACGCTTTCGCTATGGACAGCGAACGCGGCATTGCGCTGTTGGTCTTATTTTTCTTACTCATGGTCAGCGCGTTAACCTTATTCGCCTTCAAGGTCAATATTCAATCAAGTGCGGTGCGTTTTTCGTTAATTTCTAAAGAAACGCTGATGCTACTTGCCAATGTCTTATTTACCGTCGCCACCGTTAGCGTTTTCGTCGGAACCTTTTATCCGATGTTGTTTAGCCTGCTCGGTTGGGGATCCATTTCCGTCGGCGCGCCTTATTTTAATCGTATTTTTCTGCCACTGGTGGCGTTGGCATTATTGGCAATGTGGTGGGTATTTTCGGCAAAATGGCAAAAAATCAAGCACACTTTATGGCTAAAACGCACGATCTTGCTTTTGCCCGCTTTGGCTTTAAGCTATGTGTTAATTGATTTACAACGCCAACAAAACCCCATTTTACCCTTTAACGCCATGGCGTTTGTGTTTGTCGCGCTTTCCTTTTGGTTGATTTTCACCATGTTGTGCATTGATTGGCGCAAGATGAATTTACGTTATTTGGGCATGATCGTCGCGCATTGTGGCGTTGCAGTGACGGTGATTGGCGCGGTGATGTCGAGTTATTATGGCAGCGAAATCGGCGTGCGTTTAGCGCCAAATCAAAGCCAAACCTTAAACGGATATGAATTTCGCTATTTAGGTTTTAAACATGAAATTGGCGCCAATTATACTGCCGAAAAAGCCCATTTTGAGATTTATAAAAATCAGCAAAAAGTGACCGCACTTTATCCCGAACGCCGCTATTATGACGTGCGTACCATGAATATGTCGGAAGTAGGCATCCATTGGGGCTGGCTGGGCGATATTTATATTGTGATGGGCGACAAATTAAGCAGCGGCGAATTTGCGTTTAGATTGCATTACAAACCTTTCGTGCGCTGGCTTTGGTTGGGCGGTATTATGATGGCATTGGGCGCGCTTTTGGCGGCATTTGGCTTAAAACAACGGAAAAACACATGAAAAGATCACGCTTAGTTTTTTTACCCTTAGCCGGGATAATTTTAGTTTGTATCGCGTTATTATTCGGTTTGCGCCAAGATCCAAAACAAATCGCCTCGGCGCTGATTGGCAAACCGGTACCGGAATTTTACCAAGCAGATTTATTGGATTCTGCGCGTACGTTGAGCAACAAAGATTTGCCGAAAACCCCATTTTTGATCAACGTGTGGGGCAGTTGGTGCGAATATTGCAAGCGGGAACATCCATTTTTGATGCAATTAGCCGCGCAAAATGTCAGCATTGTTGGGCTGAATTATCGTGATAAAGTGCAAAATGCGCTGGAAATGTTGCACAAAACCGGCAATCCCTTTAGTTTGGTGATCAATGACGGAAAAGGCGAATTCGCCCTGAAATTAGGCGTGGACGGTGCGCCGGAAACCTACTTAGTGGATCAACATGGTGTCATTCAATATCGTTATGTCGGCGAGCTGAATGAAACCGTATGGCAACAAGAATTTCTTCCTAAAATCAAAGAATTAACTCCATGAAAAAGATTATTTTTAGCTTGATTTTTTTCGCCTTGAGCGCGCAAGCAGAGATGGTAGATACCTTTCAATTTCACAATGACGCCGATCGCCTACGCGCGGTGGAATTGGCGAAATCCTTGCGCTGCCCGCAATGTCAAAATCAAAATTTGGTGGAATCCAATTCGCCGATTGCCTACGATTTGCGCCTTAAAGTGTATAACATGGTCAACGACGGAAAAAGTAACGACGAGATCGTGCGCCACATGACCGATCGTTTTGGCAATTTTGTCCGCTACAATCCGCCTTTTGATTGGTCCACCGCTACCTTGTGGTTGTTACCGATCTTATTATTTGCTGCCGCCGCTATCGGCATTTGGCAATACAGCCAAGGGCGTAGTCGTCATCGCGTTGCGCCCTTAAGTACGCAACAACAGCAACAATTGGCAAGCCTACTGGCGACAAAGGAAGAGAAAAAATGAATGTATTATTGGCTGGCGTGGTCATTTTTATTGTTTTAATTTTGCTTTTGTTATGGTTGCCAGTGGCAAGATCGATTAAGCCACAACATAATTATCGCCAACAACAAAATATCGCGCTTTATCAGCAGCAAATGGCGCAGCAACCGAGCCACGAACTGGCGACAGAATTAAGCCAACGTTTGTTGCAAGATGAAAAATACTTGGAAAATCAACCGCACTTTTCCTTTGCCCAAGATCAAAGTGCGGTCAGTTTTGGCGTGAAAATTGCTTTGGCAAGCGTGCTGATTGGCATTCCGCTCATCTGGTATGTGGCGCTGCCGCGGTATAGCGACGTAGTGCAAGGCGAACAGGAGTATTTGGAGCAAAAACAAAAAGCGATGATGGCAAATTTAAGCGGCGATAATCAGGAATATATTGAAAAAATTCAACAACAATTGCGCCAAGATCCGAATGATGCCAAGTTGTGGTTGCTCTTGGGGCAGGTGTATATGCAAGCGAATGAATGGGACAGCGCGTTGATAAGTTTTTCCAATGCGGAAAAATTGGAAGGATCGAAAGCCAATATTTTAGGTTTGGCGGCAAGCGCGTTGTATTATCAAGCCGGCGAGCGTATCACGCCGAAAGTCAGCCAATTGCTAGATATTATTTTGCAGCAAGATCCGCAGGAAATCTCCGCTTTGTCTTTATTGGCAGCAGAAGCGTATAAGCAACAAGATTATGCGCGAGCTTTGAGCCTGTGGCAAAACATCTTGGACAGCGGAAAATCGCAAGTGGATCGTCGCATGATTATTCAGCGCATGAAAAGTATAGAAATGTTACAATCGCCCATTTCCCCTTAATTTCATGGCAAGGAAATCTATATCATGACCAATTTTTCGCAAGTGATCATCATTGGCGCCGGCGCGGCGGGCTTGTTTTGTGCCGGTGAAATAGCAAAAGCCGGTATGCAAGTGACGATTTTGGATAATGGCAAAAAAGTGGGGCGCAAAATTTTGATGTCCGGCGGCGGTTTTTGTAACTTCACCAATTTAGACGTCGGTCCCCAGCATTATTTGTCGCAAAATCCCCATTTTGTGAAATCCGCATTGGCACGTTTTAATCAATGGGATTTTATCGCCCGCGTGGCAGAACGCGGCATTGCTTACCATGAAAAAGAACTGGGGCAATTATTTTGTGACAAAGGTGCGGAAGAGATTGTCGCCATGTTAGCGGACAGTTGCGCGCAATATCAGGTGAATATCCAATTGCGTCAGCAAATTGAACGAGTGGAATTGGTTGCTGATCATGCCTCGGCGCGCTTTGCGCTAAAAGCGAATGGCGTGCAATGGCATTGCCACAGTTTAGTGATCGCCAGTGGTGGCTTGTCCATGGCGGGTTTGGGGGCAACGCCTTTTGGTTATCAAGTGGCGCAGCAATTCGGGTAAAATGTGATTGCACCGCGCGCGTCGTTAGTGCCTTTTACGTGGCGCGAAAAAGACAAATTTTATACCGCACTTTCCGGCGTCGCTTTGCCAGTTAGCGTGAAAGCGAAGTGTGGTCAAATTTTTAGCAATAATTTATTGTTCACTCATCGCGGTATTTCCGGACCGGCAATCTTGCAAATTTCTAATTATTGGCAGCCGAATGAAGCATTGGAAATAGATTGTCTGCCGAATATGAATATGCTGGAATTTATGCAAAACTTGCGCACAACCTCGCCGAAATTACGTCTAAAAACCGCATTGTCGCGCATTTTGCCAAGTCGTTTATTGGAGCTTTGGATGGAACAGGGGCTGCTACAAGATGATGCCTTAGCGCAACTTTCCAACGCTCAATTGGCGGCATTGGATCTGCAAATTCATCATTGGCAAATCACGCCGAACGGAACCGAGGGATATCGTACCGCCGAGGTGACCATGGGGGGCGTGGATACGCAAGAAATTTCCTCTAAAACCATGGAGGCGCAACGAGTTAGCGGATTGTATTTTATCGGCGAAGTGCTGGATGTGACCGGTTGGTTGGGCGGGTACAATTTCCAATGGGCTTGGAGTTCCGCTTATGCTTGCGCGCAAGCCATTTGCGCAAAACTTGAGGGATAAACTAAGATTTAACACAATTCAATGCTTGGTTAATAATTTGCTATTCATACAAAAAATACCGTTGATCATCCCTTATTGATGGAATGGAGGTAGGCGATAAGGCGACGGAATAAAACGACATTAACTATCAAGAATGGAAATTAGCGAAATGGATTAATGCGTTGGGAGCGACTTCAAATAAAATAAGTTTAACCAACGCCCAAGGCGCAAAAACAGTGTATTATTTGATCTGGCTTATCTTATCCCTCAAAACGTTAGACAGCATTTCGCTGTTCAGCTGTTTATTTTTATAGCCGGCGCGATGACGGATGTTTTCATTCGCTAAATCATGAAATTCTCTTTATAATAACCGCACTTATGATTAAAGTGCGGTTATTTTTTGCTTAATTTTAGAAAAATGATGAAAATAATTCAACCTCATGACAATGGATTTTGGTTGTTGACGCAAGGATCGGCGATTTATTTACAACAAGAGACCTTGCCGCAAGGTCGCGCCGAGGAGCTGGCGTTGCAAGGTAAATTAGGCATGGTGATCGGCGAGTTAGAACAGCAGCCTTTGTGGTTGGTGCAAGAAGAGGCGGATGATGCGGTGCGAGAGTACGTTTCTTTACGTACGCAGCTTTTTTTGCCGGAGCGAACCTTTAATTTACTGGCACGCGGAGTGGAATTAAATCATTTTTTTAATACCCACCGTTTTTGTGGCAAATGTGGGCATCAAACTCGTATTGCCGAAGATGAATGGGCGGTGCAATGCCAAAATGCTGCCTGTGGTTATCGCACTTATCCAGTAATTTGCCCGTCGATTATTGTGGCAGTGCGGCGCGGAAAGGACATTTTATTGGCGAATCATTGGCGTCATAAAGGTGGCATTTATACCACGCTGGCGGGATTTGTTGAGGTGGGGGAAACTTTTGAGCAAACGGTGATGCGCGAGGTGTTTGAAGAAACCGGCATTCACGTCAAAAATATTCGTTATTTCGGTAGCCAACCTTGGGCATTTCCGAATTCGCAGATGGTGGGATTTTTGGCAGATTATGATAGCGGCGAAATTCAGCTGCAAGAGGCAGAGATTTATGATGCCAAATGGTTTCGTTATGATGAACCGCTGCCAGAGTTGCCGCCACCGGGAACCATTGCGTTAAAATTAATTCAGGCGACGTTGGCGTTGTGTGCTGATGAAGATCGCCAAATCCAAGCATAATTGAGTAATGACTAAGGAAATATAATGAGTATGTTAAAAAACGATCGCTATTTACGGGCATTATTGCGCCAGCCGGTGGACATGACGCCGGTGTGGATGATGCGCCAAGCGGGGCGTTATTTGCCGGAGTATAAAGCAACGCGCGTGCAAGCAGGCGATTTTATGTCGTTGTGTCGCAATGCAGATTTGGCTTGTGAGGTGACATTACAACCCTTGCGCCGCTATGCGCTTGATGCGGCAATTTTATTTTCCGATATTTTAACCATTCCGGATGCAATGGGATTGGGGCTAAGTTTTGGCGCCGGTGAAGGTCCGCGATTTGAACGCGTGATTGATAGCCAAAGTGCGGTGGATAATTTACCCATTCCAGATCCCGAGCAAGAATTGCAGTATGTGATGAATGCGGTGCGAACCATCCGTCGCGAGCTGAAAGGTGAGGTGCCGCTGATTGGTTTTTCCGGCAGTCCTTGGACCTTGGCAACCTATATGGTGGAGGGCGGAAGCAGTAAAGTTTTTACGAAAATTAAGAAAATGTTATATGCCGAACCTAGACTATTGCACCAATTGTTAGATAAATTAACGGAGTCCGTTATTTTGTATTTAAATGCACAAATTAAAGCGGGGGCGCAGGCAGTGATGGTGTTTGACACTTGGGGCGGTGTGTTGGGGCATCGTGAATATCTTGATTTTTCCTTGCAATATATGCACAAAATTGTTGATGGCTTAATTCGGGAAAATGATGGTCGTCGCGTGCCGGTGACGTTGTTTACTAAAGGCGGTGGCTTGTGGTTGGAAGCCATGGCGGATACGGGCTGTGATGCGCTTGGGCTGGATTGGACCGTGAATTTAGCCGAGGCGAAAGCGCGCGTTGGGCATAAGGTGGCGTTGCAAGGTAATATGGATCCGTCCGTGTTATATGCGTCACCATTGCGTATTGAGCAGGAAGTCAAACAAATTTTGGCAGATTTTGGACAGGGCAGTGGACATGTGTTTAATTTGGGGCATGGGATCCATCAAGATGTACCGGAAAGCAGTCCGCACGTTTTTGTGGACGCTATTCATCAATATTCTCAATTTTATCATAAATAAGAGCGGTGTTTTTTATGCGAAATCCAATTCATAAACGCTTGGGGAATTTACAATCTTGGCAACATTTGACCTTTATGGCATGCTTGTGCGAAAGGATGTATCCGAATTTTGTAATGTTTTGTCAGGTAACGGAGCAAAATCCACAAGCGGTGAAAACCTACCATAATATTTTAAATTTGGTGTGGGAGCAGTTGACGGTTAAAGGCGCGAAGATTAATTTTGAAAATCAGTTGGAAAAACTGGAAGCTATCATTCCGGATGTGAATGATTACGAGTTTTTCGGCGTGTTGCCGGCAATTGATGCTTGCGAGGGGCTGGCGGAGTTAGTGCATGGTATTATCGCCGGTTCAACACTGGAACAAGCGGTGAAATTAAGTCGTTTGTCCTTGCAAACTGTGACAACGGTGCTGGAAATGCAAAAGGGTGAGGAACTTTCGGAACAAGCGCTTAAAGAGACGGAAGAAATTCAGCAGGAATTGGATATTCAATGGCAGATTTATCGCGCACTAAAAGATTGTGAAGAGCGGGATACTGCCTTGATTTTAGGGCTGAAAAATGAGTTGCGACAGGAGCAAATCTCAAATATCGGGATAGAAATTGAGCAATAATGTGATTTTGCTAGCAATTTTCGCATATATTGCTTTGATTTATTGGTAACTTAGATTATGCTGGCATTACTGTAATTACAGTGATTATAGGTTATCGGGTACAATCGACCCATGTAATATCAGATCTAATAGAAATTATAGAAGGTACTAATTTATGAACAAAACAGATTTAATTGATGCAATTGCAAGTGCAGCGGAGTTAAACAAGAAACAAGCTAAAGCGGCGCTGGAAGCAACATTAGATGCAATTACAGAAAGTTTGAAAGCGGGCGATCAGGTACAATTAATCGGCTTTGGCACATTCAAAGTAAATTCGCGTAAAGAACGTACCGGACGCAATCCGCAAACCGGTGCTGAAATTAAAATTGCGGCGTCTAAAGTGCCAGCCTTTGTTGCAGGTAAAGCATTAAAAGATTCTGTAAAATAATCAGAACGTCATACCAAAACGAGTAACTGTATAGCGAAAACCAAGTTGGATAAACTTGGTTTTTTGTTTCCTGTCAGTTAACAATTTAAGCAATATTGTGCTCTTAAAAGATAACTACCAGTATCGATTTGTGCATTAAAAGTTATAAAATCTTATCGTACAAGCTCGTAAACCTAGAGAAATCAGGTTTCCGCATCAAACATGTTCAATACCATATTTTTACTAAATTTACGTATCCGTTACATAAAAAATTGAATATTTTTGAGCGTCATTAATAAACCTAATTGGGGATTTTTTATAAAAAACGTAGTAATTACACGAGTGCTAACAGCGTCTGTAGCAACTTCTGCTAACACAATTACGTTTATAAATAGGACGGTCGTTAAAATGGGAGCATGATGTAGGTAACGCTTTATCAGCTCTTGTCGCTTGGCGAAAGAAATATAACAAAGTTTAAAGAATTAACGATTAGCTTTTGGTGAAGGATAAAGCGTAATTTGATGTATTGTAAACAGGAATAGGGTAAAAATACCTGTTTCGAGGATAAATCAAAACAGGTATTAGCAGAGGGATAGCGTTGGATGAGGAGAATTCCATGTGTAGGAAAATCTCAATCATTCGCGATAAAGTAGATGAATGTTGTTTATTTTCTGCGTTCGCGGCGTTCTCTTGGCGTACGTTCGCTAAAAGTGCGGTCCCTTTTTTCTTTAAATTTACGCTCTGGTTTGCCAAAACGGTTTTCGCTGTTGCTTCTGCCTTTGCGTTTACCACTGTCACGATCATAACCACGTTCATGACCATGGGCTTCGCCGACAAAGGTCATACGCATTTGTTTGTTTAAAATACGCGTTTTGCCAAAGACTTGTAATAATTCTTTCGGCATTCCTTGTGGAAGTTCGATTGTGGAGTAGTCATCATATAGTTTTATGTGACCAATATAGCGACTATTAATATCGCCTTCATTCGCGATAGCACCGACAATATGGCGTACTTCTACACCATCTGCACGTCCAACTTCAACGCGGTATAAATCCATCGGTTGTGGATTTCCGTAGCCACGACGTTCTGCCGAACGGGAATTTTCACGACGCTCACGGCGATCGCTGCGTTCTCCGCGACGGCGTTTTTCGATAACTGGATCCGGAGGTAAAATCAGTTTTTGTTTACCTTGCAATAGCATTAACATGGCTGCTGCAATGTCTTCTTGATCTTGATCGGCGGTAAACAAGTCTTCTAACAAGCCGCGGTAGATATCAAGATCATGATGTTCTAGCTGTTTGGTAATTTTTGCCACAAATTTTTTGCGACGACAGGCTTGCAACGCTTCATGGTTCGGTACTTCGACTTCTTCAATCGGTTTTTTCATTAAGCGTTCAATATTGCCAAGCAGACGACGTTCTTTCGGTTCCACGAAAAGAATCGCACGTCCGGCGCGTCCGGCACGTCCAGTACGACCGATACGATGGACATAGCTTTCTGCATCAAGTGGAATATCATAGTTAAATACCAAGCTGATACGTTCTACGTCCAAACCGCGTGCGGCAACGTCGGTAGCAACTAAAATATCCAAACTTCCATTACGTAAACGATCAAGGGTTTGTTCGCGTAATTGTTGGGTCATATCGCCATTTAAAGCTGCGGCACGGAAACCATGTTTTTCCAATAATTCAGTAATATCTAGGGTACCGGTTTTGGTGCGGGTGAAAATAATTGCCGCATCAAAATCTTCTACTTCAAGGAAACGCAAAAGCGCCTCATTTTTACGAAAACCATGAACATACCAGCAACTTTGCGTAATATCCGGTGCAGTTTGCTGATTAGATTGAATTTTAACCTCTTGCGGATCTTGCATAAAGCGTTTAGTTATGCGACGAATTGGCTCTGGCATTGTCGCCGAGAATAGGGCAGTTTGGTGATTTTCCGGCAATTCCGCCATCACGGTTTCAACATCCTCAATAAAGCCCATGCGTAACATTTCATCGGCTTCATCCAATACGATAGATTGTAATTCGGATAAATCCAAGGTACCGCGACGGATATGATCTAAAATACGACCAGGTGTACCAACCACGACTTGTGCGCCTTGTTTTAATGCGCGCAATTGAATGTCGTAACGTTGACCGCCATATAAAGTGACAATACGCATTCCTTTGGCATGTTTTACAAATTGTTCGCAAGCATCAGCTACTTGAATGGCAAGTTCACGGGTTGGTGCCATCACTAACATTTGCGGATATTTTTTATCAGTGTCAATTTGTGCTAATAACGGGAGAGAGAACGCCGCGGTTTTTCCGCTACCGGTTTGCGCCATACCTAGTACGTCGCGCCCGTTTAATAAATGTGGAATACAAGCCTGTTGAATTGGTGATGGGGTCACAAAGCCCATTTCGGAAACAGCAGTAAGAATAAATTCAGGCAAGCCTAAATCATGGAAAGTAGTTTGAATTTCAGTCATTAAAAAATACTCGAATGTAAAAAAGGAAAGTTCAATAAGGCTCCTTTCAGATAATTATAAATTGTTGCTTACAAGGATAATCCCTAATTCGTTTCACAACACCTGAGACAAAAAACCGGAAAGATTAAATGTCTTATTCTGCTTGATTGCGTTTCAATTGATTCAATTCAAGCAATGCAAAACGATACTCAACAAAGTTATACACCTGATTTGCTATGGCAAGTTTAAATAGCGTTTCCGCCTCGTCAACTTGACCCATATTGAGTTTTTGTTTTGCCAGATAGAAGTAAGTTTCAGTCAAAATCTCCGCGTGTTGCGGTGATGTCGAATCAACAAAACGCTGTGCTTTCTTTTGTAATTCTTCGACTGTTAATTTACCTAAATAATATTGGACAATATTTGTGCCCCAGTAGTCTGCGGAAAGTTCTGTTGCACGTGTTGCTAGATTTTGTTGCGCTTCATTTGGTTTCAATCTCAGCTCATTTAAATATAGCCATAAGACACGATAAGGATCAGATTTATCTGCTTGATAAAACTTCAGAAAATCCTCTTCCGCTAGATTATAACGTCCCACATAATAGAAATCCAAACCTCGGTTGAGGTAAGTATATTCATAGTTGGGATCCAATTCCAACACCGCATTGAATGCATCCAATGCACTATCATAGTCCTCATCTAATAGCAGATAAAGTCCAAGATAATTATACACTGCCGCCATTTTAGGTTGGAGTGCGAGTGCTTGAGTAAAATCATAGCGAGCTAATCCCCATAAACCGAGGCTGTCATATAAAACACCGCGTTCGAAATGCAGTGCCGCCCGCTCATTATTACTCATCTGCCCCACGAGCAATACTTGGCTTATACGAACAATCATGACTTCTTGTTCAAAGTGAATATTTGGATTTTGTTCTGCCAATACAAGCTTATTTCTGGTTCCTAAGCTTGAGCTAGTACTAATACAACCGCTCAAAAATAGAACAATCCAAAAACTCGGCAAGAATTGAATGAATTTTAACAACTGGGGAAGTTGTAACATCACGGATAAGCCTTATAGCACAGATATTGCTTTGTTTTTCATAGTATTACGACAACACTATCGTACTATGATATGAAATTATCACCGAATGATACCGAACTAAGTGCCCGGCATCATTCAGTTAAACTTTAAATTTCTTCTTGTTCCACGTTAGAGGCGACAGGTGGTTGTGCTTCCATTGTTTTAGCAACAAGATCTTTCATGGTTAAACGAATACGTCCTTGACGATCAATTTCGACAACTTTTACTGTCACTTCTTGACCGACACTTAAGTAATCGCTTACTTTCTCAACACGTTCTTCTGCAATTTGAGAAATATGCACTAAGCCTTCTTTGTTGCCGACTAACGTTACGAAGGCGCCGAAATCTGCTAAACGAGACACTTTACCCTTATAAGTCGCGCCAGCTTCAACTTCAGCAGTAATGTCTTCGATACGTGCCATGACTTCTTTAACCGCACTGTTGTCAACTGCCGCAATTTTAACCGTACCGTCATCATCAATATCAATAGAAGTCCCGGTTTCTTCGGTTAATGCGCGAATTACCGCGCCACCTTTACCGATCACATCTTTGATTTTCTTCGGATCAATTTTCATGGTATGGATACGCGGTGCAAATTCAGAAATACTTTCACGTGGCGCAGAAATCGCTTGCTCCATTACGCCTAAAATATGCATACGTGCGCTTTTCGCTTGATTTAACGCAATTTGCATAATTTCGGCAGTAATGCCTTCGATTTTAATATCCATTTGTAACGCAGTGACCCCTTCGCGTGTACCGGCGACTTTGAAGTCCATATCGCCAAGGTGGTCTTCGTCACCTAAAATATCAGAAAGTACCACGAATTTGTCTTCTTCTTTCACCAAGCCCATCGCAATACCTGCAACAGCGGCTTTAATCGGTACACCCGCATCCATTAACGCAAGGGAAGCGCCACATACGGATGCCATGGAAGAAGAACCGTTAGATTCTGTGATTTCAGACACGACACGAACCACATACGGGAATTCGGTAAGTGTTGGCATTACTGCTGCCACACCGCGTTTTGCTAGACGACCGTGACCGATTTCACGACGTTTTGGCGAACCAATCATTCCCGTTTCCCCGACAGAATATGGAGGGAAGTTATAGTGGAATAAGAAATGATCGGTTTTTTCGCCAGTCAATTCATCAATAATTTGCGCATCACGTTCAGTCCCTAACGTAGCGACTGCCAAAGCTTGTGTTTCACCGCGAGTGAAAATGGCAGAACCATGAGTACGCGGTAACACGCCGGTACAAATATCTAATGCACGAACAGTATCTACTGTACGACCATCAATACGCGGTTCACCATTTAAAATACGACCGCGCACGATTTGACTTTCAAGTGCGGTGAAAATATCAACAATTTTTCCTTCGCTGATTTCTTCGCCTTCCGCTGCTTCTGCGGTGATTTGTGCAATCACATCCGCTTTGATGCTATCAATTTGCTCATAGCGCGCTTGTTTTTCTGTAATACGGTAAGCATCACCCAAACGTGCTTCAGCAATGGCTTTTACTTTATCGATTAACGCAGTATTTGGTTGTGGAGCAACCCAATCCCAACGCGGTTTTCCGGCTTCGGCGGCAAATTCTTTGATTGCTTCTACAACCACTTGTTGTTGCTGATGACCGAAGACCACAGCGGCTAACATTTGTTCTTCAGTTAAAATATCCGCTTCGGATTCGACCATTAATACTGCTTTATCGGTACCCGCAACCACTAAATCCAAACGACTTTGTTTTTGTTCGTTAATGGTTGGGTTTAACACGAATTGATCGTTGATAAAACCGACACGTGCTGCTCCGATTGGACCGTTGAATGGAACGCCGGAAAGGGAAAGTGCAGCGGAAGCCCCGATCATTGCAACTAAATCTGGGCTGATTTGAGGGTTAACGGACACCACAGTAGCAACCACTTGAATCTCGTTAAAGAAACCTTCTGGGAATAACGGACGAATTGGGCGGTCGATTAAACGTGCGATTAAAGTTTCGCCTTCAGATGGGCGTCCTTCACGTTTAAAAAATCCACCTGGAATACGACCTGCTGCGTAAGTACGTTCTTGATAATTAACGGTTAATGGAAAGAAGTCTTGCCCTTCTTTCACCTCTTTTTTTGCCACAACGCTGACAAATACTGTCGTATCGTCCATGCTCGCCATTACCGCGGCGGTGGCTTGACGTGCAATTGCACCGGTTTCTAATGTTACGGTATGTTGACCGTATTTAAACTGTTTAACAATTGGATTCACAATGTTTTTCCTTTTTATCAAATAAAACTATCGGCGAGATTATCGCCTTAACTTGTGCATTTTCCTAATTGCGACTAGCGAAAATAATCTCCTAACTTACCACTTTTAGGAATTATAAGTCGGTCGTTATAAAATTATTTTTGATAGCCGCACGCCAACAGGAAAAAACAAGCCACAGCATTATACAGGTCTTTTGGGTTTATGGGTAATATTTTGTGCGCTTTTACTAAATGTTTATATTTTGTTTAAAAATTATTTTTTAAATTATTTAAAAAATGAATTAAAAATACACATTTTATTTAAGTATTTTTGCTGCAAAAACTTAAAACTATGTTTAAGAAGAAACGATGTTACAATAATTAATAAAAAATAAATAAAGGTATCATTGTTAACTTATCAAAAAATATCTTTTCACTAAAAATATCTTTATCTGTAACAACTGCTTAATATAATTAAGACTCATTGTATCTAATGATAAGGAAATGAATAAAAATGAATGCTCTCCTTCAAAAATTCAATCAATTTGTAGATCATCCCGATCTTGCCAAACTTGTTCTTCGAGTGTTTTTTGGTGGTATGTTCTTGTTATACGGTATTGCCAATGCGACAAATGAGAGAAGTTTTGGATTTATTGTTTCTCTAATGGAAAAAGCAAGCTTTCCTGGTTTTTTTGCTTATGGGGTCTATTTAGGTCAAATTCTGGCGCCAATTCTCATCATTATCGGTTTATTTACTCGTATCTCTGCCTTTGTTGCATTGATGACTTGTGTGATGATTATTGGTTTAGCTCACGCTCACGAAATTTTCAGTTTAAATAAATTTGGTGGTTGGGCAATTGAATCTCCCGCAGATTTCTTATTTGCTTACTTAGCGATTATGTTATGGGGTTCCGGAAAATACGCGGTCAAAGCGGATTAGATTAAATTCTTTTCAAAAGTTGCTCTAGCAACAAAGAGCGGTCTGAAAATAAAATATTTTTGACCGCTCTTTTATTTAAACCAATAATGCTTCAATTAGGGCATCTTTATAAGATAAAACGACTTAAATCTTCGTTTTCCACTACATCGCCTAATGCATCCACAACAAAGGCTTCATCAATGTTAACCGTTTGTCCACTCATATCGCTGGCGTTAAATGAAATTTTATCCATCAAACGCTCCATTACTGTATGTAAACGTCTGGCACCGATATTCTCTGTTTTTTCATTAACACGGAAAGCCGCTTCGGCAATTTTTTTGATTGCTTCTTGAGTAAAGGTAATGTTTACACCTTCGGTTGCCATTAATGCCTTGTATTGTTCTGTTAATGAAGCATTCGGCTCGGTGAGGATACGCTCAAAATCATGTGCAGTTAACGCAGATAATTCCACGCGAATGGGTAAACGACCTTGCAATTCTGGAATAAGATCCGACGGACGAGCAACTTGGAAGGCACCGGAAGCAATAAACAGAATATGATCGGTTTTGACCATTCCGTGTTTGGTATTGACAGTGGAACCTTCGACTAGCGGGAGTAAATCACGTTGCACACCTTCGCGTGATACATCCGCACCGCTGTATTCGCCTTTTTTACAAATCTTGTCAATTTCATCAATAAAAACAATCCCATTTTGCTCGACGGAATCAATAACTTTTTGTTTTAATTCCTCTGGATTAATTAATTTTGCGGCTTCATCTTCAATTAAGGTTTTTAGTGCATCCTTAATTTTCATTTTGCGCTTAGTCGTTTGTGAGTTAGATAAGCCTTGGAATAAGGATTGTAATTGATTGGCCATATCCTCCATACCCGGAGGTGTCATGATTTCTACCCCCATTGGTACAGCAGTAATATCAATTTCGATTTCTTTTTCGTCTAATTGTCCTTCACGTAATTTTTTACGGAAAACTTGGCGCGTATTGCTGCTTAGATTATGCCCTTCAACTTCACCCCATTGATTTTTACTTGGTGGCAATAATACGTCTAAAATACGATCTTCTGCCGCTTCTTCAGCACGAAAACGGTTCTTTTCAATTTCTTGTTGGCGCACTAATTTCATGGCGCTATCGGTCAAATCACGAATAATAGAATCCACTTCTTTACCGACGTAGCCGACTTCGGTAAATTTTGTAGCCTCTACTTTAATAAAAGGAGCATTAGCAAGTTTTGCCAGACGACGGGCAATTTCGGTTTTCCCCACGCCAGTCGGTCCAATCATGAGAATATTTTTCGGGGTTACTTCATGGCGAAGCGGTTCTTGTAATTGCATTCTGCGCCAACGGTTACGCAAGGCGATCGCTACTGCACGTTTGGCATCCGCTTGACCGATAATGTGTAAATCAAGTTCGGAAACAATTTCTCTTGGGGTCATTTCAGACATAATATATTCCTTTTACATTGTAGTGGGTGCTATGGCCTTTGCTGTAGCATCAAATTTAGGGTAATTCTTCGATCGTAAAATTGGTATTGGTATAAACACAAATATCGCCAGCAATTTGTAAGGATTTTTCGACGATTTCACGGGCGGAAAGCTCGGTATTTTGTACTAATGCACGGGCAGCAGACAGAGCATAATTGCCACCGGAACCAATCGCAAGAATTTGATCGGCTTCCGGTTGAACCACATCACCGATACCCGTAATAATTAAGCTTTCTTTTTCATCCGCGACGATAAGCATAGCTTCTAATTTGCGTAAGGCGCGATCTGTTCTCCAATCTTTCGCTAATTCGACCGCACTTTTAAGCAAATGCCCTTGGTGTAATTCAAGTTTGCGTTCAAATAATTCAAATAGGGTGAATGCGTCGGCAGTACCACCGGCAAAACCTGCTAATACTTTGTTATTGTATAAGCGACGGACTTTACGTGCGTTGCCTTTCATTACAGTATTGCCGAGGGACACTTGTCCATCACCGCCCACAACTACTTTTCCGTCGCGGCGAACACTTACGATCGTTGTCATCTTTTTTTCCTATGTTTTATTGACACATAGAGACTAAGTGGGGATGAAATTGCGGCTTTCAAGAGTTGATGGCAGATTTTCAAGGGGTTTTTCACGCAGGCAATTGCGCTGGCATAGCGCTGACATAAAAATAGAAAAGTGCGGTCAAAAATACCATAATTCGCTAGATAAAGAAGGCATCAAATTGATGCCTTCTAAAATCAGAGATTATTTCTTGCGAGAATGTAAGCCTTTTTTCTCCAATCCGCGATAGATCAATTGTTGTTGAACAATCGTGATCAAGTTGGACACCAACCAATATAACACTAAGCCGGCTGGGAACCAGAGGAAGAATACCATGAAAATTAATGGCATAAAGTTCATCACTTTTTGTTGCATTGGATCTGCCACCGGAGTTGGCGACATCTTTTGCAACAAGAACATGGAACCGCCCATCAAAATCGGCAGGATATAGTATGGATCTTGTGCTGATAAGTCTTGAATCCAACCGAAGAATGGAGCATGACGTAATTCAACCGCTTCCATAAATGTCCAGTATAAGGCGATAAAAATCGGCATTTGGAGTAGAATTGGCAAACAGCCGCCTAACGGGTTTACTTTTTCTTCTTTATATAATTTCATCATTTCTTGGCTCATGCGTTGGCGATCATCACCGAAACGTTCACGCATTTCTTGCATTTTCGGTTGCAACATCCGCATTTTTGCCATTGAGGTGTATTGCGCTTTGGTTAACGGATATAAAATCGCTTTCACCACTAAGGTTACCCCAATAATCGCCAAGCCCCAGTTTTGTACTAAAGATTGAATAAGGGTCAATAATTTGAATAACGGTTTAGCAATGAACCATGCCCAGCCGTAATCTACGGTTAAATCTAAGTGGTTAGCCACTTCACCCATTTGATCTTGTAATTTAGGACCTGTCCATAATTTGCTGGTGATGGTTTGTGTGGCGCCTGCCGGAACGACAGTCACCGGTCCACGATAACCAATAGAACCGATATTGTTTGCTTTATCAGTTAAGGTATAAAGTTGATTATCTGCATCTTGATTTGGAATCCAAGCGGAGACGAAATAATGTTGCAAAATCGCAACCCAACCAGCTTTAGTATTAACGGATAAATTAGCATTCTCCATATCTTCAAAACTGTATTTTTTATAGTTGGTTTCAGAAGAAGAATAGGCGCCACCAGTATAAGTTGGCATTGCCATGCTGCCGGAACTTTCCACGAGAGTATGTCTTAATTGACCGTAAGGTTCAACTTCAATAGCATTCGCACTTTGGTTTTGAATTTCAAAGTTAACGTCAACATCATATTTACCGCGTTTTAACACGAAGATTTTACGGTAAGTCACCCCGTTTTTCTCAAAGACGAAAGGAACGCTAAGCTCATCTTGCCCTTCTGCCAATTTGAAGTTATCACCGTTTACTTGATAATCAGCGCGACCAGCAGTACTATCAATACCGTCTTTTCCGATTAAACCGCTTTGGGCGATATAAACATGTTCAGGTGTATTTTTTAACAACGCAAAAGGCGTATTGGATTTTAATTCCGCATCATATTTTAACAACTCAGAACTAATCACATCACCGCCTAACGTATCGACTTTTAAGCGAAATACATCATTTTCAAGGGTAATTACGCGTCCTTTGACTTGTGTATTGGTAGTAATTGCAGCAGTTGAAGAAGAACTAGCCGGAACATCAGAAGTGTTCGCAGGCGTTGTGGTTTGCGCTTGTTCAGTGGCAACTGGCTGAGGCGTGTTGTAATCCACTTGCCATTGCTGATAAACAAGAAAAGAAATAAAGAGTAGTGCTAGCACTAACAGGCTACGTCTTGAATCCATTATTTTTTCTCTTTTTTGTTATTAATATTCGGCGGCACAGGATCGTATCCGCCAGCGTTCAAAGGATGACATTTTAATATACGTTTGACTGTAAGCCAACTACCTTTTGCAGCACCATGCATTTTTAATGCTTCCAGTGCATAGCAAGAACAAGTTGGCGTAAACCGACAACGAGGTCCAATGAGCGGGCTGATCACGACTTGGTAAAACCGAACTAGCCCAACTAAGATTTTTGCGCCAATCGAAGGTGTCTTTTCCATAACTTATCCAAGGTTGCAAATAATGTGCGGTTATCTAACTTACCAATACCAGCTTTTGCTACGATAATAAAATCGTAAGCAGGCAGCTGATGTTGTAATGTGCGAAAACTTTCGCGACAAACGCGTTTAATGCGGTTGCGATCGTGGGCGCGCTTTAAATGTTTTTTTGCCACAGTTAAGCCTAAGCGGGGATGCTCAAGGTCATTTTGGCGGGCAAGAATGGTGATTTCTGGACTACTCGCTCGAAGCGGATCTTGAAAAACGTATTTGAATTGAGAGGGAGTTAACAGACGTAACTCCCGAGAAAAGTTTAGCGTAATCACACCGATAAAGGTTGATTATGCAGATAAACTTTTACGACCTTTAGCGCGACGACGAGCTAAAACTTGGCGGCCGTTTTTAGTTGCCATACGCGCACGGAAACCGTGAGTACGACTGCGTTTTAATACAGAAGGTTGAAATGTACGTTTCATAACTATAATCTACCTAAATCAAAATTGTCACATCATTGTTTTTGATTCAAGGAGGATCAAAAACACGAATATTGGAACAAGGGTTACTCAAATAAGGAACGGAATTGTAATCTGAAATTCAGCGTT
Source organism: [Pasteurella] mairii (assembly GCA_900454475.1). GTDB lineage: Bacteria > Pseudomonadota > Gammaproteobacteria > Enterobacterales > Pasteurellaceae > Actinobacillus_B > Actinobacillus_B mairii. The sequence continues at coordinate 2,596,442 of UGSS01000002.1, forward strand.
CGTCAAATCAGAATACGCAAAATTGAGGAAATAAATCTTCTTTTTCGCCTAAACCGTATAAAAGCGCTGGGAATTATACGGTTTTTACAAAAAATCTCAAGCAAGCTTTTTCGCTTTTTTTGATCCTTTTCTAAAGATCTTTGATCAACTTTATTGTAGAATTACCCGAGTTCACACCGCACTTTTTGCGGGCTCTGCTAATTTTTTGATTTTATAAACGATAAAATAACAA